>JAOADJ010000013.1 GCA_026417375.1 Melioribacteraceae bacterium | reverse complement strand
CCAAAATTAAAAGAATATGCCGAAAGTTTAGGACTAATTTGCTTTTCATCTCCATTTGATAAATCAGCTGTTGATTTTTTAGAAGGTATTAACGTTCCAGCTTATAAAGTTGCATCATTTGAAATAACAGATTTACCTTTAATTAAATATATAGCTTCGAAAAACAAACCAATAATTATATCAACCGGAATTGCAACTTTAGAAGAGATTGAAGAAGCTGTTGCTACTTGCAGAGAAGTTAATAATGAACAAATTGTTTTGCTTAAATGTACATCTGAATATCCTGCTCCTATTGAAAATGCAAACCTTTCCGCAATTAAATTTTTAATTGATAAATTCAATATAATAGTTGGACTTTCAGATCATACTCTTGGTATTGAAGTTCCAATTGCTGCTGTTACACTTGGAGCAAAAGTTATCGAAAAACATTTTATAATAGATAGAAAAATTGGCGGACCAGATTCATCTTTTTCACTTGAACCCGAAGAATTTATTAAAATGGTTGAATCAATTAGAAATGTAGAAAAATCTATTGGTACACCAAATTTTGAATTAACTGAAAAATTAAACCAAAGCAGAAAATTTTCTCGTTCACTTTTTGTTGTTAAAGATATTAACAAAGGTGAATTATTTACCGAAGATAATGTGCGTTCAATCAGACCAAATTATGGATTGCCACCAAAATATTTAGAGCATGTTATTGGTAAAAAAGCTAAAACTAAAATTGAAAAAGGAACTCCTTTAACCTGGGATTTGATTGAATAATAATAAAATAAATATTACAGCAATTATTCAAGCCCGACTTGGATCAACAAGATTACCTCAAAAAATTTTTTTGCCACTTTTCGATAAACCAATTTTATGGCATGTTGTTGAAAGAGTTAAAAAATCAAAGCTTATTAAAAATGTTATTGTTGCCACAACAGATTTAGAAGAAGATGATTTAGTTGAAAACTTTTGCATTAATAATAATATTAATTTTTTTCGTGGAAGTTCTGATGATGTTTTAAGTCGTTATTATTATGCCGCAAAAAAGTTTCAGTCAGATTTAATTGTTAGAATAACTGCAGATTGTCCTTTAATTGATTCTAATATAATAGATGAAGTAATCAATTTTTATTTAAATAATAATGTTGATTACGCAAGCAATGTTTTAGAAAGAACTTTTCCACGTGGTTATGATACCGAAGTGTTTTCTTTCAATGCTTTAGAAAAAGCATTTATTGAAGCTGAAAATTTATCTGAACGTGAACATGTTACTCCTTTTATTTATAATCATCCTGATCTTTTCAAACTCCTTTCATTCAAACATAAAAAAGATTATTCATTCTATAGATTAACTGTTGATACGCAAGAAGATTATTCTTTAATTAAAATTATTTATGACTCATTATTTATTAAAAACAATTTTTTTGGTTTAACTGAAGTAATAAACTTTTTAGAAAATAATCCTGAATTGACTAAAATCAATCAACATATTGAACAAAAAAAATAAATGAAAACATCAAGAAGAGATTTTGTAAAAAAAATTTCACTTGCAACAAGTGGTATATTAATAAATAATATTACTGCAAATAATTCATTCTCATTTTCTAAATCAAATAATTTAATGGCGGTTTCAACTTGGGACGAAACAATTAAATCAACACAAAAAGCTTATGAAATTTTAGAACAAAATAAATCATCTCTTGATGCAGTTGAATATGGAATTAGAGTTGCAGAAGATGACCCGAATATCAGAACCGTTGGCATTGGTGGTTATCCCGATGAAAATGGTATTGTCACTTTAGATGCTTCAATTATGGATTGGAAAGGAAATGCTGGCTCGGTTGCCGCAGTTGAAAATATTAAAAATGTAATTTCACTTGCACGACTTGTAATGGAGAAAACAAAACATGTAATGATTGTTGGCAATGGTGCAAAAAATTTTGCATTAGAATGTGGAATGAAAGAAGAAAACCTTTTAACTGAACAATCAAAACAAGATTATCTCGATTGGAAAAGCAAAAACATAAATCAAAATAGAATAGATCATGATACAATTGGTATGCTTGCAATTGATTCAAAAGGAAATATGAGTGGTGGTGTTTCAACAAGCGGAATGGCTTATAAAATGCATGGAAGAGTTGGAGATTCTCCTATAATAGGTGCAGCTTTATTTGTTGATAATCAAGTTGGTGGAGCTGTTGCAACCGGTTTAGGTGAATTGGTTATTAAAACCTGTGGCGCTTTTTTAATTGTTGAAAAAATGAGAGAAGGTTATTCACCTGAACATGCTTGTAAAATTGCAATTGATAGAATAAAAAAACTTCTTAAGAATAATGAAAGAACACAAGTTGGTTTTATTGCTTTAAGAAAAGATGGAAAACTTGGCGCTTATTCAATTGTTCCAAATTTTTCTTATTGTGTTGCAAAAAACAAAAAGCAAAATATTTTCTACAGTAAATATTTATTAAAAAACTAATGACAATTGAATAATTGGAAATAACACTCTAAAGATTACTTGCTAAATTTTTAATTAACTCCCAGGCTTCTTTTGCATGTCTTTCTTCCTGTCTTATTCCTGAAATAACCAATCTTATAGTAAACTTTCCATTTAATTTTGTATGTGATAAAAATAATCTTCCGGTTTCATTTATTTTATTAATTAGCTTTTCATTTAATTCATTTAATTTGTTTTCATCATTAATGGATTTTGGTTTGTATCTAAAACAAACTGTACTGAATGGAACCGGAGCAAGTCTTTCAAATTCTTCACTTTCATCAACCCAGTTTGAAAATAGTTGAGCAATTCTAATATGTTCTCTGATTCTTTTTTGAAGTCCTTCAACTCCGAAGTAACGAATTACAAACCATAATTTTAATGCACGAAATCTTCTTCCGAGTTGAATTCCGTAATCCATAAAATTTTCAACTTCAGAATCTTCATTAGTTTTTAAATATTCAGGAACTAATGAGAATGCTTTTTTTAATGTCTCTGGTTTTCGAATAAATAATACACTAAAATCAATTGGAACAAATAACCATTTATGTGGATTTGTAACAATTGAATCAGCATTTTCAATTCCTGTAAAATATTTTTTCATTTCGGGTAACATTGAAGTAACACCAGCATAAGCAGCATCAACATGAAGCCAGATATTTTGCTTCTGACATATTTTAGAAATTTCATCAACAGGATCGACTGAAGTAGTGGACGTTGTACCAATGGTTGCAACAACACACATTGGAATTATTCCGTTTGCTTTGTCTTCATCTATTGCTTTTTCTAATTCATCAGTTATCATTTCAAATTTATCATTAATCGGAATTTTTTTAACTCCATTTAAACCCAAACCAAGCGTTAAACATGCTTTTTCAATCGAGCTATGAGCGTGTTCTGAACAATATAATCTTAATTTATTTGTTGATGACATTCCATTTTCTCTGATTCCTAAACTAACATATTCACGTGCTGCTGCTATTGCATGTAAAGAACTTACAGATGCTGTATCATAAACAATACCTTTAAAACTTTCGGGAAAGTTCAACATTTTTCTAAACCATATTAATACTGTTTGCTCAAGTTCGGTTAATGCTGGAGATGTTTTCCATATCATTCCATTCGAGTTAAAAGTTGAACTTATTAAATCTGCTAAAATACCGGGTCCACTTGCAGTTGAAGCAAAATATGCCATAAAATTTGGGTGTTGCCAATGTGTTATTCCGGGTAAAATTTTTTCATCTAAATCAGAAATTATTTCATCAAATTTTTCACTGTTAAAAGGTGGTGATTGTGGTAAATTATTTTTTATTTCACCCGGTTTTATTTTTGGTAAAACATCAAGTGATTCAATGTTTTCTAAGTAATTTGCTGCCCACTCAATTAAATTTTTCCCAACAGAAATAAATTCATCTTTATTCATATCGAGATTTTTATTACTCATTTTTAACTCAAATTGTTTTTATAAAATTAAGAATAAATTTAATTTCATATTACATTTAGCATATCCATTTCTTATCTTTGCCCAACATTTTTTAACAAACTTTAAAGAAGATGAGATTAAGTAAATCGTTTATACCAACATTGAAGGAAAATCCTTCTGAAGCAGTTATACCAAGTCACATTTTAATGATTCGTGCTGGTTTAGTTCGTCAGTTATCAGCCGGAATTTATTCTTGGTTACCATTAGGTTATAAAGTATTAAGAAAAATAATGGATATTATTCGGGAAGAAATGAATAATATTGGCGGTCAGGAATTTCATTATCCGGCTTTAAATCCTAAAGATATATGGGAACAAACAGGTCGTGTTGAAGCATTTGGAGATATTTTGTTTCATGTAAAAAATCGCGATTATGTTTTAGCACCAACTCACGAAGAAATTGTTGCTTTCCATGCAAAAGGAGAGATAGTTTCATATAAAGATTTACCACAAATCTGGTATCAAATACAAACTAAGTTTAGAAACGAACCAAGACCACGTAGCGGTGTAATTCGTGGAAGACAATTTATAATGAAAGATGCTTACACACTCGATAAAGATGAAGCAGGTCTTGATGTTGGTTATGAACTTCACGATAAAGCATACAGAGCAATTTTTGATAGATGTGGATTAAAATATTTTGTCGTTGGTGCATCTAGTGGTGCAATGGGTGGAAGTAAAAGCGAAGAATTTATGGTTAAAAGTGAAGCTGGTGAAGATACAGTTGCATATTGTGAAAGTTGTGGCTATGCTGCGAACGTTGAAGTAGCTCAATCAAATGCACAACCAATTGAAAGAGAAAATGAAAGCAAAGAAATTTTCGATATTCATACACCAAATGTAAAATCAATTGATGATCTTTGTGCTTTCTTAAAAATTAATGAAAGACAAACAGCAAAATCAAGAATTTATATTAATGATGATAAACCTGTTTTAGTTTTAATGCTTGGCAATGACGAAGTAAATGAAACAAAATTAACAAATGTTTTAGGTGGCAATGTTCGTCCTGCTCATCCGGATGAATTAAAAGAAATTTCAGGTGCAGATGCAGGTTCTATTGGACCAATTGGTTTTAAACATAAAATTATTGCGGATTTACTTTTAAAAGATGGAAATAATCTTTACAGTGGTGCAAATAAAAATGATTATCATATTGGTGGAATTGATTTAATGCGCGATGTTCCAAACATTGAATATCATGATTTAAGAATTGTTAAATCCGGTGAAAAATGTATCCGTTGTGGTTCTCAATTAGATGTATTCAAAGCAATAGAACTTGGACATATTTTTAAACTTGGTACAAAATATTCAGAAGCACTTGGTGTTATGTTTCTTGATGAAACCGGGAAAGAAAAACCAGTTGTAATGGGTAGCTATGGAATTGGTGTGGAAAGAATTCTTGCATGTTTTATAGAACAAAATTATGATGATAAAGGAATTATTTGGAAAGACCCTCTTTCTCCATTTGACATTCATTTAATTGGGTTGAACATGAAAAATTCTCTTGTTGCAGAAACAACAGAAAAATTATATAACGATTTACAAAAAGAAGGTTTTGAAGTTTTGTTTGATGATAGAATTGAAGGAAGTGCTGGTGTTAAATTTAATGATGCAGATTTACTTGGAATGCCAATTCAGATTATAGTTGGTGAGAAAAATTTAAAAGAAAATAAAGTTGAAATAAAAAATCGTAGATCAGGAAACAAAAAAGTAGTTGAACTTGAAAAATTAATTGATAGCTTACAAGAAATATTTTAAGTCAAATTATTTCGAAGCTCTTTTTAATAAATGAGCAATTCAAAACTTTATATTGTATCAACACCCATTGGTAATTATGACGATATAACGATACGGGCAATAAATATTTTAAATAAAGTTGACTTTATAATTTGTGAAGAGTACAAAGAAGCAAAAAGATTTTTATCCCACCTAAAAATCGACAAAGAATTAATTTCTTTAAATGAGCACAACGAAGAAAATTCTACTTTTGAAATATTAAAATTATTAAAAGAAAAAAAGGAAGCAGCATTAATTTCTGATTGCGGTACACCTTTGTTTTCAGATCCCGGAACACATTTAGTTCAGTTATGTATTAATTCAAATATTGATGTAATTCCTATTCCGGGTGCAAGTTCAATAATGGCGGCTCTTGTTGGTTCTGGTTTTAACTTAGATAAATTTTACTTTGCAGGTTGGCTTTCACCTAAAACAGATCTAAGAAAAAAAGAATTGCAAAAATTAAAAAGCATCAAAGAACTATTAATTATTATGGAAACACCTTATAGATTAAAAACTTTATTGTTTGACGTTGCTAATATCTTTTCAGATAAAATAAAATTAGTTCTTGCTTTCAACTTAACTTTACCAACAGAAAAATTTTTTAGAGGAAGTGCAATAGAAATTTTAAAGATAGTGGAAGAAAATAAATTAAAAGGAGAGTTTGTTTTAATAATTGAAAACCGATAAAAAAGAAACTAATATTTATTAAATTTCGTTTAGTAAAAGAAAGGAGAATGAAATTATGTTACAAGTACAAGATGTTGATTTGACACCAAATCCACAAGCATTAAAATTTATATTAAATGAAAAACTATTAATAAGAGAAACAAGAAATTATAAATCAAAAGAAGAAGCTGAAAAAGATCCACTTGCAAAAGGAATATTTGAAATTGATGGAGTCGTTTCCGTTTTTTATATGGATAAATTTATTACTATTGAAAAAGATCCGAAAGTTGCATGGGGGAATATTCAAAGACCATTTGTTGAATTCATTAAAAATTTTGATAAATCTTTAATACCACAAGAAAGAGAATCATTCCAAACCAAAAGTATTGATGAAACAGAATTGTTAAAAAAAATCAATGAAGTTTTAGATACAAGAGTTCGACCAGCTCTTGCTGGAGATGGTGGCGGATTAGAAGTTATGGGTATTGAAGGAACAACATTAAAGATACGTTATCAGGGTGCTTGCGGAAGTTGCCCAAGTTCAATCAGAGGTACTTTAGTTGCAATTGAAAATTTATTACGAAGAGAAGTTAATCCGGAAATTGAAGTTATTTCTGCATAATAAAAATTAAAATGGGAAGATTTACTCTTCCCATTTACTTTTTTTAATATTTATACTTTAACCACTTAATTACTTCTCCCCACTTTGGCTTTTTACCAGTCCTTAAAATTCCTACTCTATATATTTTACCTGCAATTGGAAATATTGCAACAAAAGTTAAAATATTAATTACAACAGCTAATAATAAATGCCAGAAAGGAACACCAACTAAAGTCATTCTTGCAGGCATTACAATAATCGAAGCAAAAGGAAAAAGAGAAGCAATTTCTGCAACCGGTCTGTTTGGGTTTTCCATCATTGAAAGTGCAATAAAAAATGGTATTATAATTAACATCATTACAGGCATAGTACCACTTGAAGCATCTTGCGGATTATCAAATATTGCTCCAAGCATTGCAAATAATCCAATGAAAGTTAATAGTCCAATAAAAAAGTTTATTAACATATAAACAATCACACCACCATTAATACTGAATAATAATTCTTTTGGTAAAACAAATATTGTGGTTGACATTAACAAAATAACCGGCGAAAGCCATATTGCCATTTGAATAATTCCTGTTAATGTTGCACCTAAAATTTTTCCGGTCATTAATTCAGTTGGACTAACAGATGAAAGTATTACTTCTACAATTCTGTTTCCCTTTTCTTCAATTACAGATTGCATTGTCATTTGACCAATCATTAATAAGCTGATATAAAGTAAAAATGTAAATAAATATGCAAGAACTAAATTACCGTAACCTTCTTCTTTTATACCTTCTTCTTCAGAAACTTTAAATCCTGTAAAATCAACTCCAAGTCTTGCAAAATCCAACTCTTCTTTCGATAAAGTTTTATTATTAAAATATTGATCTATCAAAGTTTTGTTTATTAATCCATCTAAATCTTTGAACAGTGAAATATTTTGTGAACTCTTTGCATAATATTCAACTTTTTTATCTTTCATTGCAGTTGATGGAATAAAAATTATTCCACCAAGTTTTTCGTCAATCAAATCTTTCTTTTTCCCTTCGAGATATTTTTTTAATTCTTCCTTATTCATTGTTTGAAAAGAAAAAATATACTTTCCGTTTTTTGAATATTCACTTTCTAAAAAGTCATTCCGGAAAGCTGAAGTAAGATTATCTGATTCAGTTATAATATCAATTCTTAAATTTTTCTTCTCACTTGAATAAAGAAGTGCCTGAATTCCAAGCATTAAAAAAATTAATCCGGGAACTAAAAGAGTCATTGTAATAAAAGCTTTTGAAAAAAGTTTTTCCATTAATTCTCTTTTTACAACAGCGAGAACTCTAAAGTTAAACATTGGCAACCTCCTTCTTTATAAAATCTTCATCTTTCCCGGCAAGTTCAATAAATATTTCTTGTAATGAAATATCATTTGCATCAAACTTTTTAACATTAATATTTTTTTCTATTAGCAATTTTAATAGTTCCTGAGTTTGATTAGCTTCTTTTAATCTTATTCCTGTTGTGTTGCCAAAATTTTCTATCTTTTCGACAATTGGATGATTATATAAAAATGAAATATCACCATCAAAAGTTAAACTAACATTTTTCTGCGAAAATTTTTGTTTAATCTCATTCAATGAACCTTTTAGTATTATTTTACCATGGTCAATCATTGCAACATGATCGCATAATTTTTCAGCATAATCCATAAGATGAGTTGATAATATTATCACTTTCCTTTTCTGTTTCATTTCGAGGATTATATCTTTTAATAAATTTGTATTAACCGGATCTAAACCACTAAATGGTTCATCAAGAATAATAAAATCCGGGTCGTGAAGAATAGTTGCAATGAACTGAACTTTTTGTTGATTTCCTTTTGATAAATCTTCTACTTTGGATAATCTTCTATCATAAAGATCAAATCGTTTTAAATATTCATCCGCTTTTCTGTGAACTTCATTTTTTCTTTTACCTTTAATTTCTGCAAAGTAGTAAAGTGTATCAATAACTTTCATCTTTTTATAAAGTCCACGTTCTTCGGGTAGATAACCAACTTTGCTTTTAAACTCCGGACCAATTTTTACTCCTTTTAATACAACATCACCACTATCAGGCAGATAAATTCCCATCATCATTCTAATAGTTGTTGTTTTGCCAGCACCATTTCTACCTATTAATCCGAAAATAGAACCATCTGGTACTTCAAACGATGCGTTATCAACAGCAACTATTTTATTAAATGTTTTAGTCAAATTTCTTACTTCTAATGAATACATTTTTTTCTCTTATTGAAAAATTTATAAAAAAAGATCAAGAGCAAGATTAATATTAAATCTAACTCTTGATCTAATTAATTAAACTATTTCATAATTTAATCACCATATATGAACAACTTTATCTTCAGGGTTTCTCATTTGGTCACCTTGCTTAACACCAAATGCTTCCCAAAATTCTGGAATATTCATTAGTGGTCCATTTACTCTTTGTACAGAAGGAGAATGAACATCGGTCTTTACCTGCATTTTTAAATATTCATCACGAGCATTAGTAGCCCAAACTTGTGCCCAACCTAAAAAGAATCTTTGAAGAGGAGTGAAGCCATCGATCATTTCCCCTTTTTTGTATTGTTCTGTTTTCTTAAATGCGTTTAATGAAACAGTTAATCCACCAAGATCAGCAATGTTTTCACCTAAAGTTAAAGCACCATTAACTTTGAAAGTATCAACAACTACAAAGCTATTATATTGATTAACTAATTTTTGTGCTCTTTCCTGAAATTTTTGACCATCTTCTTTTGTCCACCATTCGCGTATGTTTCCATTTTCATCAAACTTTCTTCCCTGATCATCAAAACCATGAGTTATTTCATGTCCAATTACAGCACCCATTGCTCCATAGTTTATTGCATCATCTGCATTTTGATTAAAAAATGGTGGTTGTAATATTCCAGCCGGAAAAGTAATTTCATTTTTAGTTGGATTATATGAAGCATTAACTGTTTGAGGACTCATAAACCATTCTTGTTTATCAACAGGTTTACCTAAACGTGCAAGCATTTGTTTACGTGACCATTTAGAAACTCTTTCTAAATTTTTTGCATAAGAATCTCTTGCAATTTCTAATTCACTATAGTCGCGCCATTTATCTGGATAACCAATTTTAACTCCAAATGTACTTAACTTTGTTAGTGCTTGTTTTTTTGTATCAGCACTCATCCACTCTAAACCTTCTATTCTTTCTTTCATCGAAACAAGTAAGTTGTCAACTATTTTTTTTGCTCTTTCTTTAGCTTCCGGTGGAAAATATTTTTCTACATATAACTGACCAAGAAGTTCACCCATCGACATATTAATTGATTGAACAACTCTTTTCCATCTTGGAGGCATTGCTTTAGCACCATTTAAAAATCTTTGTGTAAAATCGAATCTTTCGTTTACAAATGGTGAACTAAGAGCATTAGCAGAATTTCTTAATACATTCCATTTGAAATATATTTTCCAATCTTCGAATGGAACACCATTTAAAATTTCACCTAAGCCTTTAAAGAATTTTGGATGTGCAACATTCAGAAGATTTAAATTTGGTAATCCAACACCTTCAAAAAATTCTTTCCAATTAAAATCGGGTGAAAGTTTGATAAGATTATCAACGGTCATTTTATTATAAGTTTTGAGAGGATCTCTGTTTTCTAAACGAGTATTTGAAACTTTTGCAAGTTTTGTTTCTATATCTAAAACCTTTTGTGCATATTGATTTGCAAGTTCAGGGTTAACATCAATTAATTTAAACATATTAGCAACATGCACTAAATATTTTTCACGGATTTCTTTTGAACGATTATCATCTTTTGTGTAATACTCAACATCTGGTAAACCCAAACCACCTTGTCCTAAATATGGAATGTAAGAATCACTTTTCTTTGCATCAATTGTAACAGCAAAACCAAAAATGTAACCGCTACCATTTAAGTATTCTTCAGCTAAAAATTTTACCAAATCTTTTTTATTGAGTGCATCAATTTTTTTGAGATCGGGAACGATAGGTTTATATCCTAGTTTTTCAATTTTAACTGAATCCATAGCAACGGCATAAAAATCACCAATTTTTTGTTTAGCTGATCCTTTTTCCCAATCTTGTTTTGATGAAGCTGCTTCGATAATCTCGCGAAGTATTTTATTATTATCTTCAGCTAAAATTGTAAAAGAACCCCAACGAACCTGGTCATCTGGAATCGGATTATTTTTTACCCAACCACCAACAGCAAATTGATAAAAGTTTTTTGTCGGGTCAGCTGACTTATCAAGATTTGATAAATCAAAACCATTTTTGTATTGAGCGATAATATCAGTTGAAAGTAGTAAAGTAGAATAAACAATTAGAATCAATGATGGTAACCACCAAAGATTTTTTTCGTGCTTCATATTAGCTCCAGTTTGTTTTTATAATTGACTTATATATGACGGTTAAAAACTTATTTTGTTTTATACTAAAAATAAGTTTATAGAAGTTAATTTGGAAGGTTTTTTAAATTAAATTTTTATTAAGCTAAAATTTTTTAAGTACTCTTTTCCAGTTTTGAATTTGTTTTTCAACTTCTTTTGGAGAAGTGCTTCCCTGTGATATTTTATTTTGAATGCTTTTTTTTGCAGTTAATAATTCGAAAATATCTTCTTCAAATTTTACAGAAAACTGTTTGTATTCTTGTATTGGTAACTGATTTAATTTAATATTTTTCTGAACACATAAAGCAACAATTTCTCCAACAATGTGATGTGCTTTTCTAAAAGGAACTTGTTTTCTTACCAGATAATCAACTAAGTCTGTTGATAAAAGTAAATTTCCATCTAATTCTTTTTCAAATCGGTTTTTGTTGAATTTAGTATTATTTAAAAGCTGTGCTGCCATTAATAATGAATCTTTTGTAGTAGTTGCTGCTTCCAAAAGATGTACTTTATCTTCTTGCATATCTCGATTGTAAGCAAGCGGCAACGATTTCATTATTGTAAGAATACCTATTAAAGAACCATAAACTCTACCAACTTTTCCGCGAATTAATTCAGCAATATCCGGATTTTTCTTTTGTGGCATTAAACTGCTACCCGTTGCAAATGAATCATCAATTTTTGCAAAAGAAAATTCCTGTGAACTCCATAAAATCATTTCTTCAGAAAATCTTGATAAATGCATCATAACAATTGAACAATTATTAATAAACTCAATAATTACATCTCTATCAGAAACGGCGTCAAGAGAGTTTATGATAATTCCATTCATACCTAAATTTTTTGCTACAAAATTTCTATCAATCGGAAGTGTTGTTCCGGCTAATGCTGCAGCTCCAAGTGGTGAAAGATTTACTCTTTTCATTAAATCAATAAACCTTTCTTTATCTCTCTGTAACATCGAAATATATGCTATTAAATGATGAGCAAATAAAATCGGTTGGGCTTGTTGTAAATGTGTATATCCACTGATAATTGTAGTTTTATTTTGTTGTGCTTGTTTTAATAATACTTTTTGAAAATCAGTAATTAGTTTTAAAAGATTCTTAATTTCATTTCTTAAATAAAGTCTTTCATCTAAGGCAATTTGGTCGTTTCTGCTTCTTGCAGTATGAAGTCTTTTTCCTCTTTCACCAATTTTTTCAACTAGTCTTTCTTCAATCAATGAATGAATATCTTCCTTTTGCCAATCAAAATTTAATTTACCATTTGATATTTCATTTCTTATTTCTTCTAAAGCTTTAAGTATTGAATTACCATCACTAGTTGAAACTATTTTTTGTTTCATCAACATTTTTACATGAGCTTTACTGCCATCAATATCTTCGCGAAAAAGTTTTCCATCAATATCAATTGAAGATGAAAATTTTAAAGCGCTTTTATCAAAACTTTTTTTAAATCTGCTATTCCAAATTGCCATTAGATATTCTCAATTTAATTAAACAAGACTTTCATTTTCAGCTTTTTGCATTACTCTGTTAATTGTTTTATATGGTAATCCGAATATTTTTATAAATCCTTCAGAAGCTTTATGGTCAAATTGATCCGCGGCAGTGTATGTAGCAAGTTCCGGGTCATATAATGAATAAGGTGAAGTTCTACCTGAAACAATAATATTTCCTTTGTACAATTTTAGTTTAACCATGCCAGTTACTTTTTCCTGAGTTTTATCAACAAATGCTTGTAAAGCTTCTCTTAAAGGTGAAAACCATAAACCATTG
Organism: Melioribacteraceae bacterium; assembly: GCA_026417375.1. Classification (GTDB taxonomy): domain Bacteria; phylum Bacteroidota; class Ignavibacteria; order Ignavibacteriales; family Melioribacteraceae; genus Stygiobacter. The sequence goes on along the minus strand of JAOADJ010000013.1, from coordinate 87,658 downwards.
TAAATCAAATTAGCATATTCTTGTGCAACATGAGTTTTATAATGTGCTACAGATTTTTCTAAAGTAATTCTTTCTAATTCTTTATGAGCTGTATGTAGAATTACACCTGCAGGAGCTTCATAAACTTCTCGTGATTTAATTCCAACCAATCTATTTTCAATCATGTCAATTCTTCCAATTGCATTTCTTCCACCAATTTTATTTAATTCCTTAACAAGTGAAACACTATCCATTTCTTTTCCATTGACAGCAACAGGAATACCCTTTTCAAATTCTACAATTACATATTCAGGTTCATCAGGTGCTTCTTCGGGTGAAACAGTAATTTGAAATGCATCTGCAGGAGGTTCAACCATAGGATCTTCTAAAACACCGCATTCAATTGCAATTCCCCAAATATTTTCATCAATTGAATAAGGATTTTCTTTTGTAGCAGAAACCGGAATGTTATGTTTTGCAGCGTATTCAATTTCTTCTTCACGGCTTTTAAATTCCCATGTTCTTAAAGGAGCAATTGATTGAATATCCGGAGCTAATGCACCAACAGCAACTTCAAAACGAACCTGGTCATTACCTTTACCAGTGCAGCCATGAGCAACCATATTAGCACCTTCCTGTTTTGCAATATCAACTAATGTTTTTGCAAGTAAAGGTCTTCCGATAGAGCAAGCCATTGGATATGCTTCTTCATACATTGCACCTGCTTTTAACGCCGGGAAAACATAATCATCAATAAATTCTTTTGTTAGATCAACAACGTATGATTTTGAAGCTCCGGATTTTTTTGCTTTCTCTTCTAATCCGATTAGTTCTTTTGTTTGACCAAGATTACCAGTAAAGGTAATAATCTCAGCATCATAATTATCTTTTAACCATTTAACCATAACTGAGGTATCAAGACCTCCTGAATAAGCAACTACTATTTTATTTTTTGCCATTACTTAAATCCTATAATGTTTTTTAATTGTTGAATTGTTTTATCAATTGACTTTATTGATTTAGGAACAATAATAATTGTATCATCACCAGCCACTGTTCCTATTATTTCACTTAAATTATTTTTATCAATAAAAAGAGCAACACCCTGAGCACGACCCGGAAAAGTTTTTAATACAATAATAGATTCGTTTGATTGTACCGAAACAATTTCTTCTGATAAATGATTTTGCAAAGTTTTTTCAACACCTGTTGAATCAATTTTATAAACAACGCCTTTTGTTGTCGGAACGCGAACAACTCCTAATTCTGTTAAATCACGTGAAAGAGTAGCTTGGGTAACTTTGATTCCATTTTGTTTCAATAGCTTTACTAATTGAGTTTGGTTAAAAACATCTTGTGATGAAATTAATGTTTTTATTAAAGAATGGCGTTTGTGAATATCTTGTAACTTTTTAGTCATGTTTTCCTCAAATTATGGTTATTAATAATCATAAATATAATTGAATAATTATTCATTTACGATTTCTGTACCAACGCCTTCCTTTGTAAAAATTTCAAGTAGTAATGCATGTTCAACATTTCCATTTATTATATGAACTTTCTGCACACCTGCATCAATTGCAGCTAATGCAGATTCAACTTTTGGTATCATTCCTCCTGAAATAATTTTTTGCTCAATTAATTTTTTAGATTCTGATTCAGTAAGATGAGATATTGTTTCGTTATTTACTTTGACACCATCAGTATCTGTAATATATACAAGCTTTTCCGCATTAATTGATGCTGCAATAGGACCTGCAGCTAAATCAGCATTAACATTATTTATTACTCCATCCGAATTAATTCCAATCGGTGCAATTACAGGTAAATATCCATCGTTTAATAAATTTTTAATAAATGATGAGTTTACATCAGTAACTTCACCGACTAAACCTAATTCCTTATTTATATTATTTACAGTTATAAGATTTGCATCAATTCCACTGATACCAACAGCTCTTCCGCCATGAATATTTATACGTCTTACAATATCTTTATTAATTAACCCAGCAAGAACCATTTGCACAATATCACGCATGCTTTCATCTGTATATCTTTGGCCATTTACAAATTTTGATTCAATATTTAATTTTTCTGCAAGTGAAGTAATTTCTTTTCCTCCACCATGAACAATTACAATATTGATTCCTATTTTTCTTAATAATGTAACATCTTGTGCAATCATAGATTTTAAATTTTCATCAGTCATAATTGCACCGCCATATTTGATTACAAAAGTTTTCCCTTCAAATTGTTGAATGAATGGTAGCGCTTCAACTAAAACATCTTCTTTTCTAAAAATTGGATTTGTCAACTTCTGTAACTCCCATTTATTTTCACATATTCTTCTGAAAAATCACAAGTCCACACTGTTGCTTTTCCTTTTCCAATGTTTAAGTATAAATTAATTTTTATCTCTGATGATTTTAAAGTTTGATTTGCTAATTGATTTGGTAAAGTAACTTCATAATTTTTCTTTAGAATAGGAACATCATTAATTTCTATTTCAAATAGTTCCGGCGCAAAATCAATTCCTGAATAACCTACAGCTGCAATTATTCTTCCCCAATTTGCGTCTTCACCATGAATTGCAGTTTTAACTAACGGGGAAAGTGCAACCTGACGAGCAGCTTTTTCAGCATCTTCATCAGTTAAAGCGCCCTCAACATTTATTTCAACTAATTTAGTTGCTCCTTCACCATCTTTTACAATATCAATTGAAAGTTTTCTTAAAACATCATAAAGATTTTTTTCAAAAATTTTATATTCATTTGTGTTTTCGAAAATTTCAATTTCACTTGCACCATTTGCAAGTATTAATACCATGTCATTTGTGCTTGTATCTCCATCAACAACTATTTTGTTAAAAGTTAAATCAGTAACTTTTTTTAATGTTTTTTGCAGAAGTGATTTTTCAATCAAAGCATCTGTAGTTATAAATGCCAACATTGTAGCCATATTCGGATGAATCATTCCACTTCCTTTTGCAATTCCACCAATAGAAACTTCAACTCCATTAATTAAAAAAGTTTTATGAAAAAGCTTTGGGAAAGTATCTGTTGTCATTATAGCTTGTGCTGCAGATAAATCATCACTTGCTTCTATTAATGTTGTAATATTCTTAATACCATTTACAACTTTATCCATTGGTAATTGTTCACCAATTACACCAGTAGATGATACAAAAACTTGATTTGGTTCAATATTTAAGCGTTGTGCTGTTTCTTGTGCCATAATGAAGGCATTATCTAAACCAGGTTGACCAGTACAAGCATTTGCATTTCCACTATTAATTAAAATAGCGTGAAAAGTATTTGATGTGTTTAAACTTTTTTTACATTGAATAACAGGAGCAGCAACAACTTTATTTTTTGTAAAAACACCCGCTGCAGTTGCAGGTCGTTCGCTATAAATTAAAGCTAAATCATTTTTAGCTTTTTTAATTCCACAATGAATTCCGACTGCTTTAAAACCTTTAGGAGCGGTTATTCCTATTGTTAATTTTTTTGCTACCATTTCTTCTCTGTACATTTTAATAGTCCTGTAATTTGATTTAAACCGAACATTATATTCATATTTTGAACTGCCTGACCTGCAGCTCCTTTAATTAAGTTATCTATAGCAGAAATTAGAATTAAATTTTTGTTTTCATCTAAGTTCCAGCTTATATCACAAAAGTTTGTATGAATCACATCTTTCAATTCCGGAATATCGTGTTTATAAAGTCTTACAAATGGCTTTTCTGAATATTCATTTTCATAAACATCATCAATAACTTTTATATCATAATCACTATTTATTTTTGCTGAAATAGTTGTATAAATTCCTCTTGTTGCTGGAAGCAAGTGTGGAATAAAAGAAAAGTCTGGTTCAGAATTACTGAAAAATTTTAAATATTGTTTTATTTCAGGTATATGCTGATGTGTTGAAATTTTATAAGCTTTAACACTTTCATTCACTTCAGAAAATATCATAGATTGAGAAACCGATTTGCCTGCACCACTTGTACCGCTATAAGAAGTAATGCTTATAAAATTTTCGTTTATTATTTTGTTTTTTAATAAAGGTAATAATGCCAACTGAATTGAAGTGGGATAACATCCGGGATTAGCAACAATTTTAGCTTTTGAAATATTACTTTCATTCCATTCAGATAATCCATAAACAGATTTTTCTAATAAATTTATCGCAGTATGGTGATGCTTATAATACTTTTCAAATTCATTTAAATTTTTTAATCTAAAATCGCCACCAAGATCAATTATTTTAATTCCTTTATTAAAAATTTTTGGAACAATATTCATTGATTCACCTGAAGGTAAAGCAATAAACACCAAATCAATTTCATTTAAATCATTTTCATCAAATGATTCAACTGTTAAATCAATAATTCCTTTTAAAGATTTATGAACATTTGAAATATTCAATCCTGCAGAAGAAAAACCATAGAGTTTTTTTATTTCAGCATGTGGATGATTTAATAATATTTTTATTAGTTCTTCTCCGGAATAACCCGAAGCTCCTATAATTGCGATTTTAATCATAACAAAGTCTTTAAAAATTTGGGGCATAATTATACATTATTGTGCATAATTATGCAAATTATTTTTAATATTATTTAAAACAAAAAACCCCGTTTAGAACGGGGTTCAACTACAAACATTAAATATTTCAGGAGCGAAACATAAAATAAACAGCTCCGATGAGACAAAGACCTGCCCAAATGTAATCAAGTTTAAATGGTTGTTTCATATAAACCATTGCGAATGGAATAAAAACAGATAAGGTAATAACTTCCTGAAGAATTTTTAGTTGAGAAAGGGACAATTCTGAATAGCCTATTCTATTTGCAGGAACCTGAAGCAAATATTCAAATAATGCAATACCCCAGCTTATAATTGCTGCAAGGTACCATTTTTTATCACTCAAATTTTTCAGATGCCCATACCAGGCAAATGTCATAAACATATTTGATAAAATTAGCATAAATGATGTTCTTATAATTACGGGCATATTTTCAAAATAGTTAAGCATATTATTTCATTAAATTTATTTTTAAATTGGTCGCAAATTTATAAATATGCATAATTATAAATCAATTGTTTTTTTATTTTTTAGATTATATGTTTACTACAACAAAAGGGACTAATATGAAAAAATCAATTTTGTTAGTTTTAATTGGAAACAGAAAAGAAGAAGCAGTAAAAGTTCAACAAATTTTAACAGGTTGGGGATGTTTAATTAAGACAAGATTAGGAATACATGATGGCGTTTTAGACAATTGTTCTGATTCAGGATTACTTATTTTAGAATTAGTTGGAACTGATGAGCAAAACAAAGAGATTGCAAGAAAATTATCCCTTCTTAAAAATGTTTCATCAAAGTTGGTTGAATTAGAGGTGGAAAATTAATTTTTAATTCTTGCTAAAGTTTTAGGATTTTTTAATTCTTTTATTGCATCATTTGCAATCCACTTTGCAGATCTGGAATCAATTTGTTTTATATCTTCAGCAAGTTGAATTGCTTTTTCATTTAAAGATCTACTTCTTTTACCAATTTGGCGTAAAGACCAATTAACTGCTTTTTTTACAAAATTTCGTTCATCAGTTGAATATTTTTTAATTAACTCAAAAAATAAAAGAAAATCTTCGTCGTTCCTTTTTTTATCGTGCACTGCTAAATATGCAATTAATGAAAATGCAGTTCTTCGAACAAATTCTTTATTACTTTTACTCCATTCGAAAATTTTATCAACAGCATAAGGTGTTTTGCAAAATAAATTACTACACGTTCCATCACATATATCCCATGAATTAAAATCTTTCACCCATTTATTCATTAATGATTTTGTAACAAGTTTGGGAACTGCAATCATACTTGCTAAATGTCTTGCTTCATGATAACCAGTTTCCCATAATTCAATTGCAAGATCATGATTTTTTCCAATTTGCTTTGCAAGTTTTCTTAAATTGGTTACAGAAATTCCAAAAGCTTTATCGACATTAATTCCATACCTTTTCATTCCCTGACGATTATATTCACTTCCATTTTTCTTTAATATTGAAATTATTTCTTTAGAAGTCATTTTATTATTACCATTTTTTTTGTTTGAACAAAATTATTTGTTTGAAGTCTGTAAAAATAAACCCCTGAAGAGAGTTTAAAATTATTTACTGAAAATTGATAATTATATGTTCCTGGTTTTTGATATTCATTTACAAGCGTTGCTATTTCATTACCAAGTAAATCATAAATTTTTAATGATACATAAGTTTCTTTTTCTTTATGTGGAATTGAATATTTTATTGAAGTTGATGGATTAAATGGATTTGGATAATTTTGATAAAGTATGAACTCCGTTGGTAAAAGGTTACTTTCTTCAATATTACTAATTATTTCTAAATATTTTTTTCTGCTTTGAACAATACTTTTTTGTAATTCTTTGTAAGAAGTGTCTGCAGCAATTACAAAAGCTACTCTAAGAAAATTTTTCGCTTTAATAAAAAAAGGACCGCCGCTTACAACAAACGATACATCTGCATATCCAACATTTTTATTTACTATTCCACTTGATAATGTGATCCATTTTTCTTTGTCGGTAAATTCATCACTATCAAATAAACGAACATCTCCACTTGTTGCAGCATTATCTATTGGATAATAGTTATAATTAGCAGAAGAAATTAATGCTGAAGCAACTATTGTATTTAGTATTTTTAAATCTTTATGCTTTGCATAACCAAAATTAAATGCATAATCATACGCAGTAGTATCAACAACGGGATTTTCTGCCGGCATATCCCAATCGAAAAACAAACCAGTATATAAATTATTTAAATCGTTTGATGAATTATTTGTTAATAAATATTCAACGATTATAAATTTATCATTTGGTGGAGTCCTGAAACTATATGTTGTTTGTTTAGTTTCAATTCCAAGTTTATTATTGCCAGCACCATCGTCATTAAAAATTGTTTCTGCTTTTTGATAAGCGAATTCATTTGATATTGCTACTGGTTTAATCATATTAAAATCGGTTGATTGAATTTGTAAAGCTCTTGCTGCATCCATAACTTTAGATTCAGAAACACCATACATAAAAGCACCTTCGAACATTAAGTTATCCCCACCTTCATATTTAAATCCAACTCCTTCTGTGTTATTTGGATAATCATTAAATGCAAATGCACCTTTACTTGTTATACTTAATTCAATTTTATTGGCACTCATTGTTTCGTACGTTGGATTAATTCGAACACTAAACCATTGATAGTCATCATAATTTGTTGCTGAATATTTCAACAAAAATTTTACTGTATGATTATATAGTGAATTAGGTAGAACAGTAAATGAAAATAAAACATTTGAAGAATCAACCTGTAATGTTTGCAGTGATGAAATAACAATTTGTTTTGATTGTTCGTTGATTGTAACTGAATTATCGTTGCATTCAAGTTTTACTGTTAAATTATTTACTGATGAAAGAAAATTGGTGAGTTTTATTTTAACATCAATTGTTTCATTTTTTTCGAAAAGTCCGTTACCATTTCCTTTTTCTACAAAAGTTAAATTTGTTGCACGGACAGATACAGCATCATTTCTACTAACTGCAGATAAGGCATTAATTCTTCCTTTGCCAATTAAATATTTTTTGTCAGGATCATTTGTTGAAGAAACATCATCACAAGTAGATCTTATTTGTTCTCCAATTTGCTGTGCATTATAATTTTTAAATTTTGAAGCAACTAAACCTGCAAGACCAGAAACTAATGGTGCAGCCATTGATGAACCACTTATCATATTATACAAATTATTAATAGGAGAATTTTTAGGCCATGTTGAAAGTATAAATGTTCCCGGAGCTAAAACATCAGCATTGTAACCATAATTACCTTTGGAATTTTTTACATCGTTAATATCGCTCCAAACAACTGACAAAACATTTTTATAGCTTGCCGGGTAAAAATCTGTTAATAATCCATCGTTTCCGGCTGCAGCAATAATTAAACATCCTTTTGATGTTGCATAATTAATTACTTCTTGTTCAAATTGAGATTGACTATTACTTCCCCAACTACAATTTATAATTTTTGCTCCATTATCGGCAGCCCATTTAATTCCTTCAGCTCCATAATAAACATAAGGATAGCCGTTTGCATCTCTTTTATCGTTTCTTGAAACTTTTACTGGCATTAATGAACAATTATAACCGATTGAAGCAATTCCTGTTTTATTATTTGAAACAGCACTTGCAATTCCTGCTACGTGAGTTCCATGAAAAGCATTTACATTATTTGGAGCCGGATCTTCTCTTGGATCGTCATCAGGTGTTCCATTATTTCCACCTAAATCTATTCCTAAAATTTTTCCATCATTTTTTTTGTATATGTTTCCGTATAAATCTGGATGATCCCAATCTACTCCTGTATCAACTATTGCAATTATTACTGAAGAATCTCCTTTAGTATAATCCCACGCTTGTAGTGCATTTATTTTATATAAATTTCCTTGAAAATTTATTAAAGAATCATTCGGAGCAAATTGAACAACTTTATGAATGTATTTTGGTTCTGCATATTCAATTAATTTTGATTTTGATATTTTTTTTGATAATTCAAGAGGATCTTCTTTCGAGTTATAAGTTGCTAAATAAATTCTTTCGATATTTTTTTCTAATGAACTTTTTTGAAGTTGAGTTGATGGGAAAATTGGTTTTACCTCGTTAAATATTACATTACTTATTACTTTTTTCGACAATGAATTTTTGAATTGATTTATCTCAACATTTTCTCTGAATTTAATAACCAGAGTATTTGATAAATAAAATTTATTTTCTTTTTCTATTATTTCCTGTGCAAATAAATTAAAAGCAAATAAAATTAATATTAATAATTTTTTCATCTTGATTAGCTTATTAAGTTATAAAATAATTTCTGATTTAACATTTTTCGTATTTCCAGTTTCTACTTTTTCCTTCTGAAATCCATTCTATTGCTGTTTTAATTCTTTTATTTCTTGTTTCTTCCTTTTTAGCATCTGTTATCCAATCTATATATTCTTTTTGGTGCGAAAAAGAAAAATCATTAAATATTTGAAATGCTTTCTTATTCTTTTTTAATTCTTTAATAAAATAATCGGGAATTACTATTTCCTTTTTTTCAACTTTCTTTTTTGATGGAACTTTTATTCCCGTTTCATTAAGTCTGATTGATTCTTTTATATATGATTTTAATTTTTTATCACTTGGTAAATCTTTTAAAGAAGTAATTTTTCTCAAATGCCCCATAGCTTCTTCGGATTTTGCATTTTCAATTAAAGATTTATCTTTCATTAATTCTGCTTTTGGAAAAATTATGGCACAATGATTTTTAAATGCGGCCATCATGCAAATTGTTCCTTTATACTCAAAAGCTGGCATTCCCCACTTTAAAGTTTCTGAAATTTCTGGATGAGTCTTATGTACCAATTCACGAAAATGTTCTAAAATTGGTTTTGCAAAATCATTTGCATTAGCAATAAATTTATCAATACGCGGATCTTTGTTTGACATTAAACACCTCTTATTTAATCCAAACCGATTTAATATTTACAAATTCTTTAATACCATAATGTGAAAGTTCTCTTCCATAACCGGATTTTTTAATTCCACCAAATGGTAAACGAGGATCAGATTTTACCATTCCATTTATAAAAACAGAACCACTTTGAATTTGAGAAGCAAGTTGCTTTGATTTATTTAAGTTATTAGTCCAAAGTGAAGCGCCTAATCCAAATTCAGAATCATTTGCAATTTCAATTGCTTCATTTTCATCTTTTGCTTTTATTAACGTTGCAACTGGTCCAAATATTTCTTCTTTATAAGCCGGCATAGATTTATTCACATCAGAAATTATAGTTGGTTCAAAATAAAAACCTTCTTTATCAATTCTTTTTCCACCGATTAATATTGTAGCTCCTGCTTCAACAGATTTATTAATTTGCGTTTGTAATTCATAAAGCAAATCTTCCCTTGCAATTGGTCCTAAATCAATATCATAATTCATAGGATCACCAACTTTAATTTTTTTCATTTCGTTAACAAAAAGTTTTTCAAACTCATCGTAAATTTTTTCAACAACAATAAATCTTTTTGCTGCAATACAACTTTGACCATTGTTAATTAAACGTGCTGTTACAGCAATTTTAGCCGCTTCGATTAAGTTTGCATCTTCAAGAACTACAAAAGGATCACTGCCACCAAGTTCTAAAACTGTTTTCTTAATTAATTTTCCACACGATTGAGCAACAATGCTTCCAGCATATTCGCTTCCTGTTAAAGTTGCTGCCATTACTTTTTCATTTTCTAAAACTTTTTTTACTTGTGATGATTCTATGAGCAAGTTTTTAAAAACATATTCTGGAAATCCTGATTCATAAAAAACTTTTTCTATTTCAATTGAACATTGAGGTACATTTGAAGCATGTTTCAATAAACCTACATTCCCAGCCATTAATGCAGGTGCAGCAAATCTAAAAACTTGCCAGAAAGGGAAATTCCAAGGCATTACTGCTAAAACAATTCCAAGTGGATTAAATTCAACATAACTTTCTGAAGCATCAGTTTCAATTATTTCATTTTTTAAAATCAATTCTGCATTTTCAGCGTAATATTCACACACCCACGAGCATTTTTCTATTTCGGCAATTGATTGTTTAATTGGTTTGCCCATTTCTGTTGTGATGATTTCACCAAGAAATTGTTTTTTTCCTTTTAAATATTTTGCAGCATTGAGCATTAATTTTTTCTTTTCACTGAATGAAACTTTTTTCCATTGCAGGAATTCATCAAACGATTTTGAAATAATATTATCAATTTTTTGCTCATTAAAAGATTCATATGTTTTAATCAATTTACCCGTTGCCGGATTAATACTTTGAATCGCCATTTTATATTACCATTAATAAATTGTTAAATGATTTTTGATAAAGATTTCTATCAAAATTTTTATTAAGTTCAAAGTGAAATTAAATAGAATATTGCTAACAAAAAATAAAAGTTAAAATGAAAAAAAATCCCAAAACTTTCGTTTTAGACACAAACGTAATTTTACACGATCCAACTTGCATTCATCATTTTCAGGAAAATAATATAATAATTCCCTTATCTGTAATTGAGGAATTAGATCATTTTAAAAGAGGAAATCAAGTAATCAATTTAAATGCGCGTGAGTTTGCAAGAACATTAGATTCAATTACCGGCAATGAAATATTCAATGGTGGTGTTTCACTCGGTCGCGGAAAAGGAAAAGTAAGAATTGTAATTACAAAAGGATTATCTAAAGAAATACATGATGTTTTTCGTGAAGATAATGTTGACCACAGAGTTCTAAGTGCTGCTTTTGAAGCATTTAAAATTAGTAAAGGTAAAGACAAAATAATTTTAGTTAGTAAAGATGTTAATTTAAGAATGAAGGCTAAAGCATTAGGAATTCCTGCTGAAGATTATACAACTGATCATGTAGTTAATGTTGAAGAACTTTATTCCGGAAAAGATATTATTGAAAATTTTGATGATGACCTTTTACAAAAATTATATCAATCTCCTTTTGAAATTTCAACCAACAAATTAAGTAAAAAATTAAAAATTGAATTAGTACCGAATAAATATTTCATTTTAAGAAATCAAAACAGAAGTGCTTTAGCTTATTTAGTTAATGATCTTTCAACGTTAAGAAAAATTGATAAACAACTGGTATATGGAATTAAACCGAGAAATGCAGAACAGACGTTTGCAGTTGATGCACTTTTGAATCCGGATATTCCATTGGTTACAATTACAGGAAAAGCAGGCACTGGAAAAACTTTACTTGCACTTGCTGCAGCTTTGCAGATAAGAAAATTATATCGTCAAATTTATATTGCTCGTCCTGTTGTTCCTTTAAGTAACAAAGATATTGGATATTTACCAGGAGATGTTGAAAGTAAACTTGCACCTTATATGCAACCACTCTGGGATAATTTAAAAGTAATTCAGGATCAATTTCCTGAAACCGATAAAAACTTTCAAACTATAAACAATATGATTAAAGAACAAAAACTTGTGATTGAACCGCTGAGTTATATAAGAGGTAGAAGTTTACAAAGAATTTATTTTATTGTTGACGAAGCACAAAACTTAACTCCACACGAAATTAAAACTATTATAACACGTGCCGACGAAGGTGCAAAAATTGTTTTGACAGGAGATATTTATCAAATAGATCATCCATATCTCGACTCACAATCAAATGGTTTGTCATATTTAATTGATCATTTTAAAGGTCAAAAACTTTATTCTCATATCAATTTGGAAAAAGGTGAAAGATCTGTTCTTGCAGAATTAGCAAGTAATTTGTTATAACTTTAATTCAACTTAGTTAGAAAAATAAAGGATATTCAACATGAAAAAGTATTTTCTTCTTTTAATTATTACTTTCATTACTGTTTCAAATGCTCAAAATGATTTACTTTTAAGATTTCCTTCTTTAAATAATAATGGTTCATTAATTACATTTTCTTATCAGGGTGATATTTGGACTGTTCCATCAACCGGAGGTAAAGCAACTCGTTTAACTATTCACGAAGCTTATGAAGCTTATCCTAAATTTTCTCCTGATGGAAAACAAATCGCTTTCAGTGGTAATCGTTACGGAAATAATGACATTTTTGTTTTACCAACTGAAGGTGGAACACCTAAAAGATTAACTTATCATTCAGCTCAGGATAATATTTCTTCATGGACAAATGATAATGACATTTTATTTTCAACAAACAGAGAGTTTAATCAAATTGAAAGACCATCAGAAGTTTATTCAATTTCTTCAAACGGAGGTACAGAATTCAGAATTCTTGATGCTGTTGGTTTTGAACCAGTTGCTTCTCCCGATGGAAGATTTATTGCTTTTGTTCGTGGCGATATTAATCCTGTTTTCCGGGAAGAATATCGTGGTCCTTCTAATAGAGATATTTGGCTATTCGATACAAAAACAAAAACTTATTCTAAGCTTGTTAATTTTGAAACTAATGATATAAATCCTCAATGGAGTGATTCAAGAACATTATTCTTTTTAAGTTCAAATTCAGGAAAATATAATATCTACAAGATTAAAATTGATGATAATGGTAAAACAATTGGAAAACCTGAACAATTAACAAACTATAAAGATCATTCAATTCGTTATTTAAGTGTTTCAGGCGATGGCTCAACTTTAGTTTTTGAAAGAGAAAAAAATCTTTTCATCTCTAAAACCTCTGATATAAATCCAAAAGAAGTAGATATTAAAATTTCTACTGATGATAGATTTGATCCAACTGAGTTTAAAACTTTTACAAATAACTTGAATGAATATTCAATTTCTCCAAATGGAAAATATATTGCTTTTGTAGTTCGTGGTGAAGTTTTTGTAAAAGAAGCAGATAAAGAAAAAAGCAGAAGTGTTAATCTTTCAAATTCACCATACAGAGATAACAACGTTGTTTGGATGAATGATACAATTTTAATTTTCACATCCGACAGATATGATAATAATTTTGAATTATTTATGGTAAAATCATCCGATAAGCAACAACCAAATCTTTTCAAATCATTAAAACATGAAATCATTAGAATTACAAAAACCGAAGAAGATGAAACCGATCCGATAATTTCAAATGATGGTAAAAAAATAGCATACATAAAAGGGAAAGACACTAAACAATTAATTGTTGCTGATCTATCACAAGATGGTAAACTTTCAAATGAAAAAATTTTAACTGATAGTTGGGCTACACCAAATGGAGTTAAATGGAGTCCGGATGATAAATGGCTTGCATATTCTATGGAGGATTTATATTTCAATGAAGAAGTTTATATTCATTCCTCAGACAATTCTCAGAAACCTGTTAATGTTTCAATGCATCCACGAGGAGATTCAAATCCATTTTGGAGTGCAGATGGAAGCAAGCTCGGATTTCTTTCTTCAAGAAGTGGTAATAATTCAATAACTGGTGGTTTATCATTTACAAGAGATGTTTGGTTTGTTTGGTTAAAAAAAGAAGATTGGGAAAAAACTAAATCCGATTGGGAGGAAAAAGAACCTGTAAAAGAGCCAGCTCCTTCTACTGAAAAGAAAGATGACAAATCTAAAGATGCAAAGAAAGATGAACCCAAAGTAAAACAAATAAAAATTGACTTTGAAAACATTCATGAAAGATTAGTACAAATAACAAACTTTTCAGGGGATGAATCTAATGTTATTATTTCTAAAGATGGTGAAACATTTTTCTATATTGGAAATAGCAGCACAGCAAAAGGTGGTCGTGATTTATACAGTATTAAATGGGATGGAAAAGATTTAAAAGAATTAACTAAAGGAGGAAGCAATCCTAACAATCTTTTAATGGATAAAGAAGGAAAATATTTATACTACACAAAGACAGGTGGTTCTCTTACAAGATTCGAAATTAAAACAGATAAATCAGAAGCACTTCCTTATTCTGCAAAAATGAAAATAGATTATACTGAAGAAAGAAAACAAATTTTTGATGAAGCATGGAGAACAATTCGAGATGGATTTTACGACCCTCAGTTTCATGGAAAAAACTGGAATACGCTTAAAAAGAAATATGAAGAATTGTGTTTGATTGCATCAACACCAAATGATTTCAGAGATATGTTTAACAACATGCTCGGAGAATTAAATGCAAGTCATATGGGCTTTACAGCTGCTGAAAGAGGAGAAACACAGAAAGAAGCTACTGGTTTATTAGGTGCTGAATTAATTCCAATTAAAGAAGGAATGAAAATACAAAGAGTTATTCCAAATTCACCAGCGGATAAATCCACAAGTAAATTAAATGAGGGTGAAATAATAATTTCAATTGATGGAAATTTATATAATCAAACTGAAAACTTTTATAAATATCTTACCAACAAAGTTGATGAAAAAGTTTTACTTGTTGTAAAAGGAAAAGATGGAAAAGAAAGAGAAGTAACAATTCGACCAACAAATGAATTAAGAGAACTTCTATATCAGGAATGGGTAGCAAACAGAAAGAAACTTGTTGATAAATATTCAAACATGAAATTAGGATACATTCACATACAGGGAATGAATTATCCAAGCTTTGAAAATTTTGAAAGAGAATTAACTGCTGCAGGAAATGGAAAAGATGGTTTAGTTATAGATGTTCGCTATAATGGTGGAGGTTCAACAACAGATTATTTAATGACAATATTAAATTACAAACAACATGCTTATACAATTCCACGTGGTGCAAGTAACAATTTAGAAAAAGACAAATTAAAATTCCGCAATTATTATCCAACGGGTGAAAGATTAGTTTTTGCTGCCTGGTTAAAACCATCTATAGCATTATGTAACGAAGGCAGTTATTCAAACGCAGAAATTTTTTCACATGCGTACAAAACATTAGGAATCGGAAAACTTGTAGGTTATCCAACAAATGGTTCGGTGATTTCAACAGGCGGTAAACAATTAATAGATGGTTCATTTGTACGTTTACCTTTCCGCGGTTGGTTTACTAAATCAACAGATAAAAACCAGGAATTAGGGCCTGCTGTACCAGATATAATTGTTGAAAACAGTGTTAATTGGATGGCAAGCGGAGAAGATGAACAACTTAAGAAAGCTTGTGAGGAATTATTAAAACAAATTGAGAAAAAATAATTTTAATTAAATAGGTTGTATTTGTCGGAATATTATTATTTTTACAACCGAAAATAAAATTTATAATTACGGAGGATTTTATATGGCAATTATGATTACTGATGAATGCATTTCTTGCAATGCTTGCGAAGCTGAATGTCCAAATATTGCAATCTATAGCCCTGGTGCACCATACATTCTAGGCGGTCAAGAATTTGCTGCTTTGAATGAAGAACATACTTACATAGTTCCTGATAAATGTACTGAATGTGTGGGATTTTATGATGAACCACAATGCATTCCAGCATGTCCAACTGAAGCAATTGTTCCAGATCCAAACAGAGTTGAAACAAAAGAACAACTTATGGCAAAAAAAGAACACTTAGATCAGGTTGGAAGATAAAATAATATGTTTCAAAAAAAGGCTGTCAATTTTTTGGCAGCCTTTTTTGTTTTAAAATTTTTTCTTTTCAATTATTAAAATAGAATTAGAAACTGCTCTTTCAATACCATCAGAAGGATTATTTTTTATTTCACCATCTACATAAATTGTTGATGATCCCCCACCATCTAAATTTATAGCATTGTATGAACCAACATTAAGCATTAATTCAGCAAGTTCTGGTAAAGTCATTCCTGCACTTGTTGATTGTCTTCCGTCAACAACAACAAAAAATATTTTGGTTGAATCTTTTGAAAACCCTACTGCTGTTCTTGGATGTCGCACATAAGTAAAAGATGGTTTTTTGTGTTCAACAAAACTTTTATCAACATAATTTTTACCATCTTTAACTAATTGAATTAACCCACCAATTGCTTCTTTTATTTTTGATTTTGCAGGTTTTATTGAATTAAAAATTTTTATTGTGTCGTTTAATTTAACATGTTTAATTAAATCATTTTTAACATCACCCGAAGAAATAACTGCAAAAGTTGTGTCTGGAATTTTAAAATTTCCAAGTCCAACCTGAATTTTTTTAACAACACATTTAACAGTATCGTTGACCATCCAATTATTTATTCTTTGAACTAAAATTTCAAACCCGTGTGAACTTGTTGATGTTGAATCTCCATAATACTTATTGTATAAAATAATTTTTTTATAATCTCTTGTAATATTTATACCATTAATTTCAAATTTATTTTTATTTGTTATTATTTTTCCTTCATACTTAACAACATCAATTATTGGTTTGTTTTGATAATCAAAAGCAAGAATTGTTCTGTTGATTGGCGTTGTTAGAATTTGTCCATTTTTTATTTGAAGATTTGTTGGCAATCCACCTTTATAGTAAAAATCGCCATTAATAGCCGCAATAACTTTTTCATTAGGAGTACTTCTTCTTTTTGCCATTGAAGAAGTTGTTTCATTTCCAATTAATCTATCATTTGCCTTTGCTGTTTCAATTCTTATGTTTGGATTAGAAATGTCAACTTCCAAAACATTTACTGACCATGGAACTATTGATTCTTTTAACTTATTAAACTTAATTCCATCAGAAACAACAGATGAATATAATGTATCATATTTTAATTGAGAAAAAGATGATGATACAACAAAAAGAATAATAAATATTAATTTTTTCATGTAAAAAATATTTACAATAAGAAGATGATTTATATATTAATTAAGATCTTCTAAGATTGATTGCAATTTTTCTAATGCTTTTTGCCAATCATTCATCTTTTGTTTTTCTCTTTCAATCACTTCAACAGGTGCTTTGGAAACAAAATTTTCATTTTCAAGTTTTTTACGAACACCATTGTAGCTATTAAGAATTCTTGTAATTTCTTTTTCAATTCTTTGACGTTCAACATTTATATCAATCAATCCTTCTAATGGAACAAAAATATCACAACCCTTAACAACTGCAGAAGCACTTGCTTTTGGTTTATCTAAATTTTCATCAACTACAAAATCATCAATTTTTACAAGTGATTTAATATATCTTTCCTGTGCAATGGTAATTTGGGAACTCTTTAAAAATACATTTATTGATTTAGAAGGTGGAATATTCATTTCGCCACGGATGTTTCTGATTGCAGTTACTACATCTTGAACAAAAGATATTTCTTGTTCGGCTTTTTCATCAATTTTATTTTTATCAAATTTAGGATAATCTGAAATAGAAATACTTTCGCCATCTTTTCTTTCATCAAGTAGTTGCCAAATTTCTTCTGTAATAAATGGCATAAATGGATGCACAAGTTTTAACATATCTTCGTAAAGTGAAATTGCTCTTGTTAGAACTGCAGATTTAACTTCATCAGTCCCTTGGTATAATCTGGTTTTAGAAAGCTCTATATACCAATCACAGAAATCATTCCACACATAACTATAAATAATTTTAGATGCAGCATTAACTTCAAAACGATCAAGCGCATCATTAACTTCTTTAATTGTTTTATTAAATCTTGAAATAATCCATTTGTCTGTAAAGTCAATATGTTTATTGGCTAAGAAAGGATCAATTTTAATGTTTTGAGCATTCATTAATAAAAATCTTCCGGCGTTCCACATTTTATTTGCAAAGTTTCTACCAATTTCAACCATCTCGTTGCTAAATAAAACATCCTGACCAAGCGGAGCAATGTAAGTCATAGTAAATCGAAGTGCGTCAGCTCCATATTCTTCAATTAAATCAAGAGGATCCGGAGAGTTACCAAGTGATTTACTCATTTTTCTTCCCTTTTCATCACGAACAAGTGAAGTGAAATAAACATCTTTGAAAGGAATTTCATTCATAAAATGCATTCCGGCAATAATCATTCTGGCAACCCAAAAGAAAATAATATCCGGTGCTGTAACTAAAAGATCTGTTGGATAATAGTATTTTTGATCTTTCTCATTTGTAAAAACATCTTGTGCCCAAAGCCAACTTGATGCCCAAGTGTCAAGCACATCATCATCCTGATACCAATTTTCAATATCTTGTGGTGGATCAACTTCGCAATAAATTTCATTTGTTTTTTTGTGATACCAAACCGGAATTCTATGTCCCCACCACAATTGACGTGAAATACACCAATCACGAATATTAGTCATCCAGTGTTCATAAGTTTTAACCCAATGTTCAGGATGAAATTTAATTTTACCTTCTTTAACAACTTGTAAAGCAGGTTTTACTAATTCATCCATTTTCATAAACCATTGTTCAGAAAGATATGGTTCGATTGGAACGTTGCCCCGTTGCGAGTATCCAACTTTATTTGTATAGTCTTCAACCTTGTGTAAAAATCCAAGTTCTTTCATTCTTTCAACAACTTTCTGACGAACTTCATATCTATCAAAATTTTGGAATTCCTGAGGAACATTTCCATTAGTTGTTGCATCTTCATTGAAAATGTTTATCATTTCTAAATTATGCCGTAACGCCATTTCATAATCATTAACATCGTGAGCTGGTGTTACTTTTACTGCACCTGTTCCAAAATTTTTATCAACATATTCATCTGCAAATAATGGAATTTCTCTTCCGACAATTGGCAGTAAAATAGTTTTACCAATTAAATGTTTATAACGTTCATCTTCTGGATTTACTGCAACACCTGTATCACCTAACATTGTTTCAGGTCTTGTTGTAGCAACAATTACAAATTCATTAGTACCTTTTACAGGATATTTGAAATACCAAAGTTTACCCTGAACTTCTTTGTAAAATACTTCTTCATCACTAATTGCAGACTTTGAAGCCGGGTCCCAATTAACCATTCTATAACCACGATATATAAAACCCTCTTTATAAAGTTTTACAAATGCTTCAATTACTTTTTTGTAGTAATGGTCATCCATTGTAAAACGTTCACGTTGCCAATCACAACTAACACCAAGTTTTCTCAATTGTTGAAATATTATCCCACCATATTTTTCTTTCCAATCATAACAGTGTTTTAAAAATTCATCACGTGAAATTTTATCTTTAGTTATATGATTTTCTTTTAATAAAGCAACAACTTTTGCTTCTGTTGCAATTGAGGCATGATCAATCCCCGGAACCCAACATGCATTAAAACCCATCATTCTTTTGTAACGAATATAAATATCCTGAAGTGTATTATTAAGAATATGTCCAATATGTAATATTCCGGTAATGTTTGGAGGCGGAATTACAATAGTGTAAGGAATTTTGTTCTCATCTACTTCCGAATGATAAAGATTATGACTTTCCCAATAGTTATACCATTTACTTTCAGCTTCTTTAGGATTATATGCTTTCGGAATATCTGCTAAATTTTTTGGATGCATTTCTAAACTCATATTTATTAAATAATTGCCCGCAAATATAAAAAAACTTAAAGGCTAATGCTTTTTAACAAAATATTAATTTTGCTGAAAGGATTTTCAATTTTATTTTTCAATTACACATTTGGAGATAAAATGAAATTAAAAAAATTATTGTTTTTCAATTTATTAATAATTTCAACACTTATTGCTCAACCTCAGTTTCGTAACAAAATTAATATTCCAAATATTTTAGGTTATAAAACATTAAAGTGCGATTTTCATATGCACACAGTTTTTTCAGATGGTGATGTTTGGCCTACATATCGTGTTGAAGAAGCCTGGAGAGATGGTTTAGATGCAATTGCATTTACTGATCATTTAGAATATCAACCGCATAAAGATTATATTCCATCAAATTTTAATGCTGCTTATAATATTGCCAAAAATTTTGCTGATGAATTAGGTTTAACATTAATTAAAGGAGCCGAAATTACACGCAAAATGCCTCCCGGACATTTGAATGCAATTTTTATTAAAGATGGAAATGAATTAATAAAAGATGATTGGAAAGCAGTTGTTGAAGAAGTTAAAAAACAGGGTGGAATTATTTTCTGGAATCATCCTTCATGGATTTCTCAACAACCAGATGGAATTGCAAAATGGTATAAAGAACATGATTGGCTTTTACAAACCGGAATTCTATTTGGTCTTGAAGTTTATAATGCAAATGTTTATTCAAAAGAAACTCACCAATGGTGCATTGATAAAAAATTAGCTGTATTAGGTAATTCGGATGTTCATGGACCACTTTATTTTGAATGGGCTGCTGAAAATGTTGCTCACAGACCAATTACACTTGTTTTTGCAAAAGATTCAAGAGAAGAATCAATTAAAGAAGCTCTATTAAATAGAAGAACTGTTATTTGGTATAATCATCAATTGATTGGAAGTGAAAAATTTTTAAAAGCATTGTTTGATTCTTCAATTTCTATAAATAAAAAATCAATTAATGCTATCGGTAGAGAGACTAAAAATTTTCAAATAACAAATAATTCTGATGTTGAATTTGATTTAAAATTAATTACTGATATTCCCAATATTCAATTTCCAAAAGAAATAAAAATATTACCAAACAAAATTTTGAATCTTCAAATAAGAACAACAAAAGATGATTTAAAGATTAAAGATAAAATTGAAGTGAAATATTTAGTTAAAAATATGTTAACAGAACCAGACAAAAATTTAATAATCAGTTTTCCATTTGAAATTGAAATAGAACCAAAATTAAGATAGGAAATGAAAAGTCACCCTTTATTTATTTAAAGGGTGACATTTTCAATTAATTTATTTATACAATCTTAACATACTTATTTGGTAAAGCACCACAAATCGGGCATTTATCCTGTGGCTCACCAAATTCAATATGACCACAAACCGGACAAAGATAAAAGTCGCTAATATCTAAATCTTTTCCTTGTTGAACAGCTTCAAGTGCACGTTTATAAAGTTCTGCATGAACTTTTTCGGCATCTAGTGCATATTTAAACATTCTTTCTGCTTTATGATTTTCTTCAATTGCTTCTTCGTGCATTGGTGGATACATTTTTTCATATTCGTATGTTTCACCATCAATAGCAGTTTTTAAATTTTCTAATGTTGAACCAATTCCTTCAAGTGAAGCTAAATGTCCTTCCGCATGAATTCTTTCAGCTTCTGCAGTTGTTGCAAATAGTTTAGCAATATTAGGAAATCCTTCTTTCTCAGCTTTTTTTGCAAATGCACGATATTTTTGATTTGCCTGACTTTCACCGGCAAATGCTTCTTTTAAATTTTCTTTTGTTTTCATTTCTACCTCAATAATTAGTGATTATTATTTATTCGTTATCGATGAAAGTCGTTTTTGAAGGACCAAATCCTGTTACATATAAAATTACATGGCTTTCTTTTGTAAATGCAAAATGTGGTTGATTTGATGGCTCTGTAAAAAAACTTCCTTTAATAATTTTCTTTGCTTTAGCTTCATCATATTTTTTTTCGTAACAATAAAAAAACTCTCCATCAATTACATAAACTGTTCTGTTATCAGGATGAAAATGTGGAAGCAATTTTGTATTTGCAGGAATTTTTACCATCTGCACATAAAAGTCATTTTCGTTTGGATTACCAAGTAAATTAAATGTTTCAATTGAATAATTTTTATTATCAGATGAATTCCATTTTATTTCATCTGGAAAAGTTATTTGCGGAATAAAGATTTTTGTTTGCGAAAAATTATATTGAGAACATATTAAAGTGATTACAAATAATATTTTAGTCCTAAGAAAAAGTATTTTCATTTCTTTTTTCTTCTGTAATCTTTGAATGGATCTTCTTTTTCTTTTTCAATTCTTTTTTCAATTGGAATAAAAAATTCAACTTTACCTTTTAGTATGCAACCTTTTCTACCAGGTAAACATTTTGTTTTCAACAAAATACAATTTTCTTTTTGGTCGAAATGTGTGCAGGTAAATGAACTCATTATTCAATTATATATAAATAATTTGGCAGCTTTATTTTTATTCCGGTGTTTCCTCCAACCAAATCGCTCCATTGGTCACCAATACAAGCAACAATTTCATAACCTTTATTTACTAATTTTTCTCTTTCCTGAGCTTTCCATTCGGCTGCAGGAATTTTTTTTGTGCTACTATTTCGAGTAATTAAAGTATCAAATTTTACATATCCTTGATCTTTCAGGTTTTTTAAAGTTGCCTGATATGTTTCTTCATTTCTTCCGGTAATAAAAGCAACTTTAATATTTCTTTCGATTAACCAATCATAAAATTTTTTTACTTCAGGAATTGCTTTTGCATCTGCTTTTTTCAGCCATTCTTCCCATAATGAATATACATAACCAAAACCAATTTCTTTAGTATGATTATAATTTGATAATGCAGTTTCGTCAATATCAAATACTACTAAAGATTTTTCATTCAATTTTAGTTTTTGTAATTCTTTTTTTGCTTCTTCAATTGGAGTTGAACATTCCTTATCAAATTCACCTGATTCGTAATAATTCTGAACTAATTTTTTTGCTGTATCTAAGTTCAACAATATTTGGTTTTGGCTTGAGCAACCAAAAAAGAATAACACGAATAAAAACAAAATATTTTTTTTCATTTGTTCTTAATTAATTATTATAGAATGTATTTACTTAAGTCTCTGTTCTTAACAATTTTATCCAACTTATTATTTACCATATTTGCATCAATTTCAACTTCGGCATCGGGCATATTATCTGGCACATTAAATAAAATATCTTCAAGCAAAGTTGTTAAAATTGTATGAAGTCTTCTTGCGCCAATATTTTCAACTTGTTCATTAACTAAAGCTGCAGTTTTAGCAATTTCTTTAATTGCATCATCTTTAAATTTTATTTTAACTTTTTCTGCTTCAAGAAGAGCCGAATATTGTTTTAAGAGTGCATTTTGAGGAATAGTTAATATTTTTATAAAATCATCTTCGGTTAAACTTTTCAATTCAACACGAATAGGAAATCTTCCCTGAAGTTCAGGAATTAAATCACTTGGTTTTGAAACATGAAAAGCACCGGAAGCAATAAATAAAATATGATCTGTTTTAACGGGTCCATATTTAGTATTAACTGTTGAACCTTCTACGATTGGCAATAAATCTCTTTGAACACCTTCGCGGGAAACATCGGGACCGTTTTGACTTTTTGCTCCTGCAATTTTATCTATTTCATCTATAAAAACGATACCACTTTCCTGAACTCTTTTAATAGCTTCGCGCTGAACTGCTTCCATGTCAATTAATTTTTCTGCTTCTTCCTGTGTTAATATTTTTTTTGCTTCCCGAATTGATGTTTTCTTTTTCTTTTTTTTCTTTGGAACCATGCTACTCATCATTTCTTGTAAACTCATTGTAATATCATCCATTCCCATTGGTCCGAGAACCTGCATTCCAAAAGCTGGTGTAGTAGTATCAAATTCAATTAATCGATCATCCATCTCTCCTTTACGAATTTTTTCTCTCATCCATTCACGTGTTTTTTCATTTTGCAATTCTTCACTTTCACCATTTTCATCTTCGGTGCTTAATGGTTTTTTAACAGGAGGAATTAATTGGTCAAGAATTCTATCTTCAGCCATTCTTTCAGCTTTTTCCTGAACTTCGGCTGTTTTTTCTGAACGAACCATTGAAACAGCAATTTCTGCTAAATCTCTAATCATTGATTCAACATCGCGACCGACATAACCAACTTCGGTATATTTTGAAGCTTCAACTTTTATAAATGGAGCGCCTGATAGTTTAGCAAGACGACGAGCGATTTCAGTTTTTCCAACTCCTGTTGGACCAATTAAAATAATATTATTCGGCATTATTTCTTCGCGAATGTTTTCTTCAACTTGCTGACGACGCCATCTGTTTCTTAAAGCAATTGCAACAGCACGTTTTGCATCATTTTGACCGATGATATATTTATCTAATTCTTTTACAATTTGTGTTGGTGTTAAATTTTTCATTAAATCATTTGTTGTTTCATTTGTCATTTTTTTATTTCCTCAACAGTAATTTTATCGTTTGTATAAATACATATATCTGCAGCTGTTTTAAGAGCTTCTTCAACAATTTCTTTTGCTTTTAAGTTGCTATATTTTTTTAACATTTTTGCTGCAGCTAAAGCATACATTCCGCCGCTTCCAATTGCAACAATATTATCTTCAGGTTCAATAACGTCACCTGTTCCGCTTACAACATAAGCTTTATCTTCAGATATAATTGCAAGCATTGCTTCTAAACGACGAAGATATTTATCTGTTCTCCAGTCTTTTGCTAATTCTACAACTGCGCGACTAACATTACCACTATAAGCTTCCAATTTTTCTTCGAATCTTTGAAGTAAAGTAAATGCATCAGCAGTTGAACCAGCAAAACCTGTTAAAACTTTACCACCAAGTAATTTTCTAATTTTCATTGAATTATGTTTCATCACTGTGTTGCCAAGTGTAACCTGACCATCTCCGCCAAGTGCTGCTTCACCATTGTGAATTAATCCAATGATTGTTGTTGATCTAATTTTCATTTTTTTTCCTTTTAAATTTTATTGGAAAAATTCTTGGTACAGATTTTTGATATTTCAAATAATCTTCTCCAAAAATTTTAATAAGTTTTTTTTCTTCATAAAAAGAACCGACATAAAAATATATTACAAATGAGATAAACATTGTTAAATAAAATAAATCCATTTGCGGACGTAATCCCAAAAATAAAATTGAAAAGAAATAAATAGGATGACGTACAAATTTAAATGCTCCTTCGATTCTTAAACTTTGTTTTTCATCAAGTTCTTCAATGTTATATGTATTATTATAATATCTTATTATTTGAGATATACCAGCAAATTCTTTCAAATCTATTTCTTTTGTTGACCAAATTAAACCAAATAAAGATAAAACCTGTAAAGCAAAAGTAATTATATCGTAAGGAAATTGTAAATCGTAAATAACAAGATTTGGTTTGGGAGAAATTTCATAAATAAATATCAGAAGCAATACTGAAAATATGTTATAGAATAATCGATAGAATGCAATCTTATTTCCAATTTTAACAACCAATTTTTCTTTGATATTCAATGAAGCCAAAAAGGAATGTAATATTCCAAAAGAAGCAAACAATAAAAAAACAAGAATTACTTCAATATAAATCATAAACTTTTACGTAACCGGGCAACTGGAATTTTTAAAGCTTCACGATATTTTGCAACAGTTCTTCTTGCAACATGAAAACCTCTTTCTTGAAGAATGCTTGCAATTTTATCATCGCTATAAGGAGCATTTTTAGGTTCGTTTTCACAAATTTCTTTGATGAGTTCTTTGATATGCTTATTTGATACTTCTTCACCGCTATCTGTAGATAAACCTTCGCTGAAAAAATATTTTAGTTCATGAATTCCTTGCGGGCTTTGTACATATTTACCATTAACAACACGACTTATAGTTGAAATATCCATTCCAATTTCATCAGCAATATCTTTATAAATCATTGGTTTTAAAAACTTTGGTCCACTTTCAAAGAATTCATATTGTTTTTCTAAAATAGCTCGCATTATTTTCATTAATGTGTTTCTTCTTTGCTGAAGTGAAGCAATAAACCATTTTGCTGATTCAAATTTTTCACGCAGAAATTTATGTGTTTCTTTTTCACGTTCAGAAATTTTTCTTTTACGTTTGTTTGTATCCAACATTTCCAAGTAAGTTTTACTTACTGTAACCGAAGGAACACTTCTATCGTTTAATGTAACAATATAATTATCATCAACTTTTTCAATAAGAAAATCGGGTGTTATTTGATTCATCTCTTCAGAATCAATATTTCCTTCACCCGGTTTAGGATTTAATTTTTGTATAAGATCAATTGTTGTTCTTAATGTTTCTTTAGAAAGATTCATTGTTTTCTGAATCAATTCATACCTTTTATTTACAAAATCCTCAAAATGTTCACTAAGAATTTTTTCAGCAAGATAAGAATAATATGGGTCGTAAGATGAATTTCTGATTTGCACTAGAAGACATTCTTGTAAAGAGCGTGCTGCAATTCCAACTGGTTCTAATTTCTGAATTTCGGATAATACCTTTTCTGCTTGTTCTAAAGTAACATCAATTTCTTCAAAAAGTTTTAATTCATTAACAATTTTTGATAAATCTGTTTTCAAATATCCATCTTTATCTAAGCTGCCAATTATATTTTCACCTAAAATTAATTCTTCATCTGTTAAATCTAACATTCTTAATTGGTCAACTAAATTTTCCCGCAGAGATTTTTTTTGTGGAGCTACTGGATGAATATATTCTTCATCCTGACTTTTATTCATTCTTTCAATTTCATATTCTGAATCAACTTCATCATTCATAAAATCTTCTAAATCAAATTCATCTTCTTTTGTTGAATAATTATCTTCTTCTTCTTCAGTTTTATCGTTTGAATCTTCGGGATTTTCTTCTAATTGTTCTAAATCTATTTCTTCATCTAATGTTTCTTCCAGAATTGGATTTAACTCAAGTTCAGTTTTTATTCTTTGTTCTAATGCAAGTGTATTCAATTGCAATAATTTTTGATATTGAATTTGTTGCGGAGAAAGCTTTTGTTGTAATGCTAATCTTTGTTGTAAGGATAACATATTACTTTTTAATCACCTCTTTTAATTTATTAAACCATTCTTCCCCAAATTTTCTTAAAAGTGAATCTTTACAAAAATCAACTATTTTAATTTTAGTTTGTTTTCCTTTTTCAACAGCTGGCTGACATTCTCTATATTTTTCATATCGAAGAACAGGCCCGGCAAAATTAGAAATTCGTATTGGAAATAAATGACAAGAAATTGGTTTGTTTACAGAAATTTTATTTTCTCTATAAGCTTTTTCTATACCACACTTAGCAATTTCACTTTCGAAATATACAAATACGCAAGCTCTGTTGTTAATAGATCTTGTCATTAATTCATCATTTTGTTTTACCCAAAAACCTTTTTTATTAATTTCATTTTGGTGTTGCTTTGGCAAATATTCTAAAATTGTTGGAAGTTCTTTTGTAATTTCTTCAATTTCATTTTCTGTAATTGGCGCTCCATAAGGGCTTTCCATTGTGCAACACGCACCTTTACATTTTGCTAAATCGCAAGTGAAATAGGATTCTGTTATTTCACTATTTAAAACAATTCCATCAATATTTAAAAATTCAACATTCATCTTTTATCATTTTTGGCGAGCAAAGATAATAAATTAATTGTAAATCACGATTTTCTATTTTTCAAGATTTACTCAATTTTAATTAGCTTTTCAACACTTTCGAGAATTGTATTGTTATCAACTAAATCAAAAATTTTTCTCAGATCATCATGTAAAATTCTATCAGTTGTAAGAGGTTTAATTTTAGATCTTATAGTTTGATAAGCTATTTCAGTTCCTTTACCACATTTTAGTGGACGTAAAAAATCAATAGCTTGAGCAGCAACCAGTAATTCAATTCCAATTACTTTTTTAACATTATTTAAAATCTGAAAACATTTGCGTGCAGAAATTGATCCCATTGAATTAATATCTTCTTTTCCGGCAGATGTTGGAATTGAATCTACACTTGCAGGATGAGCAAGCACTTTATTTTCTGATACCAAAGCTGCTGCTGTATATTGAGCAATCATATAACCAGAATTTAAACCACCTTCTTTAGTCAAAAATTTTGGTAGTTTTTCATTTGAACCATTTGTTAATCTGTCAATTCTTCGTTCTGAAATATCTGCTAATTCAGCCAGGGCTATTGCCATAAAATCTAATGGTAATGCCAAAGGTTGACCATGAAAATTTCCACCACTGATATAATCTTTATCATTAGCAAATATTAATGGATTATCTGTAACTGAATTCAACTCGATTTTAATTTGAGAACATACAAAATCAATTGCATCTCTTGAAGCTCCATGAATTTGAGGAATACACCTTATTGAATATGAATCTTGTACACGGGGATCATTTTCAAGATGAGATTTTCTTATTTCACTATTTTCTAAAAGTTTTAAGATGTTTTTTGCTGTTGTAATTTGTCCTTTATATGGGCGAAGATTATGCAACCGCAGGTCGAATGCTTTATCTGTTGAAAGTAACGCTTCGTGTGAAAGGGCTGAAGCAATATCGGCAAGTTTAATTAGTTTATTTGCCTCAATACAAATATATGAAGCAAAGGCAGCCATCATTTGCGTTCCATTAATTAATGCAAGCCCTTCTTTTGCATCAAGTGAAATTGGTTTCAATCCGAATTTTTTTAATGCTGTTTTTGAAGAATATTTTTTTGTAAAAGAAAATTTTTCATTGTAAATATTTTTTACTAATTGAACTTCACCTTTACCGATCATAGCTAAAACCAAATGAGAAAGCGGGGCTAAATCTCCACTTGCACCAACAGAACCTTGAGATGGTATTACAGGAATAATATTATTATTCATCATATCAATTAATAATTGCAAAGTTTCAAGTTTAATTCCTGAATAACCTTTAGCAAGAGCATTGGCTCGTAATAACATCATTAGTTTTACAATTATTGGTGGTAAATTTTCACCAACGCCGGCAGAATGGCTTATAATTAAATTCTCTTGAAGTTTTTTTATATCCTTAGTTGATATTCTTACATTAGAAAAATCGCCGAACCCGGTTGTTACTCCGTATATTACTTCTCCTTTATTAATCCATTCTTCAACTTGATTACGTGATTTTAAAATATTTTTTTTTGCATTATTAGATAATTCAACATGTAAATTGTTTTTTAAAAAGTTTTCAATTTTTTCAAAGGTTAAAGATTCACCATCAATAATCAATTTCATTTTTACTCCAATTCATTTTCTTCATTTAATAATTTTTTAATTAGGTTATGGTTAATTGTACTAGCCCGATATTTTATTTGAGTGAAATCATCATGATACTTTATATCGAGGACATCGGCTATTTCATAAATCATTGAAATTATTTTTGATTTTTCATGTTGAATAAATATATCATCTTCTACAAAATATTTTTCATAAAGATTTAGTATCATACTTTTAAGATTGTTAATATTAATTCCACGTTCAGCCGAAATAATTATGCTATCCGAATAATGCTGAGCTATGTAATCAATTTTTGATTTATCTTTTAGTAAATCAACTTTATTAAAAATTTTTATTTGTGTTTTCTTCTGAGCATTTAAATCTTCAAGCGTTTCATTAACAACTTTAATATGTTCTTCGAAATATTCATTTGAAACATCAATAACATGAAGAATAATATCCGCTTCTTTAACAACATTCAAAGTGCTTTTAAATGAAGCAACTAAATGATGTGGAAGTTTACGGATGAATCCGACTGTATCACTCAATAAAATATTTTTTCCTTTAGCTAATGTTAATGCTCTTGTTGTTGAATCTAAAGTTGCAAATAATTTATCTTCAGCAAGCAGCTCTGAATTTGTTAATCTATTCATTAATGTTGATTTTCCTGCGTTGGTATATCCAACAAGAGTAGCAGTTATAAATTCTTTTCTTCCGGAACTTTTTGTTTGTTGTTGCGATTCAATTTTTTTTAAGTTCTCTTTAAGCTTACTAATTCTTGTGCGGATAATTCTTCTGTCGGTTTCAATTTGTGTTTCACCAGGACCTTTTGTACCAATTCCACCATATTGTTTTGAAAGGTGTGTCCATGCACGCGTTAATCTTGGCAACATATATTGAAGTTGAGCAAGTTCTATTTGAGTTTTGGCTTCTCTTGTTTTTGCATGTGATGCAAATATATCAAGTATTAATCCGCTTCGATCAATTACTTTTCTTTCAAAAAGTTTTTCGAGATTTCTTACTTGTGTTGGATTTAAATCATCATCAAAAATTATTATTTGAATATTATTTAATTCTATTAATTGTGCAATTTCTTCTGCTTTTCCTTTACCAATGAAATATGCAGGATCAGGTTTTGATTTTTCTTGTAAAACTTTAAATACAGTTTCTGCACCTGCTGTGTCTGTTAATAACTCAAGTTCATCAAGGTGTTCTTCTATTTGTTCTTTTGAATATTCACCTGTAGATAATGCTATTAATATTGCTCTTTCTTTAGGTACTGGTTTTAATTCTATCATATTTTATTTTTCATTAATACTAACGAGATCTTTTTTTGTATTTCTTGCTATTAAGGATTCAGTAATTAATAAAATCAACACAATAATTAAAAAATATTTCCATAATTCTGATCCAAATCTAGACTCATATAATATTTTATTGTGGTCATCTTTTTGATTTATGTAAAAATATTTTCCATTGTATTTTATAGTATTTAGGTAATCTTCAAATTCTTTAATTGTAAATTTCTCTTGTTCAGATTCTTTTGGATTAATGTTTGCATCAAAATAATCAATTAATTTTTCGTTTGAATAAATTTTATATGTGCCTTTTTTATTTGTCATTTTATAATTGAGTTTATCTTTGGTTTGTAATGAGTCTCTATTAATAAATTCATTATTGTTATTTGGTTTTACAATTTTAATTATAGAACTATTCGAATTTGATAGATTAATATTAATCTCATCACCTGTAATAATGTATTCATCTTTTCCTTTCATAGACATGTAATAAACAATTTTATTTAATAAAGGAACAAATAATGATTTCATCGGGAAATCGTTCCAGCTTAAGTTTGGTGCCGAGGTAAAAACAATAAACTTATTTTTCATAAAGTTCATTTCAAACAAAAATGGTGAACCATCAATAAATCGAATAATTTGTTTTTCATTATTGCTCAAATTTATTTTCAAATATTTATAGAACGAAGGAGATTCAATTTTATTTTTCTTTGCATCAACAAAAATATTTTTTAGTAAAGGATGATTAAAATCTACTTTTCCAAATTCATTAATTACTTGTTCAGAATTTGATTTACCTTTTTCACTTATTTGATATTTGAGATTAAAAAATTTTAAAAGTGTATTTAAATTAATTGGGTTAGTGTTGTTTGATGGAAATATAACTACGTTTTTGCTTTCATCTAAATAGTTTTTGAAATCTGGTGTGTTTTCAAAGTTGGTTGTCCCAATAATTAAAATCAAATCATATTTTTTAAAATTTAAAGCACGTATTTGATTTAATAAAAGTTCATCCAAATTAACATTTGGATTTAATTCTAAAGCGTTTTTCACGAATCTGGAATCATTAATATTATCTGTCAAAATTAAAACGGAAATTTTATTTTTAATTTCGAGAGAAAAGTGAAATTGATTATCGGCTAATATATTATCATCTTCAAGCTCAACAGAAAAGTTAACTAATCCCGAATCTTGAAGGGTTGTTTCTAAAATAACTTCTTTTGATTCATTTGCATTAAGAGAAATATTTTTTTGTGCGCTTCTTTTTCCATTAATAAAAAGTGAGACAACATTATTATTACTTTTTTCTTTTGAATAATTTTTTACGTTAGCTGTAAAACTAATTTCTTTATTTAATTGAAATATCTGATTATCAGGTTTGAATGTAACGATGCCTAAATTATTATAATCATCATTACTTAAATCAAATAAATATAATCTTGTATATTCAGAAAATATTTTACCATAATCTGAAAGTTCTTCTTTATTATTAAATAAACTACTCCTCTGCATATCTGAAAATACATATACTTCTTTATTAAGATTCTGAGATTGGTATAAAATTTTTGAAGCTTCAATTAATGCTAGATTTAAAGTATTACTTACATCTGAGATTTCAATTTCTTCTATTTGGTTTTGTACATCTTTCAAACTTTTTGATGGTAAATAATTTCTAAATTTAAGCTCACCAATATCAATAATAGTTATTTCATCTCCTGCTTGGAAATTATTCAACAAATTTTTAGCAATAAATTTGGCTTGATTTAATAAAGAACCTTTTTCGTTAATTAAAGACATACTGAATGTATTGTCTATAATGAAAACAGCTGAAGTATTTGCTGTTGAATTTGTGAAAGTATTTTTTAAGGTTGGTCTTGAAAATGCCAATACAATAAAAATTATTATTAATATTCTGATTAACAACAATAAAAGTTGCTTGAGTTTTATTCTTTTAATTTTATTTTTTTGTAATTCCTTCAAAAAGGTTAGAGTGCTAAATTCAACTGTTTTCAATTTTCTGAGATTAAGAAAATGTAAAACAATTGGTATTGAAATAGCAATTAAGCCGAATAAAAAAGAAGGATTTAAAAAAGTCATTCGATTGATTTATTGTAATAATTAATTAATGAATTAATGTAATTCTTAAAATCAAATTTATCTAAAACTCTTTTCCGGGAATTTTCACCCAATTTAAATCTTAGATCAATTGATTCAATTAAAATTGTAATTTTATCTACTAATTCATTTACATCTGCTTTATTAAAAAATAGCGATGTTTGATCTTCAACTGCTATTTCCAAAACTCCTGATGCACGTGTGCAAACATTTGCTTTTTTCATACTCATAGCTTCAATTAATGTTAATCCAAAAGATTCATCGTGCGAAGGAAAAACAAATATATCCAAAGCAGCTAAAATATTTGGAGTATCTTTCCTAAGACCTGTAAAAACTATTTTTTTATTTTGATTAATTGATTTTGCTAAATGGACAATTCCTTTATAATAATTTTCTTCACCAATACTTGGATGACCAACTATAACAAATTTCAAGTTAGAATATTTTTTAAGTAGGATATCAGCGCTTTTAAGAAATTCTTCATGCCCTTTTCCTTGGCTTATTCTTCCTATCATTCCAATTAATATTTCATCTTCATTAACATTAATTTCTTCACGAAAAATATTTTTGTTATATAAATCCGGATTAAATTTTTCTGTATCAATTCCATTATATAACAAAATTATTTTATCTTCATTTATTGTTGTTGTTTCGATAATATTTTTTTTAATCATTTCACTTATTGCATAAACTTTATCAATTCTTTTATAAATCCAATTATGAAGAAAATCTTTTTTCGAAATTCCACTTGCAACATGTTTTGTAAAATGAATGGGAGTTTTAATTTTTAAATAATTCAATGTTGGAACAATAAACCATAAATCTTTTGAAGAATGTGAATGAATAATATCAAAGTTTTCTTTTTCAAAAATTTTTTTAATGTGAATTAATGAAAATAAATTCAAATAATTTTCTGAAGAGAGAGAAAATACTTTGATATTTTCTTTTTCAGCTTCGTTAAAGAGTGGAGAATTTTTTAGAGTAAGCAAGTAAACATCATGTTGAAGATTTTTTAGTTGAAGGAGAATAGAAAGAGAAAACATTTCCAAACCACCCCAACCATTTGAAATGCAGGTAAAAAGTATCTTCATCAATAACCTTTTTGAATAAAAGCACCACGGAAATAATGTTTTAATATTTCGTCAAATGTATAACCTAATTCTCCCATAACAGCAGCTCCAATTTGACAAAGACCTACTCCATGTCCCCAACCTGCACCTTTTAAAATAAATTTTTGTGGAATATCATTTTCTATTTTTTCTTTTTTAACAATAAATGCACTACTATACAAATGTGTTTTTGATAACCATTTTCTAATTTCTAATTCTTTACCAACAATTAAAGATTTTTCTGTGCCGATTATTTTTAACTTAATTAATCTTCCCGATTTTCCTCTTTGAACAGGAATTAAATCTTTAATAAAACCGAAATCAATTCCACTTTTATTTCTAATTAATTCAGAAATTTCATTTTGTGAATATTCAACCTGCCAACGATAAAAATCATTTGTTTCTCTGTCAAAATCGACTAATACCTGAGATAGTATTTTTTTATCGTTAGTATTACAAAAAGCATGAGGAAAAGAGTTAATCCATTTCATTGAAATTGTTTCTTTTGTTAAATCCCAATTCATATCATCATCTTCATATTTGTAATCATAAAAAGATTGAAGATAGTCATGCGGAATTTCTTCCCAAACATTTTCAAAAGTTTCTGTAATTCCACCGCAACATTTTGAAAAACGGGTATCACAAATTTTATCATTAAAAGTAAGAAACAAACCAGATGTTTCATTCACAGCAATGAAAGCATGGTCATTAATTATTTTTGTTATTCCCTGATAACGTTGACAATGATCATCTGCACAAAAATCATAATTTAGATGATCTTCGCGATCATACCATCTAATAATTTCATCTTCATTAATAATTTCATTCATTTGTTTAGTTTGATTTTTCTTTTTTGCCAGTTGAGCAAGAATCCAACCTCTTGATATTATAGCATGTGCTTTTAATAATTCAATTGATGCATTTGGACTCATTTCAGAAGATATAACGCTGGTTAAATATTCTTCAAGTGGAAGAATATTTATTGCTGTTACTTTTTCATTTTCAACTATAAAACTTAGGTTTCCTCTGAACCGTTGATTTTCTTTTTTTTGCCAATGAAAATTAATTCCAATAACCACATCACGTAAAAGAAAAGAATCGATCTCAAAATCCTTCGGTGAAAAAGTTATTTCATCTCCAATGAATATTTCTTTATCATCTTTTGTGATTTTAACTTGTCCATTAAAATAAGTTGCTTTAAATCTTCCACTTAATTTTGTATCAATTCTTGTTGAATAAAACAATCCGTAAAATTCAAAATGAATTTCTTTTTCTGTTAATATTCCAACTTTAATTTCTGGTTGATTCATAGTTATCACCTAAATTCATTCGAAATATAAGAAGGTATTAATAAATAATGTATAGTTGATTTTAATTGCAAAAGTGTGTTTACTTAATTAGCTTAATACCGTTAATTTATTTCATAGAGGCTACTATGAAACAACAGGATTTTTATTACTCAACCGAACCTGAACCACATAAAGAAAGAACAAAAAAAATTTTAAAGGCACATCCCGAAGTGAGAAATTTAATTTCAAGAAACAATTTTAGTTTTTTATTAATTGTCTTAATTGTTTCAATACAAATTTCTCTTGCAGTTTTTTTAAGCGACAAATCAATTTGGTTAGTTTTAATTGTTGCATACTTTGTAGGTGCGTTTGCAAATCATGCACTTTTTGTTTTAATACATGAAGCAGCTCATAATTTAATTTTCAAATCAAAAACTGCAAATATGATATCCAGTATAATTGCAGATATTCCAAATTCAATCCCAACAGCAATTTCGTTTAGAAGTTATCATCTTAAACATCATTCATTTCAAGGTGATTACTATCTTGATGCAGATTTAGCTAGCCGCTGGGAAGCAAAATTAATTGGTAATACATTTTTAGGAAAAGCCTTTTGGCTTTTATTTTTTCCGGTTTTTCAAGCACTACGTCCACCTCGTTTGAAAGAAATAAATTTTTTAAATAAATGGACTGTAATAAATTGGATTGTGGTTTTCGGCTTTGATCTTTTTTTAATATATAATTTTGGATGGAGTGCTTTTTTATATTTTATTGCTTCTTTGTTTTTTTCTGTCGGATTACATCCACTTGGTGCAAGATGGATTCAAGAGCATTATTTAACTTTTCCACCTCAAGAAACTTATGGCTATTATGGTCCACTTAACATTTTAGCTTTAAATGTTGGTTATCATAATGAACATCATGATTTTCCCTCTGTTCCCTGGAATAAATTACCACAGCTAAAAAAAATGGCACCGGAGTTTTACGATAACTTGAAATATCATAAATCATGGGTAAAACTTTTGTTTAGATTTTTATTTGATAAAAATCTTTCTTTGTTTTCGAGAATGGTTAGAAATAATCGAGGTGGTTTAACAACTGCAACAGAGTAATTATTTCAAACCTAATTCTTTGCACATTCTATAATAGTTAGGAGGAGCTAAACCAAGTTTTTTTGCTGCTTCACTATCAGAGTCTGATCTTTCTCTTACATAATTAAAATATTTTTCTCTGAACAATTTTTCCATTTGCTTTAATGGCAGAATTCCATCTGGAGAGTTAAAACTTATACCATCAATATTCGCAAATTCATCACTAAATTTTTTACCCAAAGCTAGTTCAATTAAATTTTCATCTATATTCTTTTCATCAAAAAACAATAATCTTTGAACTAAATTTTTCAATTCACGAATATTTCCGGGCCATTCATAATTCATTAAATATTTCATCGCATTTTCAGAAATTGTAGGCATTTCTTTTCCCATATCAATAGCAAATTCGTTCATAAAATAATCAATCAAATAATGTATATCTTCTTTACGTTGTTTTAATGGTGGAACAAAAATAGGAACCACATTCAATCTATAATAAAGATCTTCTCTAAATCTTTTTTCTTTTATTTCATTTTCCAGATTTTTATTAGTCGCAGAAATTATTCTAACATTAACTTTAATTTTTTCTGTTCTGCCAATTTTTTCTACTTCGCCATCTTGAAGCACGCGTAAAAGTTTTACCTGAGCAGAAAGCGGAAGTTCAGAAACTTCATCTAAAAATATTGTACCATTGTTGGCAAGTTCAAATAATCCGGGTTTTCCTTTATCGGCACCGGTAAAAGCACCTTTTTCATATCCAAATAATTCACTCTCAATTAGTTGATCTGGAATGCTACCGCAATTTATTGGAATAAAATTTTCAAATTTTCTGTTGCTTAAATAATGAAGGTTGTATGCAATCAATTCTTTTCCAGTACCACTTGAACCTGTAATTAGAATGGGAGCATTACTATTTGCGAACTTTAAAGTTTGTTCTCTTAATTTATTAGCTATTTCTGATATACCAATAATTTTTTTACTTGTAAGAATATTTTCAACATTTTTATAAAGTTTTTGATTTGATTTTTGTTTTTCGCGTAATAATTTTTTTCTTTCGAAAGCATTAAATATTGAAAGTATAAAATCTGTTGGTTGATAAATATATTCTTCTATATCTCCGGGATATTTAGTGCAATACCAAAAAGCACCAGCTTCCAAAAGGTTGTGTGCAAAGTCGTAATCTGTAACATTGATAGTCATTTTTGTAATAACAATAATTTGCAGAGATGTATCGATATCTCTTAGTTTTTTAATCAAGTGTTCACCTCGTAGTCCGCCAGCAATTTGAAAATCCATTATAACTATATCATAACAATTTTTTTTTGCTTCAAGTAATTCAATTGCAGATTTTCCATCAGAAACCACATCAACAATTTTAATTTTTTCTTTGAATGGTTTAATTGTGTTTTCAACACGACGCATATCAAAATCTTCATCTTCAATCAACATTATTTTTATTACTTCATCAGCTATCATTGGTTCTCCTATTAATGAGGAATTTCAATTGTAAATTTACAACCAACGTCAGGTAAATTTTCAACATCAATATTCCAGCCACATCTTAATTTTGATATTTCATATGCAATATAACATCCATATCCTGATGATTGATTGTTCATTTTAGTTGTAACATTTTCCAGAAATAATTTTTTAATTCCACTTTCATTTTTTTCTAAAAGTTCCTGAACTATTCCTGGTCCATTATCTTGTATAAATAATCGGGTTATTTTTTCATTCTCAAAATATTTTGTTGTTATTTCAATAACTAATTTATTATCTCCACCATGATCAATACTGTTTTGAATTAATGGTTCTAATATTTCCCAAATAACAAATTCATTTATATGTATTATAGGAACTTTTTCATCAAGATTTAATTTTATTTCAAATGAACCGGTTTTGCGTGCAGTTCTGTTGAAAATATTTTCAACAATAAATTTAATAACTTCATTTAAATTGGTTTTAAATGCAATGTTTCTTATTGTTTGAATTGGTGGATCGTACCATTTCATATCATAAATTACACGTGAAATAAAATTAGAATATTTTGTAACACGATATTTAATTTCATTAATATTATTCGGTTCAAGCATTCTTAAATCTTCTTTAATAAATCCCATTACTTTTTCGGCTTTATGATGAGTATGATAAATTCGTTTTGTAAAAAGAGCTTCTTTATCATGATCAATTTTTTGTTTCAACGAATTTTCATGTTCTTCGAGAAATAGTTTTTGTGCTTCATCTCTTTCTTTAACAGTATATGATGAAATGTAATACATTGCAAGTAATCCAAGTAAAAATAACGCTGAATAAATAATAGAAGTTTCTTCATAGTTTGAAACTATTTCTCTTTGAATAAATGAAACGTCTGCTGTATTCCGCATATAAAAAGCACCTGTAAATTCCCCACGAGGAACAAATGGCACGAACAAATGATATGTTTGTTTATCGCTTCTAATATTTAAAATTTGTTCATCTTGTTCTAATGTGCTTTTAAATTTTTTATAAATATTTACAGCGTTCAAATGTCTTTGTGTTGCGTCCGGTTCTTCTATTTTTTTGGTAATAAAAAATGAGTAAAGAACTTTACCATCATCTATTGTATAAATTTTATCACCGATTGAAATTAATAAACATATTTCTTCAACATTTTGTTGTAACACTTGTTGATTCAATATTATATCAAAGAATTGTATTATTCTTCTTTTGTCTGCTTCAGAAGAACTTGAACTGAGTTGGATAGTTTCTAATAACAACTCTAAAGTTGTTGTACTTAAGTTTGCAAATTTTTCTGCTGAATGTTGTTGATACCATTCTTGTGTATTCTCAACAAAATTTCTTAAAGAAGCTTTATGAACAAATGATAAAACAAGCTGTAAAACAATTAATCCTATAAACAAAACAGTTAAATGTTTGAATTCGAAATGGTATTTCTTAAGATTTTCTATGAAACTATTTTTGTTTTCCATAAGTCATCTAAAAAATATTTCTTTTGAATTAATTGATCTTTCAGCCATTATAAGTGCATCTTCAACTTTGATTTTCTTTTGAAGAGCTTCCTTTAAATAATATGCAATTACATCTGATACTCTTGTATATTTTTCTAACAACGGACGATACGCAACTGTTTTAATAATTTTTTTGTATTTGTTCAAAAGATTTCTATTTGATACATAGTTTGTGTCCTGATAAACTTTACTGTTTACAGGAAGATAGCCACCTTTTTCAAATAGTATTTTCTGAGATTCTTCAGATAGTAAAAATTTTATAAATTCAATTGATTCACTTTTTTTAGTAGAGTTTTTTGAAAGCATTAAATTCCATCCGCCAGAAATTGACGTTGGCTTTGTGTCATTAAAATGAGGAACAAAAGTTGGAATAAATTTATTACTAACATCAACTGAATCAATATTGTTTTTATACCAAACATCCAATCCGGACCAACCACGTAAGAAAAAACCGTTTTCTAAAACATATTTTCTATAGCATTCTGTTTCTCTGAATTCAAGAACATCTTTTGGTGTAATTTTTTTATCAATTAAATCAACTAATAATTGTAATGATTTTCTGGTTGCAGGTGTGTTTAATCTTACTGTATCTCCAACAAATATTTTTTCATTTAAGCTTTCCAACAATTCAAAAAAACTACACATCAATCCTTCATAATTATCCGCCGGAAAAAGATAAATCGGCTTGTTCATTATTTTAAGCTGATTGCTTAATTCAAAAAATTTTCCCCAAGTTATACCATTTTCTAATTCATTTTTAATTTGATTATAGTTTGGTAACTTTTTTAATAATTCATCGTTGTAATAAAGAAATGAAATATCAAAATATAGTGGAACAGCTACTAAATCATTTTTATAATAACAAGTTTTTAATGCTTCGTTTATAATGGTTTCTCTTTCGGGTGTAATAAAGTATTTGTTTAGTGGTTCTGTCCATTTTGCAAATCTTGGTATCCAAATTTGATCAACAGAAAAAATATCTATCTTATCACTTTTACTTCTCAGATATCTGATAAGTAATTCTTTTCTTTCATTGGTGCTAAACTTTTCAAAGGGTAAATCAATCGGAATTACTTCAATTCTTCCTTTATTTAATTGATTAAATTTATCAATTAATAATTTATGAGTTGGGGAAATATTATCTGCATAAAAAATTTTTTCAGGTATTCTTACAGGTTGAAATAAACCATTTCCCCAAAAAAACATAAATCCCAAGACAGCAACCGCAAGAATTGTAATTAATGCTACATAGAAATAAAATGTTTTAAAATATTTCTTAAGTTTTTCTATCATAATGAAAGTGATTTTTTTAGTTGTTCATATTTTTTATACCAACCGGAAAAATCATTTTGATATGGAACTGCAATATATTGACCACCAAAACCAAATCTTTTAAAGACAATCATATTTACTGAATTTACTTTTAAACTTCTTAAAGCATTTTCATTAAGCTGAATTTTATTATCAAGTGCAAGTTTCGCAGTAACATCTTCTAATTTATTAAACATTTTTTCTGTTCTCAGAATGTTTTTAATATCTTCTTTTCCTTCTTCAAAAGTATCAAACTTTTGCACTTCACCTTTTTTCTTTTCTATTAATTTTATTATAGAATAACCTTCATTTGTTTTTATCGGACCAAAAACTTCACCAACTTGTAGATTTACAGCATTTTTAAAAATTTCATTTTCATTTTTTACACTTACAAATTCAAACTCACAGTTTTTTTGTTTTAATGAATCTCTGATAGTGAATTTCATAGCAAGCTCCTTAAAATCTTTTCCTTTATCTAACTCATCAAAAATCAATTTAACAACATCTAAATCATTAGTTAAAATTTCTGCAACTTTAATTTTTTCGGGTTGAGAAATTATTTTATTGTTTTTTAAGAAAAACTCATAAGCTTCGTTATCATCAACATGAATGCTTTTATAAATATTTTTCATATTAAGATTTGCCAAAAAATTTTCTTTCCACAACTTTAAGTCGAAGGAAACATCAGGCAGTTTATCGTAACCACGTTTTAAAGCTTCTCTAACTAATAATTCATTTTGTATAAATAAAAACACAACTGTATTTAATCTTGACCATAAATGTTTTTCATCAATTTTTTGAAATTCAAATCCATCAATTTTAATACTTGTTATAAATTCTTTTAATGTAATTGGTTCATTAGGAAATTTTACAAATATTGATTTTAATTCTTTATCTGTAAATTTTTTCTCTATTCTACTTAATTCGGGTTGTAATAAAGAATATTTACCATATTTTTTAATAAAGGTTTGGGAATTACTAAGAATATAATTTTTAATTTCGTTATAAAGTTTTTCGAATAAAATTCTATCAGCATTAATTGTCACATTCTTAAAAAATTTTTTATAAAACTCTTCATAAATTTTATTTTCCCATCGTTCTTTAAGTACACGTTCAGCTTTTCTTAAATCATTTTCGTCAATTATACTTTTCTTAGTGAAAGAATAAACTTTAAAAATATACCAGCCTTCTTTTAACTCAAGAGGTTTACTAAAACTTCCAACGGCAAGTTCAAAAACTTCATTTTCTATTTTTTCATTTAATTTACCAAAAGTAATTTCTTCAGAAATTTTTTGTTCATTGTATTCGGGTCGTGTTGATAAAATTGAATCGAAACTGGCACCAGATTTTAATTGATTATAAATATCATAAATTTCTTTTTCATCATTGGAAAAAATAAATTTAGCATTAATTGTTTTTAACACTTTACTTTTGTTTCTGGCATATTCAGAATCTGGCACAGCAACTTTTTCTTTTACTTCTTTTTGATAAAGTGCATCCCGTAAGTATAAATTTCTTATATGTTTATATGCCGAAATAAATTCTTCTGTTTTATCAAGTTGTTTACTAATTGCATCTTTTGCTAATAATTTTTCAGCAATTAATGTTTTTAAAAAATCTAATTTTGTTAAAGTTGAGTCAAAATTTTTATCTCTC
Organism: Melioribacteraceae bacterium; assembly: GCA_026417375.1. Taxonomy (GTDB): domain Bacteria; phylum Bacteroidota; class Ignavibacteria; order Ignavibacteriales; family Melioribacteraceae; genus Stygiobacter. The sequence continues at coordinate 45,557 of JAOADJ010000013.1, read as the reverse complement.
CTTGGATGTGGTGAAAATTCAAATCTCTTTTTGAATTCTTCTTTTGAAATTTCTATTCCATTTGCTTTAGCCACATATTCTTTTTGTGCATATAAATTTATTAATGATAACAAACAAAAAGTAAGTGTCAGTTTCGATATTAAACTAAGTTTTATCATAATTATTCATTTTATTAAAATTTATTGGTTAAAGATAAAGAAGTGTGATATGATTAGAAATATTATTTCTTATTTATGTATTTAAAATAAAAAAAGCAGGAAAAAGTGTTTAATTCCTGCTTCAAATTTTTAGATATTTTAATACATCTAATTTTTATTTTCTTCAATTCTAAATGAATGAGTTATTTCAACAGCTTTTTGTAACATTGCGGTAACACTGCAATAAGTTTTTTGTGAAAGTTCAATTGCTCTTTCAACTGCATCTGTAGGAATATTTTTACCATAAAAAACATATTCTAAATGAATCTTTGTAAAAACTTGTGGGTGGGTTTCTTGTACATCAGCTTCAATATTCATTTCAAAATCATCAAACTTAATTTTTTTCTTTTGCAGTATTACAGCAACATCGCTACCAGTACATCCGGCTAATGCAATTAACAACAGTTCCTTTGGACGAATACCAGCATCACTTCCACCAAATTGTTCTGGTCCATCCATTGCAACCCAATGATTTGAATCTGTTTTACCTAAAAATGTTACTCCTTTAATATGTTTTACATAGGCTTTTTTTGTTGCCATTATTTTTCCCTTTTTTATTTATTTAGATGCTAATTAGAACAATTAGATTCATTAATATGGATAGAAAAGATAAAACAAAATTGAAAATGAAAATAAAATCCACATTCCAGTTTTAACTTCTTTAATTCTACCAGCAATCAACATTGTGAAAGGATATAATAAAAAACCGGCTGTCATTCCGATACCAAGATTATATGTAAAACTCATTAAAACTATTGTTACAAAAGCAGGAATAATTTCTTCAAGTTTTTCAAATTTTAAATTTGATATTGTAGAAATCATCAACAAACCAACTATAATTAAAGATGAACCATATGCAAAAGCCGGGATAGCAGAAAAAAGTGGAGCGAAAAAAAGTGCTGTTAAAAACATAAATGCTGTAACAACTGCAGTTAATCCCGATTTACCTCCAGCTTCAATTCCTGTTGCTGATTCAATATATGTTCCGGTTGTTGTGGTTCCGAATAATGCACCAATGCAAGTTGCCAAAGCATCGCATAACATTGGTTTTTCTATTTCTGGTAAATTACCATCTTTGTCTAACATTTTAGCTTTATAACCTAAGCCAATTAATGTTCCCATTGTATCAACAAAATCTAAAATGAACACAACCAGTATTATTGAAACAAACCCCCATTGTAATGCTCCAACAATATCTAATTTTAAAAATAAAACAGATATATCCGGCGGAGTTGAAATAAAATTTTGAGGTAATTGTGCTTGACCAAGTATGATTCCTAAAATTGTAGTTATAAATATTCCAATAAGTATTGAACCATTAATTTTTTTTATCATTAAAACAGAAATTATAAGAAATGAAAAAATACCGAGTAAAATTTTGGGGTCCTTTAAATTTCCTACATGAACAGGTGCACCTTCAACACCAATTTTTACAATGCCAGTTTCATTAAGACCAATAAATGTTAAAAATAAACCAATCCCAACAGCAAAAGCTATTTTCAAATTTTCCGGAACGGAATTAGCTAACCAACTTCTTATTTTAAATAATGTCAAAAGTGTAAAAAGAACACCACTGATAAAAATTGCTCCAAGTGCAGTTTGCCAACTGTATCCTAAAACTTTAACAACAGTATAAGCAATAAATGCATTTTCCCCCATATAAGGAGCAATTGCAAATGGACGTTTTGCATAAACACCCATAGCTAATGTTCCAAAAAAAGCTGATAAAATTGTTGCTGCCATTGAAGCTTCAAAAGGTAAACCAGCTGCTTCTAATATTTTTGGATTTACAACAATTATATATGCCATTGTTACAAATGTTGTAATTCCGGCAATTATTTCTTGTTTTATAGTTGTACCTAATTCTTCCAACTGAAAATATTTTGAAATCATCTTCTTCTCAAAATTTTATTTTTATTTGCGGAAGAAATAAAGAATGATTGAAATAATAAGACTAATTAATATTGAAGTCACAATTGGAAAATAAAATGTAAAATTTTTTCCTTTCCAAACTATATCACCAGGTAGTTTACCTATAAAAGGAATTTTATCCCAGAAGGTAAATATTAATCCTACAACTAAAAGTAAAACTCCTCCAAATATTAAAAGTTTTCCTAATGGTTGTAATTCATTCATAATTAATCTCTTTTAAAATGTGGTAACTCTAAAGGAATTTCTATTGAAAATTCAATTAGCCCTTTCAATTTTTTATTTTCATAAAAAGGAGTTTGATAAATAAATTTTTTAATTCCATTTTTTTCAATTGTGTAAGCATTGTTTTTTTCTTCTGATAGCAACGTTTTAATTTTTTCATTTGATTCATTCGAATGGCAAGCTAATAAACTTTGACCTATTAAATTGTAACCACCTTCATCTTTGAATGATTCAGCAGCTTTTTTATTCATATATGTTATAGTTCCTTGTTCGTCACAAATTGTAACTGCTGCTGAAATTTCATTTAAATAATCCATAGTTCCTCATTAAAAATAAAATTCAAGTGATAATGTGAAATTTCTTATCGGAGCAATATTTCCAATAAATTCAACGTAATTATAGTTTAATAAATTCTTTACATTAAAAAATATTTTTGTTGGAATATTCATAATAAAAAAGTTGTAACCAAATAATAAATCCGTAACAAAAACAGGTACTCTTTTTTCTCCATCTGTAACTAATGCTAATGGTGGCTGAACCAATGCATTATCTATTTCTTCTACTTTACTTGAAAATCTGTAATCTATTCCAAATTCAAATTGTGATGGTGTATATCTTGCAGAAAAGTTAAAAGAATTTTTAGGACGATATTTCATTGCAATTTTTTTGTTCAAATCTCTTGCCCACATATAATTATAACCACCATTAATTTTTAATTCATCAGTAATTTTCCAATCAAATAAAAATTCAAATCCTTGAATTCTTGCTTTCGGTAAATTGATAAATTGTATATCACCTTCTTTTGTAAGATTGGGTTCAATAAAATTATTGTAATCTGTTTGATAAAATGCTGCGTCGAGTAAATATTGATTTGAAACTGAATAATTCAATCCTGTTTCGAACGACAAACTTGTTTCGTATGTTAAATTAGGATTTTCAATTACATCAACACCACCACCAACACCCGCTGTAGTAAAAACCTCTGAAGGAGTTGGGGCGCGGAAACCTGTACCAATAGAACTTCTTAAAACTAAATTATTGTCAATCTTATAGTTTAATCCTAATCTTGGAGTAATTGCACTTTTTACATTAAGAGTATCAAGTTTCATTAAATCAAATCTTGTCCCAAATGTTGCAATCAAATTTTTTATCTGATGAAATTCTAATTGAAAATATCCAGCTCCACCATAAAACGAAGGATTTTTAAATATGTTCGACGAAATATTTGCAGTAGAAAATTCAATACCTCCAGTGAAAAACATTTTATCATTATACTTATAATTTGCTATTGCCTCTGTTCTAAATAAATCTGCAGTTGAAGTTGTTATTTCAACTCCATAGCCTGTAAATTTTGTTTTGTAATAACTAGCTTTAAAATCAGCTGATAGATTATTATCAAAAACATTATGATAAACTATCCCTGTAAACAATCTATTTGATTTTACAGTGTTTCCATTTTCTTCATCTTTAGGAACAAGTGCATTTCTGGAATCTTTCCAGTAAAGAAAATTTCCTCTGTTTTGATTTAAATAATTTGCAAAGAAAGTTATGTTATCATTTTCATTGAAATTATAATTTAATTTAGTATATCCAAGAATTCTTTTATAAAAATCACTTTGTCTATAACTATCGTTATCAAATTTTTTGATTGAAAAAGTATATCCCAGTTTATCTGATGAATTAGAATGTGTTAACTCTGTTCCAAAAAATTTTCTATATGATTTGCTCCAATCCCAAACTTCGTAAGCTGGTTTATCATAGAAGCCGATATAATTTCTAAAATTTGTTAAAGCATTTTTTGTATTGGTTTTGGTTATAATATTAATAACTCCACCAATAGCCGATGAGCCATAAAGTGAACTTGCCGGACCTTTAATTATTTCAATTCTATCAATATCATTTGTAGGAATCATTTCCCAAACTATATCACCATTATCACCCGAATAAATTGGCAAACCATTTATTGCAACTAAAACTCTTGCCCCTGCACCTTTACTATAACCACTTGAACCACGGATACTAACTTGTTCAAGATTCATTTGTATCCCGGCAATGTTTCTAAGTAATTCATCTAATGTTATATAATTTTTTTTCTTTATTATTTCCGGTGAAAGAACAACTGTACTTACTGTTAAATCCTGAATATTTTGTTCAAATTTTCCTGCCGTTACAACTATTTGATTTGTTAAAATTGATATTTCATTTAAGATAACATTAATCTGTTTTTGCGGTTGAACATTTTTTATAATTCGTTTTTCATAACCTACAGCACTTATCTGAATATCAATAATATTTTCTTTGATATTTGACAAAACAAAAAATCCGTTTTCATCTGCAGAAGTTCCTGATGATGATCCAAGAACAATTACAGATGCACCTAAAACCGGTTCCCCCTTTTGATTAATAATTTTTCCTTTAAATGTATTTTGAGAATAATTTATAGAAACAATAAAAAAGTAAACTAAAATAAATTTTATCAAAAATTTCATTTTCATTTCTCCTAATTACATTGGAGGTTGTGGAGGTGGATTATTAAAATCAACAGTGATATTTACATCAGTGGTAATTTGCCCTTGATTTATAATCAATGGTTTGGGCTTATTTTGATCACCATTTATACAATAAACGCCCACTACATTCCAATCACTTCTTATTAAAGTTATTTCAGGAGTTTTAGATTGAGCAACTACAACATAAGAATAAATACCCGGTGTTAATTTTATATTTGGATTAAATGGATTATCAATGGAATTATATTTGAATTCTTTAGCGCCATTTGGAATTGAATCAACAATAAAACTGAAGTAGTTAAAAAAGTCTTCCACTTTTTTAATTTCATTTTTAAAAACAACAATGTGGGTTCTTTTTATTCCCGCTGGCCACTTACCAACGAAAGTAACCTTTCCGCTAAAGCCAAATGGTCCGGTCGGCTCACCAGGTTCTATTCCTTTATTGCATGAAAGACTTATAAACAGAATCAAAACGGGAATTATTTTGATAATATTTTTCATCAACTAAATCTCCAGCTTACTTATTTAATATATAAAGTTTCTGAATTATTAACTATAAAATATTTTTACTTTTTTGAAATCAATTTAATAATATCTATTTATATATTTGAGCTATCAAATTTGAGGTGAAAAATGAAAAAAGTATTAATGTTAATTTTAATATCATTATCATTTAATTTATATGGCCAAGATAATCATGAAGTAAAATCGGAAGTTAAAGAACTTACAGAGTTTCATGATGTTATTTATCAAATATGGCATACTGCATGGCCAGAAAAAAATGTTGAAATGTTAAAATCGTTACTTCCGGATGTTGAAAAAGGATTTGAAAAAATTAAATCTGCAAAACTTCCCGGTATATTAAGAGAAAAGAAAACTAAATGGGAAGAAGGATTAAAAAAATTTTCTGAAAGTGTAGAAGCTTACAAAAAAGCTTCCAATGAAAATGATTCAAAAGCATTTCTTGACGCAGCTGAAAAATTACACTCTGATTACGAAGCTTTAGTTCGTGTTATTAAACCTATGGTAAAAGAAATGGATGAGTTCCATCAGGATTTATATATGATTTATCACTATTACATGCCGGAATTTAATTACGATAAAATTAAATCTCTTTTAGAAAATTTAAACAAAAAAGCCGAGGCACTAACAAAAGCAAAACTTTCAAAAAGATTGGAATCAAAACAGGAAATGTTTTTATCTGCTGCTAATGAGTTGAAACAATCTGTTGTTGAATTAACTGAAACAGTAAATAAAGGAAAAGATAAAAATTCAATTAACAAAGCAGTTGATAAAATGCATCATAAATATGAACAATTAGAAAAAATATTTAACTAACAGAAATTTTTTATTTATAAAATTTATAAACGCAGATTTTATAATCTGCGTTTTTTGTTTTAAAAAATATTTTTTTATTTTTGTTATGAGCATATGCTCATTATTATTAATTATGCCAAGACCAAAAAAACATAGACATATCTGTTGTAAACCAAAGGCAAATTATTTTAAGCCGAAAGGAATACCAATTCATCAACTTCAAATTAATATTTTGAATTATGATGAATTAGAGTCTCTTAGATTAGCAGATTTTGAAAAGCTAAGCCATGAAGATTCAGCAGCACATATGAAAATTAGTCGGGCTACTTTCGGAAGAATTTTAGAGAATGCAAGATTTATAGTTTCAGATGCAATCTTAAATGGAAAAGCAATACAAATTGAATTATTAAATAATAAGGAGAAATAAAATGAAAATTGCTGTTGCTACAAATGATTATTCAACTGTAACCGGGCATATAGGCAGATGTAAAGGATTTATAATTTATGATATTGAGAATGAAAATATCATAAACAAAATTGAATTAGAAAATAATTTAACTAATCATTCTCATTCGCATCATAATAATCATGAGCATGGACATTCACATAAAAATTTAATTAATGCACTTAAAGATTGTTCACATTTAATATGTCAATCTGCAGGTTGGCGAATAATTGAAGATTTAAAACAAAATAACATCGATGTGGTTTTTACAAATGAAATAAATGCAGATTTGGCAGCAATTAAATTTTGTAAAGGTGAACTTATAATAAATGAAAGTGCTACTTGTCATTCCCACCATTAATTTATCAATTTAATTAACAGAATATCATTAATTTAAAAAATTAGTGATATTCTGTTTTATACATTCAACTTTATCCTTTCTATATCGTCTGAATTAATAATCAAAATAAATTATTATTAAATTTTTGAACCAAAAGAACAAATCAATATTTTATATGTAAAATATAACTTTCATAGGAGTATTATGAAAAATCTTGCAATTATTTCAATCTTAATTTTATCATTTAGTGTAAATCTTTTTGCACAAATTGATGCCCGTATGCTTCAATATCCAGATGTTTCCAAAACTCATATTGTATTTTCATATGCCGGAGATTTATGGATTGTTCAAAAAGAAGGAGGAACAGCTTATAAGTTAAGCTCACCAAAGGGGCAGGAAGTTTTTCCTAAATTTTCGCCAGACGGTTCTCAAATAGCTTTTAGTGGAAATTATAATGGAAATACTGATGTTTATGTTATTCCAACTACTGGAGGAATTCCTAAAAGAATTACAAATCATGGAATGCCGGATAGAATAATTGATTGGTATCCGGATGGAAAAAATATTTTATTTGCTTCTTCTGCTGAAAGCGGAAAACAAAGATTTAGTCAGTTCTACAAAGTTTCTTCAAATGGTGGATTACCTGAAAAACTTCCTGTTCCTTATGGTGAACATGCTTCTCTTTCTCCGGATGGGAAACAAATTGTTTACTCAAATAAAACAGAATCATTCAGAACATGGAAACGCTATCGTGGTGGTGATGCTGCAGATATTTGGTTGTTTGATTTAAATAAATTGACTGTTGATTATATCATCGAAAATCCTGCTGGTGATGAATTGCCAATGTGGAGCGGAAGAAAGATTTATTTTTTATCTGATCGTGGTCCTGAAATCAGAATGAATATCTGGTCATATAACCTTGACACAAAAGAATTAAAACAAATAACAAAATTCACAGATTATGATATTCATTTTCCTTCACTTGGACCAAATGAAATTGTTTTTGAAGCTGGTGGAAAATTATTTTTACTAAATCTTAATGATGAAAAATATCGCGAAGTAAAAGTTAATGTAATAACTGATGCAATTACATTATTACCACAAGTTGAAAAGGTTTCGAACCTGATACAGGGTTTTTCAATATCACCCGATGGAAAACGTGCAATATTTGAAGCTCGTGGTGAATTATTTAATCTTCCTGCAGAAAATGGTGCAGTAATAAATTTAACAAAATCTTCTGGTGTTGCAGAACGTTATCCATCCTGGTCACCAAATGGAAAATTTATAGCATATTGGTCTGATAAATCCGGTGAATATGAACTTACAATCCGGGACTTAGAAAAACAAAATGAAGAAAAAATATTAACATCTCTTGGTGAAGGTTATCGGTATAATTTATATTGGTCTCCGAATAGCAAAATGATTGCTTTTGTTGATAAAGCAATGGAAATTAAAATTTATGATTTAGAAAAAAATAAAATATATAATGTTGATAAAGGTAAATATTGGTATCAAGGAAATTTAGATTCATTTAAACCAAGCTGGTCATCAGATAGCCGCTGGTTAGCTTATCAAAATGATCTTGAAAACAGAAGTAGTGCAATTTTTATTTATGATGTTAAAGAACAAAAAGTTACACAAGCAACTTCAGGATTTTATAAAGATACTGAACCCGTTTTCGATCCTGATGGTAAATATCTTTATTTCTTAACAGATAGAAACTTTTCTCCAATTTACAGCGATTTTGACAATTCGTTTGTTTATGCAAATGCAACTAAATTAGCATTAGTTACTTTGAATGAAAATATAACTTCACCACTTGCTCCTAAGAATGATACAACTTCAATTAAAAAAGATGAAATAAAAAAGGAAGATCCCAAAAAAGATGATTCCAAAAAAGAAACAGCTAAAGATGAAAAGAAAAATGACAAACAAAAAGAAACAATTATCGATTTCAAAAATTTTGAAAACCGTGTTGTAATACTTCCACCACAAAATGGAAATTATGCACGACTATCTGCTGTATCCGGTAAATTAATATTTCACCGTTTACCAAATAGTTGCTCTTCAGAAAGGAACAGACCAATATATTTTTATGATTTAGAAAAAAGAGAAGAGAAAAAAATAGTTGATGATGCAAACTCATATCAGGTATCCGCAGATGGAAAGAAAATTCTTGTTGCTTCAAATGGAAATTATTCAATTGTTGATATTGCGGAAAATCAAAAACTTGATAAAAAAATTCCAACTTCAATGATGGAAATGACTGTTAATCCAAAAGAAGAATGGAAACAAATTTTTAATGATGTCTGGAGATTCGAAAGAGATTTCTTTTATGACAAAAACATGCATGGTGTTGATTGGAAAGAAATGAAAGAACGTTACGGTAAACTGGTTGATTATTGTGTAACCCGATGGGATTTAAATTACATACTTGGCGAATTGATTTCTGAACTCAATGCTTCTCACACATACAGAAGTGGCGGCGATACAGAAGAAGCTGAACAAAGAAACATAGGTTATCTTGGTATTGACTGGGAAATTGCAAATGGATTTTATAGAATTAAAAAAATTATAAATGGTGCTGTGTGGGATACAGAAATACGTTCACCACTTTTACAACCAGGATTAAAAATAAAAACAGGTGATTACATCTTGGCAGTAAATGATGAACCACTCGATATTACAAAAGCACCATACTATGCTTTTGAAGGACTTGCGGAAAAAACAATTGAACTTACTGTTAATGATAAACCAACTTTTGAAGGTGCAAAAAAAATAATAGTTCAAACACTTTCATCAGAAACAAGATTAAGAAATTTAGATTGGATTGAACAAAACAGAAAATATGTTGAAGAAAAAACAAATGGTCGTGTCGGTTATATTTATGTTCCAAGTACTGGTGTTTCTGATGGACAATATGAATTAGTAAGAATGTTTTATGCACAGTTCAATAAAGATGCTTTAATAATTGACGAAAGATTTAACAATGGAGGACAAATACCCGATCGTTTCATTGAATTATTAAACAGAAAACCACTTGCATATTGGGCTGTTCGGGATGGAAAAAATTGGCAATGGCCTCCTGTTGCTCATTTCGGCCCAAAAGTAATGTTGATCAATGGTTGGAGTGGTTCTGGTGGCGACGCATTTCCAGATTATTTTAGAAAAGCTGGTTTAGGTAAATTAATTGGAACAAGAACATGGGGCGGATTAATTGGTATTACCGGCACTCCTCAATTAATTGATGGAGGTAGTGTAACTGTTCCCACTTTCAGAATGTATGATCCTGATGGGAAATGGTTTAAAGAAGGACATGGTGTAGATCCAGACATTTATCAAATTGATGATCCTTCTAAATTAGCAAAAGGAATTGATCCACAACTTGAAAAAGCTGTTGAAATAATTATGGACGAATTAAAATCAAAACCATACCAGGAACCAAAACAACCTAAATACGAAGTTAGATAATTAGATATACCTTCGGCGAGAGTATCAAAGTTGGTATATCTCCTAAACGGAAGCTTGCTTGAATGCAAAAATGATGAACTTAGTTGTTCATCATTGCTTCCGCTTTTTATTAAAATTTTTTCTTCTCTCCTTGAACTTACAATTCATTATTCGCAATTTACGTATAACATAAAAGTTTTTTTACATTGTCCATTTATCATCGTGAATTATTAATCACCAATTAAATAAGGAGTCTCTATGAGATATTTAAAACTTGTTTTTCTTATTCTACTTTTATTTTCATTTTCTTTAACTGCACAAAAAGAAAAAGGAAATGAAAAGAAAGAAAAAGAATGGTTAACAAGCAGCACAGTTTCCGGATTAAAATTTAGAGGAATTGGACCAGCATTTACAAGTGGTCGGATTGCAGACTTTGCAGTTAATCCAAACAATCATAGTGAATATTATGTTGCAACAGCAAGTGGTCATTTATGGAAAACAACTAACAGCGGAACAACATGGGAAGCTATTGCAGATACACTTCCATATTCCCTTGGAGTTGTAGTTTTAGATCCAACCAATCCAAATGTAGTTTGGGTAGGCACTGGAGAAAACAATCATCAACGTGCACTTGGTTATGGATATGGAGTTTATAAATCTTTAGATGGTGGAAAAAGTTGGAAACACATGGGATTAAAAGATTCTCGCCAAATTGGTGGAATTGTTGTTGATCCTAAAAACCCTAATACAGTTTATGTTGCTGCAGAAGGATCTGTTTGGGGTCCTGGTGGTGAACGTGGTCTTTATAAAACTACCGATGGTGGTAAATCCTGGAATAAAGTTTTAAATATTTCTGAAAACACTGGTGTTAATAATATTGTAATGGATCCAAGAGATTCAAACGTATTATATGCAACATCAGAGCAAAGAAGAAGACATATTTTTACAAAAATAAATGGTGGACCAGAATCTGCAGTTTATAAATCAACTGATGCCGGTGCTACCTGGGAAAAAATTATGAATGGTTTACCCAAAGTTGATATTGGTGGAATGGGTATTGCAATTTCTCCGGCTAATCCTGATGTGATTTATTTAATTATGCAAGCTGCAGAAAATGGTAGTGGTTTCTATCGTTCAACAAATCGTGGGGCAAGTTGGGAAAAAATGAGCGACCATCATGAAGCTGGTCAATATTACAACGAAATTTTTTGCGACCCGAAAGATGTAAACAAAGTTTATTCTGTTGAAACTAATTCTCATGTTACTGAAGATGGTGGCAAAACCTGGAAACCAATAAGCACAGAAAACCGCCATGTAGATGATCATGCAATTTGGATTGATCCTAACGATACAAATCATTTTCTAATTGGTGGTGATGGTGGTGTTTATGAAACTTTTGATTCAGGTAAAACATTTGTTTTTAAATGCAACTTACCTGTAACACAATTCTATCGTGTATCAGTTGATGACGACAAACCATTTTATAATGTATATGGTGGAACACAAGATAACAATAGTTTTTTTGGACCATCAAGAACATTAAGCAGTGATGGAATTGTAAATAGTGATTGGACTGTTACAGCTGGTGGTGATGGATTTTTCCAAGCTACTGAACCCGGCAATCCAAATATTGTTTACTCAGCTTGGCAATATGGAAATATTGTTCGTTACGATAAATTAAATGGTGAATCTGTTGATATTCGTCCAGAACCTGCTAAAGGTGAAAAAACTTACAAATGGTATTGGGACACACCATTTTTTATTAGTCCACATTCTCCAACAAGATTATACATTGCTGCCGAAAAAGTTTTTAGAAGTGATGATCGTGGAAATTCCTGGCAGGTTATTAGTGATGATCTTTCAACAAAAACAGATAGAAATTCTTTTCCTGTAATGGGTAAATATTGGAGCTATGATGCTGTTGCTAAAGATGTAAGCACTTCACTTTTTGGTTTAGTAGTTTCTTTGGCTGAATCACCTAAAAAAGAAAATCTTCTTTATGCAGGAACTGACGATGGATTAATTCAAGTTACTGAAGATTTAAAGTCATGGAGAAAAATTGAAGATTTTCCTGGTGTTCCTAAATTCACATTGGTTAGCGATATTCTACCTTCCCGTTTTGATGAAAATGTTGTTTATGCTTCTTTTAACAATCATAAAAGAGATGACTTCAAACCCTACTTATTAAAAAGTAATGATAAAGGAAAAACATGGAAATCTATTGCAGGTAATTTACCACAAGATGGAGCGGTAAATACAATTGTTGAAGATCCTGTTAATCCAAATTTACTTTTTGTTGGAACTGAATGGGGAGTTTTCTTTACAGTTGATGGTGGTGAAAAATGGATTCAGTTAAAAAATGGTTTGCCAAAAGTTAAAGTGCCGGATATAACTATTCACGAAGGAGAAAAAGATTTAGTTGTTGCTACTTTTGGTCGCGGCTTTTACATTCTTGATGATTATTCACCATTAAGATTTTTAACAAAAGATTTATTAGAAAAAGATTCTCACATCTTTCCAATTAAAAATGCTTTGATGTATGTACAAAAAAGTGGTAGATATGGACAAGGTTCAACTTATTTCAAAGCTCCTAACCCGGAATTTGGTGCAACAATAACTTATTATGTTAAAGATGTTCCAAAAACTTTAAAAGCACAAAGACAAGCTAAGGAAAAAGAATTATTTAAAGATGGAAAACCAATTCCACAACCAACGTTTGAAGAATTAAGAGCTGAAGCAGATGAAAAAGCTCCTTATTTAATTTTCACAATAACAGATGAAAACAATAATGTAATTAGAAAACTTACAAAATCAGCTAGTAGTGGTATAAATAGAATTGTTTGGGATTTAAGAATGGAAAGTTTATCTCCTATAACAACGGATAAATTTGAACCTGTTTCAACAAGTGGACGTGGAAGATTTTCTTCATCGGGATATTTTGTTAAACCGGGAAAATATTTTGTTTCAATGTCGATGGTTGTTCGTGGTGAAGAGAAAAAATTATCTGGACCAGAACCTTTTAATGTTGAACTGCTTAAAAACAGTTCACTCCCTGCAGATGATTTTGCAAAAGTTGTTGAGTTCCAACAAAAAGCAGCAGAATTATCCAGAACAGCACAAGGTGCTTTACGTTTAGCAGAAGAATTGCAGAAGAAATATGAAGCAATTAAACAAGCAATTAATAATTCTTCAAAAGCAAATTATGATTTATTTAAAAAAGCTGACGCAACTTCAAAAGAAATTGCTGATATTATTTATAAATTTAATGGACCAACACCAAAGGCTAGTCGTGAAGAAATACCACCTTCTCCTGTTCCGTTAAATAATAGATTAAGTGATATGATTTCAATAACTGCTCGTTCAACTTCAAATATTACAAAAAATCAATTTGTAGCATATGAAACTTTATATGAAGAAATTCAACCAATAATTGCACAACTTAAAAAGATAAATGAAGTTGAGTTGAAGTCAATTGAAAAAGAGTTAGAGAAAATAAATGCACCGTGGACACCGGGTAGAATTCCAGAATTAAAATAATTTTATTATTGATGATGTTTTAATTATAAAATTATTTGTCATGCTGAGCTTGTCGAAGTTAGTTTTCTAAAATGTTTGAATAAGAAAATAAATTTCCGACGAGCTCAGACTGACAAATATTCAACTATTAACTTTGAGTTTTTTTCACAATACTTTTTTATTAAATCAATTTGTCAATTCATTTTCAAGATACATTTCATAAGAACCTAAATCCAAAAATCCATTTCCGGATAAATTAAATAAAATTGTTTTTGATTGACCATTTTCTTTGCATATTAAAGCCTGTTGAATTGCTTCTTTAACTGCATGAGAACTTTCCGGAGCCGGAACAATTCCTTCTGCCTGAGCAAAAATTTTTGCAGCTTCAAAAACTTCTAATTGATTATAAGCTTTTGCTGAAATCATTCCAATATTATACATCAACGAAATTGTAGGCGCCATACCATGGTAACGTAATCCACCAGCATGAATTTTAGGCGGAATAAATTTGTGCCCTAGTGTGTACATTTTAATTAATGGTGTCATTTGTGCTTCATCTCCAAAATCATAATCATATTTCCCTTGAGTTAATGATGGACATGATGCAGGTTCAACAGCAATTATTTCTAAATCTTTTTTTTCACCAGTTAATTTATCTCTTAAAAATGGAAATGCTAATCCTGCAAAATTACTTCCACCGCCAGCACAACCAATAACAACATCCGGATAATCGCCTGCCATTTCCATTTGAATTCTTGCTTCTTCTCCTATAATTGTTTGATGAAGCATAACATGATTTAATACACTTCCCAAAGAGTAATTTGTATCATCTCTTTGAACTGCAGTTTCAATTGCTTCACTTATTGCAATTCCAAGTGAACCGGGAGAATCCGGATCTTCTGCCAAAACATTTCTTCCTGCTTGTGTTAAATCTGTTGGACTTGCATGAACAGTTGCACCAAATAATTTCATGAAAGTTTTACGATATGGTTTTTGATTATAACTAACTTTTACCATGAATATTTCACATTCCATATCAAAATGCTTACACGCCATTGCCAGAGCACTTCCCCATTGCCCGGCACCAGTTTCAGTAACAAGTTTTTTAATTCCGGCTTTTTTATTGTAATATGCTTGTGCGTAAGAAGTATTAGTTTTATGACTTCCGGTTGGATTAGCACCTTCATATTTAAAATAAATTTTAGCTGGCGTATCAAGAACTTGTTCAAGGTTTGCAGCACGGATTAATGGTGTTGGTCTGCTTAATCTATATAAATCACGAACTTCATCTGGAATTTCAATAAATCGTTCCTGCGACATTTCTTGTTCTATTAATGCCATAGGAAAAATGGCTGCTAAATCTTGCGGACCAGCGGGTTGTTTTGTAGCTGGATGTAAAGGTGGATCTAGTGGAACCGGAGAATCTGCCATGATATTGTAATAATGTGTTGGTAATTGTTTTTGATCAAGAAAGATAATTTTGTTTTGTGACATGTGAACCTCATTAATTGATAATTGTTGGTTAATTAATTTTTAATTATAGTTCACGGCAGGCAATAAAAAAGCCGTGAACGCTTTCGCCATCCACGGCTTGAATAGAATATATAATAACCTTAGGATGGCGTATTTGTGTTAAGCCACCACCAGTTGTTATTCAATATGTTATTTGTTCTTTTCATTTGATGCGAAACTAATTTTTATAAAGTTAAATGTCAATTATTTTTTATTTTTAATAAAAATATTTTGGAATTTATAAAACAATGAAAAATAATTTTTTATCAAAAGACGATTTAATACAAGCAAGAGAAAGAATTAAGAATCAAGTTAAGAAAACACCAGTTTTAACTTCATCATCAATTAATGAAATAACCGGTGCAAATATTTTTTTCAAGTGCGAAAATTTTCAGAAAGTTGGTGCATTTAAATTTCGTGGGGCAAGTAATGCAGTTTTATCATTAAAAGAAAATGAATTGAGAAACGGAATTGCAACACATTCATCTGGAAATCATGCGGCAGCAATATCTCTTGCAGCAAAATTGAAAAATATTCCTGCTTACATTGTTATGCCACATACTGCGCCAGAAATTAAAAAGAAAGCTGTTGCTAATTATGGAGCAAAAATTATTTTTTCTGAACCAACATTGAAATCGCGTGAAGAAAAACTAAATGAAGTTATCGCAGAAACAAATGCAAATTTTATTCATCCTTTTGATAACTATGATGTTATTGCCGGTCAATCAACAGCTTCTCAGGAAATTTTCGAAGAATTTAATGATATTGATTTTATAATAACACCAGTTGGTGGTGGCGGATTATTAAGCGGGACTTCATTAAGTACAAAATATTTTTCTCCTAAAACAAAAGTAATAGGGGCAGAACCCAAAGGTGCTGATGATGCTTTTCGATCTTTTTACGATAAGAAAATTTATCCTTCTGTTAATCCTAAAACAATTTGCGATGGTTTATTAACTCAGTTGAGTGAAAAAACCTTTAACATCATTATTAATAATGTTGATGAAATTTTAACCGCTGAAGAAGAAACAATAATTGAGTCAATGAAATTGATTTGGGAACGAATGAAAATAATAATTGAACCATCGAGTGCCGTTGCTTTAGCAATAGTTAAAGAAAATCAAGAAAAGTTTTTAAATAAAAATGTTGCTATAATTCTTACGGGTGGAAATGTTGATTTAACTAATTTACCATTTAAGTAACATTGTGAATAAATGAAATAGCATTTGGCAAACATTCGATTTCAATTGGAGTTGATTCCATTATTTGACCATCGGGGGTTAAAGTTTTTTTAGGTTCTGTTTCTATTTTAATTTTTTTTGCTTTGAAGGTCTCAACTTCTTTCATATGAATATGTTCACCGGTAAAAATTTTTGGCAAAGCTTGAAGAACTCTTTTTCTTGATAATTTATTCAGTAAGGTGATATCCAATAAGCCATCATTTATTTTTGCATTTGGTGCCATTAAAAAATCTTTACCAGTATATTTTGTATTTGATATTTCAACAAAAACATTGTCTCTTTCAATTACTTTTTCATCAATTTCAATTTTTAACTTATATGACTTTAAATTTATTGTTTGGTAAATAACTCCAACAACATATGAAAGATGTCCAAACGATCTTAATTTAAATGCTGTTTCAGCAATATCAGTTACAAAACCAAATCCTAAAATATTTACAAAATAAAATTCTGAATTTGATGTTTTGCAATAACCGACATCGGAATTAATTACTTCATTTTTTGAAATAGCATTTAATGAATTTTCCCAGTTATCTGGTTGAAAGTTCAAATCTCTAGCAAAAGCATTTCCTCTACCAATTGGAATTGGAACGATTGGAATTTTATTCTTTGAAGAATTTTTCATGTAGCCATTAACAACTTCGAAGAGAGAACCATCCCCTCCTGAAACAGCAATACATTTATATTTGTTAAAATCAACAGAAGAAATTATCTCGGTTGCCTGACCGGCATATTTTGTTTGAATTGATTCATGATGTAGCTGAAGTTTTTCAAATTGTTTTTTAATTAATGGAAATAATTTATGACTTTTTCCATTTGCAGCTGCCGGATTATTTATGTGTAATATTTTCATTATCTCATTTTTATTTTTTTAAAGATATAAAATTTATTTTTTATGAAATACCACAATTAAATTTTTATTTTTAGATATAAATTAAAACACAAAATGAAATTTTATTTAATTATATACTTTATTGTAAATTCAATTGTTTTAGCTCAGGGCGATGGATTTTTCATTGCGCGATTAAAATACAATGGTGGCGGAGATTGGTATAATGATCCATCAGCAGAAATTAATTTGTTAAAATTTATTGCTAACAATACAAACATTAAAACAAATCCTAAATATGAATTTGTTGATTTAACCACCGGAAACATTTTTGCATATCCATTTTTATTTATGACAGGTCATGGAAATATTATTTTTACAGATTCTGAGGCTAAAAAGCTGCGTAATTATTTTGAAGCCGGTGGATTTCTTTATGTTGATGACGATTACGGTTTAGATAAAGCTTTCCGAAGAGAAATAAAAAAAGTTTTTCCTGATAAAGATTTAATTGAAATTCCTTTTAATTACGGTTTATATAATTGTGTTTTCGATTTTAAAAATGGTCCTCCAAAAACTCATGAACATGATAAAAATCCACCACGTGGCTTTGGAATTTTTTTAAATGGAAGATTATGCCTTTACTATACATATGAAAGCAATCCGAGTGATGGCTGGGCTGATCCGGATGTTCACAAAGATCCTCCTGAAAAACGTGAAGAAGCATTACGTTTTGGAACTAACATTGTTGTTTGGTCATTGATTAATTAATATGAATAACAAACTTTTTGACATACATAATAAAATCCGTAATTATTTAAATAAACAAAAAAGAAAAGAGGGGTTAGAACAATTTTTTCTTTGGTTGACTATATTTTTTATTTCTGTTCTCATAATTTCAATTTTAGAAGCCTTTTTTAATTTCACAAAACAAGAAAGAACATTTATTGTTTACGCTTTTCTTCTGGTTTCACTTTTTTCTTTTATTTTTTTTGTCGGATATAAATTCATAAAAGATTTTATTTTTTATCTAAATCCCGATTATGAAAAAACATCAAAAGAGATTGGTGATAAATTTCCACAAATAAAAGATGAACTTACTAATATACTTCAACTAAAAAATGAATCATCAAAAAACACATCTTTTGAATTAATTGAGGCAGCTTTTGATAATTTATATGATAAAATAAAAGATATAGATTTTAGCTCTGTAATTGATTACTCCAAAACAAAGAAACGATTTAAAATAACTTTATTCTTTTTACTTGCATTTGTTTTATTATTTGCAATTGTTAATCCTTTGAGTAGTTCTGTTTATCGCTTAGTAAATTACAATCGTGATTTTTCTCCACCACCAGAATTTTATTTTTCCATCTCCCCAACAAATAAAACCATAACAAAAGGCGAGAATGTTTTAATAAATATTTCGGTTATTGGCAAACAACAAAAAGAGATTTCGTTTTATTATAGAAATGAAGATGAATCAGAATTTACTCAAAAAAAACTGGAGCTTAATAATAATTTCACAACATACAGTTTCCTTTCTTTAACAAAATCAACAGAATTTTATGTGCAGCATAAAAACATTAAAAGTAGTTTGTTCAAAATAAATGTAATTAACAGACCAATTATAAATTTAGTTGATGTTGAAATAATTCCACCTTCATATTCAAAACTTCAAGCACAATTTCAAAGAGATAATGGAAATATCACTGCATTAAAAGGAAGCAAAGTTAAATTAAATTTATATGCATCACGTGAATTATTAAGCAGCAAAATAATTTTTGATGATAGCACTGAAAAACCTATGCAAATAGCTGGCAACAAAGCTTATACTGAAATTAATATAAATAAAAACTCTTCCTATCACTTTGAAATAATTGATAAATCAAACATCAGGAACGATAATCCAGTTGAATATACAATTTCAGTTGAAAACGATTTATTCCCAAGCATTGAATTAATTTCTCCAAAAGAAGATATCAAACTTGGAACGGAAAATCGTATACCTCTTTCAATAAAAGTTTCCGATGATTATGGATTTTCAAAATTGACTTTAAACTATAATTTAGTTTCTTCTAAGTATAGAAAACCTTATGAATCGTATCAATCAATTCCTATAACTTTTAATAAAGAACTAAAACAAGATGATGTTTTTTTTGTTTGGGATTTATCGCCACTCTTTCTTACCGAAGGAGAAACTATTTCATTTTATTTAGAAGTTTTTGATAACGATAACATCTCTGGTCCAAAATCTACAAAGTCAAAAGAAATAAAAATTTTCATACCATCATTAGATGAATTATTTAATTCAATTGAAAAAACACAACAAAGCACAGTAAATGAATTAAATGAAACATTCAAAGAAGCTGAAAAACTTCAAAATGAACTAAAGAAACTAAGTGATGAACTTAAACAAAACTCTCGTGAAATAAACTGGCAGGAGAAAGAAAAAATTGAAAAAGCAACTGAAAAATTTGAGCAAATTGGGAATAAACTAAATGAGATTTCTCAAAAACTTAATGAAATGCAAAAAGAAATTTTAAAGAATAATTTGTTATCGGAAGAAACTCTTAACAAATACAATGAACTACAAAAATTACTTGAACAATTTGATAATGAGGAACTAAAAAACGCTTTGAAGAAAATGCAAGATGCATTAAAAAATTTAGTTCGTGAAAATGTGCAAATGTCTTTAGAAGAATTAAAAGCAAATGAAGAATTTATTAAAAACAGTATTGAAAGGACTTTGAATTTATTAAAAAGAATTCAGGTAGAACAAAAAGTTGATGAACTAATTAAAAGAACTGAAAATTTAATTGAGGAACTAAAAGAAATTTCCGAGCAAACAGAAAAAAGTAATTTAAACAACCCCGATACAAAAAAAGAATTATCGGAAAAACAAAAGAATATTAATTCTAAAGTTGATCAATTAAAAAACACGATTGAAGATTTGAAAGCAAAAATGAATTCTATTAAAGATATGCCCAATGATCTTTTGGATAAAATTAAAAATGAATTTGAAAACCAAAATAATGACGAATTATCTGAAGAAACTTTAAAACAATTGAATCAACTACAAAAAATGAATGCATTACAAAATCAGAAACAACTTTCATCAAACATGCAAATGATGAAAAAGCAGTTTCAAAATCTACAATCACAAATTCAACAGACAAATCAAATGCGTTCATTTTTTGAAATGGCTAAAATTTTAGATGACTTAATAACTTTATCGAAAGAACAAGAAGAACTAAGAAAACAAACTGAACAAACAGCTCCCTCAATAAATGATCTTAATAGAAATATAAAATCTCAAAATCAATTAAGTAATAATTTGATAAAGATACTCGATAAGATGAGCAATCTTTCTCAAAAGACATTTGCAATAACACCAGAAATGGGAAAAGCAATTGGAAAAGCATTAAATGAAATGAGGCAAGCTCAATCTTCATTACAGAATCAAAATTTACCAATAGCAAATAATTATCAAAGAAATGCCATGCAATATATAAATGAAGCTGCAACTTTATTAAAAGGATCGATGGAACAATTAATGAGTGGTGGTCAGGGTGGTGGAATGATGAGTTTGATGCAACAATTGCAACAAATGTCTCAACAACAAATGAATTTAAATCAGTTGACTCAAATGTTAAAAAATGGACAAATGACACAAGAGATGCTTTCACAAATGCAAAAACTTTCGCAACAACAAGAATTAATTAGAAAATCTCTTGAGCAATTAAACAACGAAGCTAAATCTACTGGTCAATCAAAAAAACTTGCTTCTAATCTTGAAAACATCTTACAAGAAATGAAAGAAGTTGTAACAAATTTACAATCAAATAAACTTGACGATCAAACAATTAAACAACAAGAAAGAATTTTATCCAGATTACTTGATGCCCAACGTTCTATTAATGAAAGAGATTTTGATGAAACAAGAAAGTCTGATACGGGTGGTAATATTTATGGAACATCACCAAAAGAACTTCTCTTAAATGAAGAGAGAAAAAATAAATTGAAAGAAGAGCTTCAAAAAGCAATGAGAGAAGGTTACAAAAAAGATTATGAAGAACTGATTAGAAAATATTTCGAATCACTTGATAAAATTTACTCTAAATAACTAAAAATAAATTAGGAGGAAAATATGGCAGAAGAAAAATTATTTACTGCTGGAAATATCGCAAAAGAACTCGGTGTTTCGGATGCAAAAGTTAAAAAGGCAATTCAAGAACTTAAACTTGAACCAACTGCTAAAAAAGGTGTTTGTAATTATTATTCTAAAGATGTTATTACTAAAATCAAAAAAGCTTTAAAATAATTTTATTTGACAGAACACAGATAGTTTTTTGTTTTTTATTTAATATTTAACTAAGCGATTAAATTATCTGTGTTCTCCTTTAAATATATCTTTTCAATTCGATCACCAACTTTTATTATTCCATCACCATCATGAATTAAATTTTGTCCAAAAAATATTTTATTATTATAACTTCTATACGTTGACAAAATTTTTAAAGGTTCATCATCTATTTGCGATGTATTTTGATCCGTCGTTATTATTTTACAACGAGAGCAGGGTTTAACCGGGAAAAATTTTATTTCATTAATTTCAAAATATTTCCATTTATCTTCATCAAAAGCATTACCTCCAACAAAAACCAGATTCGGTCTAAATCTATCAAATCCTATTTTGTTGTTTAATTTTTCATTTAAGTCATCAAGAGATTTTTGACCAATTAAAAGAAATGGAAATCCATCTGACAAATTAGTTATTTCATTTTTAACAGAATATTTTGAATCAACATATCTATATTCATTATCGGGCATATAAACAAGTTTACATCTTATGTTAAGATTTATACTTAGCCATTCATCAATTAAATTATTAACATGTAAAAGTTCTACTTCATCATTCCATACTTTGGATTTTATTTTTCGGTTTGTTGTTTCATTAATTTCAAATTCAACTTGCTCAGATGTTTTTTTATGTCTTAAAATAATTTTATTGTTATTAATATCTGTTGTAATTAAAGCCATTTCGGGTTTTGTTCTTTGCGATATAAAATTTCCATTTGAATCTACAATCATCCATCTTCTGTCATATTTTAATCCTCTGTCTGTAACCAAACTTTCTTTTATTGATATTCTACCTAATGATTTTATTGGATATATAAATATTTGAGATAGAAAATAACTGTTCATAATCTTTCCTTGAAAATTGAAATATCTTTTGGTTTAGAAATAATTTTATAAAAGTCATAATAATCGTTTGAAACAATTAACGTAGAATTTTCAGGGATTTTGGGTTCAGGAAAATTAGTATTATTACTTCCTGAAGGACCGAATGGCGGTTTGAATTTTTTTTGCACTAAAATATAAATTTCATCATACCACTCCCAATATTTTTCATTTACCTCATCGGATCTTATTGCATCAACTCTTAAAATCCACATTAACCAAAATTCTAATCCGTGCCTTGATATTATTAAACTTCTTTTATCTTGTTGAAAATTATTTTTTAAAGTTATTAGTTCTTTATAAAGATTTTTATTCATATTTGAATAAACTGGTTTTGTATAATTTATATTCACAGAAATTATAATTAAAACAACTATTGAAAATATTATTAGTCTTTTATAAATATTTTTATTTAATGTTTGGTATATAAAAGCAATTAAAGGAATAATGAAAATATATGAAATGAAATATATTCTTTGAGCTATTTCATAATTAATCATTGGTGATGATAATAATAATGTTAAAGCAGCTAAAGTCAACAAATAATTTTTTAGAGCTACATCTTTATTCTTAATCAATAAAACGAAAACAAAGATTGATAAAATGTTTGTAATTAAAATATGGAATAGATCTAACTGAGTAATCACAGGTTCTTTTTCAATTATTTTAATTATTACAGGATTTACAAAAAGGTTTTTAATTATTTCAATCATAGAATAAAAACGAAAAGAATGAATTGAATAAACTAATCCAAATGAAAAAATGATTATTAAAAATGAAATGATAAATAGTTTTAAATATTTTTTATCAGACAATTTGTAATATGCATTTATAATTGTATAAATTAAAATTAGAACAATTGCAACACCAAAACATCCAAAGTGTGTAAGTCCATTTAAAATGAAAAACAAAAAAACATAAAGAAAATTTTTATGATTAAAATTTTCATTTAGTATAATCAAAAAGTAAAGCAACCATAATAACAAAAAAATACCAAGTGAATTTTTCTGAAAATCTGAAATCAAAACAAAAAAATAGAAATGGAAAATTGACAAGCCTGAAATTAAATAAACAGAAATGCCATTCGATTTAATTACCTTTTTAGTTATTAAAAAAGCGGGAATTATTGAAAGAGGTGGCACAAAAGAATCAAACACTCTTGAAACATAATCAATAGCTTGATTAATATTTAGCAAATTAAATTTTATTAACAAAGATGCGAAGAAAGATTGTATATAAAATATAAGCGGAAAATCTCTAAAAACTAAATCACCACTTTCAATTAAATTTCTGTTGAGTAATAAATAAAATGCTCCGTTATTACCCGGGAAATATTCTGTTGAGAAATTTATTTTTAATCTTATAAGAGAAGAAATTAAATATAGAAGAACTAATAAAAAGAAATTTTTATCAGATAACTTTTTTAGCATCAGCTTTTCTTAAAGTTACGAATATAATTTTTAGTGTATTCACCAAGAACTAATCTGCCACTGATTTCTGCTCTTTCTTCTAAAAGAGAATCCCAATTTTCGGTTCCTTGCCAAAAAACTTTTTTCATTTCAGCAACTGCTTGAGGACTACAGGATGCAATTTTTTTTGCTAAAGAAGAAATTGCTTCATCCAAATCATGAATGGTAGCAAAAACTTTTGTGTAAAGCCCTGCCTGCTTTGCCCAGAAAGCATCATGCCATTCAGCATCAATAGACATTGTAATAAAATTTGTTTTACCAATTTTTCTTTCTATTGCCGGACCAACAACAAAAGGTCCTAAACCTAAAGCCAATTCACTTAATCTAACAGAAGCTTCATTAGTTGCCATTGTATAATCAGCTGCTGCAGCAATACCAACGCCACCCCCAACAGCTTTACCATGAATTCTTGCAATTATAAACTTTGGACATTTTCTCATTGCATTTAATAATCTTGCAAATCCCATAAAAAATTCTTTACCGGTTTTATAATCTTTTATTTCTAATAATTCATCAAATGAAGCTCCGGCACAAAATGATTTTTCTCCTTCACTACGAATTACTATTACATGTGCTTTTTCATCTTCTCCAAATTGATAAATATAATTTGTAATTTCTTTCAGTAACCGACTTGGCAATGAATTACTTTTTGGATGACTAAAACTAATTGATGCAATTCCATTAATTATGTTAACATTTACTTTTCCACTCTTATCCATATCTTTCTCCTATTTGATGTTTTCGTTTAATATCAACACAAGTTCTTCTATTTTATCAACAATGTAATCGGGTGATAATTCTTCTAATGTTTTTTTTGTTCTATATCCATAAGTTACTGCACAAGTTTTTGCATCTGCGTTTTTTCCACATTGAATATCTAATTCAGTATCTCCAATTATTATTGTTTCTTTAGCATCAACATTTAATTCTTCACATATTTTTAATAATGGCTCGGCAGAAGGTTTATGTTTTAAACCATTTCTTCTTCCCATTACTAAATCAAATTTATTTTCTATGTTGAAATATGAAACTAATTTTTCTGCTTGATCCTGTCCTTTTGTTGTTAATAAAGAAATTAAAAATTTGTCTTTTAATTTTGTTAAAGTATTTTCAACTCCTTCATAAAGATGAGAATAATTTATATAATCAAAATATATTGATTTATACACATTTATAAACTCTTCAAAATTATTTACTTTAAAACCGAACTCATTAAAAATATCTTCAAAATGCCAACCAATCATTTCATAAAATTTATCCTCTGGAATATTAACATTTATATTAAAATGTTCTAAAGTTTTTACAGTAGCTTGATAAATAGTTTTATGAGAAGAGACTAAAGTTCCGTCAAGGTCAAAAACAAGTAATTTAATATTCATTTATATCCTTAAATGAAAATACCTAAAATTGTTCCGTAAGTTATTGTTACAACCATATGAAAACCGGAATCAATAAGTAGAAGTTTAACTTCCTTTTTTTCAAATTGTGCATTAATAAAGTTTGTTGCAAAAGTAAAACCCAACCAACATAGAAATGATATTCTAATTCCTTCTTCAATTGTTGAAGCATTTGTTAAAACCATTAGTCGTGCAATAACATATGCAATAAATAAATTTGAAAGAAATGTTAATCCGAATGTTTTAATTGGTTTAAAATCTTTTTTTAATTCATCTTCAGTTTTATCAATTGCACTGAGCCAAAATTTTCCGAATAAAAAAGGACTATACCACAGATAGCCAAAGACCATTCCAATTATTCCACAAAATAAAATTGCCCAATAATTAATTGTTACTTCAGACATTACAACCTCATTTTAATCATTAAAAATTTTTATTAACGGCTTTTGCCCGGAAATTAATATTCCTCTAAACATACCTGTTGTGTTAAAGGGTGTAGCAACATTTCCGGATTTATCAATTGCAATCACTCCACCATCTGCATTCATTTTTTTTAATCTAACTAATACTAATTCATCGGCTGCATCTTTAAGTGAAAGATTTTTATATTCCATAAGATTAGAAATTTCATGAGCGACTGATAATCTTATAAAATATTCTCCATGCCCAGTAGCCGAAACAGCGCATGTATTATTGTTTGCATAAGTACCTGCACCAATAATTGGTGAATCTCCAACTCTTCCAAATTTTTTCATCATCATTCCACCAGTTGAAGTTCCTGCAGCAAGATTTCCATTTTTATCTAATGCAACACAACCAACGGTTCCATGTTTTTCTGATTGTCTTTCCTGCAATCTTTCTTTTGCTTTTTTGTATTGATTTAATCTTTCTTCTGTAATGAAATAACTATTATCAACAAATTCTATATTGTTTTGTTTTGCAAATTCTTCAGCGCCCTCACCAATCATAAATACATGAGGTGATTTTTCCATTACTAATCTTGCAAGGTTAATTGGATTTTTAATATGTTTTAACCCGGCAACTGCACCTGCCATCAAATTTTTACCATCCATAATCGAGGCATCTAATTCTGCTTCTCCTTTTTCAGTTAATACAGCACCTTTGCCTGCATTAAATAATGGTGAATCTTCCAAAATATTTATTGCTGCATTAACTGCATCTAATGCTGTTCCTCCATTTTCTAATATTGAAAAACCTTTTTGAAGTGCTTCGTTTAATTTTTCGTTATACTCTTTTTCTTTTTCTGTTGAAATATTTTCTTTTTTTATGTTTCCGGCTCCACCATGAATTACCAAACCATATTTTTTATCTTGCGAATGAATTGATAATGTTAATAAAAGAAAAATGAATAAAAATATTTTTTTTACGTCATTCACAATTTTATCTCCTAAACTAAAAATCTTATAATAAGTTATCGGTCAAAAGTTTTAAATGCAATAAAAAACTTTTCAGGCTTCGTTACGTATTCTAAAATCAACGATATAAAAATTACCTTCTTCCGAAAGAATTAATGGATTAATATCAAATTCTTTAAAAGAAGAATTTTCTAATAATAATTTTGATGCGTTGTTAATAATTTTTTTAAGCTCATTTAAATTAGCTTGTTTTTCGCCACGAACACCTTTTAATATTTTTCCGACTTTAGTTTCATCAATCATTTCATCAATATCTTCTAAACTTAAATAACATGATTTTATTGAAGTGTCATCAAATATTTCAACATATTTTCCACCACTTCCAAACATAATTATTGGGCCGAAAGAGTTATCATAAAAACCACCAATCAAAAGCTCTAACTTTGGTTTTATAAATTCTTGGATTAAAAATTCTTCAACTACAATTCCGGTTCTTGCAAAATTTGATTTTATTTCTTCAGAAGCTCTGATTAATTCATCTTTTGTTTTTATGTTAAGTTTAATTGCATCAATTTCAGATTTATGAATTATACTTTTATTTAATCCTTTTATAACTAAAGGGAATTTATTTAATTCAATATCTTGTATTTCATCAGGTAAAACAATTTTGCTAAATACTAACGGCAAATTATAATTATTTGCTATTTCAATTATTTCGTTTTGAGTTAAATAACCATTTGCATAAATATTTTTCTTTTCTTGAAAATTAAGTTTTTTCAGATATTCATCTTGGCTTTTAATTAATTTCATTTTTGTTTTTGTATAAAACAAAATATTTGAAATTACTTTTGAAGGATCTTCAGGATTTCTAAAGAGTGGTAATTTTTTTTGAGATTCTTTTCTGTATTTATCCCAAAATTCCGGTAATGGCATAACAACCTGGTAAATTGGTTTTTCAGAATTTATAGAATAGACACTCTCAATAACACTGAATGGCTCAACCATAACTGGTTCAACAAAAATTGAAATTATTGAATCTACATTTTCATCTAATGAAACAATTTCATTTACTCTTTTATAAGTTTCAGCATTTCCACCCGGTAAAAGATCTATTGGGTTTTCGACACTACCTTCAGGATGAACAATTTCTTTTAATTTTACCTTTGTTTCATTTGATAACTCTGCTAATGTAAGTCCCTCTTTTTCTAATGCATCTACAGCAAGAATTGCAGGTCCACCAGCATTTGTAACAACAGCAATTCTACTTCCTTTTGGTAATGGAAAGTTTTCAAAACCTTTTGCTGTATTAAACAGTTCATTTAAATCATCAACTCTTATAATTCCAAATTGCTTTAAAAGTGCATTAACAATTTTATCTTCGCTACTTAAAGCTCCGGTGTGTGAAGATGCAGCTTTCATACCACTTTTTGTTCTTCCGGCTTTAAGAACAATGGTGGGTTTATTAATTTCATTTTTAATAAATGCCTTTAAAAAATTTTCTCCATCAACAAAACTTTCTAAATAAAATGTAATCGTTCTAATATTTTCATCAATTTCCCAAAAGTGTAAAATGTCATTTTCATTTATATCAGCTTTATTTCCAACACTTATAAAATGAGCAAATTTTATATCAGTTTCTCTCAATGAATTTAAAACCGCCGCACCTAATGCTCCGCTTTGGGATAAAAATCCTGTTGCACCTTTTTCCGGTTTTTCAGCTACAAATGTTGCATTAAGTTTAATACTTTCAATTGTATTAATTACTCCCATACAGTTTGGCCCAACTAATCTTGCACCAGCATTTTTAATTTTGTTTAAAATTCTTTTCTCAATTTCTTCTCCTTCTTTTCCGATTTCTTTAAATCCTGCTGTTATTAAAATAATTGCGTTAACATTTTTCTTTAGTAGTTGTTCAATTGTTTCTTCTGCAAATTGTTTTGGAACAACTACAATTGCTAAATCGATTTCTTCTTTTATTTCTTCGATTGAGTTAAAACATTTGTAACCAAGAATTTCATTTGCTTTTGGATTAACAGGAAAAACTTTTCCTGTATAATTATAAATTCGAATTGTTTTTAATAATTCATATCCGATACTTTTTTCTTTTGTTGAAGCACCTGCAACACAAATAGATTTTGGATAAAAAAATTTTTCGATATTCATTTCTTTCTCAAATTTTTGTTTATGAAACAAAATTAATAATATTTTGAATTGATTAGTTTTATTAAATTTCTGACCAAAAATAATTAATTATGTGTTGTGGAAGAAAAAAACAAAATATTATGTGATACTATTTGTCCTAATTGTAAAATTAAAACAGCAATATTAATAGACTATAAAAATACTACGGCTGAAAAACTTATCTATTTGTGTCAATCATGTGGAAATATATTTTATGAAATAAATCCAATCTTAATTAATAATAACAACAAAGAGAAAAAATCTTGAAAAGAATTTCTTTTATAATTCATGGAAAACATTTAAGAAAAAGATTAATTCAATACGAAGCTGAAAAGTATTTTTCAAAAAATTTTTTAACCGAATATTTTATAACTAAAACACCGAAAGCCGCAGAAGATTTAGCTGAAAAAATTGTAAAGTCGAAATCAGATTATTTAATTGCGGTTGGTGGAGATGGTACAATCCACGAAGTAATAAATGGAATAATGAAAATTCCGAAAGAAGAAAGAGAAAATTTAATTGTAGGTTTGCTTCCTCTAGGAAGTGGAAATGATTTCGCAAGAACATTAAAACTATCTCATAAAATTTCATTCTTAAGTAATTTAATAAGCGAAAATAAATTTGTTGAAATTGATGTTGGAAAAATAGAACACAAAAATTTGGAAGACAAAGATTCAACAACATACTTCATTAACATAGCAGGTGTTGGTTTAGATGCCGAAGTTGCAAAACGTGTTAACGAAGGGAATAAAAAATATGGACCGAACATTTCATTCTTTTCTGCAACTATAAAATCTTTTCTTAAATACAAACAAAAAAAAATAAGATTATTTACAGATGAAGAATTTTATGAAGGGAATACATTACTCGTAACTTTTGCTAATGCAAAATATTTTGGTAGCGGTTTAGGAATTGCTCCACATGCTAAAGTTAATGATGGAAAAATTTCTGTTACATTAATTGGAGAAGTTTCAATTTATGATTATTTAAAAAACTTTTTCAACTTAAGGAAATGTGAAAAAATCGATCATCCTATGATAAATTATTTTCACTCTAAGCAAATAAAAATTGAATCAAACAAAGAGTGCTTTATTGAAGCCGATGGTGAATTCATTGGTAAAACTCCTTTACATGTAGAAATGCTTCATCAGGAAATTAAGTTTCTGACTGATTTTCATATAAGGGTTTTTTAGAAATTTAATTTTTCAATTTTTGAATAGGGTTAATATTTTTTTTATAATACAGATGCTAATTATGAATTTCTTTAACTAATGAAAGGTGAAATATGTTAAGCTACAAAGAACTTGGGTTGGTAAACTCAAAAGAACTTTTTGCAAAAGCAGTTAAAGGTGGATATGCAATTCCAGCTTTTAATTTTAATAATCTCGAACAACTTCAAGCTATTATAGGTGCCTGTGTTGAAACAAAATCTCCGGTTATTTTACAAGTTTCAAGTGGTGCAAGAAAATATGCAAATCAAACATTGTTACGCCATTTAGCAAAAGGTGCTGTTGAATATGCTCATGAACTTGGTTACGATATTCCGATTGTGTTGCATTTAGATCATGGTGACACATTTGAACTTTGTAAATCATGTATTGAATCAGGTTTTTCTTCTGTAATGATTGATGGCTCACATCATCCTTACGAAAAAAATGTTGAACTAACCGCTCAGGTAGTTGAATACGCTCATAAATATGATGTTACTGTTGAAGGTGAACTTGGAGTTTTGGCAGGAATTGAAGATGAAGTTTCAAGTGAGGTTTCACATTATACCAAACCAGAAGAAGTTGAAGACTTTGTAAAAAAAACCGGCGTTGACTCATTAGCAATTTCAATTGGAACTTCACACGGAGCAAATAAATTCACTCCCGATCAATGCACAAGAACTGAAGATGGAATTTTAGTTCCACCACCTTTACGTTTTGATATATTAGAAGAAATTGAAAAAAGAATTCCCGGTTTTCCAATTGTATTACATGGTGCTTCTTCTGTTCCTGTTGAATTAGTAAAAATAATTAATTCAAATGGTGGAAAATTAAAAGATGCCGTAGGAATTCCGGAAGAACAATTAAGAAGAGCCGCTGCTTCTGCTGTTTGCAAAGTTAATATTGATTCTGATGGTCGTTTAGCAATGACTGCTGCAATTAGAAAAGTATTTAACGAAAATCCTGCTGAATTTGACCCACGTAAATATTTAGGTCCTGCACGCGATGCATTGAAAGAACTTTACAAACACAAAATTATTAACGTTTTAGGAAGTGCTGGAAAAGCTTAATTTATTTTTTTATTTAAAATAAAAAAGTCAGTCCTATTAAAAATAAGACTGACTTTTTCTTTTTTTTAAATGTTTACTACTTTATTTCAAGAGTAACATTTTTCTTGTTTCGTTAAATTTACCAGCTTGAATTGTATAGAAATAAACACCACTAGTTAATTTTCTTGCATCAAAATCAAATGCATAAGAACCAGCTTTTAAATTTTGATTAACTAATGTTGCAACTTCTTGTCCTAAAACGTTGAACACTTTCAAGCTAACCATTTCATCTTTTGGAATTGCAAATCTGATTGAAGTAGTTGGATTAAATGGATTTGGATAATTTTGTTCAAGAGAATAGTTGGTTGGTAAACCAAATTCAAGATCACGAATATCACTTAAACCTGATGGCCATTTTTCAACCTGATCAGATTTATCAGCTTTGTCAGTCCACTTATCGAGTGGTGCAGTATATGGTTGAGTAAATTTACTTGCACCAGTTTGAGGAATATATCTTACACGATAAGCATTTTTACCGAAACCAGCTTCTTCAATTTTCCAAGATTTATCAGCTGCTCTTTGAATTCCATAACGATATTCAAAAGCGTTGAATGCCGGGCCTTTAACTGTTAAAGTTCCTTCATAAATCTTATCGCCATCAGGATCTTTCATTTCGAATTCTGTCATTTCATCTTTATCAACCCAACCCATAATTCTTGCAAATAATGGTTGTTCTGCAATCCAATAAAGTTTATCTTCAGCTTTCATTGGTATAGCAACTTTTGTTGGGTCGAATGCATCTTTCATATCAACACGGAATTTAATGCTGATAGATGTTCCTGCCGGAACATAAAATGCCGGATGAACATCATCGTAATATACTTTAGGTTCTTCTTGATTTGGTAATCCTTTGAAGGTAACAGTTCTGTTACCGCCACCCATTGATAATGGTCTTTCCCAACCATCAGTCCAAATTCCAGGATTTTTTAATACAACATAATATTTATATTCTTGAGTAGATGGAACTTCAGTTTTTAAGAATTGAACTAACAAGAACCAGTCTGTTGGTCTTAAGAAATCCTGAAGCATAATAGAACGTTCTTTATCAGAATCGCTCCATCCATTGAATCCACCTCTTACTTGTAAAACATCTGTTGCTGGGTTGTAAACTTTCAATCTTTCAAGTACGCTCATATCTACAGAGAAAGAAATAACACCATCTTTAATTTCCACATTAGGATTTTTGTTATTCCAAAAACGTGTAACAGTATTTGTACCATCTACAACACCATAAATTCTGTTTTTGTCACCACCAAAGTAATCAGTACCTTCATTAATTGATTCCCATGTACCGTTGCTTGGTGTATTTGCACTGTAGATAAATTTGTAAATTAAAAGGTCACCACTTTTAATATCTGCACCAGCAGCAGTTTTTGATACTTTAACTGAATAAACTTTATCACCATCAGGGTCAGTCATTTCAACTGCACTTGTTCCCCAATCTGTAAAGTTTCCAGCTACATATACTTTACCACTTGCAGGATTGAAGCCGGTTTTAATTGGTAAAGTCATATCAACGTTAAAAGTAACTTGTGTAGGAACTTTTGTATAAGCAGCTCCTTTGAAGAATCTGTTAATTGTTACATCGGTTGTTCCTACAGTAACTTTGCTATTGTCACCAGGTTCATCTTTACCTTCCCAGCCAGTACCAATATTGAACTTATAGTCATAAGTTCCCGGGTCTAAATCATAAGATAACGTATAGATATTATCTTTATCATCATCTTTCATGATTTTAGTTGTATTAGCTGGTGGTTCATTTAACCAGTTGTTAAATGCACCCGGTACAGTTACTACATCTTTTGCCGGGTCAAATGTTCCCTTTAGCGCTTCAATACGCATATCTGCATTAAAAGTTACTTTCTTTTTCTGTGCAGATACAAACGTAAAGGAGACTAGCAAAAGTAGAGAAAAAAGTAATAGAGTTTTTTTCATAGTGCCTCCATATTGTTGGTTATTAGTTTTGTTTTTTATTGTGGTGGAAATTATCATTTTTCACCTTAAATTAAAAGCCTAGTAAAATAGTAAAACTGTGCATGTTGTCTAAAAACTTTAATTGTTGATATGAATAATCAACTGCAATTTTAAAGAAGCCTAATCCATCATATTTAATTCCGGCTCCTAAGGTCAATCCTTCTTGTGTATCTTTTAAGAAAAGAGTTTTATATCCTCCTCTTAAGGAAACTAAATCATTAAACAAAGAAATTTCTCCTCCAACATTAACCCACTGATGATTATCATTTGGATGAGTTGCATCAATGGCAAAAGTTAACCGGTGTTCATCAAGAATTCTAAAATCACGAGAAATTCCAACCTGTAATCTTAAAGGAAGTTCAAATTCATCAGTTTTATAATATGCGTCAATAGTTTGATTATTGCCTGCTCTTTGTGGATCGGGATCGTGACGAACCAGTAAATCATCACCAGACATTTGCATTTTTGAACCATAGTTAGATATACTTGAAGCAAATTTAATTCCGTAGAATGGAGTCATAAATACTGTTCCAATATCAAATGCAACACCAGATGCACTTGAATTATAAATTGATTCTCTTATGTATTTTACATTCGCACCAACAGCAAAATTTTCAGTTATATATTTTGCGTAAGATAATGTAAAAGCATAACTACCGGCCGAGAATTTTTCACCTGTTCCATCTGGTAAAAATTCAGTTGTTACTTCCATATCACCAACATTTAATGCAGTTACACTTGCACCAAAAGTTCCATAATCACCCGCTGGAATTACAAACCCGAAATAATTAATATTAATATCAGCAAACATTCTGGTATATGTAAATAATGTTTGTGTTTCATTTACGGAAGCAATACCCGCTGGATTCCAGTAAATAGCAGAAACATCATTTGCAACTGAACTATAAGCACCCCCCATTGCATTTGCACGAGCACCAACTCCAATACTTAAAAATTTTGCGGCAGTTGTTCCGGTTTTAGTAACTGTTTGTGCAAGTATTGGCTGCAGTGTAAAAGCAGCCAATATTAAAACCATTATTAATTTTTTATTTATCATTTTATAATTCCTTTTTTTTCTCGTTCATATTCATTATTTAATAATTGCGAACTTACCTATCTTTTCACCAATACCAGGTGCTTCAATATGATAAACATAAACACCATAAGCTACATTCAGGTTATCTTTAGTTAACATTTTCCATTCGGCTGTACCATTGTTAAATGGACTTTCATGTTCAATAACGTCAACAAGTTCTCCATTAACAGTAAATATTCTTATAGTACATTTATTTGGTAAATGTGTAAAATGTAAAGAACGAGGACCACGTCCGCTTGAATATGGATTCTTTGGTTCCCACATTGCAGATGCAACATAAGGATTAGGAACAACTTTTACTTTTTCAAGTTCCTGTTTAGCTAAGTCTAAATCTATTTTTCCGCTTTTAGCTACAAAACGGAAAACATCAGCAGATAAAAATGGTTTCTTCAATCTAAGTTCTATTTTATCTCCGGCTTTTGGAAATCTTGTACCTAAAGTTTCACTTGGAGTATCATATAAATAGAACCACCATGTATAAACTAATTTTCCTGTTTTATCTGGTTCTAAGAAAATAATTCTATCTCTTATTGCTCCATTTGAGGTTAAGTTTCCATCATTTCCATCTATCTCGATGAATGCGAATTCAATATATTTATTAGTACTTAAGTTGAATACTTTAAAGTTTGTTTTCTTAGATGGGAATGTATTAGCACCAAGTTTCAATTCAGTTGAAGTACCAGTTCCAACTTCTCCGAATTCAATTCTGTAATCGTTAGGTCTTTCTTCACCAATAAAACCACCAGTAGCTTGGAATTTTTCGAAACGATAATCTACAATTTTAGGATCATTCCATACAGAAACTGTTCTATCCAATTCAACTCTTTTTTCATTGAAGAATTTTAATCTGAATCCATCTGTTAAAGGTTGTTCATAATCTGATGCTAAAATTTTACTCTTATTAATTAAAGTAACTCCGGCTGTTGAATCTCTCAAAGTCCAATTCTTAGTAGTTAATGTATCGGGTTGACCTAATCTTTTTGAGACTTTAATTGTATCTTCAAAAGTAATATGATAAACATGGCCATCTTTAATTTTATTTATATCAACTATTTCATATGTAACAGTACCGGAAGTTGTTCCTTGTTTTAATTGAATTTTACCTAAAGTTGGTGGCACATAACCAGCAGCCGGAGCCTCTGGTTTTACACGAACAACATTTTGTCCAAGTTTAACAGAGCCATCTGCTTGTAAAGAAATTCTTATTGGTGATTCTGAAGGAGCAATTTGACCAGCCGGGAATCCAAAATCGTAAGCTACAACTGCATAGTAATAAGTAAATCCATTTTGAACTGTTGTATCAACAAATGTATGTTTAATTCCAGTATCATTTCCTAAATAATATTTAACTCCATCAATTCCAACAGGGTCAAATCCTTTTATTCCATTAACTAAATCGAATTGAGCTATTGGAGTTTTAAATTGAAGAACTCCATAACCATTTGTAATTTTTTCTGCATCTTGGAACGCTGGATCGGATGCACGATAAATTTTGTAACCTTCAAAATCACGTCCGTTTCCACCAATTGCATCAATATATTGATCGAATGTACTTTCAGCTATATCGTCCCAATATAAAGTTACTTTATTATTGCCGGCAATTGCTGTTACGTTTGGTGCAACCGGAGCATTAGCAAATCTATAATCGTTATTATAAGTTTCCTGAGCACGAACTCTTTTTCTTAAAATTTCATTTTTACGATATTCACCATTTGGATCAGGCACTGGACCATTGGCAAATAAAATAGCAATAGAAATTGGTTCTGTTTGACCCGATTTTAATGGGAATAATCCTGAAGAAACAAACAAATCATATTCACCGGCAACAACTTCTTTAGGATCATAAAATTTTCCCGGGATCATAAAATCGAACCACATTTGTGCATCGCTGTTAATATTTAAACCACCTGCAGGAACATAATCTGCATTAGTAATACCAATCTGATCTGTTTCTGAAACGTCAGTAACATCAATTTTAGGTTCACCCGGCAAACCAAATCTTGCACCGCTGGTTGGTTTTCCATCATTTTCACCCGGGTCGCCGGTATCAGGAACTCCATCTAAACCAACATCATCACGGATTGGATCCCAATCAAAATCGTTATCAAAAGCATCATCTCTAGCTTCATCTATCATTACATCAATTCCATCATCAATACCTTCATCAATTGCTCCGTTATTGTCATTGTCTATTCCATCGGCATATTTTTTACCAAGGGTTGATGCAACAACATTATATAAAACAACTTTATCATTAACTCTATATCTGTAATAAGGTGCATCTTTTGCTGCTTCCATTATCATTGCCTGTGTTACGACGGGGCTTTTTTCTTCACCATCTCCATCGTTATCAATTCTATCTTTAAAAGGTAATCCGAGTTTTTCTGATGTAACTTTTATTAAATGAATTTGTCCTCGCTGAAATGCATCGAGTGGTGGCCAAATTTTCCATTTGTTTGTTGGAGCCGATGCCTGATCGATCATTTGTTGAGTTACAATTGGAGAATTTTTTTCAAATTTAAATCTTGGATGTTTAGAAAGCCATTCAGGACTTATTGGTTGAGCGATACCATCAGAATAAGTAACACCAACTTGTGTTCCAAAAGGAATGTGAGTTTCATTTTCATCAATGAGCCCATTTCCATTATCATCAACTTGATTATCAGGTATTTCACCAACTATCATATCAGCAGAAATAATATTTCCTTGTTCAGGGCTATCGCCATCATTATCAATTCTATCAACTGCATTACCGGGAGTTTCCAGGAAAGTTACACCAACCATTCCAACAGGATTACTTCCAAAGTTTGGTGCTTTGTGGTCATTATCGCGAGACCATGCGATATCTTGAATTAAATCAAACTCAGAAATATCATCTTGAGAATCTCCATCACCACCAACAAAATCTGCATACCATAAAGTTACACCAACTTTTTTAATATCTTTAGTTCCATCATTTTTAACATAATGTAAAAAGTAAAGTGCATCTTCAACTAAAACCTGAGACCATGCTAAAGCTCTAACATCAAGTAAAATACCTAATCCTTTTCTTGTTAGGTCAGTTTCATCCGGAAAATAATTTACATATCTGGAATAGTTATCATCTGAAGCACGATAGAACATTTCCTGATCAGCATTGAAAATATTTTTTCCGAAGTAACCATTCCATGCACCTTTCCAACCGGGATCAACTTCATCATTCATTCTATCTGGCCAACTATCGGGCCAGGTATCAGGGTCAACACTTGTAGCAACTTGATTTTCTTTTGTTTTAGGATTTGTTTTACTGTAGCCCGGAACAGGTTCAAAATTCCATGATTTACCTTCGGGTGATCTTCTGTAATTGTAAACATCAATTATTCTTTGAGTTTCTCCTTTGTTATCAACTACTTCGCCACCTACAAAAATTCCAAGCATAGCTAAATAAACTTGTCCGGTGTTTTTAGGCCA
Source organism: Melioribacteraceae bacterium (assembly GCA_026417375.1). GTDB lineage: Bacteria > Bacteroidota > Ignavibacteria > Ignavibacteriales > Melioribacteraceae > Stygiobacter. Next base: position 7,545 of record JAOADJ010000013.1, on the reverse strand, counting down.
TTCATAAGGTGTTTGTACAGTGATTGGATATTGACCACCTTCGCGACCAGACATACCAAAGTTGAAAACAGTAGTTCTTATTTTGTTTCCTTCCATTTGTCCTTTTGCACGTTTAGTCGGGTCGCCTCTTTCTTTTCCCGGTTTATATTGTGCATCAATATTTGCAGTCATCGTAAGTGAAATAAATAACGCAAATAATATTTTAATTGTTTTGTTCATCTATTTTATCTCCTATTAAACTTTATTTAGAATGAAAATTCAAATCCAAATTCAACTCTTCTTGGTTCTCCATAATTCCATGGATAACGTAAATATTCTTCAACTGTATTTGGTCTGTTGGGATCATAACCAATATTTTTTCCTTCTGTTGTATAATCTGGCTTTCCTGTATCACCAAAAACATTAACAGCAATTTTATTATCAAGTAAATTAAAGACACGCAAAAATGTAGTAACATTCAATCCAAGTACATTTAAAGATTTGTGTAATCTAAGATCAACTGAAAATTGTGTTGGTCTTCTTCTGCTGTTTCTTTGCAAGCCAGATGTTATTCCTCTATCAGCAGTAAATTGAGTTATTGATGGTGTGTATGGTAATCCTGTTCCATAACGTGCTATTGTTGAAATTCCCCAATCTACATCACCAACAAAAAGTGATAGATTAAGTAAATGTCTTTGATCCCAATCGAGTGGAATTAAATATAATGTCGGTTCGTTATTTCCAAGCTGTGCAAAAAATTCATCTTCAGGATTTGAATTACTTCCTTCAGCAACTTGATAAGTGTAATTCAAATCAATTGAATAATGATTAGTAAATCTTTTATTCAAGTTAAATGTAATACCTTTTACGTTTGAATAATCTTTATTAATAAAAGTTGAATATGAAACTAAATTACGTGTTGAAATAAGAGGACCCGCAGTAATCCAGTTTCTAATATCTCGATAGAAGCCGGTTACGTCTAAAGAAAAATCTTCAAAGAATTGTTGTTTAAAACCAATTTCATACATTACTGTTTGTTGTGGTTTTAAATCCGGGTTACCGTAAGGTCCATAACCACTTCCGGTATTAGGAACCAAGTAAGGACCGCGATTAAATAAATATTGAAAAGATGGAATTTGTAAAAATTGTCCATAAGAAAAATGTAAAACTCCTTGATCGCTAATTGGATAAGCCACACCAAAACGTGGTCCGATAGACCATTTAGGTTCTGCTTTTTTATAGAAATATTGTTCTCTTTCCGATATTGGTAATTTTTCTAATTCTGTTCTTAATGGTAAATAAATATTTGGATCAGTTGGATCAGCTAAAATATTTCCTTTTGAATTAAAATAATCTAATCGTAATCCAATGTTAATAATTACACTTTGATATTCAATTTTATCTTGAATATATGCGGAAAATTCTATTGGTTCTGCATCATATTTTGTTCTGTTTGGAGTGTTAGCTTCTGGTATCGAAGGTTTAAATGGTTCAACAGGAACTCCATTTACTCTTAAAGGTTCGAGATAATAATCGTCAAATGCAAGTTTGTGAGTTCTTCCTTCAAAACCAAATTTAATTAAGTGATTTTCAGAAATTTGACTTGTAAAATCTATTTTACCAATTAATGTATTTGTTTCTCTGTAAAAACGATGAAGGTTTGTTCCTTTTGTTACAAAAGCATAACCGACAGTTCTTAAAGAATCGGGGTGAAAGTATCTCGAATCGAATGGATCTTCATATAAGTATTCTTTAAAGTCTTTATAGAAATCAGAAATTTTTAATGTGTAAAAAGTTTTACTTGATAAAGTATGTGTTAATGTAAACGTTGCATTATAACTATTTGCGAATTTCTTTACATCACCATCGGGATTCCATTTAAAGAAATGACTATAATCTCTAAACTTTTCATTTGAAAATAATACTTCGGCATTAAGTTTAATTGCACCAGCAAGCAACCATGCTAAATTTGCTTGTCCAATTAATCTTTTATTCCAATTCATTGCAGTTAATTTTCCATCGGCTGGAGTTCCATCTGTATTATATTTTTTGTAACCATATAAATATCCATCATCATATACGTATCTAAGATTTGTAAAAAATGTTAGTTTGTTATTTGTAAATGGAATGGGTCCACTAAGACTTCCTTGTACATTATAGTTTGCAATCGGACTAAATTTGTCTATACCGACAAAATAATCTGTAAAGTTACTTGCATAATCACTACCATAAACTTTAACATCACCTTTTAGAGATTGTCCTCCCTCTTTTGTTACAGTATTAACAATTCCTGAAAGAGCTTGTCCATATTCAGCATTGAATGTTCCACTTATTACTTGTAATTCCTGAACACTTGAATTGTCAATTTCAATTCCACGGCTATTGTCAAAAGCATCGGTAATAGAAATACCATTTACCCAATAAGCAATTTCAGAAGAACGACCGCCACGAATATGAAATTCTCCACCAGCACCTCTTGTAACACCAGCTTGTAGTTGAAGGACATCAGAAAGTTCAGCAACAGGTAAATTTTTAATTTCTTCTGATGTTACTCTTGCCTGGCTAGAAGTAATATCTTTTTGAATTTTATCTGCTTTACCTTCAACAACAATTGCCTGCATTTCAACAGCAGTTTCTTCCATTACAACATCCTGAGTTGTAGTTAAATCGATTGATATTTGTACATTTTGAATAACAACTGATTGATAACCTACGTATTGAAATTTCACACTATACTTTCCGGGAGGAATATTTAGTATAGTATATTTTCCATCAAGATCGGTTGCGGCACCCAATGAAGTTCCTTCAATAACAACATTTACAAAGGGTAACGGCTCTCCTGTTTTTTTATCAATTACTTTACCAGTGAGCTTACCTGTTGTGCCGGCAAAAACAAAAGTTGGTATTGTAATTAATAAAATTAATTTCGTAATGATTTTTTTCATAATGCGCTCCAATAATTCATATTTAATTTTTTTGTAGTTCTAATGAACCCAACAATTTATCATCCCAAACCACAGTAGTTTTTCTTCTGAGTTTTTCAATATATTCTTCCATAATAGGTTTTGATTTCTCTTTTTTTAATAATCTGTGAGCTAAATTTTTTACTTCTGTAAAATCTTTAACATCGCCATTTTTTTTATCTAATATTTTAAAGATACCAAACATTTCCTGAATTTTAATTGGTCCAACAACATTACCTGTTTCACTTTTCCAAAGTGTATCTTTTATTCCACCAAATTTAGAAATATCAGATAATCCGATTTCGCCATTATTTTTTGCTGACCATTCTCTCAATGAAAATTTTTTTGCAAGCAAGCCAAAGTTTGTTCCTTTTTTTATTTCATTAATTAAACTATCAGCTAATTCTTTATTATCTAAAATAATTTCTTGTACATTAATTTGGTTTTCATTCATAAAATACTGAGGATTATCAACATAAAATTTATAAATTAAGCTATCTGGAAATACTTTTGCATTTGCAACTTCTTCTCTTTTATAACGAAGAAAAATATTATCAAAATAATTTGAAATTACTTTTTGAACTTCAGGATTTTTATCATAAGATTTTTTAATTGCCATGGATAAAAGAATGTCTTGTAAAACAAATCCTTTTATTATTGCTTTTATATTTTGTACTGAATTCAATTTTCTTCTGTGGAAGGGAGGTAATTCATTTATTTTTTGAAGCACTTCATTTAGAGAATAATTTTTGTTTCCATACTTAACGACATATAAAAATTCTGGCGGGTTATTTTTTTCAATTTGATTTATTGAAGATAAATTTTCAAAAATATAATTAATTGCACTATCATTTATTTTGAGTTTATTAGAATCGAAAATTTTATTTATGAATTTTTCCTCTTCGGAACTAATTTTTCTCATTTTAACTATTCTTTCAACATGTTTTTTCTTTCTTAAAAATTCATCTTCAGTAATAATAGGATTGGCAATTTTTTTTTCTACTTTAATAATGCTAAAACCATATTTTGTTTTAATTGGTTTCGATATTTCACCTTCATTTAATTTAAATGCTGCATCTTCAAAATTTGGATCCATATCTCCCCAGGTAAAAAATCCCAAATAGCCACCATTATTTTGTAAAGTTGAATCTGTAAAAACTTGTTTTGCCAATTGATTAAAATCTGCTCCTGTTTGTAAAAGTTGATACAAATTTTCTGCTTCCTCTTCGGTTTCTGCAAATAAATGTCTGGCTGAAACTTTCATATTAGTTTTAAAGAATGCATCTCTTAATTCAGATTCTGTAGCAGTAAGTTTGGCAAAAATTTCCTGATCTTTTAGAAACGCAAGAATTGTTTGTTTTCTAGCCCATTCTAGTTCTTTTTTATATTCAGGATTATTAAAAATATTTGAATTATCATCATAGTGATAAAGTAAGATTTCATTAATCATGTTATTTAATATAGAGCGGCGAGTAACAATATTATCTTTAATACCTGAAGAAAAAATATAATCAGAATAACGGGTTAAAAAATTGCCAACGGTAATGTTTTTTTTGCCAACGGAAGCTAAAATTGTATTTTTATCGAAATTTCCTTTAGCGTTTAAGTTAGTGAGAGTTAAAAGGACAAAAAGAATGGAAAATTTGGAACAGATTTTTTTTGTCCACTTCATAATTTTTTATTTGCCTTTTTGAGGTTTGATAAGTTCAAACTAATTGAACTTGCACATCACAAAATAAAAAATTTTTAATCATTATCAAATATTAATTTAATTCTTCTTTAACAAATAATTTATATAACATAAATATTTCTTCAGATTAAATTTTAGTTTTTCTTTTATAAAGTATTAAGTGTCATTCAATTTATATTTTATTTGTTGTCATTCTTTTTCCAAATAAAATAAACCGGAATTCCAATCGATACAATAATCAATCCGGGCCATGTGTAATCGGGTTTATAAATTAATAAAATTACTGAAACAGCTGCCGCAAGTATAATGTAAATTGCAGGCAATACTGGATAAGCAAAAACTTTATATGGTCTTTCTGCATTTGGTTTTTTCTTTCTTAAAATATAAACACCAACAATAGTTAATATATAAAACACTAAAATTGTTGCCACAACATAATCAAGTAATTGTCCATATGAACCAGATAAGCATAACAAACTTATCCAGACAGCTTGTATCCATAATGCTTTTGCGGGAACACCTTTGTTATTTAATTCACCGGCAAATTTGAAAAATAATTTATCTTTAGACATTGCATAAAAAACTCTTGCGCCAGAAAGAATTAAACCATTATTACATCCAAAAGTAGAAATCATAATTAATATTGCCATAATAATTACTGCAATATCGCCGAAAATAAAATGAGCAGCTGCCGTTCCAACTCTATCTTCGGCAGCAAATTGAATTCCCATTCCGGCAATATCTTTTGCTGTTGGATCTCCTTTTAAAGGAAGAATAAATAAATATGAAATATTTGCTAAAACATATAAAATTGTAACAATCAAAGTTCCTAAGAATAAACTCCATGGTATAACTTTTTTGGGATCTTTAACTTCTGCCGCAATAAATGTTATATTTTCCCAGGCTACACTTGAAAAAAGAGAACCTACCATCGCCATTCCGATTGCAGCTATTATTGCAAATCCTGTTAATGGTTCAATAAAATCAATTATTCCGTTTTTTAAATGAACTGTTGAAGCGCTCCACATATCAGAAAAATTTTGTTGTATTACTTGAGCATTTGAGCCAATAATTATTCCCAAAACTATAAGTCCAATTAAAGAAATTGTTTTTGCTACTGTAAAAATATTTTGCACTAATTTTCCTTCTTTAACTCCATTAACATTTATATATGTTAAAAGTATTACACTTAATATGGCTAAAATTTGTCCGGCAGAAATTTTAATTCCTATTAAATCGATCAGAACATTTTTACTACTAAACCAGGGGATTAACACTGCAGTATATTTTGCAAAAGCAACAGCTACTGCTGCAATTGTTCCTGTTTGAATTACAAGAAACATAGTCCAACCATAAAGAAAAGCAACAAAAGAATTATAAGATTCTTTTAAATAAACATATTGACCACCGGCAAAAGGCATCATTGATGCAAGTTCACCATAACTTAAAGCTCCTGCTAAAGTTATTATTCCAGTAATTATCCAAACTAAAATTAAATATCCGCTTGAACCAACAGTGCGAGCAATATCTGCGCTTACAATAAAAATACCCGAACCAATTAAAGATCCAATAACAATCATGGTGGCATCAAAAAGTCCAAGTTCTTTTTTGAATCCAATATTTTCTTTTGATGAATTCATAATGACCTCTTTTTTAATTATGATAAATTCCTAATGTGAACCAACCACACCAATGTTTTGGAGAAAATATTGCAGTTAATCCCATTGATGTATTTTCAAATGGTAATACTTTTTCTGTTAATGTGTCTGAGTATTTATAAAGTTTGCCATAAATATTTTTGGAAATTGTTTTGCTTACAATTTTTTCAATTGTAATCAATCCAAAAGTTAATGGATATCTTCCACACCAAAGGGGAACAATTTTTTTTGATTCATTTGGAATTATTTCGTTCGATAAGTTTTTAATTGTTGATTTATTGATTTCACAATTTAAATTCTGGTGAATTATTTTTTTATCCAAATCTGTTGCGATTTTGTGTGCATTTAAATCCAATCCAAATGGTGAATTATTAAAATCAACTCCATAATGGTTAGCATCGTTTGATATCAGAAAAAATATATCTTGACCAGGTTTGTAATTTTTTTCTTTAATGTAGTTACAAATAATTTCAGTTAATTGATTTGAAATTTCATTCATTTTTTCGAATGACATTTGTGTGATCATTATTGGTGTAATTTTAAGATCCCGGTTGTAATATTGTAAAAATGGAATAAGTGCTTCAATTGAATGTTCAAGAGAATGTGCTTTGTTGCTTACAATATAATTTTCTTTTTGAAGATTAGATTTTATTTTTTCTCTTAATTCAGAAATTTTAACATTTGAATAAACACCTTTCCATTCATCAAATTCATCTAAAATTAAAATGTTTTTTAATTCACCTAGTTCTTTTCTTACTGTACCATGTGTTACACCAAAGATTACTACTTCTTTTGCTTTTATTAATTTGTAAAGTGGATAATAAATTTTGCCTGCATATAAATAATCATCGTGAACCGAAATTGCGGCAATTAAATTTGTGGAAGAGAATTTTTCTTTTGAAGAATTTTTTTCCAGGAATTTTATAAACCGATTCATTTCTTCAGCATTCCAACAAAAGCCGATACTATCTTTGATTGGTCTAATATTTTGTGCATTTATAAAAAAAGAGATGGAAACAAACACAAACAGTATTTTAAATTTCATAAAGAATTATTTTTATTCTAATTCAATCTAATGAGTATATTTAAAATCATCAATAAAAATTTTTAAGCATATGAATAAACTAATGTCTCAATTTGCTCTTGGATTTTGGAGAGCAAAAGAATGGAATTATTCTTCACAACAAATTCTTGATTTTGTAAAACAAGCAATTGATCTTGGAATAACAACAATCGACCATGCAGATATTTATGG
>JAOADJ010000024.1 GCA_026417375.1 Melioribacteraceae bacterium | reverse complement strand
GAAAGGATAATCAGCAATTTTAGGTTTAGCTTCGGAAATAGTAGAAATCAAAGTTGATTTACCGGCATTAGGAAAACCAACTAATCCAACATCTGCAATTAATTTTAATTCGAGAATTATTTCTTTTTCTTCGCCTGGTTTGCCATTTTCTGCAAATCGTGGTGTTTGATTAGTAGGAGTAGCAAAGTTAGCATTACCTTTTCCACCTTTACCACCTTTGGCTGCAATAAATTCTTTTCCATTTTCGTCAAGATCAAAAATTAATTCTTCTGTAAGAGCATCTTTAATCATAGTTCCGACAGGAACTTTTATGATAATATCTTTACCGTTTCTTCCATCTTTTAGAGATGAACCACCATTTTGACCATTTTCAGCTTTATAATGTTTTTTGTAACGAAAGTCCAAAAGTGTATTAAAATTTTGATCGGCGATAAAAATAACATTACCACCACGACCACCGTTGCCACCAGCCGGACCACCTTTAGGAACATATTTTTCTCTTCTAAAAGCTACAGCACCATTTCCACCATCGCCGGCTTTTATCAAAATTTTTGTGTAGTCTATAAACATAATTTTTATTGGTTAAAATATTCTGAAATTATTTGTTTTAATGATTCTGCTTCTTTTGAATTGGGGTTTATTTTTCTTTTTGAAAATATATCATTAATTATTAGAAGTGCATCATCAATATTCTTACAAGCTGAAACTTCATCAATAGCATTGGCAAAATCTTCAAAGTCGTAATCAAAAATTGTTTCAATAATTTTAGAAACATCTTTATGTTCAATTATTTCATTTATATCCAATTTTTTTTCATTGTAATTTGTTTTTTCATCTGCTTGCATTTCAAAATTTATTTCTTTTTCTGTTTCACTTTCAATTTTAATATTAATTTGTTGTTCAATTTCTGGATCATAAATATTTTCATTATTTATTTGTTCATCTTTAAAGTTATCTGTAGTAAATTCTGATTCCTGTGACTGGTCATTTAATTGGTAGTTATCCTCAGTTTGATTGTCAAGTGAATCATTATTAAAAACATTTTCATTTTCGGAATCAGAAACTTTGATTTCGTTATATGTTAATTCATCAATTTCTTGATTAGTAAAACCAGTATAATTTTCATTATCAATATTTTCATCTTCGAAAAATTCAACTTCTGAATCTTGAAAATCTTTTATTTCATTTTCAGGAATTACATTGTTTTCAACTGATTCAATTTTATTTTCATGAATATTTTCTAAATCATAATCATTTTGATTATCATCGAAAGTTTGAAAATTTTCATTTGAAGATAATTCAGAAACGTCTTGTTCAATTAAATCAATTTCTGATTGCGAACTTTGTTGATTTTCAAAATTCAATTCCGGTTCATTTTGTTCTTCTAAAATTTCATCTTTAATATCAACCACACTATTTAAAACACGTATATAATCAGAGATGTGAAAAACTGCATTTTCATCTGAGCCAAACACATCGGTAATTTTTTGTAAATGATTTAGCAGATTTTTTTCTTCTAAAAATAACTCTACTGCTGTAAGTGGAATTTTAGTTTTTTGCATTTGACCAATATTAAAAAATTCAGCCATTGCCATAAAAGAAGTTGAAACAATTCCATTAAAATTATTTTCTATGCTTAACTTATCAGTCTTAGTTATTAACTCATCAAATTCATCGTTATTCATTGAAAGAATTTTTTTTGTATTTATATATGAAGTAATAATTGTTTTCAAATATTTGTAATAATAAATGTAGTTAAGTATTTGTTTTATTTCATTTGTTGTTTTGTGTTTCGATTCATCAAAAATGAATCGCGTTATTGTCCATCTTGGTCTTACTAAAAAATTAATAGTAAATGAAGTTGCATGTAAAATTAACTTGGCAATGTATTCTATCGAAAATCTTTTACTTCTTTTAAGTTCTTCAGTTATTAAATTAAAATAATAAGATATTTTTTCGCCCGAATAATCAAAAACAGAATTCTTTAACAATTTTTGACGATCTTCAAAAACTAAATAATCAATTTCAGCAGAAATGTAATGTAAAATAGCCGGATGTAAATCTGAATTTTGTAATTGCTCAAACGTAAAATATGGACCAAGTTTATTTACCTTGTTCAGGTTAAAATCGTAAATAAATTTAATTTCTCGTTCGAACATAAAATTCTAAGATTCTTTACTGAATAATACGAAAAATGAGGTAGATTTTTTTTAAAATGAATAATTAAATAATTATGAGAAAAAATAATTATCTAAATTTACTATAAAAATAATATTGATTATGAACATTAAAGAAAATGCTGAAAAAGAAATAAAAAGAATAATCAAAGTACTGAATGAAAATAAACTGAATCATTCTGCAATTAAGGAAAAGCAATTTAATTATGAAATAGAATTATCACTGAACAAAAATTCTGTAAAAATTCAAGTTTACTTTGGCAAAAAAGGAGTAAAAACCGTAATACAAGGAAATGATGAAACAAAAGAATATAAAATAATTTCAAATTTAATTTCACATACACCTCAATTAAATTTTTCTACAGATGAGATTGAAGAACCAGATGAATATATCGGAAGCGATGAAGCAGGCAAAGGTGATTTTTTTGGACCACTTGTAATTTCTGCTGTTTATGTGAATAAAGAAATGAAAGAAGAATTAAGTAATATTGGAGTAAAAGACAGTAAAAAACTTTCAGATGAACAAATTGATAAAATTGCAGTAGAGATAAAAAAAATTTGTAAAAATAAATTTTCAATTATTAATTTAATTCCGTGTGAATACAATAAACTTTATGAAAAGTATAAAAACTTGAATAGGCTATTAAGTTATGCACATTCGAAAGCAATTGAAGATTTATTAGTAAAAACAAATTGTAAATATGTAATAACAGATAAATTCAGTAAAAAAAAATTAGAAATAGAAGAACATAAAAATCATATTGATATAAATTTCATAAAAGAAACAAAAGCAGAAAAATATATTGGAGTTGCGGCAGCATCAATTTTAGCAAGAAATGAATTCAACAATTGGTTTGAACAAATGGAGAAAAAAAATCTAAACTTACCAAAAGGATCATCGATAATAACCGAGCAAAAGGCAATTGAAATTGTAAAAAATAATTCAACAAAATTGAATGAAATATGTAAATTGCATTTTAAGACACTCAACAAAGCAAAAACGAATTACTAAAATATTTTAACACGAGGTTTAAAATGACAAGAACTCAAAAGGTTAAAAGAATAGGAATACTAACAGGAGGAGGCGATTGTCCGGGTTTAAATGCTGTTATACGTGGTGTAACAAAACCAGCTTTAGATAATGGATTAAAAGTATTTGGAATTCTTGATGGATTTGAAGGCTTGGTAGAAGGAAAAGCTCAAGAACTTTATAATCGTGATGTTTCTGGTATCTTATCAAAAGGAGGGACAATACTTGGTTCTTCTAATAAAGGGGATCCATTTCATTGGCCTGAAGAAGTAGAAGGAAAAATTAAAATTGCAGATAGGTCAAAAGAAGCATTAAAAAATTATGAAGCATGGAATCTTGACGCATTAATTGCAATCGGTGGCGATGGAACAATGCACATATCCAAAAAATTAAGTGATATGGGAATGAATATTGTCGGAGTTCCTAAAACAATTGATAATGATTTAGAAGCAACAGATTTAACATTTGGACATGATTCAGCAGTTTATGTAGTTTCCGAAGCATTAGATAGACTTCATACAACTGCATCGTCACATCACCGAGTAATGGTAATTGAAGTAATGGGAAGATATGCCGGATGGATTGCTTTGAATGGTGGATTAGCTGGAGGTGCAGATGTAATACTAATTCCGGAAATACCATTTGAGTGGGAAGCAATTTATGACCATGTATTAATGAGAAATATGATGGGAAAAAGATTTAGTATAGTTTGTGTTGCTGAAGGGGCAAAGCCAAAAGATGGAACTTTAATAACAAAAGGAAAAGACATAAAACGAACAGATCCAATTCAACTTGGTGGAATAGGAGAATATGTTGCCAAAAAAATAACTGAAAATACAGGACTTGAAACAAGATATACAGTATTAGGTCATTTGCAAAGAGGAGGAAGCCCAACACCATTTGACAGAATTCTCTCAACAAAATTTGGAGTAAATGCTATCAATCTTGTAATTAAAAAGCAATTTTGTAAAATGGTAGCATTAAAGGGAAATGAAATAAAAAGTGTAAGAATTCAGGATGCAATAAGCAGGCAAAAACTAGTAAAACCAAAAGATCAGGCAGTAATAGCAGCAATGGCAGTAGGTGTAAATTTTGGAGTGGAAAAATTTTAATATTCCTTGCATTCGATAAGAAAGAATTATTATTTTTGTTCATCAATAAATAAGAAATTATTTAATTGAAAAGGGGTCGTAGTTCAGTCGGTTAGAACGCCTGCCTGTCACGCAGGAGGTCGCGAGTTCGAGTCTCGTCGGCCCCGCAAAAAACCCATCCCAGTTAATCGGGATGGGTTTTTTATTTGTATTTGGTTTTATTATTTATAACCTGCTAGCCCTCATTTTGGCAGGTGTGCCCCCTCAAAAAAGACTTTGTTGATTAATGATTTACAAAACTTTTTAATTTTATATCATAAATTTAGTTTACTATAAATTCTGTCATTCAGTTAATTAAAAAGTTATAAAAATAATGAGAACCGCAATAAAAATGCGGTTCTCGAGCCCTCGGTTGCTACTTTAAAAGAAGTAGCTAATTCCTTCTTATAAAAGAAATAATCAATTTAATCTAAAGAATTTAATTAATTTGCTTAATAGATTGTTATGTGAAATCATTTTTTTACACCACTTACACTTTTTAGCCTTTTTCTGAATTTCTTTGCCACAATGAGGACATTTTGTTTTGTTATTTTTATTTAAACTCATCTAAAAATTTTTAAAACTGGTGTAAAATTATTTGTTAGTTATTACTGAAGGGGTTAACAAGGTGGTTAATTGAAAAATTAATTTAAAAATTCTTTAAAATTTTTTTCATATTCTTCTGCATAAAGAGAAAAATACTCTTTTTTGAAATGCTCATAATTATTTTTTGCTGTTTTGTGATCTCCAAGTTCAAGTAATATTTTAATTTTTAAAGATAAAGCATCTTCATTTGCGGAGTCTAGCTTAAGAATAGAATCTGCTAACAATAATTTGTATTTTGAATCAATATTATTTTTATTAATCAATTCCTTAATCTTATATATGCAATTTTCAATGAAATTAACTTTAATCCCATCCAACCAGTCAAAACTACATTCTTGTAAAAATTCACCTCGGGATACAATTTCATTTATTTGTTGGATATTTTCAAAACTAAGTTGTTCCTTATCAAGTAATTGTTTTAGGGTAATATAGTCACAATAAACATTTTCGCTAATAATTAATTTTAGAATATTTTTTTCAATGTTTATTTCTAATTTATCTAGTTTATTAATAATTGATCTAAGCTTACTTAAACTAACATTTCTATTATTTTTAGTTTGCTCACTATTTAATTCTGGCCATATAAATGAAGACAAAGATTCAGTTGATATTCCGTTTGTTGAACCATTATAAGATTTAATCAACAGTAATAAAAATATTTGTTTTAATTTAGGAGTAAATTGAAGAGAAATTTCATTCCCTTCATTATCGTATAACTCAAAATTTCCAAATAAATAAATACTATTCTTTTTAGATGTTTTATTTTCTATTGGTATGACAAAATCACTTTCATTGTTATAATTTTCTTTATTAAATAGTGGTCTTCTTTTGTTTCGATTTATGAAATAAAAACTTCCACCAATTATAGAAACCAGACTTATAATAATTAATAATAAACTTGAGTTAATCGAATCAAAAAAAGAAGTTTCAGGTTTAGCAAGTTTATTATATAAATTTCTTGAAATAGGTGGAAAATTTAAAGAATAAATATTTACCATAAATGAATCTGCTATATTCCGGGTTCTTTCGAAAGCATACAATTCATTAAATTTTTTACTGAAAAAAATTGGATTACCAACGTCATGAAAACTAACCAGTGAATCACTAACACATTCAAAATTTTTAGTTTTAAAATCATATCTGTATAAAGAGGAAGTTCTTTTTGCTTCAGACTCATTATATTTAGTATGTCCCAATATATAAAGTTGATTCTTTAATGAATCATAGTACATAGATTGATACGCTTTAAAATAAAGAGGTACATTTGTTATTTTACCAATTTTTTTAATACTAGTATCTTTCATACTAAGTATATATAAATCTTTAAGCTGTTTTGTCCCATCAATTTGATTACCTGATTCATTTCCATACCCCCCGAATATCAAAAAATCTCCATTATTATTCATTTTACAAAATGAAGCACTTAATCTTGGAACTAAAAAATCACCTTTGGTTTTAACTTTAATCCATTCCTTTTTTTCAAAATCATACCTTTGAAGAATATTCTTAAAAGTGTACCAACCATAACCACAAATCATATATAGTTGATTATCAAGGGGATTGATGAATGAATTATGAACATAAAAGTGTCCTAAATGTTCGCCAGTAGTATCAATTTTAGACCAGGAAAGAGTTTTATTGTCAAAGATTGAAACCTTGCCTAATCCATCATAATATGCATAAAATTTATCAAATTTATCATCTAATAAGAACATGTTACCATAATGGAGTAATGGGTTTTTGAAATATACTTTTTCAATTTTATGATTTTCTATTTCATAAGAAATCATAAAGTCTTTTACTATAAAATAAAATTTTTCATTTTTTTCAGAGAAAACAATTAAAGAAATAGGCTCTTCATTTTTAATTGGAAATGGGCCTACTTGTCCAACCTTTTTAAATTGATAATTATTTTTAATAGCCCAATTAGGATTTTTAACAAAAGCATTGACTCCCGAGATTATATCTTTTGCTCTGTTTCCATGAAATTCATTAAGTGGCCAAAAATTAATCAAATTATTATTACTAAATATTTTAATGTTTCTTAATTTCATTTCTGGAACATCGATATTTACTCCATAATCTAATATCCCAAAAACCAGATCAAATATTTCTTCATTCTTTAAATTAGTTTTTTCCCTAATTTCAAAATTTTTGTTTAATGAAAGTTTTATTTCTGAATTATTTTTATTTAAACTGAGTTGAACATTAAACCAGTTATTACGATATAAAGATTTTTTTGCTATAGGAATTTTTTCATTAATAGATTTATTGTTAATTACTAATTGAAGATAAGAAGTGTCTTTGTTTTGAAATTGAACATAAATCAGTTCAGCTTTAAATCCATTCGAAAATATTCTGAGAATATAACCATAGTAACGTGGTGTTTCTATTGATAAATCGAAATTTATAGTGAGTTTATTTTCAAAAATAATTTTTCTTTCAGATGTTAAATTAAGAGATGTTCTTTGATCAAAAGGGAAATTATTTGATCTAAATAAAAGCCCACCTAACTCATTAATTTGAGCAGAAAGAGTAGAGAGAAATAAAAAAAACAACCCCAAAAGAATTTTCTTCATTTAATAAAAATGAATTTATGTTACTTTAATAAAATGTTGCAATTAATTTTCAATAGTAAAAATAAATAAAAATTGTAATTAAGTTTAACATTAGCGAAAAATTAATAAAATTATTTTATGGAACATTTTAATAAAAAATTACGTTTCATTTATAAATCTTGATAAAAATTTCCAGATTGAATAGGTTTGAACTCAAAATTTGAAAAAGGAATTAAAATGAACGAAATAAATGAAAAAATGAAAGAAGAATTATCTGATGATATGAAAATATTAGAAGATGTTACTTCATCTGAATACAAATGGGGTTTTGTAACAGAAATTGATTCAGAAACAGCTCCAAAAGGTTTAAACGAAGATGTTATTCGTTTAATTTCATCTAAAAAAAATGAACCTGAATGGATGACTGAATGGAGATTAAAAGCATTTCGTTATTGGCTTAAAATGGAAGAACCAAAATGGCCAAATGTTACGTATCCCAAAATAGATTTTCAGGATATAAGTTATTATTCGGCTCCAAAACAAAAACCTAAATTAAATTCATTAGATGAAGTTGACCCGGAACTTCTCAAAACTTTTGAAAAACTTGGTATTCCTTTAGAAGAGCAAAAAATTTTATCCGGTGTTGCAGTTGATGCTGTTTTTGATTCAGTTTCCGTTGCAACAACTTTTAAGGAAACATTAAAAGAAAAAGGAATAATTTTCTGTTCAATTTCCGAAGCAATTCAGGAATATCCGGATTTAGTAAAAAAATATCTTGGTTCTGTTGTTCCATATACCGATAACTTTTATGCTGCTCTAAATTCTGCTGTTTTTAGTGATGGCTCTTTTGTTTACATTCCAAAAGGTGTTCGTTGCCCAATGGAGCTTTCAACATATTTTAGAATAAATTCTCAGGAAACTGGTCAATTTGAAAGAACATTAATAGTAGCAGACGATAATTCTTACGTAAGCTATCTTGAAGGTTGTACTGCACCAATCAGAGATAATAATCAGTTACATGCTGCTGTTGTTGAATTAGTTGCTTTAGAAAATGCTGAAATAAAATATTCAACAGTTCAAAATTGGTATCCGGGAGATAAAGAAGGTAAAGGAGGAATTTATAATTTTGTTACAAAACGTGGTGCATGTAAAGGAAAAAATTCAAAAATATCCTGGACTCAAGTTGAAACTGGTTCTGCAATTACCTGGAAATATCCTAGCTGTATTCTTCAGGGGGATAATTCTGTTGGTGAATTTTATTCAGTTGCCGTTACAAATAATTTTCAACAGGCAGATACCGGTACAAAAATGATTCACATTGGAAAAAATACAAGAAGCACAATTATTTCAAAAGGTATTTCAGCTGGTCGCAGTAATAATTCATATCGTGGATTAGTTAGAATTGGAAAAAATGCTATCGGTGCAAGAAATTTTACACAATGCGATTCAATGTTGATGGGTGATAAATGTGGTGCACACACATTCCCATATATAGAAGTTGAAAATGATACTGCAAAAGTTGAACATGAAGCTACAACATCTAAAGTTGGTGAAGATCAAATATTTTATTTGAATCAACGAGGAATTTCAACTGAAGATGCAGTTAATATGATTGTTAATGGCTTTTGTAAAGAAGTGTTTAACGAATTGCCGATGGAATTTGCAGTTGAAGCACAGAAACTTCTTGCAATTTCTCTTGAAGGCAGTGTAGGTTAATTTTTTTAGAATATAAAATTTTAAATAGGAGAAAAAATGTTAGTTATAAAAAATCTTAAAGCAAATGTCGAAGGAAAAGAAATATTAAAAGGAATAAATCTTGAAATAAATGCTGGTGAAATTCATGCGATTATGGGACCAAATGGTTCCGGTAAAAGTACATTAGCAAATGTTTTAACCGGAAATGAAAATTATGAAGTGACAGAAGGAGAAGTATTATTTGAAGGAAAAAATTTGCTAGAAATGGATCCGGAAACCAGAGCAAGAGAAGGAATGTTTTTAGCTTTTCAATATCCGATTGAAATTCCTGGTGTTAGTAATGCTACTTTTCTAAAAACTGCATTAAACGAAATCAGAAAATACAAAGGGCAAGAAGAAGTAACACCAAAAGAATTTCTTTCATTAATAAAAGAAAAAGCAAATCTGCTTGGGATGGATGAAGCTATGATTTCGAGATATGTTAATGTCGGATTTTCAGGTGGCGAAAAAAAGAGAAACGAAATTCTTCAAATGTTGATGCTTGAACCAAAATTTGTTTTACTTGATGAAACAGATAGTGGACTTGATATTGATGCTCTTAAAATTGTTGCCAATGGAGTTAATATTTATAAAAATCCAGATACAGCATTTCTTGTTGTTACACATTATCAAAGATTACTTAATTATATAGTTCCTGATTTTGTTCATGTGCTTTATAAAGGAAGAATTATAAAATCAGGAACAAAAGAACTTGCATTAGAACTTGAAGAGAAAGGTTATGATTGGTTAATTAAAGAAGAAGAAATGGAGAATGTATAAATGAACAGCAAAAGTTTCTATATCGAAAAATTTGTTGATTTCGAAAAGCAATTAAATGGCGATTCAAAAACTTTTTTTCATAATCTCAGAAAAGAATCAATCAAAAAATTAAATGAAGTGGATTTCCCAACTACTAAAAATGAAGAATGGAAGTTTACAGATGTAACTCCGATAATTGAAAGAAATTTTATTCCATCGAATCTTTCAACTAAAATTGAAATATCTAAAAATGAAATTGATAATTATATTTTTTCAGGTTTCGATTTTCATCTTTTAGTTTTTGTAAATGGAAATTTTGTTGAAGGGTTAAGCAAAATTAATGAACTTCCGAAAAATGTTTTTGTCGGAAATTTAAAAACATTTCAAAAAGAAAAGGAAAATTTATTTAAAGATAATATCAATAAATTTTTAGTTAATGAAACTGCTTTTAATTTGCTTAATACTTCATTTGCAGTAGATGGTTTTGCAATTTATGTTCCTAAAAATGTTGTAATTGAAAAACCAATTCAGGTGCTTTTTATAAATGGTAGTGAAAAAGAAAATATTCTTGTATCACCAAGAAATTTATTAATAGCAGAAGAAAACTCACAAGTGAGTGTCATTTCAAACTACCGCGGAATAAAAGAAGAAAAATATTTTTCCAATATAGTTTCTGAAATATTTATTGATAAAAATGCAGTTGTTGACTATTACAAAGTACAAAACGAAAATGATAATTCATTTCACATTGAAAAAATTCAGGCATATCAAAAAGAAAAAAGTGTGTTTAATCAATTCAATATAACTTTTGGTGGCGAAATTGTTCGTAATGATATAAATACAAAACTTGATGGTGAAAATATTGAAGCTCATTTATATGGTTTGTACATGATAAATGGAAATCAACATGTAGATAATCATACTTTTGTTGACCATGCAAAACCAAATTGTATGAGTAATGAATTGTACAAAGGAATTTTAGATGAAAAATCACATGGTGTGTTTAATGGTAAAATAATTGTGCGTCAGGATGCACAAAAAACAAATGCATATCAGCAAAATAAAACTATTCTTTTATCAAAAGGAGCGACAATTGATACTAAACCACAACTTGAAATTTTTGCTGATGATGTAAAATGTTCGCATGGTGCAACAGTAGGACATTTAGATGAAGTAAGTGAGTTTTATATTCGTTCGCGTGGTGTTCCTCAGGAATTAGCCAAAAGTATGTTAATTCGTGCTTTTGCTAATGATGTTATTGAAACCATAAAAATAGCTGAATTGAAAGAACAAATTAATCATTTGATTTTTCAACATTTACACAAAATAGAAATCTAAAAATAGACATTGCTCATTCATAAAGGTGAATTGTGATAAATACAATTTCAGAAGTTAAAAGAAAATTTAATGTTGATGAAGTTAGAAATGAATTCCCGATTTTAAAACGTGAAGTTAATGGAAAACCTTTAGTCTATCTTGATAATGCCGCAACTTCACAAAAGCCACAACCTGTTATTGATGCTATAACTCAATATTATACTTTTGATAATGCAAACATTCATCGTGGTTTATATTTTTTAAGCGAACTTGCAACTGAACAATATGAAAATGCAAGATTAAAAGTTAAAGAATTTATAAATGCTATAAGCGTTTCTGAAATTGTTTTTGTACGAGGAACAACTGAAGCAATTAATTTAGTAGCTTCAACTTTATGCCGGGCAAAATACTTTAAAGAAGGTGATGAAGTTCTAATTTCTCACATGGAGCATCATGCTAATATTGTTCCATGGCAATTAATGAGCGATAGGAAAAAAATTAATTTAAAAGTTATTCCTATAAATGATAATGGTGAACTTGATTATGAAGCTTTTGAAAAATTAGTATCAGAAAAAACAAAACTGATTTCAATTGTACATATTTCAAACGCATTAGGAACTATTAATCCAGTAAAACAAATAATTGACTTTGCACATGCCAAAAAAATTCCTGTATTAATTGATGGAGCGCAAGCTGTTCCACATTTAAAGATTGATGTACAGGATCTTGATGCAGATTTTTATGTATTTAGTGGTCACAAAGTTTTTGGTCCAACCGGTATTGGTGTTCTTTATGGAAAAACAGAATTTTTAGAAATGATGCCTCCATATCAAGGTGGTGGAGATATGATTAGAACTGTTACTTTTGAAAAAACAACATTTGATGATATTCCAAGAAAATTTGAAGCAGGAACACCAAACATTGCTGGTGGAATAGGTTTAGGTGCTGCAATTGATTATTTAAATCAGTTTGATAGAAAAGAATTAGTTGAATATGAAAACGAATTATTAATCTATGCAACCGAAAAATTATCTGAAGTTGATGGATTAAAAATAATAGGAACTGCAAAAGAAAAGGCAAGTGTAGTCTCATTTGTTATCGAAGGCATTCATCCTTATGATATCGGAACAATTATAGATACTGATGGAATTGCAATTAGAACAGGGCATCACTGTACACAACCTATTATGCAAAGATTTAATGTACCGGCAACTGCCCGCGCTTCTTTTTCTTTTTATAATACAAAAGAAGAAATTGATTTATTAGTAAAAAGTTTATACAAAGTAAAAAGAATGTTTTCATAGGTGAATTAATGATTGATAAAGGCCAACTCGAACAAAAAATAATTTCAATGTTAAAAACATGTTTCGATCCGGAAATTCCGGTTGATATTTGGGAACTTGGATTAATTTATGATTTAAAAGTTGATGATGAAGGAAACACATATATTAAAATGACACTCACAAGCCCTAATTGTCCTGTTGCTGAAAGTTTACCAAAAGAAGTTAAAGAAAAAGTAAAAACTGTAAATGGTGTAAAAGATCTTTATCTTGATTTAACTTTTGATCCACCATGGAATATGCAAATGATGAGTGAAGAAGCAAGATTGGAATTAGGGTTTTTATAAAAAATTTAATCTACAAAATAGAAAGGCTATAAAAATGTTCAATATAAATCAAAGACCACCGATATATGATCCCATTGCTGTTCAACCAATGAGGGATGAAATTTTATATGTTGGTTTTAAAGAAACTAAAACCAGCGAAGAAATAGATAAATTTTTAGAAAATAAAAATGATGAAACAACTTTAGTGTTTATAAATTCTGTTTGTGGTTGTTCAGCCGGAAGTGCCAGACCGGGAATTTCAGAAGCATTACAGAATTCAATTATTCCAAATAACCTGATTACAGTTTTTGCTGGACAGGATCGCGATGCAGTGGATTATCTAAGACAAAAATATTTATCAGATATTCCACCATCTTCACCTTTTATTGCTCTTTTCAAAAATGGTTCACCAATTTATGTAATGCCCCGTTACAAAATTGAAGGTAGATTTCCTGAAGAAATAGCTGATGAATTAAAACAAGTTTTTAATAACGTTTGTAATGGTGTTGGTCCTTCTATTTCTAAAGAAAAATATGATAAATTAATTCATGCTAAAATGTGTGGAAGTAAAATTCCATTGAATGAATAAAATTAAATTATTGAGAGTAAGAACTAAACATGATTTTATCATAAAAATTTTTGATAAAGTTCTTACTCTTAATTGAATAAATAAAAAGAAAAATGAAATTCAGTACAATAGAAGAATATGGCTTGCGTTGCTTGCTTCGGATTGCAAAATTTTATGATGTCGGAAAAGCATTTACAATTCCAGAAATCGCAAAAGCTGAAGGTATAAGTGAACACAATGCCGGTAAAATATTACGTCAATTACGTCTTGGCGGATTTTTAGAAAGCTCGCGTGGTTTTATAGGTGGTTATACTTTAACTCGTCCACCAGATAAAATTATTATTGGTGATGTTCTTCAATCACTTGGTGGAAAATTATTTGATGATTCTTTTTGTAATTCACACGCAGGTGTATTTGACATTTGCACAAATTCCATTGATTGTTCTCTCCGCTCCCTTTGGCGTTCTATTCAAAATGCTGTTGACTCAGTTGTCGGAAATTTAACATTAAAAGATTTACTCTCAAGTGGTAATATAAATTTTGATGATTACTTTTATCAAAATGTAAAACAAGTAAATCAATAATAGTAACCCTTTTTAATCTTAATTGAAAAGAAAAACTACTTTATTTATCTTGCATTAAAAATAAAAAGGAAAAACAATGAAAAAACTATTGTTGATATTCCTGATTGTAAATTCATTTTTACTTTCTTCTTGCTGTAATTGTGGAAATGAAAAAAATTTGATTAAAGGGTATATCACTGTTATTGGTAATGAACCATTTACTAAACTTGCAATTAACGATGGCAAAAAACTTTTTGGAATTAAATGTGAAAAAGAATTGTATAATAAATTAATGAAAGAACAGGGAAATTATTATGTGCTGGAATTTGATGATGCTTTTCAAGAAGATGGTGTAAAATATTTAAATGTAATTAATGCATTACAAGCTAAAGCAGATAAAAAATAGAGGACAAAAATGAGAAGAAAAATAATATTTATTCTTTTGTTATCATTTACAATAAATTATGCGCAATATAATATTCAATCCAATAGTGTTGTTAATGAATTTAACAATGAAAATAAATTTCCTGTTGATGCAAGACCATTAATAGAAAAATTTGATAAAGTAAATAACATCACAGAAAAAGACTATCAACCAATTTCACAATCTTTAAGAAAGACTACTCTCTGGAATTTTGTTGTAGGATCTCAAAAAAACTGGTACGCATCAGATTTTACAAATAATCAGTTTTATGTAGTCAATTCAACTTGCAGAGCAGTTGGAACAACCTGTTACATATTTGTTGAAGATTCATTATGGGCAAAAGGAAGAGTAAATCAGGATGCAGTAAATTCAGTTATGAATGCTTTTGATAAATCAACACCGGCAAATCCGAATAAAGGAATTTATCAAACAAATGTTGAAACATTTGGCAATCCACCTGATGTTGATAATGACCCTAAGATTATAATTTTGATTTTAAATATTCGTGATGGTTATTCTGGTGGTGGATATGTTGCCGGTTATTTCCATGGATATCATCAGGGTTCTTCAACTTACAGCAACAAAGCAGAAATTTATTATTTGGATGGTAACCCTTTAAATTTAACCACAACAGGGGGTTTAAATGTTGGAATGAGTACAACAGCACATGAGTTCCAACATATGATTCATTATAATTATCATCCCGGTGGACAAGAAACATTTTTCAATGAAGCTTGGTCTTTAATAGCTGAAGTTGTTAATGGTTATAATTTGTATAATCAAAGTGGTTACAATAGTACTACAAACAGATACTTATTTAACTGGAGCAGTGATAATAATGATGTATTAAGAGATTATTCAAGAGCAGCACGTTTTTCTCTTTATCTTTATGAACAATTTGGTGCCGAAATATTAAAGAGATTTGTGCAATCAAAACTTACTAGTGTAAACGCATTAGATTTTGACGTGTTGCCGGCTTTAAATACAGATAGAAGATTTGCAGATATTTTAGTTGATTGGTGGATTGCAAATTATTTAAATGATAAATCAATAAATCCTCGTTGGGGTTATAATTATCCAAATTTAGCAAGAGTAAATGCAAGTACAATTTCAACTCCAAATTATAATGGTTCAGATTTTATTTATAAGCTTGGAGCTCAGTATGTTACTTTTAACAATGGAAAAAACTTAAGTATAATTTTTAATAGTAATGCAACTAATTCAATAAAAGTTAAAGCAATAAAAATAGGAACAAATCAAAAAGAAGTTGTAGATGTTCAGGTTGGTAAAGATGTTAGCTTTAATGATTTCGGAACAACATTTAATAACATTACTTTTATGATTTATCATGCTGATAGAAACGAATTTAATGTTGGACCATTTAATGTAACTTACCAAGCTGTTGGAAATAGTGTTGCTGCAGTTAAAGAAATTAAATATGATGAAACCGAACCGACAGGATATTTGCAATTAACTGCCGGCGATAGTGTTGCAGTTGTATTTGATGCTGCACCCGGAATGAAATTAGATTCAATTAAAGTTGCTTTACGTGGAATTACACAATTACAAGGTAGAGTTTTAGAAACTTATGGTATTGGTTCACAACTTGGAGGTAAACTGTTGGCATCAATTACTGCAATTCCAACTTTAACTTCACCACCTCCGGTTGTTAACAATGGTGCTGAATACCCCTATCAAATTCCATATCCAAATTGGGTTAAAGTTGATTTAAGACAATTTAAATTAACCGCAGATAAAAGTTTTGTGGTACAATTTCCGGTTGGGGCAGCGTATCCCGCAACAAATAGAGTAATGTGTACTTATTATCCGTCAGATGCTTCTTATCATAGTTTTGCATATCAATCAACAAATAATCCGCCAAGATGGGTTTATTACTCTGTATCAGGTCGTGATGGATATATCTTTTTATTTTTAATTCGTGCTTATGTAAGTTCTCCCGGAACAAATATCGAAGGTCCAATTGAAATTCTTCCTTCTGCATTTTCACTTGAACAGAATTATCCTAATCCATTTAATCCGGAAACAATAATAAGTTATTCTTTACCAAAACAAAGCAGGGTTCAGATAAAAATATTTGATATTACTGGAAAAGAAATAAGAACATTAATTGATGAAGAAAGAGCTGCGGGTAAATACAATATTTTATGGGATAGCAGAAATAATTTGGGACAAAAAGTTTCTAGCGGAATTTATATTTATAAAATTATTGCTGATAATTTTGTTCAAACAAAAAAAATGGTTTTAGCTAAATAATAAATTCTTTTTGATTAAATTAAAAGCAGGAAATAATCCTGCTTTTTTTATTTTAAGGATTTTTTATATGAAAAAAATTTTTATTCTTAATTTGATTTTAATTCTTTCCTTTTGTAGTTCTAATAATGAAATTCAAAAAAAAATAAAAAAAGAAATTGAAAATATTTCTCCAGAAACAGCAATTATAAAAGTTGAAATTTTATCATCAAACAGTTCTGAAAATTTTATTAAAGTAAAATTTAAAGTTATTGATGTTTATGCTTATGGTTCTTCAATGACACCTATTAACAATGAAACAATTTTTGAAAATGAATTGGATAAAAGATATTTCGAAAAAAATAAATTTTATAAAGGAAATAATTTAGTTGTGGAGATCCAGTCAATAGGTGAAGAAATGTTTGGTAATAATGAAAATAACAAATGGATAATTAAAAGAGTTTTGTTATGAGGCATATTATGAAAAATTATTTATTATTTTTTTTAATAATAATATTAGCAGGTTTTACAATTTATGAATTCAATAAATTTTATCCATTAAAAGTAATTGAAGAATATAATGAAATTGAAACAGAGGAAATTAAAGAAAGAGATGAATATTTTTTTAATACTTATAAAGACCCATTTACAAATGATATTCCTGCAAATATTAGACAACTCGAATTAGATCACATTAAAAAATTTGTAGAAACAAAAGCTTTACAAAAAATAAATTCTGATATAAAAATTAACTGGAAAGAAGCAGGACCATTTAATGTTGGAGGTAGAACCCGCGCACTTGTAATTGATATTGAAAATTCAAACAATATTATAGTTGGCGGAGTTTCTGGTGGAATTTGGAAATCAACCGATAAAGGATTTACCTGGAAATTAAAAAGCAGAAAAGATCAAATATTAAGCGTTACTTCAATTGTACAAGATACACGAGTAGGCTTTAGAAACAACTTGTTTTATGTTGGTGGTGAATATCGTGGCAACAGTGCATCAAAAACGGGAGCCGCATTTTATGGAGCCGGATTATTTAAATCTACTGATAAAGGTGAAACCTGGGAAGAAGTTAATACAAACTTAACTAAGCCAACCGGAAGATCTTTTAACAGTGAATTAAGTTATGTACAAAAAATAATAATCCATCCACAAAATGGTTATTTATTCTTATGTTCAAATGCCAGTGGAATTTTAAGATCAACTGATTACGGATTAACCTGGGGAACTTCAACAAAAAAGTTTTCTTTAGGTGCTACAAATAATCATGCATATTCTGATATAGCTGTAAATCAAAATGGAGTTTTAGTTGCAGCAATTTCTCAAACTGGTTTTACTACTCAAGAAAATTCACCCGGCATTTATAAATCAACTGACTATGGTGATACCTGGATTAATATTACTCCTTCAAATTTTCCCGCAACACATGCAAGAAGTGTAATTGCATTTGTTCCAAGTAATCCGGATTGGTTTTATATTTTAACTTATACAAACAAAACTAATACATCAAACAACACAGAAATTTTAAGTTTGTTTAGAATAAATTCTGTTACAAAAGATGCAGTTGACCTATCAAATAATCTTCCATTTATATCAAGCAATGGAAACTTAAGCACTCAAGGTAATTACAATATGGCAATTGCTGTACATCCAACTAATCCAAATATTGTTTTAATTGGTGGTCAAAACTTTTTCAGATCGCTAGATGGATTTACAACACCTCTTGTTAGTTCAAAACTAAATTGGATTGGAGGATATAACCAAAGTTATTTTAATCCTACTTCACTTCATCCCGATACACATACAATTGTTTTTGATCCAAATAATCCGAATCAGGTTTGGGTTGGTCATGATGGTGGTTTAAGTTTTACTGAAGATATTACTAATATTAATTACTCAAATTATTTTCCTTGGGATAACAGAGATTATGGTTACGCAGTTACGCAGTTTTATACGGTTTCACAATCACAACTTTCAAACGATGTAAGACTTGCTGGTGGAACACAAGATAACGGAACACCGGCTTTTAGTTTTGATGGTGCTAATAGTTCAAATTCATTTGATGCTACTGGCGGTGATGGTGCTTATTGTTACTTCGGTAGTTCATATTTCATTGGTTCAACTCAAAATGGAAATGTTACCCGATATGGTTATTCTTCAAATCAAATAGATAGAAACAAATGGTCTGTTGTTACACCTGATAGTGCAACTGGTCAATTATTTATTAATCCTTTTACTGTTGATCCAAATAGTGAAAATACAATTTATTATTTAGCAGGTAATAATTTATGGAGAAATAATGATATTGATATTATTCCAAATTTCAATAGTAGTAAAACATCTCAGGGTTGGAAGAGAATTAAAAATTTAATTCCAACTAATTACACCTTTACTACATTAGCTGTAAGTAAATCAAATCCTCAAAGTACTTTGTATTTAGGTGCATATAGTTCTTCCGGTCAACCAATTATTTTAAAAATTGAAAATGCTCTGTCTAATAATGTCGCTAATGATATTACTCCGAACTATGGAGGTAACACACAAGGAATTGTTCCAAATGGAACATATCCACTCTCAATTGCAGTAAATCCTGAAGATGGAAAAGAAATTTTAGTAATCTTCTCAAATTATAATGTTAAAAGTATTTGGCACACAAAAGATGGTGGAATAACATGGCAAGAAATTGAAGGTAATTTAGGTGGGGCAAATGGTCCTTCAATCAGAACTGCTGCTATTGTTCCAACAAGTAAAGGAAAAATTTATTTAGCAGGAACTACAACAGGATTATTTTCTACAACTTCATCAAATATTAATGGAGATAATACAATTTGGACTCCACAAGGAGAAGATGTAATAGGAAATGTTGTAATTGAATATTTAAATACCAGAGTTTCTGATGGAAGAATTTTATGTGCTACTCATGGAAGAGGAATTTTTATTGGTAATGTAATAACTACAAATATTAAAAATGAAAATGAAATTGTTACAGATTACAATCTTGAACAGAATTATCCTAATCCTTTCAATCCAACAACAAAAATTTCTTTTGCAATTCCGAATAATGAAAAAGTAACGATTGAAATATTTAATTCGAATGGTGAAAAGATTAAAACATCATTAGATGAAAATAAAGTAGCGGGTAAATATCAATTAGAGTTTAATGCAGAGGGATTATCGAGTGGAATTTATTTTTATAGAATAACTGCTAATAAATTTAGTCAAACAAAAAAAATGATATTAATTAAATAATGAATTGGTAGAGATATAATTTCTATATCTCTACCAAAAAAAATTATTTTACTTCTAAACTTTCTTTAACAAAAAGCTTATTTAATTCTTTTGCAGTTCTGTTTTTCCAATTTCCTTTATGATATGCATATCCAGTAATTAATGGCATTGCTAAAGTTGCTTCTGAATAAACCATTTGTTCAAAAGTTGTTTCAACTTTTCCCCAAGAACTAGCTTCTTTCAAAGTTGAAGAAGATAATGCTCCATCGCGGACATCAGCAACGGTAATTTGAACTGCATATTTATGCATTGGTGCATTTTCCTGTAAAATATCAGCTGCAACAACAATATCTTGTGTGAAATTTTTTGGAACTCCACCACCAATCATAAAAATACCAGTTTCTTTACTTGCTAATTTAATTTGAGTTAATTCTAAGAAATCTTTTCCGGAATCAATTGAAACATGTTTATCTGGATTTTTTGTTTGATGCATTACAATTCCAAACCCAGCTGAGCAATCAGAAAAAGCAGGAACGAATATAGGTACATTTTTTTTGTAAGCAGTGTAAACAACACTATCGTCAACTTTTGGTCCCCCATTTTCTTCAAGATATTTTCCGAAGTGCCATAATAATTCACGTGAAGAATATGGACGTGGTTCAAGAGAATCAAAAATTGCTGCAGTTGTGTCATCACATATTCTTAATTCATCTTCATCTATGAATGTATCATATATTCTATCAATATGTAATTCTCTTAACTCATTATCATCAACAAAAGGAGAACCGATGTAATGTTTAAAACCAAGTGCTTCAAAAAAATCTTGGTCAACCATTATTGCTCCAGTAGAAACAATAGCATCAACCATATTATTATTAACTAAATCAAAAACTACTTTCTTTAAACCTGCACTAAATAAACTTCCGGCGAGAGTTAAAATAATAGTGCAATCTTTATCTTGAATCATACGGTCATAGATTTGTGCAGCGCGATTTAAATCTCGGGAGCTAAAAGCCATAGACTCCATTGATTCAACTAATTTTACAACATTGTGTTCTTTAATGTCTATGTGTTTAATTACATCTTTTAAATAATCTTTTTTAGTTGCCATTTATAATCCTCATTTTTTGGTGTGCAAAGATATATTAAAAAAAATTTTTTTTATAATTTTTTCTTGCCAATAAGATGAAAAACTTTTGTGTTTCCCATTTGAAAGGGTTCTTCTCTGAAAAATTCAAACCCTAACTTTTTATACCAATTTAATGCAACCAGGTTTTTGTTCATTACTCCAACATAAATTTCTTTAAAGGAATTACTTAATGCCTCTTGAATTGTAATATCAAATAATTTAGAACCAATTTTAAATCTTTGAAATTCAGGAAGAATATAAATTGAAGACAGAAAAAATTTATTTTCATTAATTGTAAGTTTTAACCAACCGCAAATTTTCGTATCAACTTCGGAAACATAGCAAATGTTGTTTTCAGAATAATATAATTTTTCTAATTCTTCTATTGAATATTTTTGTGAAAGGTAAAAATCTAGATCATCTTTAGGAATAAAATCATAAGTTGAATACCAGGAATTTCTTAAAACAATTTGAACGTTGTCAAAATCTTTTTTTTGCCACTTTCTAATTATAATATTTTTCAAAAAAATACCTTTGCTAATTTCAGTATTCCCTGCTTCCATGGAACACGATGATTAATACCTGTTTGATTTTTAAACAAATCCACATTTTCAAAATACCATTTAAAATTTCTTATCAAAGCATCTTTATTAGAAAATTTCGGATTAAATCCTAAAATTTTTTCTGCCTTTTCAATTGAAACATATGAATCTTTTGAAGCTGTTTCATAAACCCATTTGTAAAGAGGAGAAAGTTTTAATTTTTCTAAAATTTTTAATGTGAATATAATTGGCTTTTCTGGTAAAGAAATTATTTTTTTACCATAGCCAGCAAAATCTAAAACCGCTTGATAATCTTCTTTAATTGTTGAAAATATTTTTGCTCCAATGTTGAATGTATCATTAACAATATTTTCTGGTAATTTGATACAAAGATTAATCGCTTCACATAAATCTTCAACATCTAATAATTGGTATTTATTTTTTCCTTTTCCGATTACAGGAAAATTTTTCCCATCTTTTGCCCAATCATAAAGCAAAGCAAAAACACCCAACCTTTCCGGACCAATAAAAGATTTAGGTCTTAAAATTGGCACACACATTCCATTATTTCTGAATTCTAAACATATTTTTTCTGCTTCAATTTTCGCATGACCATAATAACCAACTCCATCTAACTTATCATCTTCATAAATTGGGTGGTGATCCGGAATTCCATAAACAGCAGTTGATGAAATATGAATAAATCTTTTTACATTTTTCTTTTTTGCTTCTTCTAGTAAATTTCTTGTTCCATCAATATCAGTTGAAAAAATATCTTCTTTTTTATAAAGAGGAAGAGCTGCAGCGGAATGAACAATTATATCAACATCATTAATAATTTTGTTTAATAAATCTTTGTCTCTGATATCCCCCTTAAAAATTGTAATTCTGTTCTTTACATCATTATAATCAAAATCAGCAATATCTAAAGAAATTATATTGTGGTTTTCTTTAATTAAATGCCTGATTAAGTTTATTCCTAAAAAACCAGCTCCGCCAGTTATAAGTATTTTCATAATAAAATATTTTTTTGGTATAAACTTAATCAAAACTTGAAATAAAATTTAAATTAACAAGTTCTTGACATTCTAATGCTATGCCAATATATTTACACCCCTTGAAAAATAGATTTTTACGTTTGGAGGAAATTTGAAGCAAGAAAGAATAACAAAATTTATTAAACCTGAAGATGCTGATCAAAAATGGTATGTAATTGATGCCAAAGATCAAGTTTTAGGTAGATTAGCTGCTAAAGTTGCAAGAGTAATTCGTGGAAAACATAAAGCAGTTTTTACGCCAAATATGGATACCGGAGATTTTGTAATTGTTATTAATGCTGATAAAATTAAAGTAACTGGAAAAAGAGAATCTCAGAAAGAATATTTTACATATTCAGGTTATCCGGGTGGTGCTAAATTTCGCTCATTTAAAGAGTTAATTGAAAAGAAACCAGAATGGGTTGTTGAAAACGCTATTCGTGGTATGTTACCTAAAACAAGATTAGGTAAAAAACTTTTCAAAAAATTAAAAGTTTATGCTGGTGAAACACATCCACATTCAGCACAAAAACCAATAGAATTAAGTTTATAACGGAGCTTTTTAATGGTAGATAAAATTTTTGTCGGAAGAAGAAAAGATGCAGTTGCCAGAGTTTTTCTACGTTCAGGTTCTGGTAAAGTTACAATTAATGGAAAAGCTTTTGAAGATTATTTTCCAATGAAAGAAAATAGAGACAACATTTTACTTCCATTTGTTGTTACAGAAACATTAAATAAATATGATGTTTTTGCTAATGCAAATGGTGGTGGTGTTACTGGTCAATCTGACGCAATACGTTTAGGAATTGCACGAGCTTTGGAAGATATCAATCCTGATTTTCGTTCAAAATTAAAATCAGAAGGATTACTTAAAAGAGATCCCCGAATGGTTGAACGTAAAAAATATGGTCAAAAGAAAGCTCGTAAACGTTTCCAATTTTCAAAGAGATAATCAATTTATTTATAAAACTATTCATACCTTTAGATTTACCCCCTGTGTTCCACTCTAAAAAGGAATGACGGGTAAAGTTGAAGAAGGTAGAAGAAAAACAGGAGATAATATGCCAAGAGTACAACTCACTGAACTCATCGAAGCAGGTGCACACTTTGGACACCTAACTCGCAGATGGAACCCCAAAATGAAGCCATACATTTTCATGGAAAAAAATGGCATTCATATAATTGATCTTAAAAAAACCCAAGAAGCAATCGACAAAGCTGCTGATGCAATTAACGAAATTGCTTCTCAAGGTAAAAGAATTATGTTCGTTGGAACTAAAAAACAAGCTAAAGGAATTATTGCTCAAGAAGCAAAACGCTCAGATAGTAACTGGGTTAGTGAACGTTGGTTGGGTGGAATGTTAACCAATTTTACTACAATTCGTAAAAGTGTAAAAAGATTACAAACAATCGACAAAATGGAAAGCGATGGTACATTCGAAAAAATTACTAAAAAAGAACGCTTAATGAAATCGAGAGAGAGAGATAAATTAAGAAAATTACTTGATGGCGTTGAATCGATGTCTAAAATTCCTGGTGCTTTGTTTGTAGTTGATGTTAAAAAAGAAGCTATTGCTGTCAATGAAGCTAAAAGATTAAATATTCCGGTTTTTGCTATTGTTGATACTAATTGCGATCCCGACCCAATTGATTATGTAATTCCTGCGAATGATGATGCTGCAAGAGCAGTTGAAATAATTACAAAAATAATGGCAGATGCAATTATTGAAGGTTCAGCAAAAGCAAAAGAATTAAAAGCTCACGAAGTTGCAGAATCTGAAAAAACTAAAAAAATAGAAGAAGAAGAAATTGAAAAGAAGGATGGTAAAGGAAAAGTTCGTCGTGTGAAGTTTGAAGGAAAAGATGATAAAAAGTCAGGTGACAAAAAGAAACCATTCAGAAAACCAGTTGATAAAAATAAACCAACTGAAAATTCAGAAGTTAAACCTGAAGAAAATAATCAAACAGAAGAAAAAGAAAATAATTAATTAATAATAGAAATAGAGGATAAGATATGTCAGTAACTCCATCGCAAGTAAAGGAATTAAGGGAAAAAACAGGTGCTGGTGTAAGTGATTGTAAAAAAGCCTTAGAAGAATCAAATGGTGATTTTGAAAAAGCTATTGAAATATTAAGAAAAAAAGGTGCTGCAGTTGCTGCTAAAAGAGCCGAAAGATCTGCAAATGAAGGATTGATTCTTACTAAAGTTTATAACAATGGAAAATCAGCAGCAATTTTAGAAGTTAATTGTGAAACTGATTTTGTTGCTAATAGTGATGATTTTAAAAGTTTCAGTAATTTAGCTTTAGATGCTTTAATTGAACACAAACCAGCTGATGTTGTTGCTCTTCTTCAATTAACTCATGACGGTAAAAACCTTGCAGATGAATTAAATGCTTTAATAGGAAAAATTGGAGAAAAAATTCAAATAACTCGTTTTTCTTTGGAAGAAGTTGAAAATGGATTAATCATAGATTACATTCATCAGGGAAGTAAATTAGGCGTTTTGGTTATTGCTGAAAATGTTCCATCAGAAAAAGTGAGCGACTTATCTCCAATTCTTAAAGATATTGCTATGCAAATTGCTGCTATGAGACCAATTACAATTTACAGAGAAGAAGTAGATAAATCTATCATTGAAAAAGAAATTGATATTTACAAAGATCAAGCTCGCGAAAGTGGAAAACCAGAACAAGTTTTAGAAAAAATTGCTCTCGGCAAATTGAATAAATTCTATGAAGAAAATTGTTTGTTTGAACAAATCTTTGTTAAAGATAATTCTAAAAAAGTTGGAAATTTAATTGAAGAATTTAATAAGAATAATAATACTCAAATAAAACTATCACGATTTAAACGTTATCATCTTAGTGATGAAAAGAAGTAAAAACTTTGAAAGGTCTTATTTCACAATAAGACCTTTTTTTTTATATTGGAAGTGTTATGAATAATAATTTAAAGTATAAAAGAATATTGCTAAAATTATCCGGTGAATCGCTAGCCGGAGAAAATGAATTTGGAATAAATCCTAAAATTCTGAATTTCTTTGCTGAAGAAATTAAAAAGGTTTATCAATTAGGAGTGCAAATAGGTATTGTAATTGGTGGTGGAAATATTTATCGTGGATTAAATGCTGAAGATCAAGGAATTGATAGAGTAACTGGTGACCAGATGGGAATGCTTGCAACAATGATTAATTCTCTTGCTCTTCAAAATACACTTGAGAATATTGGGATTTATACACGATTAATGACAGCCATTAACATGTCTGCAATTGCAGAACCATATATTCGTCGAAGAGCAATTCGTCACTTAGAAAAAGGAAGAATTGTAATATTTGGTGCTGGTACCGGTCATCCATATTTTAGCACAGATACTGCGGCTTCGCTTCGTGCAGTTGAAATTCAGGCTGATGCAATATTAAAAGGAACCCGTGTTGATGGTGTTTATGACAGTGACCCGGAAAAAAATCCTCAGGCAAATATGTTTGAAGAAATTTCTTATTTAGATGTTTTGCAAAAAGATTTAAGAGTTATGGATTTAACAGCAATTAGCTTATGCAAAGAAAATAATCTTCCAATTATTGTTTTTAATATGGATAAACCAGATAATCTATTAAAACTTGTTACTGGAAAAAATATTGGTACATCAGTAAAAAATTCAATTGAAAATAAAAATTAATTTTTGAGGAATTTATGCTAAATAATGAACACATTAAAGATGCAAAACAAAGAATGGATAAAACAATTGAAGCTTTTAGAAATGAAATAGCAAAAATCAGAACTGGAAAAGCAACCACAGCCCTTCTCGATGGAATTAAAGTTGATTACTATGGAACTATGAGTCCACTTAATCAGGTTGGTAATGTTGCTGTTCTTGATGTACATACTATTGGTGTTACACCCTGGGATAAATCTATGGTGCCAATAATTGAAAAAGCAATTTTATCATCAGGTTTAGGATTAAATCCTATTAGTGATGGTACAAATATTAAAATTCCAATACCTCCATTAACAGAAGAAAGAAGAAAAGAATTAGTTAAGCTAGTAAAAAAATTTGGTGAAGATGCAAAAATTGCTTTGCGTAATGTCAGACGTGATGCAAATGACCATCTTAAAAAACAGGAAAAAGAAAAAAAGTTAACAGAAGATGAATTAAAAGAAGCAGAAAAAGAAGTTCAAAAACTTACGGATGATCATATCCTAAAAGTAGATGAAATTATAAAGCATAAAGAAAAAGAAATAATGGAAGTATAAAACAAGCCCCGACTAAGTCGGGGTTTTTAATTTTTGTTTCTATTTAAATTTTTAACTCCATATTTTTCATATGTAATTAAATTAAAATGTATTCAAAAAAATTCAGAGGAAAAAATGGCTGCAAGTAAAGAAGAAGCATTAAGGTATCACAGCGAAGGAAGAAAAGGAAAAATTGAAGTTATAGCTTCCAAACCTTGTTATACTGCAAGAGATCTATCCTTGGCATATTCACCAGGCGTTGCTGAACCTTGTAGAGAAATTGAAAAAAATGATGAAGATGTTTACAAGTACACTGCTAAAGGAAATTTAGTAGCGGTTGTTTCAAACGGTACTGCAGTTTTAGGATTAGGTGATATTGGTCCACATGCAGGTAAACCTGTAATGGAAGGAAAAGGTGTTTTATTTAAAAGATTTGCTGATATCGATGTTTTTGATATTGAATTAAAAACAAAAGATCCAAAAGAAGTTATTCGTGCTGTTCAGCTTTTAGAACCAACATTTGGTGGTATTAATCTCGAAGATATTAAAGCTCCTGAATGTTTTGAAATTGAAGAACAATTAATTGAAACAATGAACATTCCTGTATTTCATGATGATCAACATGGAACTGCAATAATTTCTTGCGCTGCTTTAATTAACGCTGCTGAATTAGTTGGTAAAAAATTAAGTGAATTAAAAATTGTGGTAAGTGGTGCAGGAGCTTCAGCTATTTCTTGTTGTAATCATTATGTTGCTGCTGGTGTTACATTAGAAAATATTGCAATGTTTGATACTAAAGGTCACATCAACAAAAAAAGAAAAGATTTAAATAAGTATAAGGAAAAATTTGCTCAGGATGTTGAATACAAAGATTTAGCTGAAGCAATGAAAGGAGCAGATGTTTTTATTGGATTATCTGTTGCAAATATTTTATCGCAAGATATGGTAAAAAGTATGGCAAAAAATCCTATTGTTTTTGCAATGGCAAATCCGGATCCGGAAATTTCTTACGATGCAGGTGTAGCTGCACGACCAGATATTATAATGGCAACAGGAAGAAGCGATTATCCAAATCAAGTTAATAATGTTTTGGGATTTCCATTTATCTTTCGTGGTGCTTTAGATGTACGAGCAAGCAAAATAAATCAGGAAATGAAAATGGCTGCAACTTTAGCATTAGCTCAGTTAGCTAAAGAAAAAGTTCCTGAGATAGTTATTAATGCTTATGGTGGAAAAGAATTTTCATTTGGTCCTGAATATATAATTCCAAAACCATTTGACCCTCGTGTACTTTGGTACGTTGCACCAGCTGTTGCAAAAGCCGCAATGGAAACTGGAGTTGCACGTAAACCAATTACTGATTGGAAAGCTTACAAAGAAGAATTACAAGATCGCCTCGGTTTCTCTTCTGAAGTAACTCGTGTTATGGTTCATAAAGCTCAACAAAGTCCAAAGAAAATTGTTTATCCTGAAGGAGAAGAAGAAAAAATTATTCGCGCAGCTCAATCTGTTTATGAAGACAAAATAGCTTTACCAATTCTCTTAGGTAATAAAGAAATAATTGAAAATAAAATTAAAGAAATTGGTTTTGATATAAATCATTTTGAAATTATTGACCCAGAACATTCAAACAAAAGTGAGATTTATTCAAATAAATTTTATGAAAAAAGACAAAGAAAAGGGATTACATTACACGAAGCGCATTTAATGATGAAACAACCAAACTACTTTGCTTCAATGATGGTTGAAATGGGGGATGCTGATGCTTTGGTTGGTGGCTTAACTTATCATTATCCACAAACTCTTCGCCCAGCTCTTCAATGTATTGGTGTTCGCGATGGATTAAAAGTTGTCTCTGGAATGTATATTGTAATTATCAAAAGAAAAATCTTTTTCTTTGCAGATACAACAGTAAATATTGATCCGACTGCTGAAGAATTAGCTGAAATTGCAATTACAACAGCAGATGCTGCAAAAGCATTCGATGTTGAACCAAAAGTTGCAATGCTTTCTTTTAGTAATTTTGGTAGTGCTAGTTATCCTCAATCTCTAAAAGTTGCCAAAGCTACTCAAATAGTTAAACAACTAAGACCAGATATTATGATAGATGGAGAAATGCAAGCTGATACGGCTGTTGTTCCTGAAAGATTAGAAAAAGAATTTCCATTCTCAACATTAAAAGGAAGTGCTAATGTTTTAATCTTTCCAGATCTTGATTCCGGAAATATTGCTTATAAATTATTCCAAAGATTAACTGATGCAACTGTAATTGGTCCAATCATTAATGGAATGAAAAAACCTGTTCATGTAATTCAACGTGGTGATACAGTTCAGGATATAATTAATATTAGTGCTATTGCCGTTGTTGATGCAAGCAGATAATTAAATACATTGCTCTAATAATAAATTGTCAGTCTTTATTATTTAAAGACTGACAATTTTTTTATCAATAAATATTTCAATTCAATTTTATTCATCACATAAATCTTCCAATCTGTTTTAATTAACCTTTTTTTATATTTAGGTAGTAAATGATTTGATAAATTGCTAAAAAATATTTTTTACATATTTGGAAGTGTTATAGTTTTTTTCATGGGTATGATTTTGTACGGAATGCTCTTGAACATAAATGATATTTCCTTATATGAAGTATTAAAAGAAAAAGGAATATCCAAAATTGAAAATCCAATTATAGTTATTGACAGAAAAAAATTTCTTCTCCATTTATTTGATGATGAATTGTTAATTAAAACATATAAAGCTTCTTTTGGAAAGAATCAAAGTGTTATTAAAATAAATAAAAATGATAATGTTACACCTATTGGTGAATATAAAATATGTGAAAAAAAAATATCATCTAAATATTACAAAGAATTGAAAATAAATTACCCAAATATAAATGATGCTGCAGAAGCTTTAAAAAGAAATTACATTAATAAAGATGAATTTGATGCCATAAATCTTGCTCATAAAAAAGATGAATGTACTCCTGAAGAAACTAATCTCGGAGCAAATATTTCAATTCATGGTATTGGAGAATATGATATTATATTCAGAAACTTGCCATTTACTTTTAATTGGACAAATGGTTCAATTGCTGTTAGTAATAAAAGTATAGATGAACTTTATAACGTTGTGAAAATTGGTACACCAGTAAAAATTTTATACAAATGAAATCAACCGCTCGAACATTTATAATTTTAACTTTCATTTTAATTTCGCAAACCTTTGCACAAAGTAAATATGAATTAATTAAAATTAATTTTATTGGTAATAAAGCTATATCATCTTCAAATTTAATATCAATTATTTATTCTAAAGAATCACCAAACTGGGCATCACAATTTTTCAATAAGTTTAGTAGTATTGGTGGTAAACCTATTTATCTGGATTCACTTTTAATTGATTCTGATATTCAAGCAATTAAATCTTATTATCAATCAAAAGGTTTTTTTAAAACTAAGGTTAAAGCAAATTATGTAACCGATAAAAATAAAAATGAAGCTGAATTAAATTTTTTTATCGAAGAAAGAGAACCAGCTTTTATTAAAAGCTTCAAAGTAAAAGGGTTTGAGTGGATTGCAGCGGAATACAGAGAATATTTACTTGATTATATTCTTAAAGACACAAACAGAGTTTATGAAGATGCAATAATTGAACAGAAAAATAATTACACATTAACATATTTACGAGATCGTGGTTATATGTTAATACAAGCAGAAAAACCACTCATTACAATTGATACTTTAAAAAACAGAGTTGACGTTGTTCTTTCATACAATGCTGGTAAA
>JAOADJ010000026.1 GCA_026417375.1 Melioribacteraceae bacterium | reverse complement strand
GGGTTGACCGTATGTAAAAAAATTGCAGAAGAGCTTAATTCAGAATTATTTTTTGAATCAAAAGAAAATGAAGGTTCAACTTTTTCAATTAAATTCTCATTAAAATAAATAAGGATTTTATATGTCTCCCAAAATTTTAATTATAGATGATGACGATCTCGTTGCAGGTTCACTTAAAAAAGTTTTAGTTAAATTAGGTTACGAAGTTGAAACTTGTTTAAAAGCCAGCGAAGCAGAAAATTATGTAATTGATTTTCAACCCGATATTATTTTATTGGATATTTATTTAACAACACACAATGGAATTGATGTTCTAAAACAATTAAAGAAAAAATTTGCCTCAATTCCCGTTGTTATGATTACCGGATATGCAGATGTAAAAATTGCTGTAACAGCAATCAAAGCTGGAGCATTCGATTTCCTTCTAAAACCAATTGACTTAGAACAACTTAAAATTGTTATTGATAAAGCTGTCGAAAATCTCAGATTAAAAAATGAAGTAAATAAACTTCATACATTGCTTGAAGAAAATGAATTAACAAAAGAATTTTTTGGTAAAAGCACAAAAATTCAAAGAATTGTAGCATCGGTTGAAAAACTTGCTAAAAGTGGCGATACTACAATTTTGCTTGAAGGTGAAAGTGGTACAGGTAAAGAAGTATTTGCAAAATACATTCACCAAAAAAGTCCACGAGCTAATGCTCCATTTATTACGATTAATTGTGCAACAATTCCACGAGAACTTGCAGAAAGTGAATTGTTTGGTCATGAAAAAGGTGCTTTTACCGGTGCATCTTCAAAAACAAAGCTTGGAAAGTTTGAATTAGCTGATGGTGGAACAATTTTACT
Organism: Melioribacteraceae bacterium; assembly: GCA_026417375.1. Classification (GTDB taxonomy): domain Bacteria; phylum Bacteroidota; class Ignavibacteria; order Ignavibacteriales; family Melioribacteraceae; genus Stygiobacter. The sequence continues at coordinate 66,827 of JAOADJ010000026.1, read as the reverse complement.
TGATGAAATTGGTGAACTAAGTCTGGATTTACAAGTTAAATTGTTAAGAGTTCTTCAGGAGAAAAAGTTTTACAGACTAGGTGGCGAAAAAGAAGTTTCTGTTAATGTTCGTGTTTTAGCTGCAACAAATAGAAATCTTGAAGAAGAAGTTTCCAAAGGAACTTTTCGTGAAGATTTATTTTATCGCCTTAATGTTGCAAAAATTACAATTCCACCACTTCGCGAAAGAAAAGAAGATATTGTTTATATCGCATATTCATTTCTGAATGAATTTTCTCAAAAGTTTGGAAAACATGTGCATGGAATTGATGCAAGCGGAATCGAAATTTTAAAAACATATAACTGGAAAGGAAATGTGCGCGAATTAAGAAACGTAATGGAAAGAGTAATGCTTTTAGCTGAAGAAGAAGAATTAAATGATAGCCACTTTTCATTTCTGATGGAAAACAAAGCTGGTGTTGAAACAGATGAAGATAAATTTATTCTACAAATACCTCAAAAAGGAATTAAAATTGATGTTGTGTTAAAAGCATTAATTTTAAAAACGTTAAAAATTACAAACGGAAATCAAGTTAAAGCCGCAAAAGTTTTAGGACTTTCCCGTTCAAAACTTCGTTATCGGATGGAACAATTAGGTATTGAAGTAACAAAAAATATAAGCTGATTTTTCCTTTGAGGGCATTTTTTTTCTAATCTTTTTTAAAAATCTTACGATAATAAACCCGACTTAAAAATTATTATAAAACATTAATGTTTATTCTTTAACAAGTGGCTAATATTAAACACCTATGAATTAAAATCTTTATTAATCAATTTAATAATGATAAGATTGGAATAGGCATAATAATTGTCAAAAGTAATTAAAAAATGGTTTTAATATGACAAATGAAATCAAAAATCAAATTTTAGAAAAACTTAATAATGGAACCTCCGAAGAAAAATATGAACTTATCAATAATATTAATTATTCAGAACTGGATGAAGATTTATATAAATCAATTCCAAATTTATTAGCGGATAATGATAAAGGTGTAAGAAATGCAGTTTCAATGTTTATCATAAATTCTCAAGACTCCAATTTTTCAAAGTATGTTGTTCCTTTTGTAACATCCAAAGATATTTCAGTTCGCAATCTTGCAGGCGAAGTTTTATTAAAGCTTGGTTCCAATGCTGTTGATGCTATGATTGAATTTGACCATCAAAATGATGATGATACTTTAAAGTTTATTGTTGATATTTTAGGATTAATTGGTGACCAAAGAGCCTCTCTTTTTGTAATGGGAATATTAAGTTCATCTGAAAATGATAATGTTATATTAGCTTGTATCGAAGCTCTCGGTAATTTACGATATGAAAACTCTGTTGAAGTGTTAATGCTTTTTTACGATAGAAATGAATTGTATAAACCAACAATTGTTGAAGCACTTGGTAAAATTGGATCGGCAGAAGCATTAGGTTTTTTAACTGCAAAATTTTCAACTGAAGATGAATTAACTCAATATTCAATTTTAGAAAGCTTAGGTTTTTTAGGTAATATCGAAACATTTTTCTTCTTGCTGGAACAAGTAAATAACGTTTCTGGACCATTAGTAATTCCTTTAATTACTTCATTATCAAATCTTAAAGAAAGATTTTCTCTTGATATTCCTTTTGATAATAAAATGAAAAGCTTACTCGTTTACACAATTAACGAAGGAACAATTGAAAACAAAAAAGTTGCATTTAATCTTATTGAATCATTTGACGATAAAGATATTTTAATTGCAAGTTTATCATTATATGGCGAAGATCCTGAACTTGATGAAATGATAAAGTATAAATTGTTTAGAAATATTGAATATGTTTATAGAGAAATAAGCAAAGTTATTTCAGGCAAGCCAAAAAATATCAGACAACTATTAAATCTGTTTATACAATCAATTGCATATGTAGTTGAAAATCAAATTTCATTAAATATTACAATGGTAGAAATACGCGCAATTTCTCAAGCAGTTAGTGGATTGCTTGAAAATCCGGATGAAGAAGTAAGAAAATCTTCAATGGAAATATTATTCTACCTTGATCCTGAAACAGCTCTTTTATTTACCGATACAATGCTGACAGATGAAAATGTATGGAATAGATTAAGATTAGTTGAATTAATAGAAAATTTACCAAATGAAAGCGTAATGAATATTTTAGAAAAATTATGTCAGGATGAAGATGAAATGGTTCGCGACAGGGCACAATTTATTTACAATTTAAGAATAAATAATGTATCAGCTAATTAATAAAAACAGAGAAAATGAATCCAACATTTAATTTCAATTTGGCTGGGGCAATTCAAGGTTCTGCTGCAGTTGGAGCAAAACCAACCGTAATGTCTGCTTCCTTGTTCGAAAGTATAAGAAAATATATTTATGAAAATACCGGAATTTATTTTCAGGATAACAAAAAATATTTTCTTGAAAGCAGACTTTTAAGAAGAATGAATTACTTGGGTCTAAAAACATTTGAAGAATATTTTGATTTGCTACGCTATGGAACAAATGGTCAAAGTGAAAAAAAATATTTCTATGAAGCAATAACCATCAACGAAACATTCTTCTTTAGAAATCAACCTCAATTGGATGCACTCGCACAAACAATATTACCAGAAATTATTTCTTTAAAGCAAGCAGCAGGAAAAAATAAAATTAGAATCTGGAGTGCAGCAAGTTCTTCAGGCGAAGAAGCTTATTCAATTGCTATGACTTTTCAGGATTTAATTAAACCACGTTACCCAAGTTTCGAATTGGAAGTAGTTGGTACAGATATTAATAATGCTGTGGTTGAAACAGCTACTCAAGGCATTTACAGAGACTATTCAATTAGAAATACACCACCATATTTCTTGAAAAAATATTTCAAAGTTGGAAATGGTGGTACTTATGAGGTAAACCCTGAAATTAAAAAAATGGCTTCATTCAAAGTGATGAATTTGTATGATGATGCAGCAATGAAAATGATGTATAACTTCGATGTAATTTTCTGTGCAAACGTTTTAATCTATTTTGACGTTGCCTCAAAAATTAAAGTGGTATCTCATTTATATAACTCATTAAATAAAGGTGGTTATTTATTTATAGGTTATTCTGAAACTTTGCATGGAATTTCAAAAGCTTTTAAACTTGTTAGTTTCCCAAATACAGTTGGGTATAAAAAGGAGTAATGTAAAATGAAAAAAGTAATTCTTGTAGCAGATGATTCTCCGACTATAAGAAAATTTGTCTCAGTTGCACTTTCTGTAAGAGGTTTTGAAATAATTTCTTGTGCCGATGGAATGGAAGCAATTGAAATGTTACCTAAAAATAAAGTAGATCTTGTTATTACAGATTTAAACATGCCTAATGTTGATGGCTTTGAACTTATTTCTTCAATAAGAAAAAATGAAGCATATAAAGATTTACCAATTATTGTCTTGTCATCATTAGGCGCAACTGAAGATATTCAAAGAGGTTTAGAATGTGGGGCTAATTCATATTTAATTAAACCATTTGATCCCAAAAGAGTTGTTTACGAAGTTTCAAAATATTTAAACTAGAGGTATTATTATGGCATTAAAATTCTTGGTTGTAGATGATTCAGTAACAATGAGAAGAATTGTTCTGAATTCACTAAAACAAATCGGTCATGAAAATTTTGTTGAAGCATCTGATGGCAGAGATGCGCTTAACAAATTAAATGCTGATGAAACAATTAACTTTATTATTACAGACTGGAACATGCCGGATGTTTCAGGATTAGATTTAGTTAAATCTGTTCGTGCTAATCCTAAAACTGCTAATATTCCAATTTTAATGGTTACTACCCGCGGTATGAAAGAAGATATTGTTGAAGCTCTAAATGCTAAAGTAAATAATTATGTTGTAAAACCATTTACTCCTCAAGTATTAAGAGAAAAAATTGAACAAATAGTATCATCAGTTAATGTTTAACGAGGGCAATTATGGAGCTTGCAAATAACATGGAAAAACTTTTTGAAAAACTTGGCGACTTAAAATCATTTTTTGTCTATGGACAAAAATTAATTCCTACTTTACAAAAGATATTAGATTTTATGCAAGACACAGTTCCACTTTTGGAATCTGTAAATAAATCTATTGCAGAAAGCACTTCTAAAATTCCTAAAGCCAGTCATCAATTAAATAGTGTTTCAAGTGCTACTGAATTAGCTACAACCGAAATTCTTGATTTGGTTGATGGAATTTCTAATGAGCTTAATTCTATTTTTTCGAAAACAAACGAAGTCAAAAAAAATTTAAATAAGCAAAAAGAATTGACTTCTTCCTTATTGGCAAAATATCCTGATGATAAAGAAATAAAAGATCTGCTTTCTTTAATTTCTGATGAAGAATTAAAATTGGTTGATGCAAGCTCGAACAAAATACAAGAAAGTATAATGAATATAACTATTGCTCTTCAAGTTCAAGATATTACTTCACAACAACTTGCATCTGTAAATCATTTAATCAATTCAATTCAGGAAAAACTTGCAGGATTATTACTCGATTTAAATGGTAAAGAACGTGAACCAGATAAACCAGAAAATAAATTGGACACAATTGCATTTAATGAAAATGCCCGGTATGTAAAAGATAATGAATCACAAAAGTTAGCTGATTCTTTAATAGCAGAAACAAATGGCTTAACATCACAACAAGAAATCGACAAATTATTTTCGAATAAAAATGAGTAAAGCAGAAAAAAATCCGTCTCTCATTGATCCTGAAATGAAGGAAATAGTTGAGAGTTTTATAGTTGAAACAAAAGAAATATTAGAAAAACTCGATACCGATTTACTTGAACTAGAAAAAACACCTGAAGATAAAGATCTTCTTAATCAAATCTTTCGTTCATTTCATACTATTAAAGGAACTTCAGGTTTTCTTGGTTTAGAAGCTCTGCCCGAAGTTACTCATAAATGTGAAGATATATTAAACAAACTTCGCAAAGGGGAAGCAACTTTAAATTCTGATTTAATGGATGGAATTTTACTTGCTTTCGACACAATAAAAGAACTTCTTGTTAAAATTGAAACTGAACAAAATGAAGATGTTGATATAGAAAATGTTTGTAATGTTTTACAAAATTTGTTAGAAAGCATAGATTCTACTCAAAACTCAACTAAAGAAACTTTAAGTAATACAAAAATAATTTCAGATGAAACAATAAAAATAAATGAAGAAGAATTAAAACCTGAAATTAAAACCGAAGATGTTTTAGTTGATACTAAAGTTGAAGAAAAAGTATCAGAACAAATAGTAGAAATCAAAACCGAAACTAAAAATGTAGATAAAATTGAAAAAGCAGCATCATCAAATGCAACAAAAGAAAATACAATCCGCGTTGATGTTGATCGGCTCGATTCTCTTTTAGATATTGTTTCAGAATTAGTTTTAGGAAGAAACAGATTATCACAAATAAACACACAATTTTCCCGCGAGTTTGAAGGAAACAAATACACAAAAGATTTTGAAGAGGTTACAAAACAAATTGATTTAATGACTACCGAACTTCAACTTGTGGCAATGAAGTTAAGGATGATTAAAATTGCTAAAATTTTTAATCGTTATCCGAGATTAGTCCGTGACCTTTGTAAAGATTTAAATAAAGATGTTGAATTAATTATTCGTGGTGAAGATACTGAAGTTGATAAAAATTTAATTGAAGAAATAAATGATCCTTTGGTTCATCTAATTAGAAACGCAGTTGACCACGGTGTAGAAAATCCAGATGTTAGAATTAAAGCTGGTAAAAATCCAAAAGGAACTGTTATACTTTCCGCTGAACAACTTGGAAATAATATTGTAATAACAATTCAAGATGATGGTAAAGGATTAAATGTAGAGACAATAAAAGAAAAAGCAATCGCAAAAGGATTAATCACAAAAGAAAAAGCAAAAGAACTTTCAAAACAAGAAGCAATGAATTTAATTTTCTTGCCGGGATTTTCTACTGCAGAAAAAGTTTCTAATGTTTCCGGACGTGGCGTTGGAATGGACGTTGTTAAAACAAATGTTTCCAAACTTCGCGGAATAATTAATATTGAATCCGAAGTAGGTCAGGGAACAAAAATTGAAATTAAACTTCCTCTTACTTTAGCTATAATTTCGGGAATGATAGTTAAATCAAATCAGGAAACTCTTGTTATTCCGCTCGGTTCAGTGGTCGAAGTTCTTCGTGTTGATGTTGAACAAATTTATTCAATCAAAGGTCGCGAAGTTATTCAGGTTCGGGATTCAGTTCTTCCACTCGTTTCAATTAATGAATTACTAAAAGGAAGAATGAATGGAAAACGTGATAACAATAATGGTTGGCAATATGTAGTTGAAGTTGGAATAGCTGAAAAAAGATATGGTATTAAAGTAGATGAACTGATTGGTCAGCAAGAAGTAGTTATTAAATCGCTTGGTTCTTATCTCGGCAAAATTGATGGAATTGCCGGCTCTACAATTATGGGAGATGGAACTGTTGTAATGATTCTCGATTTACATGAATTATTTAATAAACTGGAACAAAACGCTTGAAAGACAAAATTTCAGTATTAATAGTTGATGATTCAGCCTTTATGCGTAAATCACTTTCAATTATGTTGGAAAGTGATCCGGGTATTACTGTTATTGGAACTGCACGAAATGGACAAGAAGGTGTTGAACTTGCGAATAAATTAAGACCCGATGTTATAACTCTCGATATTGAAATGCCAATAATGGATGGTTTAACCGCCCTTAAAAAAATTATGGCTGAATGCCCTACTTCTGTTATAATGGTCTCTTCTCTTACAACAGAAGGAGCTCAAGCTACTTTAAAAGCTTTGGAATATGGAGCTGTTGATTTTATTCCCAAAGAAATGTCCTTTGTAAGTGTTAATATCACTAAAATTAAAGATGATTTAATCACTAAAGTAAAAGAAATTTCTCGGACAAAATTATTAAAAGCTCGTTTAGATAGAATAAAATCAATTAGCCCGAAACCAGCTGTTCGTCCCAGAGTAACAACTTATTTACAAGAATTACCCAAAATTGGTTATCGTGCTATTGCATTAGGAATTTCAACTGGTGGACCATTTACATTACAAAAAGTTTTACCATTATTATCAGAAAAAATTTCAATTCCGATTTTTATTGTTCAACATATGCCACCAAAATTTACAAAATCGCTTGCGGAAAGATTAAATGGGTTATGCAAACTTCCTGTAAAAGAAGCTGAAGATGGTGAGCAAGTTAAGAACGGAACAATATATATTGCACCCGGTGGCTTTCATATGAAATTTAAAGGAACAAATCCAAACTCTGTAACAATCAAAATTACTCCGGATCCAAATGACACCTTACACCGTCCATCAGTAGATGTTATGATGGAATCAGCTTTGGATATTTATGGCAAATATACACTTGGAGTAATAATGACTGGCATGGGAAAAGATGGGTATGAAGCAGTTAAAAAATTAAAAAGTTTAAATGGATATTCAATTGCACAGGATGAAGAATCATGTGTTGTATATGGAATGCCAAAAGCAATAGTTGATGCTGGTTTGGCAGATGTAGTTCTTCCTGCAGAAAAAATCCCAGAAGTTATTAACAAAGTGGTGGTGTAAAATGGCAACTCAATTTGAAGATGCATTATTTAAAGATGTATTTACAAAAAATAAAGCAAGAACGGGAAATTTATTAAAAGCTGAAGATGTTGAAATAACAGGCAAAGCAAAAATTTCCTGTGAAGATGATCTTGATGGTGTTCGTATTCTTCTTAAAAAAGATGCAAACGATAACCTCAAAGAAATTAAATTTGTTTGCTCATGTGGGCAAAGCAAATCAATTATTCTTGATTATGCAGATTAAATTAAATCATAAAAATTAAAAACAAATAAAAACCTCGATTTATCAAGTCGGGGTTTTTTGTTAATCAACTGGCTAATTTTAGCCAAAAAACTCTCCACAATATTTCAAATATTCAATTTTCTAAGCCTTTTTAAATGGCATTAATTTGGAATTTATTTTCACAAAATTGAAAGGTTAAAATGCCATCTTCAGTAAAATTACTTACTAATTTGCTTGATTATTGTTCGGAAAAAAACAGAGTAATTGCAAAAAATATTGCCAACATCGGAACAGAAAATTATCGTCGGCAAGATGTTGTGTTCAAAGATATTTTACAAGAATCAACAGGTTCGCTCCTAAAAAAAACAAATGAAAAACACCTTGACATTAACACGAATCCAAATCAATCAAAAAAATTTGAATACATTGAAGATAACTCAGAAGAAATGGAATCAGGTGTTAATAATGTAAATATAGAAAGAGAAATGAGTGAACTTGCTGAAAATACATTACGCTTCAAATTTGCTTCACGTAAAGTAGGTGATTATTACAAATCGCTACAAAAAGTAATTAAAGGTGGAGGTGTAGGATGAAAATTGGTGGAAGTTTATTCGGTTTAAACTTCAGTGCAAAAGGAATGAGCATCCAAAGAAAAAAAATGGATCTCATTTCTCAAAACATTGCAAATGCCGATAGCGTCAGAACAGAAAATGGTGAACCATACAAAAGAAAATATTTAAAAGTAGAAGTTGAAAAAAATAACTTTGCAGAAAATCTTTCAATCGAATCAAAAACAATTAGATTAAACACAACAAATCCAAATCACATTTCAAATATTCAATTGCCGGAAGAATTAAAAATTGAAGCTGATCAGGGTAAAGCAAAACTGAATGAAATGATTGATATTAAACCGGGAGACATTATTTACATGCCCGAACATCCAGATGCAAATAAAGATGGTTATGTAGAAATGTCGAATGTAAATGTAATCAACGAAATGGTTGAAATGATTGCTGCAACAAGAACTTATGAAGCAAATCTTCAAGCATTAAATTCAGCTAAACAAATGGCAAAAGATTCTTTGGAGATATAAAATGAAAATAAATACAAATGTTATAGGTAATTATTCAACCAACTATGTAAGACAAGTTAATAACGAAATGCGTCAAGTTGAAAACAAAACAATTACAAATGATGAAAAAAAATTTTTCTCTGAATTATACCCAAACAAAAAAGAAGAAGTAATGAATTATCAATTCTACAATGCAAAAGGAAAAGTTTCCGGTTTGCATGTAGGTTCACTCTTTGATAAGAGAGGTTAAAAATGAAAATAGAAGGATTTGGAATTCAACTTCCATCACCATTACAACCTGAAAAAAATAAAAATGTTGGTACAGAAAATTTTGGTAATGCTTTAACTGAATTAATAAAAACAGTTAATGAATCACAACAGGAATCTCAAAAAGCAATTCAGGATTTTGTAAGTGGCAATGGTGTTGAACTTCATGAAGTTATGATTGCAGGTGAAAAAGCAAAAACTAATCTTGAACTATTAATGGAAATAAGAAACAAAGCAATAGATATGTTTAAAGAATTAACAAGGACGCCAGTATAATTATGAATACAAATCCATTACAAGCATTTTTAGGAATTTTGGGAAAATTAAATCCCAAACAAAAAATTATGCTAGGCATTGGTGTTGTTACAACACTTGCTTTGCTTGCATTGTTAATCTTCGTTCTTAACGAACCAACTTATTCAACTCTTTATTCCAACCTTTCACAAGAAGATGCCGCAAAAGTAGTTGAATATCTTAGTGGTCAAAAAATAATGTACAAACTTGACGATAATGGACAAACAATTAAAGTACAAAGAGAAAAAGTTTATGAACTAAGATTAGCACTTGCATCAAAAGGAATTCCTAGTAGTGGAGTTATTGGTTATGAAATATTTGATAAATCCACAATGGGAATGTCGGAGTTTATGCAAAAGCTGAATTATAAACGAGCTTTAGAAGGTGAACTTGCTCGCACAATACAACAACAAGATGGAGTTCTCGCAGCTCGTGTTCACATTGTTATTCCTCAAAAATCTTTATTTAAAGAAGAAGAAAAACTTCCCACTGCTTCTGTAGTTTTAAAATTGAGAAACAATTCAACTCCACCAAAAGAAAATATTGAAGCAATCGTAAACTTGTTAACTGGTAGTGTTGAAGGATTACAGGCATCAAAAGTTTCTATTATAGATACAAAGGGAAGAATACTTAATACAGAAAGTGATGATGGACCATTAGCTTTTGCTTCTTCTAAACAATATGAAATTAAAAAATCAGTAGAAAAATATTTAGCAGAAAAAGCACAATCAATTCTTGATAATGTTGTTGGTTTTGGAAATGCAATGGTTCAGGTAAACGCAGATTTGAATTTCGATCAAGTTGAAAAAACAATGGAACAATATGATCCGGAAACTCAGGTTGTTGTAAGTGAAAATACAGTTAAAGTGAACAATACGGGAAAACAAAATTCAGATTCAACAGCTGCAACAAACGAAAACTCAATAACTAATTATGAAACAAGCAAAACTATTCAACGTGTTGTTGAAGGAAGTGGAAATATTAAAAGATTAAGTGTTGCTGTTGTTATTAATGATATTCCAAAAGAAGTAAAAAAAGGTGATAAAACTGAAATTGTATATGAACCAAGACCAGCAGAACAAGTTAAAAAATTAGAAGAAATTATTAAGAATGCAGTTGGTGTTGACCCAATTCGAAATGACCAGTTTTCAATTGTTAATATTCCATTCGAAACAAAAACAATTGATAACACAATAGAAGAAGCAGGAACAGCTTCAATTCCAAATACAAATGAAATGATAAATTTAATATTCATCGTTGTAGCAATAATTTCTTCAATATTTGTATTAAAAAGTTTAATGAAAAAATTAAAAACAGAAAGAATTGTAATTGGAACTGTAAACACAGGCAACTTTGCAATGGCAAATCAGTCATCAGGTTCTTTACCAACTGGTACACCCGGTTTTCCTAAAGCAAATGCATCAATTCCTGCTAAAAAGAAATCTATGTTAGTACCAATGGGAGATATTGAAGATGAAATAAGTGAAGAAGCGCTTGTAAAGAAACAACAGCAAGAAAGAATTATTAACTATGTAACTAAAAATCCAATGGATGCAGCAAAACTAATAAACGCTTGGATGCACGAAGATGAAATCTAACGATAAAGCATTAACAAAAGATGTAAAAGAAGAAGTTACAGGATTGCAGAAAGCCGCAATGCTAATGGTTGCTTTGAATATCGAAGCAGCATCTGCAGTTCTTAAACATCTTGATCCGGTTGATGTAGAAATGATAACAGCCGAGATTTCAAAGGTTAAAAATGTTTCTTCAAAAACAGTTGATAGTGTAATTTATGATTTCTATAACATGGTTACAGCACGTGAATATGTTTTAGAAGGTGGTTTAGATTACGCACAAGCTGTTCTTGAAAAAACATATGGACCTGCAAAAGCAAGTGAGATAATTGAAAAGATTAAAAGATTGACAACTCTTAAAGGTTTTGATGTTCTTAAAAAAGCTGAACCTGCACAACTTGTTAATTTCTTGAATAAAGAACATCCACAAACAATGGCTTTAATTTTATCTCAACTTGCACCTGATCAAACAGCAAATGCACTAAAAGAATTACCCGAAGATTTACGCGTTGATGTTGCTTTTAGAATTGCAACTCTTGGTAAAATTGCTCCTCAAACACTTAAACAAATTGAACATGTTGTTGATGAAATAGCTGGTGCTTCGATGAGTCAATCAGTCGGTAAACTTGGTGGACCAAAATGTTTGGCTGCAATTCTTAATCGTGCAAATGTTTCAATGGCAAAAGAAATTTTAACAAAACTTGAAGATGTTGATCCGGAAACTTCATACGAAGTAAAAAGATTAATGTTCATCTTTGATGAAATTGTTAATATAAATGATAAAGACATTCAAAAAATATTACGCGAAGTTGATAGAAAAGATCTTGCACTTGCTCTTAAAACTGCAGACGAAAAACTCAGAGAAAAAATATTCAAAAATATGTCCGAACGTGCAGCTGATTTACTTAAAGAAGAATTACAATACATGGGCATGGTTAAACTAAAAGAAGTTGAAAATGCTCAGGCTAAAATAATTGATGTAATAAAAGCACTTGAAGAACAAGGTGAAATTTCACTCAATATGAGAGGCGGTCCGGAAGAAGTTTATGTCTGATGTAATTAAACTTTCATCTAAAAAAAATAATAGCTCCGTTAAAGTAGCTAAAATTGGAAACACATCTTTTAAAGATGAAGATGGTGATATTTTCAAAAAACAACTTGAAGACTATTACAAACTTGGGTTTAAAGATGGACAGGAAAAAACTAGACGCGAGCTTGAACAAGATTATACCAATAAATTATTCCGAAAGTATGAAGAAGTATATAATATTTTAACTCAATATGATGAACAACTTATTGAACTGGAAAAAGGATTTGAATTTCTTGTGATTGAAACAGCTTACGAACTTGCAAAAAAAATTGTAGGTCGTGAAATCGAAAAAGAAAATATTATTAATGAAAATGTGAGAGAAGCAATTAATAAAGTTGTGGGTGCAAATAATGTGAAATTAAAATTACATCCAAAAGATTTGGAAGAATTAACCGAAGCCAGCAAAAATTTAATTCACTCAGGTTCATTTACTAAAATTAAAATAGAAGCCGACGATAGACTTGAAAGAGGCGGTTGTTTTATAGAAACTGAAATTGGAAATGTTGATGCAAGAATTACTACTCAACTTAACGAGTTAAGAAAAAAATTGGAAGATAGTCTTCAGTAATTTTTATGGAACATTTAATTGAAAAATATAAACGAATAATTGAAAACACTGAAACAATTCGTGTTAATGGAAAAGTTATTGATGTAATTGGTTTAGTTATAGTATCTGTTGGTCCGAATGCAGTATTAGGAGAAATATGTACTATCTTCGATCAAAATGGAAATGAAATTTGTAAAGCGGAAGTTGTTGGCTTTAAAAATGGAAAAGTATTATCAATTGCAATTGGAGAAGTTCACAATATTTCTCCCGCATGTGAAATTAAAGCAAGCGGAAGAAGTTTTTCTGTTGGTGTAGGAAAAGAATTATTAGGAAGAGTAATTGATGGATTAGGTAATCCAATTGATGGAAAAGGAGAAATAAATTATTCATCATTTCGTGATTCACACAGAGAACCACCAAATCCTCTGGAAAGAAAAAGAATTTCTTTACCTATCCAAACCGGTATTCGTGCTATTGATGGATTATTAACAATAGGAAAAGGGCAACGTGTTGGAATTTTTGCGGGTAGTGGAGTTGGTAAAAGTGTAACACTTGGAATGATTGCACGAAATACAAGTGCGGATGTTAATGTTATAGCTTTAATTGGTGAACGGGGTCGTGAAGTCCGGGAATTTATTGAACGTGATCTTGGAGAAGAAGGATTAAGCAGATCTGTTGTTGTGTGTGCAACAAGTGATAAATCTCCTTTAATCAGAATGAAAGGAGCTTATGTGGCTACAACTATTGCAGAATATTTTCGTGATTTGGGAATGGATGTTATGTTGATGATGGATTCAGTTACAAGATTTGCAATGGCTCAAAGAGAAATTGGATTAACAATTGGTGAACCACCAACAACTAAAGGTTATACTCCCTCAGTTTTTGCTTTACTTCCAAAATTATTAGAACGAGCGGGCAATACAGAAAAAGGTTCAATCACTGGTCTTTATACTGTCCTTGTTGATGGTGATGATATGACTGAACCTATTGCCGATGCTGCAAGATCAATTCTTGATGGGCATATTGTTTTATCAAGAAAGCTTGCAAATAAAAATCACTATCCTGCTATTGATACTTTACAAAGTGTTAGCAGAGTTATGCCCGATATTGTTGACAGAGAACATTTTCAAAGAGCAATGAGATTTAATGAAATTTTGGTAACTTATCGAGAAGCTGAAGATTTAATTAACATAGGTGCATATGTAAAAGGAAGTAATCCTCAAATTGATCATGCTCTTTCTAAAATAAATTTACTGAGATCATATTTAAAACAAGACATTTTTGAAAAAGCTCTTTACGATCAATCAGTTGATAAGTTAAATCAAATAATTGAAGGACCGTTGCTTTAAGGTAAGTTATGGCAAAATATAAATTCAAATTTGAACCCATTTTAAGAGTGAAGGAAATTTTAGAGAAAAAAACGAAAGAAGAAATTTCTAAAATAAATCTTGAGATTGAAGAATTAAAAAAACAAAAGGAATATTTAATTCAAGAAAGAAAAAAATTACAGAATAAAATGACTGAACAAATGTTAAAAGTTTCCGATTATCAAAGCATAAAAATGTATGATAGTCATTTAGAAGAAGAATTAATTTTTATTGAAAACAATATAGTTGACGCATTTAAACGACTCGATAAAAAACAAAAAGAACTAATTGAAAGAAAAAAAGAAGTTAAATCTTTTGAAATATTAAAAGAAAACGACAAAGAAAATTTTATGATTGAAGATAGAAGAAATGAACTGAAAAACTTAAATGAAATTGCATTAAGAAATTATGATGGTGATAAACTATGAAAGATAAAATTGTTTACGGTTTGATTTTTTCATTGCTATTTGCAATAGTTTCAGCTGGAATGATTTATTTTAACTCTAAATACAAAAATATTTTTGCATTTGATTTTTCACCAAGAGTAGATGAATTACAGCAAAAAAAAGAATTAGCTAAAGCAGATTCATTGAAGGTTGATTCATTAAAAGCAGATTCACTTAAGACAATATCAGATTCGTTAAAAACTAAAGAAACTGAAATAGAAAAAAATGATAATTTAAAACCTCAAAACCAGACAGCACAAAATAATATTTCAACAGAAGTTCCTTTTAGAATACCAGCGAGTGAAAATACTAAAGCAAAAAAAGATTCTATCTACAATGAATGGGTTAAACAAACAGTTAAAATTTATGAATCAATGGATTCAAAAAAAGCTGCTAAAGTTATTTCGAATTATTCCGATAATATTGCCAGAGATATTCTTCTCAAGATGAAAAAGAAAAAAGCGGCTGAAATTCTTGCTGAGTTGAAGCCTGAAGTTGTAACCAGAATAATAAGTGTGAACTAATGAATTTGAGTACTTTCTTTTTTGATAGGCTGAGTAGAACGGATTCGAACTTGGCAATTAATGGAAAAAAAAGCATCGACGCTAATTTCTTTTTTTCCGATTTAATAAAAGTATTTGAGGATCAGAATCAGAACTTAAATGATCTTCAAAGTATTTCTATTAATCCAACTAACGAAGTTTTTTCATCCCAGGAAAAAGTTTTTAACCTTTCATCAGAAGAGTTTGCTTTTGTATCAAGTCTTATTAATTCAATTATTTCTAATGATAAAAAGTTAGATGTAGAAGAAAACAAATTTAAACTTGACAACGCAGAAATATCCAAACAACATTTTGTCGTAAATGAAAATAAAATAATTTCATTAATAAATTCATTTTTAACTGCAAACGGGTCAAAGACAAATGATTTTGTAAAAAACAAAATAGAAGAACAAAAGCCAATATTTTTAACATTTAAAAATGATTTAAATAAAATTTCTATCAATATTAATCCAATTAATATTGATTCAGGTAATAATTTAGATGAAAAAGAAGAAATTCTTTTTGTTAGCAAAATACTAACCGATAGTGCTTTTAGTAAAGATAAATTGATTAAAAATATTTTTTCTGATGTAGATGAAAAACAAACTCAGTCAATAAATATTACGAATGTTGAAAATAAATTTGATGAACAACAAAAACTTGATAAAACTGAGCTAACAAAAAATGAACAAAATATTTTAAGCGAAGAAACATCTAAAATATTGCAAGCAAGTCATAATATAATTAGTGATTCGAATAAAAATTTATTAAAAGTAAAAAATTATTCTGAGAATAAACAATTCCAAGAAAAAACTGAATTAACAAACAACGAGCAAAATATTTTAGAAAAAGAAATAACAAACTTAACCCAAGCAAAGCAAAAACTAACTACTGAAACAAATTTCTTTAAAGTAGAAATAATAAAGATAACTTCATTCGAAAATGGTGAAAGCAAAATTGATTCAGAATATTATCCGAACAAACAAACCGAAAATAAACCAACTATTATATTTTTAGATGAAAACAAAACAACAAAAGGTCAATTAAGTTTTACACAACCAAATGAAACCTATGATAAATTATTACAAATAAATAACCATAAAAACAATTTTAAAGAAATTAAAACAAATTATGATTCAACTGGACAAATAAAAAATAAACTATCACAATTAAATTATAATGATAACAATATAAATGAAATTGATTTGTTGAATAACTCTACAAACAATAATCAACTTGATGAAAATAAAGTTGGATTATTTACTCAATCACAAAACCAAAACAAATTTATTTCTTTAACAGAATTATTAAGTGATTTATCTGATGAAGAAAAAAGTGTTTTTAAAGATTTAAACAATTCGAAGGAAATTAAGAGTGTGGTATTTTCTAAAACAAATGTTATTAAAGAAAATATCTCTGAAGTTTATAAATCAAACAAAAATGAAGAAGTTCTTAATAAAAATAATTCAAAACATAATCTTTCGTCTTTACTTGAAATTAAAAATGAAGATAGTTTAACTAAAAAGGTTGAAACAGATTCTTCAGTTGGAAATAATAAAGTTGAGTTAACAGATAAAAGTGAAAATCAAATAAAAGAAAATGTAAAACAAACTTTTGTTAATACAAGCAATGCTCAAAAAGAAAATAATGTAAACAACATTATAACCCAAAATCAAAAAAATGTATTTGAAAAAATAGATTTTCTTAATTTAAAATTTAAAGAAGAAGTTAATAGAGAAAACTACTCTGTTGAAAATGAAATTGGTGAAAAAAATAATCAAATAACATTAAAACCAACTGAATCACAAAACGAAGTTGTTAAAAAAGAATATGTTACAGAAACTTCAGATATAAGGAAAACAAATAATTCTGTAAATCAAAAAGATTCATTAATTAAAGAAAATGAAACTTCAGACAAACAAAACAACGCTGACACAAAACTTTTTTCTAATGATTCAAAACAGTTAATCAATAAAATAAGCGATAAACTAACAGATGAAACTCAAAAGATTAATGAAATAAAAAATCAAAACTTGCATAATGAACTAAATAAAGAAACAAAAAATGAAATAAATGCATCCTCTAATAAACCTGCAACAAATGAGCAATCAAAAGAATTGCTTCAAACAACTAATGAAAAAACTGTAAACCAAAATCAATCTGTTGATAAAGAAGAAAAAGTTGCTCAACAATTAAACCAACCCAAAAATAAACTCGATGAAGAAAAAATTATTGCAAAAGTATCAACTAACATTAGTGTTAAAAACACAAAGAATATACAGATTGAAAAAGATACAGTTGAATACAATAATACTTCTACCGAATTAAAAGATGATAAAAAATTAGAAACAATAACTAACAAAAATGAAAATGAAATTTTAAATACAACCACTAATAAACTAAATATTAAACATGAACAAGAAAACACAACTCTGAAAAACGAAATAATTTTTGATTCCAAAAACACTGATATAAAAAAGACAGAAAACGAAAAACCTATTCAAAATTATTCAAACGATAGTGATAAAATTGCAAATCATAACTCAGGCGAAAAATTAAACACAACTTCAGAAAAAAATAGTAACGAAAACAAAAACCATTCTCAGCCAAATAATGAACATCAAAAAAATGAAGTAAATCATTTGAATGGTTTGACAAGTAATGAATTCGAAAAAGTAAAACAAACATTTGAAACAAAAACATTTTATGAATCAACCAGAGTTTTGAAGCAGGAAGAAATTATACATGAATTTTCAAAATTTATACAACAAGGGGAAAAACAAAGTATAAGTTTTCAATTAACTCCTGAGAATTTAGGTAAAGTAAATTTAATAATTGATTTAACTGATAATATTATATCAACCAAAATTGAAGTTGAAAACGAACAAATAAAACAATTCATTCAATCAAACATTGAACAATTAAAAAACAATTTACAATCGAATGGAATTGTTTTAAGTAACATTAATATAAGTCTTGCAGATTATAGCCAGAAGCAGAATCAAAAAGTTTACAACGAAAAGAAAAAATTTAATTCAAAATTAGACAAAGAAGAATCGGTTGAAGAAACAAATACACCTAAACTTAAAAAGAACTTAGGTTACAATACATTAGAATTTTTAGCATGAGGAAAATAAAATGGTTGATGGAATTTCAAATCAAAATACATCTTCAATAAATCAAAACACAAATACAAAAAAAGGTGTTTTAGGTAAAGATGATTTCCTCAAACTGATGATTGCACAATTAAAAAATCAAGATCCATTAAATCCTATGGACGGAACAGAATATGCAGCACAATTAGCTCAATTTACTTCACTCGAACAATTAACAAATCTTAATGCAAACGTTAGTAAAAGCATAGATACAAATTATATTCTGACTCAATCAATTAATAATACATTAGCTGCAACATTAATAGGTAAGGAAGTTAAAATTGATGGCAACACAATTCAGAACACTGGACAAAATAATGTTACTATTGGTTATACTTTGCCAAATAATGTTGCTTCCGTTTCAATAAAAATTTATAACGAACAAGGAGCATTAGTAAAAACTATTTACGATCCACCAAAAAATTTAGGAACGAATAAACTTTCTTATAATTTCTCCGATAATAGTGGTGGAAAATTACCAAATGGTAAATACACATTTGAAATAGAAGCATTAGATATGAATAACAAAAAATTAACAACAACAGCTTTCAAACAAGGATTAATAAATGGAATACGTTTCTCGGCAAATGGAGCTGTATTAGTTGTTGATGGTGCTGAATATTCATTCTCAGATGTGTTAGAAATTATTAATCACAATGGAGGAGATAATAATGGCTGAAATTAATGGCATCTCGGTTCCATTTATACCAATTGTTGGAAATGAAGAATTAACTCAAAAAAGAGTTGGCAGAGAAGCTGCAAACCAGTTTCAAGCAATCTTTAAGGAAGAATTAGAAAAAGTAAAATTTTCTAATCATGCTTTAAAACGTCTTGAATCAAGAAACATTCAACTAAGTGAAAATGAAATTTCAAAAATTCAGGATGCAGTAGAAAAAGCAGAAGCAAAAGGAAGTAAAGATTCATTAGTCCTGATGGATAAGACAGCATTCATTGTAAATATTCCAAACAGAACTGTTGTAACTGCAATTGAAGTTGCTAACTCGAACGAAAATGTTTTTACAAATATAGATAGCGTAGTTTTTGCAATTTAATTAACAAATAATAATAAACAACGGAGCGGGACCTTCCAAGGGCGCTCCAGGATTTAGCCGACTGACTGAAGCTAAATCAAAACCAAGGAGGATCAAATGGCACTTTTAACATCTCTTTTCGCTGGCGTTTCTGGTTTACGTAATCATCAAACAATGATGGACGTAATTGGTAATAACATTTCTAACGTTAACACAATAGGTTTCAAAGGTTCACGCGTAACCTTTAGCGACACATTTAATCAATTTGTTAAAGCTGGTACAAATCCAACTGATGAAACTGGTGGAACAAACTCATATCAAGTTGGTCTTGGTATGAAAGTAAACTCAATCGACCGCAATTGGAATCAAGGCACTTTTGAAAGAACAGGAATTACAACTGATTTAGCACTTCAGGGACAAGGAATGTTTGTTCTTAAAAACAATGGACAAAAATTCTTTTCACGTGCTGGTGCTTTTGTTTTTGATGCTGCTGGGAAATTAGTTAGTCCACAAAATGGTGCAGTAGTTCAAGGTAAAGTTGCTAATTCTGATGGTGTTATTCCTCCTGGCAATAATCTTGAAGATATTGTAATTGATACTAATTTGAAATTACCTGCAGTTTCAACTACTTTAATTAAATGGGGCGGTAATCTAAAAAGCAACAGCGATTTAACCAGAACTTTACAAGTTGTTCAACGTGGTAATATTAATTCTTCTTCTCTTGCTGTTGGCGATAAAACAAATGATTACACAGTTTCAGTTTACAATGAATATGGTGAATCTTTTAGATTTGTTACTAACTGGGAAAAAACAGCTGATAATGTTTATACTTTAAATTGGTCATTAAAAGATGCTGATGGCAACGATTTACCAACTCCAGTCAGCGGAACAATTACTGCATTAAAATTTGAAGATGATGGAACAGGAAATTTTGTTTTAGATGCAGCTTCAAAAGCTAAATTTGATGGCGTTAATAATCGCGTTAATGTTGCATCTTCAAACATTGATTTTACATTCGATTCAACAATTGTAACTCAAAATTCAAGCACAACTACATTAAGTGCATCTGCAGATAATAATAAAATTCCAAATATTGTAAGTGGTTCTGTAACTGTTTATGATTCTTTAGGAACAGCTCATCAAGCTACATTAAAAATGACAAAGATTGATGACAACATTTGGACATGGACAGTTTCTGTTCCCGGAACAAGTACAGCAGATGGAAAAGTTGCAAGTGCAATCGGAACAATTGAATTTAATCCGGATGGTACTTTAGATCCTGCCAAAATATCTCCAAATAATCCAACATTTTCATTTAGTCCAAAAGGTGGTGCAGCTCCTGTAAACATTTCATTAGATTTTGGAAGTGGTTTTGGTGGTGTTACACAAACCTCTGCTAGCTCTGTAATTAGTGCTTTATCTCAGGATGGTTCTCCATCAGCTTCTTTAACTAATTTGAACATTGACCAATATGGAAATATAGTTGGTATCTTCTCAAATGGAAGTTCAAAAAATTTAGCTCAAATAATGGTCGCTACTTTCAACAACTTAAATGGTTTAATAAGTGTTGGTGATAATATGTACTTGGCTTATGCTAATAGTGGTGAACCAAGAATTGGTAGTTTAGGTGAAGATACAAATACTACTGTTCAATCCGGTGCATTAGAACAAAGTAACGTTGACTTGAGTGAAGAATTTACAAGAATGATTGTTTCTCAAAGAGGTTTTCAGGCTAATGCCCGTGTTATTACAACCGCTGATAATTTATTACAAGAAATAACAAACTTAATCAGATAATATTTTACTAATAGTTCTCTAAAAAGCTGTCTCAATATTTTTTAATTGTCGGTCTTGATTTCTTCAGGACCGACAATGATTTTATAAACAATTTTATATAAAAATATCTTAGCAATACTTCAAAAACGCATTTTAATTTCCTTTATAATTTCTTCAAATAAATTATTAATTCTCCAATTAATAAATACTTCTAAACAACTGCATAATATTAGCCAAACCTCTTTCTAAAACTTAATTAAAAATTACATTTATAATAGTTTTTTAATGGCATAGCAATTGAAAAAATGTATGCAAGTAAATAAATGTGAGTTAAAAGATGGCAGAAGATCAAGAAAAACAAGTTGAAAGTTCCGGTGGAAAAAAATCTGGTTTTAACATTAAAATTTTGTTAATAGGAATTCCACTTTTTGTAATACAACTTGTTGCAGTTTATTTCATCACTGCAAATTTTCTTTTAAGTAAGATGCAACAAAGCACATCAACAGAAAAAGCAAAAACAGAAGAAGTATCTGAAGAAGCAACAAGTGAACATTCAGAAGGAGAAGGAAAAAGTGATAACAAAAAAGTTGAATTCGGAAAATTTATTTATGTGGTTGATGATTTAATAATCAATCCGGCAAATACTGATGGTAAAAGATTATTGCTTTCTTCTTTAGGTTTTGATGTAGCATCACAGGAAAATCATGATGAATTAAAAGCAAAAGATGTTTTATTGAAAGATGCGATCATATCTGTTATGAGCAGTAAAAATCTTACACAATTAGCAAACATGGCTTACAGAGATACGTTAAGAATGGAAATAACAAGTAAAGTTCAACAACTAATGCCCAAAGTAAAAGTTAACACAATTTATTTCAGTAAATATATTTTACAATAACTATGGCAGAAATACTTTCACAACAAGAAATAGATGCGCTGCTTAATAATATAAAAAGTGGCACAGAACAAAAAATTGAAACTTCGAATGAGAAAGAAGCAATTCTCTACGATTTCAGATTGCCTAATCGCATTTCGAAAAATCAATTACGTGTATTAAGAAGTATTTTTGAAAATTTCGCTGAAAGCTTCAGTTCATTTTTAGTTACAAAGCTTCAAACAGTTGTAAATATAAATGTTACTTCAGTAGATCAAATTTATTATTCTGAATATGTTTTATCTGTTGCAAATCCGGCATGTCTATTCACATTTCAAATTAGAGATACAGATGTAAAAGGAATTTTAGAGTTAAATAACGATTTAGCTCTTTCTCTTGTTGATAAATTACTTGGTGGAAATGGCTTAGGAACAAAACAAACTAAAATTATTACTCCAATAGAACAAAAAGTATTAAATGTTGTAGTTGAAAGAGTAATGCAGGATTTAAAGAAAGCATGGCAAACAATTGATAACATGGAATTTGAAGTTGAACGTTTTGAACCTGATATAGATTTTGCACAAATAACATCTCAAAGTGAATCTGTTTTGTTAATTTCTTTTGAAATATTGATTGGTGAACAATCATATTTAATGAATATTTGTTTTGCTACTTTTGCTTTTGATAATATTCTTGCAAGATTATCATCACAAAAGCTTTCATCAATTCGTGCAGTAAAACATTACGGAAAAACAGCACGCGAAGTAGTTTCCCAGAACTTATCAGCAGTTGCACTTCCAATTCGTGTTGAACTTGGAACCACAAAACTTTCTGTCAAAGAAATTATGGAAATGGAAAAGGGTGACATTATTAGACTTGATACTAAATTAAGCGACGATCAAAAAGTGAGAACAGGTAAACATATTTTGTTTTTAGGTAGAATTGGAGTTTCAAATAATAAAAAAGCAATTAAAGTCACAAAAAAATTATTAGAAGAAAAATAAATCTTTTAGAGGTTGCAAATGGATAACAATGAATTAAACATGAATGAAAATGAATCATTAGAAAAAACTCTTAGTGCAATGGCTCAGTTTGAAGAGTTTGATGACTCAAGTGTTCAAACTACAGGCGTATATAATGATAAGCTGCACTTTCTCAAAGATTTGCCAATGAATATTTATATAGAACTCGGCAGAACTCAAATGCAAATAAAAGACATACTTGAACTTGAACGTGGTTATGTAATTGAATTAGATAAACTTGCAAGTGAACCTGTTGATGTTTTTGTAAACAACAAAAAAATTGCTGAAGGTGAAGTTGTTGTTATTGATAAACATTTTGGAATTAGAATAACTAATCTTGTTGACCCAGCTAATAGAATGAAGGATATTATATAATGTCATTTTTAGATATCATAAAATCATTATTCCCACTTATTACAATAATTTTATTATTGTTTGGAGTATTAATTTTAGTTAGAAAATACTCATTTTCTTTATCGGGCAAAAAATTTCAAAATCTACATGTCGATATTCTTCACAACCAAATGATTATTCCTAAAAAATATTTATCACTTGTAAGAGTTAAAGATAAAGTATTTCTTCTTGGTATCAGTGAAAATAACATTACGTTAATTAAAGAATTTGATTACGATGAAAATTTTGAAAATGAATTTGATAACAAAGAATTGAAACCAAACTTTGTAGACATGTTAAAGCAAAATCTGGGGATGAAATGAATGCAAAAAAAATTTCATTACTCATATTTGTATTGTTATTAATTATTAGCTCAAATCTATTAGCACAACAAACTACGAATACAATTCCTTTTCCTAAAATAAATTTAGATGTTGGCACCGCACAAAATGGAAGTGATGTATCAGTAACACTTCAAATATTGCTATTGATGACAGTATTATCATTGGCACCTTCAATAGTAATAATGACAACATCATATTTAAGAATAATTATTGTATTTCATTTTTTGAAGAGCGCTTTAGGAACGCAGCAAATGCCTCCTTCACAACTCCTGGCTGGGGTGGCGCTCTTCATTACATTTTTTATTATGGCTCCGACCTGGACAAAAGTTAATGATGAAGCTCTCAAACCTTTAATTGATAATAAACTAACTATGCAACAAGCTTATGATAAAGGTATTGAACCAATAAGACAATTTATGTTTAAAAATGTCCGTGAAGAAGATCTTGAACTTTTTCTTTCTCTATCAAATCAAGCTAAACCCAAAAACAGAGATGAAGTTTCTACTTATATTTTAATTCCAGCTTTCGTTTTAAGTGAAATGCGTGCCGGCTTTATTATGGGCTTTTTCCTATTCATCCCTTTTATAATGGTTGACATGATTGTTTCAAGTATTTTGATGTCGATGGGTATGATGATGATGCCTCCAATGATGATCTCTCTTCCATTTAAAATTTTGTTGTTCATTTTAGTTGATGGTTGGAATTTAATTGTAAGTTCCTTAATAAGGAGTTTTAACTAATGACTGAAGAATTAGTAATAGAAATATTAAAAGATGTTTTCTTCACAACTTTTATGATATTACTCCCAATTCTTGGTGTTTCTTTAATTGTTGGTGTATTTGTTTCAATTTTTCAAGCTGCTACATCAATTCAGGAAATGACATTAACATTTGTACCAAAACTGGTAGCTACTATTGTCGTAATAATTTTTCTTTTACCATGGATTATAGACAAGTTGGTTTCGATTACTATTAAAATGTTCACAATGTTTCAAACAGTACTAAAATGACAGAGATATTAATAGGCGATTTTTTGGTTTTATTATTTGTATTTCTAAGAATATCAGCAATGATTTTTACTGTTCCTGTTTTGGGAAATCAAGCTGTACCAGCTATTGCAAAAATATTTTTGTCCTTTGTTATAGCTTATATTGTTTTCCTTACAATTGATAAAGGTAAAATTACAATTGATGTAAACCTGATTACAATTTTTGTATTAGGTATAAAAGAAATTTTAATTGGTTTAATAATGGGCTATTCATTGAATTTTATTTTTTATGGTATTTCTTATGCAAGTCATATAATTGGTTATGATATGGGATTGATGTTTGCAGAAGTTTTAAATCCAATGCAGGAATTAAGTAACAATGTTGTTGGTGAAGTTCTTTTTTATGCAAGTATTATGATATTCATTATTATCAATGGACATCACCATTTAATAACTGCTGTTGTTTCATCATTTGGAGTAATTCCAATTGGAAAATATGTTCTCAATAAACCATTAGTTGATTTAATTATTTATATGGCAGGTTCTGTTTTTACTATTGCATTAAAAATAGCAGCACCAATTTTAGTCTCTTATTTTTTAATTCATATTGCCGAAGGAATAATTGCAAGAGTATTACCACAGGTTCAGGTGTTTTTTATTTCACAACCATTAAAATTAGGATTAGGTTTTGCGTTACTTGCAGCACTGGTTCCACTTTATGTAATGACAATAAAGTACTTATTAAATAATTATGAAAATCAATTAACAGAAATTTTAAAAACGATGAGTGTGTAATATGGCAGAAGTAGATGGCCAAGAAAAGACCGAACAACCGACGCCTAAAAAACTGACTGACGCCAGAAGAAAAGGTCAAGTTGCAAAAAGTATGGAAATTAATTCACTTGCTGTTTTCGGCAGTGGATTGATTATGATTTATTTAACAAAAGGATATTTTGGTGATAAATTCTTTGCATTAGCTAATGATACTTTTTCTCAGTTGAACACTTTAAAGATAAATTCAAATATGGTGCAGGAATATTTTATTAAATGGACTTTATTCTTTTTTATGATTACAGCACCCGTATTATTAGCAATTTTGGTTTTTTCTTTTATAAGTAACGTTGCACAAATTGGATTTAAGTTCTCACCTGAAGTTTTTCAACCAAAACTTTCTAAATTTAATTTTATTAAAAATGCTAAAAATCTTTTATTCTCAACCAGATCATTTGTTGAAACGCTTAAATCACTAGCTAAACTTGCTGTAATTTCAATTTTTACCTATTACATACTTTCAGATTTAATTGAAAAATCAATGGAATTAGTTCAGTTAACAATTGAAGATACAGTTACATTTATGATGGATTCAGCAATTTCATTGATTTGGAAAATTGTATTGTTATTTGGTGTAATTGCATCTGCTGATATGATATTTCAACGTTTCAAATTCAAAAAAGATATGATGATGACAAAAGAAGAAGTTAAAGAAGAAATTAAACAAACAGAAGGTGACCCGATTATCAAGCAAAGAATAAGAAAAGAAATGTATAAGATTTCAAGTAAAAGAATGATGAAAGATGTTCCGAAAGCAGATGTAATTATTACAAACCCAACTCACTTTGCTGTTGCATTAAAATATGATATGACAAAAGATGGAGCACCAAAAGTAATTGCAAAAGGAATGGATGAATTAGCTCAAAGAATTAAGAAAATAGCAAAAGAAAATAATGTGCCTTTGCACGAAGATGTTCAACTTGCTCGTGCACTTTATAAAGCTTGTGATATTGGTGATGAAATACCGGCAAAATTATTTAAAGCTGTTGCACAAATTTTAGCTTACATTTATCAAATGAAAAGAATTAGAAAAAGAAAAAGTATTGTATAAAAAATGAAAACATTCGGAAGAAATAGCGACGTAATTTTAGCTGCCGGTTTAATATTGATGCTTGGTTTAATGTTAATACCATTACCAGCAACAATGTTAGACTTTCTTTTAGCATTAAACATTACATTATCAGTATTGGTTTTAATTGTTTCTCTTTATATCAATTCCCCTTTGGATATTTCTGTATTTCCCGGGTTACTTTTAGTAACAACACTATTCAGACTTGGACTTAACATAAGCTCAACCCGGTTAATTTTAATTGAAGGATATGCAGGTCATGTAATAGAAGCATTTGGTACATTCGTAGTTGGTGGTAATTATGTAGTAGGATTTATTGTATTTATAATTTTAGTTGTAATTCAATTTATTGTAATTGTTAAAGGTTCTGGAAGAATTTCTGAAGTTGCTGCACGTTTTACACTTGATGCTATGCCCGGTAAACAAATGGCTATTGATGCAGATTTAAATACAGGATTAATCAATGAATCTGAAGCAAGAAAAAGAAGAGAACTAATTTCACGCGAAGCAGAATTTTATGGTGCAATGGATGGTGCAAGTAAATTTGTTAAAGGAGATGCAATCGCAGGTTTAGTAATTAATGGAATAAATATTTTAGGTGGATTTATAATTGGTGTTGCACAAAAGGGAATGACTTTTACAGATGCACTTCAGAATTATACAATTTTAACAATTGGTGATGGTTTAGTATCACAAATTCCTGCATTATTAATTTCAACAGCAGCTGGTTTAGTTGTAACAAGAAGTGCTTCGGGAACCGCATTAGACATGCAAATGAGAACTCAATTGTTTTCAAATCCAAGAGTTTTGGGAACAGTTTCCGGTGCTTCATTTATGTTCGCATTTATTCCGGGTATGCCAACTTTTCCTTTTATCTTTTTAAGTTTGGCGCTTGGTGCAGTTTCTTATTTTGTTAAAAAGAATAAACAAATTTTACCACCAACTGAAACATCTGTTGCAGAAGAAACAGAAAATCCGGAACAACCTGAAGAAAAAGTTGAACAATATTTACAAGTTGATCCAATTGAAGTTGAAATTGGATATGGATTAATTAGCTTGGTTGATGAAAAACAAGGAGGAAATTTATTCCAGAAAATTGCTTCAACAAGAAAACTTATTGCATTAGAATTTGGTGTTTTAATTCCACCTGTTCGTGTTAGAGATAATCTTCAACTTTCACCAAATGAATACATAATTAAAATTAAAGGAAATATTATTGCTAGTTATGAAATTTATCCGGATAGAATGCTTGCAATGAATCCAAATCCCAATATGACAGATCAACAAATAAATGGATTACCAACAACTGATCCTGCATTTGGAATGCCCGGTTTTTGGATTACATTTGAAGACAAAGAAAAAGCAGAAATGCTTGGCTTCACGGTTGTTGATTCTATCTCTGTAATGACAACTCATCTTCAGGAAGTTTTGAAAAAGAACTTTGATAAAATTTTAACACGCCAGGATGTAAAACAATTGTTAGAAAATTTAAAGAAAGAGTATCCAGCTGTTGTTGATGAAATAAATCCGGATATATTAAGTTTAGGTACAATTCAAAAAGTGTTGCAAAATCTTTTAAGAGAAGGAATTCCAATTAAAGATTTTGTTCAAATTTGTGAATCATTAATTGATTATTCAAAAACAACCAAAAACATTGATGTATTAACTGAATATGTTAGACATACAATAGGTGAGACAATAGCTAATTTATATAAAGATCATAATGGAATTATTCACGCTGCTGCTTTAAGTGAAAACCTTGAAATGGCAATTACTAAATCACTTCAGGCACAAAAAGATAATATTGTAACTCTTGGGTTACATCCAAATGTTTTAAGAGAATTAAACACTCAACTTCGAAATGCAATTGATAAATTTAATTTGTTAGGGTATCAGCCAATTATTATTACTTCAGCAACTATACGACCATATTTTTACAGATTAATCAATAGCAGTTTCCCTGAATTAGTAATTCTTTCTTATTCAGAATTACCAGCTAATGTAGAATTGGAATTTGTTGGAAAAATAGAGGTTCAAAATGCAAATTAAAAAGTATGTAGCACCAACTTTAAAAGAAGCAACACAACAAATGAAAGATGAACTTGGTGGTGAAGCAATTATTCTTGGTACAAGAGTAATTGAAGGGGATAAAAGATTTGGAATGAAAAAAATGTATGAAATAACAGCTGGAATTGATCAACCTTTAAAAGAAAAATTAACTAAAGAACAAGCTAAAACGACAATTGATGATTATAAATTAGAGCTTGAAAATCTTTCAAGAAAAATTTACGAAGAACCAAAACAACAAAAACAGGAAGAAAAGAAAAAATCAGTTCCTTCAACAACAAATAAACTTGAAAAAGAAATAGAAGAAATTTTAGATAAACTGGAAGAAAATGAAGTTAGTAAAAGTATATTAAAATCATTATCGAAACATTTAAATGATTCTGCAAATTTTATTGAGTCTTCAAATCTTGAGAACTATTTAATTTCAAGCATAGCATCGATGATTAAAACAACTAACTTCAAAGTTCAAAAAAATAAATTGACAAAAATTGCTTTAATTGGTCCAACTGGAGTAGGCAAAACAACTTGTATTGCAAAGTTAGCAGTTGTTTCAAAAATTATTCACAAATTAAAAGTTGGTTTGATTTCAATTGATACTTACAGACTTGGTGCAATTGACCAATTAAGAATTTTTTCAGAAATAAGTGATATTGAAATGGCTGTTGCATATCAACCGGAAGAAATGCCAAATCTTATAAAAAAATTTAAGAACAAAGATTTAATATTTATTGACACAGTCGGAAGAAATCAAAAAGCGAAAGAAAGTTTAGATTCAATAAAAAAATTTTTAGATGCAGCTAATGTTGATGAAACAATTTTGGTTTTAAATTCAACTAGTTCGTCAAAATCCTTAAATGATGTTGCGGAAAAATTTAAACCATTAAATTATAGTTCAGTTATTTTTTCAAAAGTTGATGAAGCCGTTGCTTATGGTAATATTTTAAATATTTCGGTTAATCATAATGTGCCAGTAATGTTTCTTACAAATGGACAAGTAATTCCGGATGATATTCTAAGTGTGAATCAATCTTTTCTTGCAAATTTAATTTACAGTGGTAAACTTTATAAATGAACACTCAGGCAACAAGATTAATTGAACTTTTGCAACTTGAAAAAAAAGGTTCAAAAAAATTAAATGCAAAAGTTATTTCTGTTGCTTCTGGAAAAGGAGGAACTGGTAAAACATTTTTTGCTTCAAATTTTGCTTTTGCACTTTCTAAACTTGAAAAAAAAATATTGTTAATAGATTTTGATTTTAATTTATCAAACCTAAACATTGTATTAAATCAATCTACAAAAAACTCTTTATCAGAATTTTTTGAACAGAAAAAATCAATCGAAGAATTAATTCAACCATATACAAAAAATTTACATTTAATTTATGGTGATTCAGGAAAAGAATTTTATCCTAAGATCCATAAAGAAATTATTGATTATTTTTTTGTTTCATTGAATAAAGTTGCAGATAATTATGATTATATAATAATTGATTCATCTGCGGGCGCAAATGAATTAACAATCAGGCAATTAATAAACTCAGATTTTATAATTATTGTTACAACACCCGAACCAACTGCAATAATGGATGCATACGTTTTAACAAAAATGTTAAAAGCTGAAAATTCATCATCTTTAAAATTGGTTGTTGTTAATAAATGTTCTCAAAAAGAAGAAGGTGAAAATTCATTTAACAATTTATTAATTGCTTCTAAACATTTTTTACAGGAAGAACCGAAATATATTGGTTCAGTTTCTTTCGATATCCTTGCTCATAAATCAATTTTGAATCAGGAATTACTTTTAGAAAATTATTTTGATTCAAATATTTCCAAAGAAATTATTGCCATAACCAAAAGATTTACCGAAATCGTTCAAGTGGCTAATAATAACCAATCAAATTTTTCCCAATAAATAAAACCTCAAAAAATCATTGAAATTCAACTAAAATTTAACATTTAGACCAAAAATCAATATGGTATAAGGTTTGCATTATTATATGCAAAAATTGGAATGAAATGAACAAGATAGTTTTACAATTCGGTCTTTTAGTGTTTTTCTTCTCAATAATTTTTTTCACACAAAAGGGATTACCAATAGAGAAAATTCTACTTAATTCATTCGCAATTTTTATCCTATTAACAACAATGTTAAGCTTAATTGTTATTGGAATTATAAAAGCTATAAACAAAAATTCCCTTAACAAAATAGAAGGAATGTCAGAACAAATAGCAGGAAACAAGGAAAATGAATAATTCAAATCTTTGGGCTTCGTACAAAAATAATCCTTCTCCTGAACTGAAAAAACAAATCATTTTGAATTATGTAAATCTTGTACACTATGTAATTCATAGAACAAACTTATTAAACAATGGATTACTAGATAGACGTGATTATTTTCAATTCGGAATCGAAGGTTTAAGCGAAGCAATAGATCGATTTGATCCGGACTATGGAACAAAGTTCGAGACTTATGCAATTCAAAGAATTCGTGGAAAAATTTATGATGAGCTTCGCAAATACACAGAAAAATTAGAACCAGTTTTAGAAGGGGAAGCAAGTACAATTTTTCCTACATCCAATTTATCTATGAATCACTCTATTGGCGACGATGATGGAATGCAATTATATGAAATGCTTCCAAATGATGAAGAAAAGCCAGATGCTGTTCTTGAGAAAAAAGATTTAAAAGAAAGACTTTTAGAACTAATAAAAGAATTAAATGAAAAAGAAAAAACAGTACTAAGCTTATATTATTACGAAGATTTGAATTACAAAGAAATTGCTCAGGTATTGAACATAACTGTTTCCAGAGTATCACAAATACATTCACGCGTATTAGAAACTTTAAAACAAAAATTGGCTAACTATAATGCTTGAAATAAAAAATCAGGAAGCAAAAGAGAGAATTAAAAAACAACTCTCATCAATCGGAACACTACCATCAGTTCCACAAATTATTACAGAAGTTTCTGCTCTTTTAGATAACGAAAGAACAAGTGCAAATGATCTTTGTAAAGTAATTTCAAAAGATCAGGCAATTGTTGCTAAAATTCTTGCAGTTGCAAATTCACCTCTTTATGGTTTACCAAGAAGAGTTTCTACCATTGAATTTGCAGTTGTAATAATTGGCTTTGAACATATTAAAAATATATTAGTTGCACTTTCTTTAGTTGATGCTTTTAAGAACAGAAATACATCAACCTGGAATCATACAAATTATTGGTTACATTCATTAATTACAGCAACCGCAGCTAAAAGAATTGCTGATGATTTGCGTTATCCAAAATCAGGAGAAGTTTTCACTGCCGGACTTTTACACGATTTAGGTTTAGCTGTTCTAAACAGATATATGAATAATGATTTTAATAAAATTTATTCCATTGCAAATGAACAACAAGTAAAACACATATTTGCAGAAGAACAGGTTTTAGAATTTACACATCAGGATATTGCAGAGTTTTTGTTGGAAAAGTGGAATTTTCCTCCATACATTATTGAAGCTGTTTTGTATCATCACAAACCTTCTTTAGCTGAAAATGGTAAAGTTCTTTCATCATTAATTCACCTTGCAGATTATATGACTCAAAAATTACAAATAGGTGCTTTTGAGTGGGACAATAATTATGAATTTGATGAAAATGTAATTGACATTCTTGGCTTCGGAAGTATGGATTACCTTGAAGGTTTTATACAGTCTTATGAACCCCTTTTCAAAAATAATTTAGAATCATTAATTGAAAACAAAATAATGTGAGTTGTTATGACAGCAATAATAACCGATTTAAATCAAAAAAAGGAAAGAACAGAGTTAATACTTAAAAAAGTAAACACTCTTGCTCCTATTCCAAGAATATTACAAGAAGTTCTTCAATTGTTAAATGACATTAACACTAGTCCACACTCATTAGCAAAAGCAATTTCAAAAGATCAAAGTGTTGTTTTGAAAATATTGACAATTGCTAATTCTCCTTTTTATGGATTAACTAAAAGAGTTTCATCTATAGAATTTGCTATAATGATTTTAGGTTATGATGAAATTAGAAATATTGTTTCAGCACTTTCATTGATGGAATCTATGAAAAACAAAAGTGATCAATATCTTGATCAAAAAACTTTCTGGATGCATTCTTATTTAACAGCAACAATTGCAAAAAAACTTGCTATGGATATTGGACTTGAAAAACATAGTGAAGCATTTATTGCAGGTTTATTGCACGATCTTGGAATTTCTGTGGTTCATAGATTTATGCATTCAGATTTTGTTGCAATTCATGATTTAGTTAAATCCGGAACACCTTATGGAGAAGCTGAACTTCAGGTCCTTGGTTTGACTCATGGAGATGTTGGTGAAATTTTGTTAAAAACATGGAACATTCCAGAAACAATTACTGAAATTGTTAAATATCACCATCAACCTGAAAAAGCACAAATGGTTCCAACATTAACGTCGGTAGTTCACCTTGCTGATTATATGACTGATATGTTGAAAATGGGTGAATTAAAACTTGATGACAAAACCGCATTAAATAATAATATTTTATCAATTCTTCATGTAAAGGATTTAACTGAGCTTTCACAATTCATTGAAAATTATCGTGAACCTTTAAAACAACAAATGGAATCATTAAAGTATTTAGTATGAGACTAATAAAAGAAAATACACAAAGATTTGAATCGTTTCACAAAACGCTTCAATATTTTAGTAAGAACTCTGAAGCTAAAGGTGATTTAAAATTAATTAGTTTTGATGACCACAGAACTAATAATCAAATTTTAGAGAAATACAGTTTCTTTGTTCAAAATATTGATTCGTTTCAAAGAAAAGTTCAGAATGCAAAAAATTTATCCGAAATTCATTCAATTACAAAAGACTTTGTTAAAAGAATAATTAACTCTAAAGAAGTAGAATTATTTTTATTTAATGATGGGTTCAGGCATTTAATTCCAATTAACAAAGAAGCAAGTCCTATTCATATCAACTCTGTTAACAAAGCTTATAAAGATGGAATACTTGATTGGATATTTGAAACTAAAAAAGCTACTATTATTCCCGATTTAAATTCATACACAATTAATGGAAGTAAAATAAATCAAATAATATTTCCAGTTTTTGATGCACGTTCAAATTTTGGTGTACTTTCTGTTTATTCAACTT
This sequence comes from Melioribacteraceae bacterium, assembly GCA_026417375.1. Taxonomy (GTDB): domain Bacteria; phylum Bacteroidota; class Ignavibacteria; order Ignavibacteriales; family Melioribacteraceae; genus Stygiobacter. The sequence continues at coordinate 33,083 of JAOADJ010000026.1, read as the reverse complement.
TAGGTAAAATCAAAGATGATTCATTAGAAAATAAAGCAATTCAAATTGTTCTTGGTATTGTTGTTCCGATTATTATTTCCTTAAGACAAAAAAATTCTATAAATAAACTATATCAGGAATTACAAGTTTATCAATCAAAAATTCAAAATGATTTTGATACCTATGCAATTGGAAATTTGGCTGAAGGAATTTTAGAAGAAATAGGCGAACCATTACAGGTAATTCTTTCTTTATCAGAATTAATCGAAAATGATTATCAAAATGTTGATAAAGAAATTACAGAAAAAATTAAAAAACAAGTTGGAAAAGTAAACGAGCTTACGAATCGTTTAACAAAATTTGCAAGTTTAAATAAACCCAAAACAAATGGTATTCAACCATGCTATATAAATAAAATTGTTAAAGAGTTCAGAAACATAATTAACATGACCCTTCAAAATCTTGGACTCGATTGTGAATTAGATTTAGAAGAAAATCTTCCTCCAATACTTGCAGATTCAAATGAAATTAAACAAATGTTAACAAGTATCTTCTCACTCCTTAAATCTGTTTCAAAAAGTGGCGGTGGTTTTATAATTCAAACAAAACTGATTAAAGATAAAGTTGTTCTTTCAGTATTTACTACCGAAACAATTGAAAACGATGGTAAAACTAATGTTACAATTAACTTAATTAATGATTTGATGAAGAAAAATGAAGGAGTTGCTGAATTCTCATCATTACCGCTAAAAGGAACTATAATACATTTAATATTTCCATTAAAAAGGAAATTAGCATTATGAAAAACATTTTGTTTATAATATTAATCTCTATAACAAATTTATATTCACAAAATGTAGATTCATTAAACTACGCATCAAATGATTCAATTGATATAAAAGCAATTGTGCAAAATCAAATTGAAGAAGCAAAGAAAAAGAAATCATTTATATATGATGAATCTGTTAATGCTCAAATTAAAGATGAGAAATTATTAAATGAAAAAATTTTATCTGAAAGTAGAACCAATAATGCAAATGTAAGTTTTGTATCAAACTTTTATTCAAATCTTCCTATTCAATATAAATTATTCATGGTTTTGTCTTTAGTTATAATTTTATCAATCATTATAAGAAGAAGTTTCATTCAACTTAAAAGAAAATCAATAAGAAACTATAAAAATAAAATAGCTTTGTTAAGAGAAGAAAAAATCAGTGGTTCTGTTGTAAATAACAAGAAAAGACAAATCAGAATTAAGCTGAAAGACAATCCAATAGCATTGCAACAAAACGAAAAAGAAATAGCATTGAATGCTAAACAATTAAACATTTCCAAAGGTGAATTATTACTTGCAGCAAGATTAAAATTATTAGAAGTTAATAAAGTTCAGAGGTCCTTATGATAAAAGGAATTTATACAGCTGGAAGAAGTTTAGATCATCGTATTAAAAATATTGATGTAATTGCAAACAATTTAGCAAACTTGAATACTACCGGATTTAAAAGAGAAATTCCTTTTTCCGAAATTATTAATGAATATGGAGATGTATTTGTTAGAAAAATTACAAGTCAGCAACAAGGAGAAATTTTACAAACTTCAAATCAATTAGATCTTGCAATATCAGGAAAAGGATTCTTTTTAATAAAAGGTGAAGATGGAAATGTTGAACTTACTCGCGATGGAAGATTTAAACTTGACGAAGAAGGTTTTTTGGTAAACTATGATAATAAAAAAGTACTTGGCAAAAATGGCGAAATATCAATTTCGGAAACTTTGTTATCAAAAGATCCTAAAATAGTTGTCTCCCGTTCAGGAGAAATAAAAGTAGGGGATAAACCAATTGACTCTTTGAGAATTGTTCAGGTTGAAAATGAAAATGAATTAGTACGCAGTGGCTCTTCAAATTTTTTACCCGATGAAAATGGTTTTAAAGATGCACCCGATGATACTTATTCAATTTCTCAAGGATTTTTGGAATCAGCCAATACAAATCCAATTCTTGAAATGGAAGCAATGATTCAATTAAATAAAGAATATGAAACCGCTCAAAAAGTAATTGCAGCACTCGATACTTCTTTAGGTCAAGCAAATGAGATGGGAAAAGTTTAAAAGTATAAGGAGTTAAAAATGTCAACAAGAGCTTTAAGAACAGCCGCTTCTGGAATGTATGCTCAACAACTTAATATAGAAGTTGTATCTAACAATATTGCAAATATTAATACAACCGGATTTAAAAAGAATAAAGCTGACTTTCAGGATTTAATGTATCAGGAAGTAAATATTAATCCATTAACTTCCGAAACTCCGGGTGTTGAACAAACAACAACTTCTAAAATTCAAATTGGTAATGGTGTTAAACCCGCTGCTGCTTCTAAAATTTTTATTCAAGGCGATATAACACAAACAAATAATCAACTTGATCTTGCAATTCACGGAGATGGTTTCTTCCAGGTTAAAAAAACTGATGGAACATTTGCTTATACGCGTGATGGCTCTTTCAAACTAAATGCTGATGGTAAAATTGTAACATCTACAGGTTTTCAACTTGAACCCGGATTTATTTTACCACAAGACATTGAAAGTTTGCAAATAGGTAAAGATGGAAGTGTTGTTGCAAATCTTGTCGGTGGTGGTAATACGGTGCTTGGCACAATTGAATTAGCAAGATTTATGAATAACGCTGGATTAATGGCAATCGGTGATAATCTTTATATTGAAACCCCGGCAAGTGGTCAGCCAATTATTGGAACACCTGGTGATCAAGGTTTCGGTACAATTAATCAAGGCTATCTCGAAGCTTCGAATGTTGATATTGTTGAAGAAATGATTGCTATGATTGCTGCACAACGAGCATATGAAATAAATTCAAAAACTGTAAAAACAGTTGAAGAAATGATGACAATGGCTAATAACTTAAAACGTGGATAAGAATGTTAAGCTTAATTAACATATTGTTATTTGTTTTAGTCAATACATCAAATTTTGAAACAGAACTAAAAAAATATTTGGATTCAAAACTTAATAACTATGATAGTTACGAATTTGAAATTGTTAAAAATCCAGTTAATACTGTTAAAATAACAATTGATGAAACTAAAGAATTTAAAATCTTGAATAACTTCGGTTACGTTCCGGTTAAAATATTAATATCAAAAAATGAAGTTAAATCATCTGTGTTAACAATAAAATTAAAACTTTACAAAAAATGTTTTGTAACAAAAAGAACAATTAATTCTGAACAATTATTAAACAAAGATTTTCTTGAAAAAAAACTTGTGGACATAACTCAATTTAACGGAAAAATATTTTCAACTGAAGAAAATTTAGGTGAATACAAAACAAAAATTAATTTGAAAGAAGGATTAGTTTTAATGTATGAACATCTTAAAAAAATTCCACTTGTAAATAAAGGAGATAAAGTTATTCTACACGCTGGCAATTCTGTTGTAAATGTAACAGTTGAAGCAACAACAAGAGAAGAAGGATATTTAGGTGATGTAATTTCTGTTCAGGCTTTGAATAAAATTTTCAAAGCTAAAGTAATAGACAAACAAAACTTAGTAGTGGTGAACTAAATGAAAAAAGTTTTATTAATCGTGGTTTTATTAAACGCATTATTATTCGGGCAGAGCATGAGAAAAAATTCTCAATATTCACTTTTCTCAGATAACAAAGCAACTATGCCCGGTGATGCAGTTACAATTATTGTAGTTGAATCTACACAAGCATCAAACAGCTCTGAAACTTCAAGTGGAAGAACAAGTGATATTGGCTTTTCAGCAAGTGGAACTGTTAATAAAACTACAATACCAAAATCTGAAGCAGGTCTTGGTACTTCAAATGATTTCAAAGGTAGTGGTTCAACAAGAACAAATGGAATGATCAGAACTAAAATAAGCGCAGTTGTTGATACTGTTCTGGCAAATGGAAATTTAGTTATTCGTGGTAGTAAAAAAATTTCAATTAATGGTGAAGATCAAATTGTAAATATTAAAGGTGTTGTCCGCCCTATTGATATTTTACCCGACAATTCAGTTTATTCATATAATATTTCGGATGCAGAAATAACTTTTGAAGGAAGTGGTTTAATTGATAATGCTCAAAAACCCGGCTGGTTAACTAAATTATTTCATTGGTTGTTCTGAGGTCTAAAATGAAAGCTAAAGTTATTTTAATATTTTTACTTTCTTTAAGTCTTATTAATGCTCAACGAATTAAAGACATTGCATATATAGGTGGAAAAAATTCAGAACAAATTATTGGTTATGGATTAGTTGTTGGTTTAGCTGGAACTGGAGATAGTTACCGCTCTGCATTTACAATTCAATCTGTTACAAGTATGCTTCAAAGATTCGGAATTACAGTTCCTCAAACAGATTTAAAAACCAAAAATGTTGCTGCAGTTATTGTTACTGCAACTCTTAATGGAAATCTAAAAGCTGGAGCTGAATTTGATGTAGTTGTTTCTTCAATGGGTGATGCAACAAGTCTTCAAGGCGGAACTTTATTAATGACTCCACTTTCCGGATTAAATGGTGAAGTTTATGGTTTTGCTCAAGGTGCAATATCAGTTGGTGGATATGATATTAATACATTTAGTGGAAGTCGTATAGCTAAAAATCATACTCTTGCTGGTCGTGTGCCTCGTGGCGGAACTTTAAAAATTTCAATGCAAAACAATATTCCTGATCCAACAGAAGTAAATGTATTTTTAAAAGAACCCGATTTTACAACAGCACAAAATATTGCTACGGCATTAAATACAAAATTTGGAAATGAAGTTGCAATTGCAGAAGATGCTGCATCTGTAAAAATTAATGTTCCACAAGATCGCCAGAATAACATAATCTCTTTTTTAAGCGAAGTTGAAAATCTTACAGTTACAGTTGATGACGTTGCTAAAGTTGTCTTAAATGAAAGAACAGGCACTGTAGTTTCAGGGCAAAATGTTAAAATACTTCCGGTTACAATTACTCATGGAAGTTTAAATATTACAATCAGAAATTATCCTATTATCTCTCAGCCAAATGCATTTTCAAGAGGAAATACTGTTGCAATGAACAATCAAATTCCTTATGCTCAACAAGATTCAACAAAAACAATTGCAATTCAGGGTGCAAGCAATGTTCAGGAAGTTGCTGCTGCATTAAATTCATTAAAAGTATCACCAAGAGATATTATTTCAATATTCCAGGCTTTGAAAGAAGCTGGTGCTTTAATGGCTGAATTAATAATAATGTAAAAGTGAATTAATATGGAAGAAGTAACATTAAAAGCTAGTAACGATAAACACTTTATAAAACCGATTGAAATAAAATCGCGTTATGATGAAAATCAAAAAGAAAAAATTGCAAAAGCATCAAAACAATTTGAAAGTGTTTTAACAGCTATGATGTTAAAAAGCATGAATAAAACAACGGGTGGTTTGTTTGGCGATGAAGAAGGATATGGCAATGATATGTTCGACACAATTTTTGAACAGGAAATTGCTCAAAAAATGTCTGCTACTAAAAGTTTAGGTATAGCAGAAATTTTATATCGAAAAATAACCGGCGAAAATATGCCAGATGAATTAAAATTTAAGTTGTCATCTAAAATAAATCCAATTAAAGCAAATAACGTTGTTGTTCCGGCTGATGCAACTAAAGTTAAACCTAGTAATTCATCACTCGAAAGAATAGATAAATTCGAAAAACATATTGAAGAAGCAAGTAAAACATTTGGAGTTGATAAGGCAATAATCAAGTCAGTAATTCTTGCTGAATCAGCTGGAAATCATAAAGCAGTTTCAAGTGCTAAAGCAAAAGGATTAATGCAATTGATTGATTCAACAGCGGCTGATATGGGTGTAAAAAATGTATTTAATCCCAAAGAAAATATTTTTGGCGGCACTAAATATTTAGCCCAAATGCTTCGACAATACAGTGGAGATTTGAAGCTTGCTCTTGCTGCTTATAATGCTGGTCCACAAAATGTGGAAAAATATAAAGGAGTTCCTCCTTTTGCAGAAACTAAATCTTACATAAACAAAGTTCTTAGTTATTTAGAACATTTTAGCGAGAATGAATCATGAAAGTAAAAGAATTAATACAATCGTTAAAAAACCAGGATTTGAATCTTAATAATCTTTTAAACTCACTTGAACAACAAAAGCTTGCTATTATTAATAATGATTTCAACTTGTTTGAAACTGCTTTAAGTGAAGAACAAAAATATTTACGCTTAGTAGAAAAAGAAGAAGCAACCAGAATGAAATTAATAGCTGATATTATTAAAGAAAATAATTTATCGAATAAAAATTATTCACTTGCAGAGTTAATAAATAATTTGCCAAAACTTTTTGAAAAAGATTTAAAAGAAATACAACAATTAAGAAAAACATTGAAAGATAAAGCAGAAAGAATAAAAGCAGTAAATTCTCAACTTAAAGATGTAATAGAATTTTCGCGTAGTTTAATAAAAGAAACAATGATGATAGTTGCACAAAAAAGTAAAAAAGGAATTGTTAATAAAAGAGTATAACAATGGGAATTGGAAGATTACTGGACATATCAGTTAGAACAATGAGCACATATCAAAGAGCAATTGATGTTGCTGCTCAAAATATTTCTAACGCTGGTAATCCTGAATATACACGCCAGAAAGTTTTATTTGCTAACGAAGTTGGTGAACAAGGTAAAGGTATTGGCGTAAAAATTCAAGATGTAATGAGAATCAGAAATGATATCCTTGATTCCCAATTAAGAAAATATCAATCAACTTATTCTGATTCTGAAAAACGCTCTGAAGTTTTAAAACAAATTGAAGCAATAATTTCTGAGCCATCGGCTAATGGGTTGAACACTTTTATAACAGAATTTTTTAATTCCTGGGATTCTCTTGCTTCTAATCCAAATTCACAACAATTAAGATTAACTGTGATCCAAAAAGCTCAGGCATTAAGTACTCGCTTCAAAGATACTATTGATGGTTTTAATGAAATTCAGTACATGCTTCAACAAGATGCTTATGTACAGGTAAATAATATTAATTCATACCTGAAAGAAATTTATCAGTTAAATCAAAAAGTTTATGATGCCGAAGCAAGAGGAACAAAAGCAAACGAATTAAAAGATCAACGTGATGCATTAATTGATAAGTTGAGTAAAATTGTAAATATCACTGTTCAAAAAACTGAAAATGGATCGGTTAGTGTTAATGTAGGAGGAATTTTTGGTGCAGACCAAACTAACTTTAACGAATTTGAAGTTAAAATGTTAGATGGTCAATTAAGATTAGTTGCTAAAAATGATTCAAAAACTTTTGCTTTCGTAAATGCCGGTGAGTTTTATGCAGTTACAGATTTGTTCTCAAATAAAATTAATTCTTACAAAGCTGCCTATGAAAATTTAGCTAAAAATTTTGTTGAACAGGTAAACTCACTTCATATTCAGGGATATACTTTACCAATAAGTGGTTCATCACAAACTAATATTCCTTTTTTTGGTGAACTTAATTCAGGTGGTCAAATTGTAAATGCTTTTGTTGATGGTGAAATTAAAATAAACTCTGCAATACTTAGTGATCCAAGATATATTGCTGTTTCCTCTGTTGCTGGTTACGAAGGTGATAATTCAATTGCAATTAAAATAGCTGAATTATCTAAAGCAAAAATACCAGAACTTGGAAACCAAACATTTGCAGAAAATTATACTTCAATAATTAATACAATTGCACAAGAAAAAGTTAAATCAGATAATTCAATAGTTTCGAATGAATTAGTTGTTCAAAACTTAAAAAACCAAAAACAATCATATTCAGGTGTTTCACTTGATGAAGAAATGACAAACGTGATGAAATATCAACGTTCATACGAAGCATCAGCAAAGCTAATTAAAATTGCAGATGAAATTTTAGAAACAATAGTTAATTTGATTTAGGTGAATTATGAGAGTAACTGAAGGATTATTAGCAGATAAATATTTGTTTTCAAATTCGAAAATCGCTGAAAAGAAATTGAAACTACAAACTCAGCTAACTACAAATAGTAAATTTGAAAACATAAGTGATGATGTTGCCGGTTCATTAAAAGCAATCAGGCTCGATTCAATTATTAGAAAAACAGAAACATTTTTAGATAACACTAAAAATGGAATTGAATTTTTACAAGCATCACTGAATTCACTCGATCAAATTACTACTCAGGTTCAAAATGTTATGAAGCTTGCTACAAGTGCTGGTAATCCACTGAATAAAGATAGTTATTCAAGTATTGCACAATCTCTTAAAAGCTCTTTATCGGCAATTGTACAATTGACCAACGAAAAACATAACGATATGTATTTATTCGGCGGCACAAATTTTTCTGAAGATGTTGTTACACTTGATTCAAACGGTAAAGCAGTAAAATCAACTTTAAATCGTTCCGGTGAAATTAAAGTTAGAATTTCCAATAATGCAAAAGAAGCTATCAACATTTCAGGAAATCAGATTTTAGATAGCGGACTTTTTGAATCTATAAATGATTTAATAACTCAACTTGAAAATGGAAACGCTCCAACAAAATCTCAACTTGATGCTCTTGATAACGCATACACAAATATTTTAAATGTACAATCATTAGCCGGTGAAAAATTAAATAAGTTTAATAATATGCAAGATTTATTAACCTCATATAAAACACAATACAACGAAATGTTGGTAAATGTACAAGAAATTGACCCGGCTAAAATTATGGTTGAATTACAACAACAAGATTATTTATTACAAGTTTCATATAAATTATTATCAAATGCATTTCCAAAATCGGTGTTTGATTTCTTATGATTAAAAAATTTGGAACATTAATTGGTTTGTTTATCGGTGTATTCTCAATTTTTGGATCTTTCCTGTTGGAAGGAGGATCCTTTAATGCACTTTTTCTTTTCACAGCAATGTTCATTGTTTTTGGTGGAACATTTGCAGCAACAATTATGGGATTTGGATTAGATAAGTTTATTCAAATTCCACAATTAATAAAATTAGCATACTTCCCAAGAACATATAATATCGAAAAAATGATCAACACTTTTGTTGAACTTTCGATGAAAGCAAGAAAAGAAGGATTACTTTCAATAGAAAAAGATTTAGTAAAATTTGATGATTTATTCCCTAAGAAAATGGTTAAATTTGTTTTAGATGGAACAGATGCAGAATCATTACAACTATTAGCACAATTAGAAATGAAAGCAATGCAGGAAAGACATTATTCAAACATGTCAATATTTTCTAAAATGGGGGGCTATGCACCAACTATGGGAATAATTGGAACTGTTATGGGATTAATAATGACATTAGCCAATGCCGGAACAGATCCTAATCACTTAATAAAAAATATAGCTACAGCTTTTATTGCAACACTTTGGGGTGTTTTTAGTGCAAACATTATTTGGTTACCAATAAGCGATAGATTAAAAAGATGTCATCTGGAAGAGAAAAATATGATGGAAATCTCTTTGGAAGCGGTGCTGACTTTACAAGCGGGAGAAATTCCTTCAATAATGAAAGCAAGATTGATAGGAATGCTTCCACAAAAAGTTCAGCAAGAGAAATTAGCCGCTTAAATTCTGAAGAGAACTTTCACACTGAAGAAGGTAATGACAAAGATAGGTATTTGATTACTTACGCTGACTTAATTACTTTGCTTTTAGGTTTATTTATTATTTTATATACAATTTCAAATATTGATGCGGTAAAATATAAAAACGTAGCTCAAGCTCTTGGAAGTATTTTTGGCAAAGAATCAATTAAAAATGTTTCTATGGATGTTTCTTCTAATGTAACTGAAAGTCCTAAAAACAAATTAATTGATCAACTAAGCAAACTGATTGAAAATTATAATTATACACCATCAATACAATTAGAAGAAAATGAAAGAGGAATAACTATTCATATTTTAGATGATATATTGTTTCCACCTGGACAAGCTGTACTTAATGAAAACTCAAAAATTGTTCTTAATAGATTAGCATCGGTTATTAAATCAATACCAAATGATATCAGAATTGAAGGACATACAGATAATACACCAATTAATACTTCACGTTATCCATCAAATTGGCATTTATCTGTTGACAGAGCATTAAATACTGCTTATTATTTAATTCAAAATGAAGGTGTTGATCCAGATAAAGTTTCAATTGTTGGTTATGCAGAATATCGTCCCATTGCTCCAAATGATACACCTGAAACCAGAACAAAAAATAGAAGAGTAGATTTAGTAATACTAAAGTGAGTTAATATGAAAGTAAACACAACACATTTTGGTGAAATTGAATTCACTGAAGACAATATAATTGTTTTTGAAAAAGGACTTCTCGGTTTTGAACATTTAACTAAATTTTTGTTCATAAAACCGGAAGACAACCTGTTTTACTGGCTGACTTCAATTGAGGATACAGACATAGCTTTTCCAATGTTTGGAATTCGTGTAATAGATGAAAATTATCCTCAGGAAGAAAATCATGAAGCATTTGCAATTGTTGTATTAAATCCAGATCCACTTAAAATTACTGCTAACCTAAAAGCACCTGTTTACATTAATCAAAACACAAAAAGTGGATTTCAAAAAATAATTGATTCAGATAAATATCCTGTTTATTATAATTTATTTACAGAGTAAAATTATGCTAGTACTAACAAGAAAAGTAAACGAAGAAATAAAAATTGGATCTGATATAACAATCAAGATCATAACCACTTCAGATAATCAAGTGAAGATTGGTTTCGAAGCACCAAAAAATATTCAGATTTTGCGTGGCGAAGTCTATGAAAAAATTAAAGAAAGTACGATAGAAGCATCTAAATCATTGACTAATCCAAGTCTTAACCTAGATAAATATAAAATTAATAAAAAAGTATAATTATGTATTTCAATGATAAACCCAAAATACTTGTAATTGATGATTCAGATATTATAAGAACTTCAATGGCAAAATTTCTTTCAGAATATGATGTTGAAGTTTTAACCTGCAACGATGGTCTTGAAGGTTTGCAATGTGCAGTTGAAGAAAAACCACAATTGATTTTTCTCGACCTTCTTATGCCAAACCTTGATGGACTTAGATTGCTTAAAGTTATTAAAGTATTAGAAGATTTAAAGAGTATTCCTATAATTATTATAAGTGGTCATACAGATAAAACCAATGTACTTGCTGCGATGGAAGCTGGTGCCGAAAAAATTATTTCAAAACCATTAACTAAAGAAGCTTTAATTAAAGCTATCAACGAAGTGCTTGGAAATGACTTTTTAACTGCAACAAAAAAACTTGCAAATTTTTCTCAGGCTGAAAAAGAAAAATTGAATAAAGAATTGAAAAAATATTTTGCAACTTCATTGATACAGAAAAAACAATCTATTAAAGAATCAATTCAAAATAAAAACAAGGAGCTTTTAAAACTAATTGTTCACGAATTAAAAGGTTCAGCCGGAACTGCCGGATTTCAACAAGTTTCTGAACTTTGCAAAGAATTTGAAAATGTACTACTTCATCCAAGTTATTCTTGGGAAGAAATTAATTCTAAAAGTCAGAATTTATTATCAACATTAACTCAAATAGAACAAAATTTATTGAATTAAGGAAAAAACTATGTTTGTTATTATTGGTATAGTAGTAGTTTTAGTATCTGTAGTAGCTGGCTTCTCGATAGCTGGTGGTAATTTAGTAACACTTATTCAGATATCTGAATTTGTTACAATTGGTGGAGCTGCAATTGGTAGCTTATTAATTGCTTCTCCTTTGTCATTAATTAAAAAAATATTCGGAGCCATTACAAAATCTTTTGGAAGCCATGGAACAACAAAAGAAGATTATGTTCAAATGTTAAAAGCATTCTCAGATTTATTTTTAATTGCACAACGGGAAGGTTTATTAGCAATTGAAAAACATATTGAAGCACCAGATAAAAGTGATATTCTAAACAAAGCAAAAGCATTTATTCACGATAGTTACAGAAAAAGTTTTTTCTGCGATACTATGAAAGTTATGCTTGCTGGCTCTGTTCCGCCACATGAACTTGAAAGTTTAATGGATGCAGAAATTGAAACCTATGAAAAAGAAAACAAACCAGTTGCTGAAGGTTTAGGCAGAATTGGTGATTCACTTCCCGGATTAGGAATTGTTGCTGCAGTACTTGGTATTATTGTTACAATGGGTTCAATCAATGATGGTGCTGAAGCGGTTGGTCATCACGTTGCTGCTGCTTTAGTGGGTACATTCCTCGGTGTACTTTTAGCTTATGGTTTTGTTAATCCTCTTGCTGCTAATATAGCTCACACTTTGGAAGAAAAAGTACAAGATTTAAATGTTATTAAAGCATACATTTTAGCATATGCAAAAGGAAATCCTCCATTTGTTGCAGCTGAAATTGCTCGTAGATCTATATTCTTAGATCAAAGACCAACATTCCAAGAACTTGAAGGTGCATTAAGAGGTAAGAAATAATGGAAGGCGGAAACGAATCTCCAATCATTGTTAAAAAAGTTAAGAAAGGGCACGGTGGGCATCATGGTGGTGCATGGAAAGTTGCTTATGCAGATTTCGTAACTGCTATGATGGCTTTGTTTATTGTGCTTTGGATACTTTCACAAAGTCAGGAAGTAAAAGAAGCTGTTGCAGGTTACTTTAAAGACCCCGTAGGATTTTCTACTAAAAGTAAAAGTTTGATTGAGGGAAAAGGAATGGGTCCTTCTCAAGTGCCTGATAATAGAATTGTTGTTAATGAAGAAGAACAGATTATTGAACTACAAAAACAACAGTTTCAAAAAATGCAGGAAGAACTTATGACTTCTTTATCTAACGATACAGACTTAAAAGGTTTATCAGAACAAGTAAAAATTGAAATGGTAAAAGATGGATTAAAAATAGAATTAACAGACGATGCTAATGATATATTTTTTGAATTAGGAACATCTTCGCTAAAACCAACAGCACAAAAATTAATTGGAAAAATTGGTCAGGAAATTTCAAAACTTCCTAATAAAATTGTTGTAGAAGGACATACTGATTCAAGACAATTTAGTAACATTGGTACTGGTTTTACAAATTTTGAATTAAGCTCCGAAAGAGCCCTTTCTGCAAAACGTGCTTTGGTTTATGGTGGTTTATCTGAAAAGCAAATTGATGAAGTTCGTGGTTATGCTGATACTAGACTTCGTGTTCCGGAAGATCCATATAGTTTTAAAAACAGAAGAATTAGTATTACTGTTAAATTTAATGAGAAATAGAGCATATAATGCTGGGTAAAATTCTAATTGTGGAAGATGATACGTTTTTGCAAGATTTTTATCGATTGTTCTTTAAAAAGCTTGGTGGTGAAGTATTAATTCTTGAAGATGGAAATAAAATTATTGAAGAAATCGAAAAAGGTGAAATTAAATTAGTTATTATGGATATTAATTTAAGAAATACATATCTAAACAATACAAAAGTTGATGGTATTAAACTTTCAAGACATATTAAAATTAACTATCCAAGTATAAAAGTTCCTATTTTATTGGTAACAGCATATTCAAACCAAATGATGAAAGATGAATTTCTTGCTGATAGTTTAGCGAATGATATTTTAGTAAAACCTATTGTAGATTATAATCAATTAATTGAAAAAATAAATAAACTGGTGTTTGTTCAAAATGAAAGATAAAATTTTAATTGTAGAAGATGAAAAAGATACACGCTTTATTCTTGAAAAACTCCTTTCAAGAAATAATTATGAAGTTGTAACTGCAGTAAATGGAGAAGAAGCTTTAGAAGTTTTAAAAACATTTTCTCCGAAAGTTATTGTAGCAGATTGGACAATGCCTGTTATGGATGGGCTTTCGTTGTGTAACATATTAAAGGGAGATCCAAAGTTTAAGCTTACATACTTTATAATTTTAACAGCACGTTCTTCTTTAAGAGATAGAATTATGGGTTTAGATGTTGGTGCAGATGATTTTTTAGTTAAACCCGTTGAAAATCAGGAACTATTAGCTCGTATTCGTTCCGGAATTAGAATTTATAATCTTCAAAATGAATTAAAAAATATTGAGCATTCCAAAGCAGTTTTAGAAATGGCTGCCACTATTGGTCATAAAATTAACAATCCTTTAAGTAGTTTACTCCTTTCATTAAAAAATATTGAAAATGAAATATTACCCTCTGAAAAAGAAAAACTGTCAGAAGATTTTTCTACAATAAATGAATCTGTTGAAAGAATTAGAAAATTTGTAGAAGAATTAATAAACCTAAAAACCGCAGAAACCGAAGATTATACTTCGGATCAAAAAATGATTCGCACAAATTGATTTAAGTTTTTTGCCTTTCCTTCGATAATATAGTGGAGGAAAGGCTATGCTTGAAAGAATTACAAATATTTCAGCTGGTTCGGATTATAAAAATGCTACTTCAAAAATGGGAAAATATAACCGAACTTCGCAGTTTTTACACACATTGAATAATTCAATTAGTGATTCTATTTCTTTATCCCCGGCGGTTTCTTACCTTAATTCTATCAATTGGAAATTAAAAAAAATAAATAAAGTAAAAGAAAACCTTGTTGTGATCTTTGAATTTGATGGATTTGAATTTACTGCTAATGTAGGTTTTCCGGAATTAGCTTTGAGTAATCATGTTGAATATTATGTGAGAAAAAACTTTGAAAATGTTTCAAATAGAATTGAAGTTAATATAAATTTAGAAACCCCACCTTTAAATAGTGAATTATTGAAAGAGCCTAAAGATGTTGAACTCTATTATTTTAACTCTTTTATAAATGATTTAATTGACCTTAAAGAAAAAGTTTATGAACTAAATGAAGACAATTTTGAAGTAATAAAATTATTTAAAGCCAAAGAAAAAAATCTTAAAAAGGAATTTGATGCTATAAATGAAAATCTCTTTCATTTTATTGAAAAGTATTTATCAATTAAGTTAAGGGTAATTTCTAACGCTGAACCCGTTGACGATAAAATAGTGCTACGGAAAGTTCAGATAATTAAAATTTAATTATGAATAATCTAAAAAATCAGCGGGCAATTTTAATTGATTCTGAGCCAGATTTCAGTAACTATATTGAGTTACCGAATAATAGTCCATTAGCTATTGTTGATGTAGAACTAAAAATTGTTTACAGCAATGAAGCATTTAAACAAAATTTTGGACTTAAAAATGGCGATTCAATTTCTCAAATGAATTCCAATCCGGAATTTGTCTATCTTGTTAAAGGTTTTAATGAAAGTCATTATAAAAATATTTCTGTTGATATAACATTATCTTTTGAAAATGATACCTTTATTAAAAATTATTTTGTGCGGATAGAAAGAGTTTTTATTAAGCATAATCAATATTTTGTTTTATCGATTGAATCACTTGAGCAAAGAAATAAATTAGAAAATAAAATTAATTCTCTGCATAATGCATTAGATCAAGGCAACTTTCCTTTAATGATTTTAGACAACGATAAAAAAATTACTTATGTGTCTAAAACTTTCGAAATAGTTTTAAATCGGGATTTAGAAAACATTTACAACAAACAACTCGATCAGGTATTGAATGATTATTTAAATCTTTCTGAATTAGATGAATTAAAAAATTCTTTATCAAATTCTTTATCCTGGAAAAAATTAATTTGCTTACATAAAAAAGTGCCAGCTGAGTATTGGGAGTTTAATTTAAATCCTGTTTATGAAAATGAATATTCAAAACCCAATTACATTCTTTTTGCAAATAATTTAACCGAGCATATAAATCAAACAATTGCTATCGAACGATCAGAAAAGAAACAAAAATTAATAATAGATAACATTAGTGATTTATTATTAATAGTTGAAAGAGTAGGTAACTTTGCTCTGTTTGAAAATGCGAATGATAATTTTTGTAAAAAGTTTGGTCTTGATAAAAACAAAATCTATTCATTAAAAATTGATGACTTTATTCCTCAAAATTTATCGAAGGAAATTTATCAGGCTATTTATTATTTATCATCTAAGAATAATTCATATCATGAGTTTATATATAAACATTTTGATGGGCATGAATTTAATTGCAAAGTTACAAGTGTTCCTGAAACAGGAAACAATTTAAATTATTTCATAATTACTCTTAAAGATATAACCGAAGAAGTACGATACCGGGAACAATTAAAGAAAGCATATCACAAGGAAATGCAGTTAAACAAAATGAAATCCGATTTCCTTGCTAATATGTCCCATGAAATAAGAACACCATTTAATGCAGTTGTAGGTTTCTCGGAAATCATTGAGGAAAGTATTGAATCCGGAGATATTGAATTACTGCGTGAATTAATGGATTCAATGAAAGAAGTTTTAGGAAGAGCATTAAATCTATTTACAAACATAATTGAAGTTTCACAAATAGAAAGTGGTGAAATAGAACTCGAAAAAGTTGATTTAAATTGTAATCATATAATTAGAAATATCGCTAAAAGATTTGAAGAAGAATTTCAGAAAAAGAATATTGAATTCATTCTTGAACTTTCAGATGACGATTGTATTATTGAAGTTGATTGGGTGAAATTTGAAAAGATAATTTTATCATTAATTGAAAATGCAATTAAATATACAGAACAAGGTTATGTATTTGTAGGAACAAAATCTTATAACAAATTTATTGAAATAATAATTGAAGATAGCGGCGTTGGAATTGAAAAAAACCAAATTGAAAGATTATTAAAACCATTTACACAGGAAATAGAAGGTTATACACGTCCATTTGAAGGAGCTGGTTTAGGATTAACCATTGCTTATAAGCTCACTTTACTTATGGATGGTAAATTTGATATCAGAAGTGAGAAAAACAAAGGAACAAGAATAACTTTAAGTTTTCCACTTTCAAATTAATGAGCTGGTTTTATGAATTTGGTTAATGAAAAATATGGTAATACTACAATTAGTAACGAAGCTCAGATTGCAAAGTTTTATAAAGTTGCCAAAGAAAATTTTCAAATAAGTATTGATTCTCAAACAGATCAAATAAACACAATAAAAGAAAGTGTAAGATTTTTTTCTC
This sequence comes from Melioribacteraceae bacterium, assembly GCA_026417375.1. Lineage (GTDB taxonomy): Bacteria > Bacteroidota > Ignavibacteria > Ignavibacteriales > Melioribacteraceae > Stygiobacter. The sequence goes on along the minus strand of JAOADJ010000026.1, from coordinate 16,080 downwards.
TCGAATTACCATCAGAACTTAAAGAAATTTTTATTTCATTTAACGACGCCCCGCTTTTTTGGATTTATGAATCTTCACTACTTAATCAGGTTGAAGAATTTATGAAGTTTAACTTCAAAGGGTTGGCTTTTAGTGAACTTCATAAACAAATCAAAGAAAATTATTCACGTTGGGCAACTTCAAAATTAAAAAGTGAAAAGGAATATTATTCTACTACAACAATTAATTTTATTGAACGTGATATTAACAAACATAATTTCTTTAAACTGATTCTTAAAGGATTGATTTTAACCTATCAACCTACTTTTTATAATTCAGAAAAAGCTTTAGAGTTATTTGACACAACTATGAGCTTAATTAAAACATTAAGACTTAACGATAGTACTAAACATGAATTAAATTATCTTTTGAAATTATACATAGGGTTTGTCCATTTAAAAGAAAATAACTTTATCAAAGCAAATGAAATATTCAAAGAAGCTTTAGAAATAAAACCACAAGGATGTTCCGCAAGAATTTATTCGGCATTATCAGAAATTTCATTAGGCAACGAAGAAGTAGGGATGTATTATCTTAAAGAAGTTTTTAATTATGATATTAAAAGATTAGCCATTGCTTTGAAGTTCAATAATCTCGGAATGTTTAATTATTTTTTCAGAAATGCTTTTATATATAATATTTTTCATGAAAAAGGTTTTTCTAAAGTAACGGATGCAATTCAAATCTTATTAAAAGATTTTAGAGTAAGTGATAATTCCGTGTTTGAAAACTGCAAAGAAAAACTAGAAAAAATCAAACTAAAGAAAATGGATGAATATTATGATGACGAAATAAAAAAATCTTTTGAATTTATGGATAAAATAATGTCGCTTTATGCAACATCAAATTCAACACTACTTCACGCTGCATATCCGGAATTTCAAAATAAAGTAAAACAAATTGTAGATAAAATTGTTAATAATGTAAAAACAAAGTATTACAACGAAGTAAAATCAAGTTTAAATACATACGATTTGGTTATAAATGATAATTTAAGCGCAGAAAAACATTTATTAGAAGAATTAGAAACTTTTAAAAAGAAATCTCACGAAACTTTAAAAGAAACAATTCAAAAAATTTCTGATTTCTATGATTTAGAAGCTAAAGAAATTGAACAACGAATAAATGAACTGCCAGATAATGATAAATATAATCCCCGGGCTGCATTAGCAAATAATTTAACTTACAATATTTTTATTGCTTTTGTTGTTTTCTTTATTGGTGGTGTTACTGGTTATTCAAACAAAGTTGTTGAAAATGTAAACGAATTCAATTCAATATTTGTTGCTGTTTTAATTTCCGGTTCAAAATGGGGCGCAATTAGTTTTCTAATTGGTTTAGTTGTTTCATTACTTATGGCTGCAGGTGTAGCAATTGAAAAGTATGATGTTGCTTCAAAACTTCAGAAGAAACTCAATCATTTGAAAATAGAAAAAGAAAAAGCAATTGCCGATGCTAAAGATATGAATCAACATAGAGAAAAAATTATGATTGAAAGTATCAACAGTAGTTTAGAATTACATAGAAAAAGAGTTGCTGAAGTAAAAGAACAAAAAGCTGCAGCTGAAAAAGAACTTTATGAAAAAGCAAATAAAAAAATTGAAGAAGAAACAAATCCAATTGTGAACATATTAAATCAATAAGAAAAACCCATCTCTCTTTAATATTCTCCAAGTGGCTAATATCCTGCAATAATCTGCAAATCAATTAAAAAATCATTTAATAAATGAAAAATATCTGAACATTATGGTGGAATGATATTTGCAATAAAGCATAAAAAAAGGAAAATTCATATTGAAAAAAATTGTAACCATAACTGGTATCCGACCTGATTTCATTAGAATGAGTGACGTTTTTACAAAACTGGATGAAAACTTTGATCATATAATGATTCACACAGGTCAACATTATGATGATGAGTTAAGCAAAATATTCTTCAATCAGCTTAAAATCAGAAAACCGGATTTTACACTTGCCACTGGAAAAAACAGTTCAAACCACTATGAACAACTTTCTTATCTGTCAAAAGAAGTTATTTATTTATTGAAGAAGAAAAAAATTAATCCTGATATAATTTTATTTCTCGGTGATTCAAACTCTGCTTTGGTAAGTGCGCCATTATTTAAAGAAGGTTATAAGATTGGTCACATTGAAGGGGGAATGAGATCCTACGATAGAAGAATGCCGGAAGAAGTCAACAGAGTAATTTGTGATTATGTATCGGACTTGGTTTTCGTTTATACTCCTTTATATAAAGAAAGATTAATTGCAGAAAATAAAAATCCTGATCAAATTTTTGTTGTTGGAAATACAATTGTAGAAGTAGTTAAAAAATTCCTTCCAAAAGGAAAAAGAAGCAAAGATTTTATTGTTGCTGATATTCATCGAAATGAAAATTTAAAATCCCCCGAGCAGTATAATCACATTCTTAATTTCTTAAATGAGCTTGGAGAAAAAACAAAATTAGAAGTTAGACTTGTAAAATTTAATCGTGCATTACAACTAATTAATAAATACAATTTACTAAAAGACAAAAAGAACATTAAGCTAGTTGGTCCTTATGGATTTTTGGACTATCTGAATCTTCAATATAATGCTTATGGTGTTGTTTCTGATTCCGGAACAAGTCAGGAAGAATGTCCTTTGTTAGGAGTTCCGGTTGTTGTTCCAAGAAATTTTACAGAAAGACCGGAATCAGTTGAAAATGGAAATAGCATATTAATTGGAGAAAGTAATGCAATAGAAAAAATGGTAAATGATACAATAAGATTTTTTGAAACATATAAAATTTCAAAAGAAAAAATTAAATGGCTTGGTGATGGCAAAACTTCGGAAAGAATTATTAAAATACTAAAGAAGGAACTTTAATATGAAAAACATATTAATTGTTGGTGGTGCTGGTTATGTTGGTGGTGCAATTACCGATTTAATTCAGCAATCAAATTATAATGTTCGTGTTTACGATGCTCTTTTATATGAAGATTCATTTCGTAAACCTGTTGATTTCATCTTTGGCGATGTTCGAGATACAGAAAAATTATCTCAACAACTTAAATGGGCTGATGCAGTTGTTTGGTTAGCTGCAATTGTTGGTGATGGTGCCTGCCAGATTAATCCAAATTTGACCAAAGCAATTAATCAGGATTCTGTTGCCTGGCTTGCGGATAATTATGATGGAAGAATTGTTTTTATGTCAACTTGTTCTGTTTATGGTGCGCAGGATAAAGAGTTGGATGAAAATTCTCCGACAAATCCACTTTCACTTTATGCTCAAACAAAACTTGAAGCTGAAAAATATCTTAAACATAAGAATGCAATTATTTTCAGACTTGGAACATTGTTCGGTGTTGGTGATCTTTACTCACGAATCAGATTAGATCTTGTTGTAAATATTTTAACTGTTCGTGCATATCTTGAAGGTAATATTAGTGTCTTTGGTGGTGATCAGTTTCGACCACTTCTTCACGTAAAAGATGTTGCAAGAGCAGTATTAATGAATCTTGAAACAGACCATAAAGGTATTTACAATCTCGCTCGTCAAAATGTTAGAATAAGTGATCTTGCATTTCAGGTTAGAATGCACTTCCCGGATCTTTTAATTGAAACAACCGATATGCCTTTTCAGGATACAAGAAATTATCGTGTATCTGCAAAAAAAGCATTTGATACTTTTGGATTCAAATCAGTTCATTCAATTGATGAAGGAATTGAAGAATTAAAATATCTTGTTGAAACAAAAAGAATAAAAGATTTAAAGAGTCCACGATATTCAAATCAGGCATATCTGAAAGAACATTACTTTGAAATATTAAATGAAAAATTCAAAGAGGTAGAGGCAGCATGAGCAATGAAAAAGTTCCACAACTAATCAAAGGTGGATTATCAGTTGATGACCGTGGTCGCGTTGGTTTTGTTAACGACTTTAATTTTATGAATGAAGAAATTAAACGTTTCTATTTCATAGAAAATCATAACAAAGGATTTATTCGTGCGTGGCACGGACATAAAGTTGAAGCAAAATATGTTTTGGCAGTTAAAGGTGCTTCTTTGGTTTGTTGTGTTAAAATTGATGATTGGAATAATCCTTCCAAAGATGCAAAAGTTTGGAGATTTGTATTATCAGATACTCAACCATCAATTTTATATATACCCGAAGGATATGCAAATGGGCATATGTCTCTTAACGATGAAACACTAATAATGGTCTTTTCAAATCAAAAATTGGAAGTCGGTTTGAAAGATGATTTCAGATTTGAATCTCATTATTGGGATCCCTGGAAAGTGGAGGAAAGATAATGGAAAAAGTATTAGTTATTGGTTCAAATGGAATGCTTGGCTATGCAGTTTCAGAATACTTTGCAAGCAAAAATTATAATGTAGTTAAATTATCGAGAAACGATTTTGATATTGGAATTGAACCGCACGAAAATTTTCTGAAGTTTTTGGATGGAATTGATTTGGTTATTAACTGTGCCGGGTTAATTAAACCAACAATCGGAAATTTTCCGATTGAACAAGCAATAAGAGTAAATTCAATTTTCCCGAGAAATATTGCTTTAATGACTAAAGCAAGAAACATTAAATGTTTTCATATTACAACAGATTGTGTTTATTCAGGTAAAAAAGGAAATTACAATGAATTAGATTTATTTGATGCTAATGATTTATATGGAATGACAAAAAACGCCGGTGAAAATAAAGATTGTATGGTGTTAAGAACATCAATTATTGGTGAAGAAAAAAATAACAGCAGATCATTATTAGAATGGGCAAAAAGTCAGAAAGGAAAAGAAGTTAATGGCTTTACAAATCATTTGTGGAATGGAGTTACAACTCTCTATTTAGCTGAAGTAATTGAAAACATCCTGAAAAATAATTTATACAAAGAAGGAATATTTCATATTCATTCACCAAATACTGTAAATAAATTCGAATTACTAAATCTTTTTAATGACATTTACCAACTAAATTATTTGAAAATAAATCAGGTAGAAGCCAAAGATAAAATAGACAGAACATTAAGTAGTGTGTATGATTTAACAAACAATGTATGCACTAAAAAATTAGAAGAACAGATTTCAGAAATGAAAAATTTTTTTGAAGTAAAAATTAATCGGTTATAAAAAAATTATTAAATAAGAAAAGCGATGCAATTGTTAAATAACAATAAGATAAAATTATTACTCAAGGAAAAATAAATGAATGATGTATTTGATAAACTATTAAGCTTTAGTGATCACCTTAATAAGAAAAACTTTCAGAAAATGGTATCAGGCTTAATAGAAAATTCACATAAAATTCTTGATATAGGATGTGGGATAGGAGATTATTTAGTTTACACAAATGCGAAACAAGACGTAACCGCTGTTGAACCACATTTACCATATATTGAAAAATCTAAAGAAAGAACTCCTTGGGTAAAGTATTTTAATGAAGATGCTCTTTCATTTTTTAGTAAAGTTAATGAACAATATGATTTGATCTTAATGATTGATGTTGTAGAGCATCTAAATGAAGATGAAGGATTTAAATTAATTGAAGAAGCCAAAAAACATTGTACTGGAATTCTGTTTGCTCAGATACCAATTGGTGCTCATCCACAAAATGAAGATCATTGGAATTTAAATGGTGAATATTGGCAAACTCACAGAACAGATTGGGATGAAAATAAAATTATTAATGCAAAATTTTCTTTGTATCAGATTTGGAGAGATTGGTATGATTGGGATCATAAAGATAAAGATCTTGCTGTAGCTATATGGTCTAATTATCCATTGGTTTCAGTTGTTGTCCCTTCTTATAATCAGGCAGAGTGGTTACCTAAAACACTTGATAGTATAATAGAGCAGACTTATCCATTATGGGAAGCAATTGTAGTTGATGATGGGTCAACAGATAACACCTGGGAAGTTATTCAACAATACTCACAAAAAGATAATAGAATAAAAGGTTTTCATAAAGAAAATGAAGGAATATCATCAGCTTTAAATTATGGAATTGATAAAGCTAATGGTAATTATTTCTGTTGGTTAAGTAGCGATGATTTATTTAATCCACAAAAACTAGAACTTCAAATAAAAACATATAAAAATTTAGATGAGAGTTATGGGCTTGTATTTGGTGCGTTTGACTTGATTGATGCTAATGATAATGTAAAAGAACTTGAATCAAAGAAACCTTTTTATGATGGACTTGAATTCCCCCAACAACTAAAGTATGATATGGTTGATGGTTGTACTGTTATGATTCCATTAACAATAATGAGAGAATTAGGGGGTTTTAATACCCAATACAAGCACGCTCAAGATACTGAATTTTGGTTTAGATTGGCAGCAAAAGGCTATAAGTTTTTTTACATCAAGGAAAAAATTACAAAACGTAGAATTCATCAAAATCAAGGCTTCACAGATTTTAATATAGATTGCAGATATGATGGTTATTACTTTGTAGATTATTATTTATCTAATTATACATTTCGCGATTTCTACAAGAACCTCGATTTCAATAACGATGAAGATATTGAAAAATTTGTTATTCATTTTAATGATATGATTTCCGATCCTTATTGTCATATCAATCATCTTTTGGTTAATCAAAAATTCCTTAAATGGTTTGAAGATGGATTAAAGACTCTGGAAATTAGCTCTAGGAATAAAATATTAACTTCGTTATTCGGATTGCTTAGTTCTAATCAATCAAATGCGACTGCAAAAGAATATTCAGTATTTATAAAAAAGTTGTTTGAAAAATCAAAAAATTTAAAACCAATAACATTTTCACTGCGTAACGATTTTGCTGATATTCTAAAATATGATAGATCAACTGAAAATTATTTTTCAAAAAAAATATTCAACTTTGGATTAGATGAATTAAGTAAAAAAAATTATGATTCTGCGTTGAGTGCCTTTAAATATTTGAGTGATTTCCCGAATCTATATTATGAACAAGCAATTGAAAAATTTTATGAATTAGTTTTACAACAAAATGAACATTTGAAATTTCTAAAATCATTCAAACGAAAAAGTCACATAACCACTTTTCCTGATAAAATTAAATTTTATTATTGGTTCTCAAAAGTAAAGCTTAATCAAAATGATGAAGAATTTAAATTAATTTACAATTCAATATCTGATAAATTTTTCAAGGATAAAATTGATTCATTTCTTAATAATAAAATAGAAAAATTACCATATCAAAAAATATCACGACTTAATTATGAAATTATTCCTTATGACGTTCATTATAAAATTGAATTTGAATGTACTAATTGTAAAAGAAAAAATAGGGTTAAAATAATTTCTGATTTAATGACAGCACCAAACCAGGAATTAATTTTATGTAAATCTTGCTTAGAACTAAATCAATTCGATGAAAGTGTATTAAAAAATTATTTCGAAAGTAAAATTTCAAAGAAATCTTTAGGACCAGTTCAAATAAAAAATAGAAAACCTAAGATTACTTTTATAATGAGATACACAAATATTATTGGTGGAGGAGTTAAAGTTGCTTATCACTACATTCAAACATTGTATAATTTAGGTTGTGATGTAACTGTCTATTCAGATAACGAAGAACCAACCTGGATAAAATTACCCGCAAAGTTTATTAGAGTAAAAGATCATTATGATATCAGTAAAATTGATAGCGATGTAGTTGTGGTTTTCAGTGTTTATGATGTCCCTAAATTATTAATGAAATTTGATCCAGAAAGAATTTATCATTTATGCCAGGGATATGAAGGTTATCATATAGGAAGATATTATGAAGAGCTTAGAGCAGATAAATTTTTCTATACCACTTTACATTCTTTACCAGTAAATAACATTTTAGTTTCAAACCATTTAATTAATTTATTTAATGAAAAATGGGGAAGAACAAGTTACTATATTCCCAATGGTATTGATCTAAAAATATTTAAACCGATTTTGAAATCAATAAAAAAGAAAAACTCAATATTATTTGTCGGCAATCCTTTTGACAAATTAAAAGGTTTTAACTTTTTACTTGAAACATTAGATAAACTGCAAAGTTCATCTAATCATTTTGATGTATTGAATGTGTATGTTATCTGGGGTGGAAGTAAAATTGGCGGAATGAATCTTGATAAAGAAATTAAAAATGTAAAATTTCATTTTATAAGTGGATTAACTCAAGATAAAATGGCTGAACTAATAAATGAAGTTAATTTATTGGTTAGCACTTCCTGGTACGAAGGATTTACATTACCTGTTTTGGAAGCAATGGCTTGTGGTGTTCCAACAATCGTTACTAAAAATATGGGAGCTGAAAGTTTTTGTATTCACAATGTTAATTCTTTATTAGTTGACTTTGGCGATCACAATTCTTTTATGCAATATATTATTGATATTTTAAATAATAAGATTGATGTAAAAAATATTATTAAAAATGGTTTTGAAACAGCTATTGAATATTCAGCATTAAATTCATTATTAAAGTTTATTGAAAACTGGGAAAGAATTCTTAATTATAAATTCGATGAAATAAAAAAACAAAAACTAATCAATTCAACAACAGTTGATCTTGATAAATTGAGAAAAGATCAACAAGATTTTCTTGATAATTATGAAAACGTAATCGAAGGTAGTTCGAACTTAATAATTTCAATTGTTATTCCAATTTACAATCAAAAAAAATATACTTTAGAATTATTAGAAAGCATATCTAATAATGTTAAAATCAAAAATGAAATTATTATAATAGATAATGCTTCAACAGATGATTCAACTAAAACTATTAAAGAGAAATATCCTTATGTAAAAATTATTCAAAACAAAGTTAACCTAGGTTTTCCAAATGCTGTAAATCAAGGGATAATTGCTTCATCAGGTAAATACATTTTAATAGTAAATAATGATATTATAATTACTAATAATGCAATTGAAAGAATGTTAGAAATTGCTGAATCTAACACAGATATTGGTTTAGTTGGTCCTATCAGCAATGAAGTAAGTGGCTTGCAGAAAGATAATGATGCTAATTATGATACCATTGAAGAGATGTATGTGTATACTGAAAAAGTTAAAGAGAAGAATAAAGGTCAGGTTTTACAATTTCCACGAATTGCATTTTTATGCACTTTAATTAAAAAAGAAGTAATTGAAAAAATCGGCGGACTTGATGAAAGATTTTCCCCCGGTAATTATGAAGATGATGATTTTTGTTTAAGAGCTCAATTAGCTGGTTTCAAAACTGTAATAGCAAAAGATGTTTTCATTCATCATTTTGGTTCAAAATCATTTAAAGCTAATGGTAGTGCAGAATATCAGAGACGTCTTGATATAAACAGACAGAAATTTGTTGCTAAATGGAATGTAACACCGGAAGAAATATGGCTTGAAAATAAAACTATTAAAACTCATCAAATATTTTATCCGATAAATAAAAATTTATTCCAGCAATATTTTGAAAGAACAAGAATGCATATTGCAGATAACGAATTAGAATTTGCAGAAGAGACAGTTTTAAAGGCGATTGAAAATTATAAAGAAGAAAATAAAGTAATAATTAAACAAGATGAATTATTTAACATTGCAGGAAATATATTTCTCGCTAAGGTAAATTTACAAGAAGCTCAATACTTTTTTGAACAGGAATTACAATCAAATCCAAATTCATCTTCAGCTTGTTATGGATTAGCACAAATATTTATGAATTTAGAAAACTATGAAGCCGCAAAAACTATGTTTGAATGGGCAATTAAAAACGACGAATCAAATGAAAAAGCAATAGATGCACTAAAAATTGTAAATGAAATACTTGGTTTTGAAACAAACCATAATAGTTTAATGGAGTTGAAAAATGACTAAGATTTCACTATGCATGATTGTTAAAAATGAAGAAAAGTATTTATCAGAATGTTTGGAATCAGTTAAAAATATTGTTGACGAAATTATTATAGTTGATACAGGCTCAACAGATAACACAATTGATATTGCAAAAAATTATAACGCAAAAGTTTTTCATTTTGATTGGATAAATGATTTTTCTGCAGCAAGAAATTTTTCTATTTCACAAGCGACTGGTAATTGGATTTTATATCTCGATGCTGATGAAAGATTAGATGCATCTTCAGTAAGCGAATTAAAAAGATTAACCAATCAAAAACAAAAAACAGCTTACAACTGCATTGTAAGAAATATAGATTCAACATATGGACACGATAATTCAAATCGTTATCCAAGGTTATTTCCTAATAATGAAGGAATTAAATTTGAAGGAAAAGTTCACGAACAAATTTCAAATTCATTGCTTGAAAACAAAATTGATTTAATTAATGCTAACATAATAATTGTTCATATTGGTTATGATATTACACTTGAAGAAAAAAAGAAAAAAGCTGAAAGAAATTTGACTTTATTACTACAAGAATTTTCAATTAACAAATCACCTTATATAGCTTATCAGCTTGGTTTAACTTATCAAATTATAAATGATGTTGATAATGCGTTAAACTATCTGAGAATTGCCGCTGAGAATGTAAAGTTAGAAAGAAATTTAAGAGCAATATGTTTTACACAAATGGCATTTATAAATCATCAAAATCATAAAGTTCAGGAAGCAGAAAGAAATATTTTATTGTCATTAAAGTTAGATGAGCGTCAACCATTTTCATATTACTTGGCTTCAAAAATTTCCTTACGTAAAAATGAATTAACATTAGCAGAAGAAAAATGCAAGAGAGCATATTTATTAAATCAGGATCAACTGTTAAAAGAATTTAATCAAAATCAAATTATACATTTAGATCCTGAAGAAGTTATATTTTATGGAATAACATTAGCACTACAAAACAGAAATACTCCAAACTATCAGTTTTATCAGAAAGAACTTTATCAGCTTTATACTTCTCATGATGGAAAAAATTCTTTACGTGCAGCAGCAATGCAAAAAGTATTTCTTAATTCATCATTTACAATAGAAGAAGGTGAAACGTTAATAAAGATGATTAACCAAAACAACATTGGCTTTTTCATTTTTATGTTTGGAAATAATCCATATAAGCAACAAATATTATTATTAGTTGAAAAGTTAATTAAAAAATTTCCGGAAAGTGTTGAAGTAAAAAAACTACTTGCAAAATTATTAGATGAATTCGGGAGATTAGATGAAGCAATAAAAATATTAGAAAATGTAATAGTTGATGATCAGAAAGATCCATCAATTTATTTTTATTTAATTACATATTATTTAAAACAAGGTTCACAGGAAAAAATAAAACCGGTAATTGCAAAACTAGAAAAAAATTTTTCAAACATACCTGAAGTAATGACAAGAGTAAGAACATTAAAAAGAAAATTATTAATGCTTACAACTGTACCATTGTAGAATATTCTTCACAAAAAAACTAAACTTTTCAAAAAGCACTTCGATAATATAACTGAGAAATAAATCTCTTAAGTAACAAAAAAATAATAACAACAACGCTAGGCAAGGAAGCCTAGTAAAACAAAAACAAAACAAGGAGGTAGTTATGTCATTCTCAGTTAACACAAATTTAGGCGCTTTACAAGCTTACAACGCATTAGCAAAAGTTAATGCAGAAACACAAAAAGCACAGCTTCGTTTGGCAACCACAAAAAGAATTAACAGCGTTGCAGATGATACATCTGGTTATAACGTTGGTAAAAGATTGGAAGCTCAAACATTGAAGCAAAAAGCACAATTAAACAATATAGCTTCTGCTAAAAACTACTTAGCAACTGCAGAATCTGCTTTACAACAAGTTAATGACAAATTCAATCAAATCGCTGCTAAAATAGTTGATACTCAAGATCCATTAAAAGACAAAGCAAGTCTTGCTAATGATATCGTTACTTTAGCAAATGAAATTGAATCTGTATTAACTTCTACAAACATCAATGGAACATACTTATTAACAAGTGCTGGTTCAATGAGTGCTTCTGTTGGAAGCAAAACATTTGATATCGGTGGTGCTTCTTTTGCAATTGATATCGATAGCAAAATGTCACTTTCTACAATTAAAGCTTCTACTGATGAATTAAAAGGAGCTACAGCTACAAGTACATTTACAGATTTCAATACAAAACTTGATGCAGCAGTTGGTAAAGTAAGAGATGCTCTTGGCTATATTGGTAATCAAACACAAACAGTTAATTCAAGAGAAGAATATTTAGTTTCTGCAATTGCTAATAACACAGCAACCATCTCCGGGATCTTTGATGCAGATATGGCAGCTGAACAATTGAATGCAACAAAAGGTCAAATAAGTGGTCAGGTTGCAACAGCAATGCTTTCTCAAATGAATACAGCGCCACAACAACTCTTATCTTTATTCCGTTAATTGATAATGATATTGAGAGTCCATCTTTGGATGGGCTCTCAAGTTCTTTTTTCTCTTTGACAAAATTAAAATGGGACTAAAATGCAAGCTGCAACATCATTTGCCTATAATAGAAGAATAAATCAATACTTAAATAACGATATAAATCAAGCTTCTCCTGCTCAGTTAATTCTTAAAGTTTATGATTTTGCTATTTTGAATTGCCAAAAGAAAAATATGATTAAAACTAATGAAGCAATTCAAGTGCTGATTAATTCTTTGAATTTCGATCTTGAAGGTGCTCGTGATATTTCGATCGGATTGTTTAGATTGTATCAATATTGCCAGGAACAGACCAGAAAAAATAATTTTGAAGAAGCTCAAAAAATATTAACAGAATTAAGAGATACATGGAAACAAGCTTTAACTAATAGGTAGCTGTTATGCCTTATGATCTTTTAACAACGAGTGGTATTAATAATTTAGTTAATACTTATAAAACCACTCAATACCAAAAAAAACTTTCTCCTCTTTCAACCAAAAAATCTTATTATCAGGCGATTGATAATGCATATTCTGTTATATCTTCAAAATTATCTTCTTTTTTTTCAGTTGTATCATCATTAAAAAACAGTGATACTTCTTCTGTGTTTTCAGCAATGAAGGCAACTTCTTCCAATTCAAATTTTGTTGAAGTTAGTGCAAACAGTTCTGCAAATGAAAGTGTTAATTCAATTCGTGTTAATCAATTAGCTAAAAACGATTTAGTTCTTTCCGAAGATAAAACATCAAATTCTTCTTCATCATTAATTACAGAAGCAGGTACTCATACTTTTGTAATTACTAGTGGTGATGGAAGTGGTGGTACATTAAAAAGTAAAATAAATGTAACTTTTGATAATTCAGATTTTGTTAATGGTTCTATATCAAATCAAACGGTTATAACAAAAATTCAGAATGCAATTAATTCAAACAAAGCAATTATCACCTCAAATTCTGTTAATAAAAATGATTCTATTTCTGCCGGATCTTTTACTCTTAATTTAAATGGAAACAATACAACTATTTCATATTCAGCCGGAACTTATGATGAAGTATTAAGCAGTGTAATTTCTCAAATTAATAATTTATCGGGTGTTAATGCAGAAAAAGTAAATGATGGTGAAAATAATATTAAACTAAAAATTACACTTAATGATACTTCTAAATATATTTCAGTCGGAAATGATGTTACAGGAAATTTAATTTCTAATCTAAATATTTCATCAAATGGTGAAAAAGAAGTTGGTGCTTCAGGATTTTTTAATGCATCATCCTTTTCACCTGCTTCCGGATTATCTCAATTGTCAATTACAACAAAAAATTCCGGTTATGATTACAGAATAACCTCTTTATCTGATGAAACCGGAAGTCTTGCTCTTTCATCAATCGGACTAAATTTAGGAAGCTCAAGAACTTCTTTTGTACAAAATAACAATGGCACTGATACTCCTGGATTTGTTTACTCTACATCTCAACTAAATGCAAAATTTGAATTTAATGGAATTCAGGTTGAAAGAAACAGTAATACTATTTCGGATTTAATTTCTGGTGTTACTTTTTCACTTAAATCTGCAATGCAAAATACAGATTCAACTGTTGCTGTTACAGTTAGCAAAGATACTTCTGTAGCGAAATCTAAAATTGAGGATTTTGTTACAAAGTTCAACGATCTTTATTCATATTTAAAAACAAATTTATCAAATACAAAAACTACAAGAGGAAATTTAGCAGGTGATGTAACTGCAACTTCATTACGAAATTTGTTGAACAACATTGCTTACAAAACAGTTGATAATATTGATGCAGATAAAATAAATTCTCTTTCAAAAATCGGTATTACATTTAATATTGATTCCGGACTTTCAATTTCAAATTCATCATTATTAGAATCATCTATAAAAGATAAACCTGAACAAGTTGCTGCATTATTTAATTCATCAAATGGAATTGCAACATCTCTTTACAATAGTTTAACAGGTTATTTAGGTTCTACAGGTTATATTCAGGCAAGCAGAAACACTTTGAGTAGCTCAATTACTTCCATAAATGATAGAATTACAAATTCACAAACATTAATTGATAAACAAGCTGAAGCATTACGAAACAATTATGTAAAAATGCAAATGCAGTTGGTTTCTGTTTTAAACTTACAAAACAGTTTTTCAAGTTATTTATCAACTTTTAATAATAACATATAATGGAATCATTAGAAAAAAAAATAGAATTATCAAATCAACTTTTGAAAAAAGTTTATCTGAATATTGATAAATTAACATTCGAAAATTTTGATGATATTTTTCCGGCTTTAGTTCAGGATGTGAGTGAAATAAAAAAAATAAGAGATGAAATGTTGAAAAATTATGGTTATGAAAAAGTAAAAAATTATGATCCGGAAATGTTCAATTGGGCTAAACAAATTGAAAGAAAGTTCGATAATATAGTTGAAATATTTTCAGAACAAGAAAAAAAGATGGAAGCTGAACTTTCAGCAACATTAAGTAAGAAAAAATTAACAGTATATAAAAGGTGATATTGTGGAAATTAAAGGGGTAACAAATGGTTCATTCTTTGTAAAACCTACAAAGAATCAAAAAGTTGGTGAAAACACTACCAAAAAGCGTGATACAATTGAAATTTCAACCGAAGCACGAGATTTGGCAAAAGTGGATCTCGATAAACAAAAAATTGAAGAAATTAGAAACAAAATTAATTCAGGTTTCTATAAATCTGATGAAGTTTTAAGTAAAGTAGCAGATAAAATTTTGTCTGAAATTAAAAAATAAATTTTAATTCACTTCAATTTACTTGTGGGATCATTGTTTAATAACTGACTTGTTTTGATACAATGTTCTCACAACTTTTCATTTTTAATTGCATATAAAATTATTTTCAAATCAATTTCGCCTTATTTTTTTTGGTATAGTGTTTGGAGATATAAATCAAAATTTTAAGTGTGTTTAACAAGTTGTTAAAAATTAACAAATTAAGTTTTCTCATTATTTCAGGAAAAACCAGTCATGGATGACAAAAAAAAGGTTCTAGTTGTGGACGATGAGGAATTAGCACAAGATTTCCTTCGTTTCTTCCTTTCAAAAAAATTTGATGTTTATACTGTTGGTAGCGTTAATGCTTTTTATAACATTATTAATTCTGTTAAGTTCGATTTAATTTTAATGGACATTTCGTTACGTGATTCAAAAGATGGTATTCAATTAACAAAAGAGTTGAAAAGTAGTTCGATTTACAAAAGTGTACCGATTTTTGTGTTAACAGCATTTAATACAACTGCCGAAAGAAAAAATGCTGAAGCCGCAGGAGCTGATAAATTTTTAACAAAACCTGTTGACCAAAAAATATTAATGAAATACATTGAAGAAGCATTATTTAAAGTTTCATAATGGTTCTTCGTGTGTTAAACAATGGATTGTTCCCAATCCCCAAACTAAATCAACAGAGTGTATTCCAATAATTTTTCTGGTTGGGAAAAATTCTGAAATAATTCCAAGTGCTATTCTGTCATTTGGATCGTTAAATGTTGGTACTAATACAGCATTATTTGAAATATAGAAGTTAGCGTAACTTGCTGGTAATCTTAAATCTTCAAAATAAAGTGGTGCAGGCATTGGTAATTCAATAATATTTAATTTTGATCCCGCTGCAGTTGTTTCACCTTGTAATCTTTCAAAGTTTTCTTCTAA
>JAOADJ010000052.1 GCA_026417375.1 Melioribacteraceae bacterium | reverse complement strand
TTTTTTAAAGGTGTTTAAGTAAATAAATTAACTTGTAAACTGTGCTTGCGAAGAAAGATAAGCACAGTTTACTAAATCATTAAAAGTTGTGTTCTATTCTGCATTGCTATTTTGGGCAGCAGCTTAGGCACAATGCCGTTATAAAGCTCAAAAAAATAGGAGAAATAATATGGCAAAACGACAAGTTTTTTATAGTTTCCATTTTGATAATGATGTAATGAGAGTACAACAGATTAGAAACATTGGTGCGATTGAAGATAATAAACCTGTTGCTGCTAATGAATGGGAAAAAATAAGAAAATCCGGAGATGAGGCTATTAAAAAATGGATCTCTGAACATATGGACTATCGTTCTTGTGTTATTGTACTTGTTGGTGAAGAAACAGCGAACAGACCTTGGGTAAAATATGAAATTAAAAAGGCCTGGAATGATGGAAAAGGCTTAGTTGGTATTTATATTCATAATTTAAAGGATCCCAGAACATCTAATACACCCCCTTATTATGGTAAGTGTAGACAAGGGGCTAATCCTTTTGATCAATTTTCGCTAGATGGCAAAAGTTTGTCAAGTATCGTTAAGTGTTATAATCCTAGCAGTACAGATGCATATAATGATATTAAAAATAATTTAGAGAATTGGATTGAAGAAGCTATTGAAATAAGAAAAAATTATAAATCATAAAATGACAAATCAAAATAATATCTCAGAAAATTCACAATCTGTTCAGTCGCATTTAACTATTCTTCAAAATGTTATTCAAAGGATGGCTTCTAATAGTACATCATCGAAAGCTTGGTGCATAACATTAGTTTCTGCGATTTTAGTAGTAGTCGCAGAAAAAGGAAATTCACATTACGCTTTAATAGCAATAATTCCAACTGTTTTATTTTTTGCACTTGATTGTTACTACTTAGCATTAGAGAAAGGTTTTAGAAATTCTTATAATGAATTTATTTCTAAACTTCACGAACGTGAGTTATACAAGGAAGATTTATTCGCAGTAAAACCCAAAGGTAAAATGAAAAAACTTTTTCTTGAATCAGTAATTTCATTTTCTATTTGGCCATTTTATTTGACATTACTATTGATGATTTATATTACGAAAATTTTAATTTTTTAATAGCTTTATAACCCGTTCTTCAAGCCGACCGCCTCTTCGATGCGGTCGGTTTAAGTTAATCAAGTTTGTTTAGCTAAGCAAGTTTGCTGTTAAAGTTTGTTCTGTTAAAAAAGTTTTTTAATAATTATTGGCATTGTTAAGTTAAGCTGCATAGCTGAGTTGGGCGGCGGCTTAAAAACATCGCCGTAAGCTGTCTGTTCCAATAGGAGATCAAATGAAAGTATTAAAAGTTTTTTTGCTTATCATATTTGTATCATCTTTAAATCTATTTGCACAATTTTCACTCGAGACCTTTTTGAATGAACCTTTCGATCAAACAACCACCTCAATTAAAGAAAAGATTGTCGATAAAAAGATTGAAGAAAAAGAAATTATGAATTATAAAGCGTTGCTATATTATGATTGGGTTGACCCCATATCGCTCAAAGTCGGTTATATGTTTACAAAAGAGGGAAAACAAAATGGAAAAGTCGTTTCGAATGGTAAAGAAAATGAAGAGGATGCACAGAAATTATTTGATATATCTAAAGCAACTCTCATCAATAAATATGGGAATAAATATTCTGAGAATAGTATGATGGGAGTAACTATGCTTATGTGGAAGGGAATAGAAAGATATACAGTTATGTTATCTCGTAAAGGTGATAAAACAATGTTGACGGTTATTAGTAAATGATATTTTTTTAAATAAAGTATTAAACAGCTAACCAGCGTCTCAAGCGGAACGCTGTACTGGGTCGTAGTTTTTGTAGTTTATCATTGTCGTTATGATTGAAGAAAGTAAGTAAATAAAAACATAAAAAATAAATCGTTGTATTTGTAGCGGGCACCTTCCGGCGTCCGCTTAAACGCAACGCTGTTACTTTCTTTGAAGTGAAATATAAATTCATTCTAAAAAATATTTTTAATTTTTTCATTTTCCATTTTCGTAATAAAAATTTATTTTAGTGTCAACTATAATGTTAAGTAATGAGATATTTTCTTATTGAGTTTACAGAGGTACTTGCAATTGCTTTGAGGGCAATTAAAGCAAATAAACTTAGATCAATTCTTACAACTTTAGGTATTATTATTGGCATAGTAGCTGTGACCACAATGTCAACAGCTATTGTTGGTTTAAGACAAGCTTTTATGCAATCTATTTCTTCATTGGGTAGTGATGTTTTATATGTAAGTAAATTCCCTTGGTTTGCTATGGGTGATTGGTCAAGGTTTAGAAACAGAAAAGATATAACTCTTGAGCAATACGAAAAATTAAAAGAAATGATTACTACATACGAAGCAATTGCCCCAACAATTTCAACTTTTGGTTTAAATGTTAAAAGAGGTTCTAATAGTGTAATTTCATCTGTTGTAATTGGAACAACTGAAGAATATAGAAGAACGAGTCAAATTGTTTTGCAAGAAGGTAGATTTATGAATGAACTTGAAGTGCGTGCAGCACGAAAAGTTTGTATGATTGGTCAGGATATTGTTAAAGAACTTTTTCCTTTCGAAAGTCCGATAAATAAAGAAGTAAAAATTAACAATGTTCCCTTCACGGTAATTGGTGTAATGGAAAAACAGGGTAGTGGATTTTTAGGTTCATTTAGTATGGATGGAATGATAATAATGCCATTAAAAACATTTGAAATAGTTTCTGGCGAAGCAAGAAACAGATTAAGAATTGATGTTAAAGTTGGAGATGTCGATAAACTTGAAGATGCACGTCAGGAAATTATTTCTGCAATGAGAATTATTAGAAAAGTTCCACCCGATAAAGAAGATGATTTTGCAATAAATCAACAGGAAGCTTTTAAACAGATGTATGATAATACTGTTGGTGTTATTGCAATTGCCGGAATTGTTATAACTGCATTATCTCTTTTTGTTGGTGCTATTGGAATTATGAATATTATGTTTGTTTCTGTAACTGAAAGAACTAAAGAAATTGGAATTCGGAAAGCTATTGGTGCTAAAACTTATTCAATTCTTTTACAATTTTTAGTTGAAGCTTCATTATTATGTATTATTGGTGGTTTTATCGGTTTGATTTTATCCTATCCACTTAGTTTAATAATTAATCAATTTTTACCAACTTCATTACCAATTCATATTGCAGTTTTAGCAATTGTAATTTCTGCAGTTGTTGGACTGGTTTCCGGATTTTTACCAGCCTGGAAAGCAAGCAAATTAAATCCTGTAGATGCATTGAGGTATGAGTAATGTTAATATTTGAAAGTATAAAATTAGCTTTTAATTCAATACGTGCAAGTAAGTTAAGATCAATTTTAACATTACTTGGAATTGCTGTCGGTTTATTTTCAATAATTATTGTTATGACTGCAATTTCGGCTATTCAAAGTAGTATTGAAACAACATTTAATTCTATTGGAACAAATAATTTTATAATACAAAAATGGCCTGCTATTCAAATGGGGGGACCTCATAGAAGAAGAGAAATGAGGAACAGAGAAAATTTAACTGTTAAGCAGGGTGAAAAATTAAAAGAAATTACGAAACTTCCGGTTGCTATTGGAATTTCCATTGGTCGTGGTGGAAGAACTGTAAAATTCAGAAATGAAAAAACTAATCCAAATGTATCAGTTGCTGGTGTTAATTATGAATATTTTGTTGCTCGTGATTTAAAAATTGCTTCTGGCAGAAATTTTACAAAATCTGATGATGAAGGTAATAAACCATTTGCAGTTATAGGTTCAGATATTGTTGATGCATTATTTAAAAATATTGATCCAATAGGACAAGTAATTAAAGTTGATAATTTTAATTTAGAAATTATTGGTGTTTTTGAAAAAAGAGGTAGTATATTAGGTCAATCACAAGATAACTTTGTTATAATGCCAATTTCTGTTTTTGAAAAATATTTTGGAACAGAAAGAAGTGCTAGTTTTATTGTTATGTGTAAAAATAAAGAATCAATTTCTGCTACTATGGATGAAGTGATTGGTGCTTTAAGAAAAATTCGTAAAGTACCAGCAGGTGAAGAAAATGATTTCGAAATAGTTACAAATGAACAACTAATTGAACAATTCAATGATTTAACAAAATATTTCAAACTGGGTGCAGCTGTAGTTGCTTTTATTGCTCTTCTTGCAGCTGGTGTAGGAATTATGAATATAATGTTAGTTTCTGTTACTGAAAGAACTAAAGAAATTGGTATAAGAAAAGCAATTGGTGCTCGTAAACAAAATATTTTAACACAATTTGTTATAGAAGCTGTTGCTTTAAGTTGGTTTGGTGGCATGATTGGAATTTTTCTCGGTGTTATTGGAGGTAATTTTGTTGCTGTTGCTCTTGGTGTTTCTGTTATTGTTCCTGTGGATTGGATTTTAATCGGTTTATTAGTTACTACTTTTGTTGGAATTTCATTTGGCGTTTATCCTGCAATGAAAGCTGCCAATCTTGATCCTATCGAAGCTTTACGTTATGAGTAAATTTATTTTCTTGCAACAAATGGAGTTGTAGTATAGATTTGTTTTTACAGTTAAACTATAACTCAAAATTGAAAATATTACTCAAAACCATATTATTAATTCTTTTTTTTGTAATCAGTACTTCTGCACAGGTTATTGTTGTTAGTGATACACTTAAAATTAATTTGCGTAATGAATACAAAATTTCTTCTATTAATATTATCCCATTTTCTGAAAATATTTTTATATCTAATAAAAAATTAGATAAAGCATTTTATAAAATTGATTATAAAACAGGAGATTTTTCGCTTTCACGCGAATTGAATTACAATTTATCTGATACAATTATAATTACATATAATTCATTGAAATTGAGTTTAAGTAAGGAAAATCAAAAAAGAACTCTTCAAATAAAATATGATGATAAAATTTCAGATATATTCAAATTCTCAAAACCAATTTCTCAGATAAATTCTGAAAATATTTTTGGCAAAGATTTACAAAAGTCGGGATCAATTATTCGAGGATTTTCAATCGGCACTAATAGAGATTTTACATTGAATAGCGGGTTACAATTACAATTAACCGGCAAACTTTCTGACGAAGTAAATATTGTTGCTGCACTCACCGATGAAAATATTCCGATTCAACCTGAAGGAAACACTGAAACTCTTGAAGAACTTGATAAAGTATTTATTGAAATTAAACATAAAAATGCTGTTGCTACTTTTGGCGATTATGAATTTACCATTTCCGGAAATGAATTTTCTAACACAACCAGAAAGCTTCAGGGGTTAATGATTGAAACTAATTATGAAAAAACTTATTCAAAAATATCAATTGCATCTTCACGAGGTAAATACCATTCAAATTATTTTAATGGAATAGATGGCAATCAGGGTCCATATAAATTGCTTGGTCAAAACAATGAAAAATATATTGTTGTGATTGCAAATAGTGAAAAAGTATACATTGATGGAAATTTATTAAAACGTGGTGAGAATAATGATTATACAATCGATTATTCAAATGCTGAAATTACATTTACAACAAAAAGAATTATAACTTCAGCAAGCAGAATAATAGTTGAGTTTGAATATTCTGATCAAAAATTTAAAAGAAATTTTTTCGGTTTTGATTTTTCAACGGAAGTTTTTAATAATCTTAAACTGGGCATTTCATATTTGCGTGATGGAGATGATGAAAAAAATCCAATTGATTTTTCATTAACAGAAAATCAAATTAATATTTTAAAGAATGCCGGAAATGATAGAAATAAAGCTGTTATTAGTGGTGTAGAAATTGCTCCTATGGATTCATCAGGAAAGAGTAAAGGAATTTATTTTGAAAAAGATACTTTGATAAATAATACATCGAAAAAGATTTATGTATATGCACCCGGAAATATAAATTCAATTTATAACATTACATTTTCTTTTGTTGGATTTGGAAATGGAGATTATGAAAAAGAAAGTTTAGGTAAATATAAATTTGTTGGTATAAATAAAGGTTCTTATTTACCAATTAAATTTTTACCAATGCCCGAACTAAAACAGTTAGGAAACTTAAAATTCTCATATGATAACAAATTGATAAAGTTTGGTGGAGAAATTTCTGTTTCTTCTTATGATAAAAATAAAATATCAGATATTAACAACGATAAAAATATTGGATTTGCAAGAAAATTATTTTTTGAGTTATTGCCATATGATTTAATAATTAATAACAATAACTTCGGAAAGATAAGTCTGTATGTAAAAGATAGATTTCTGGATTCACTTTATTCTCCATTTGAGAGAATTGATAACATTGAATTCAATCGTGATTACAATATTTCAAGTTTAGTCGGTGAACAAATTTTAAGAGAATTTGAATTAAAATATTCTCCAATTAATAATGTAAATAATTATTTAAAGTATGGATATCTGAAACAAGGAGATAACTTAACTTCAAAAAGATTTTTTGATAAACTCGGATTTTCAATATCGAACTGGTTAAATGCAACCTATCAAATTGATTTTGTCAATTCAACATTTTCTTCCTTTAAAACAAATTGGCTTAAACAAAATGGGAACATTTCTTTACAATATAAATCATTCTCAACAGGTGTTGAATTTCAAAGTGAAGAGAAAAAAGAAAGTCTTGATTCTAAAAGTAGATTAAACAACAATAGTCTTTCGTTTTATGAAATTAATCCATTCGCAGGTTATAAAATTTCTAATGGTAGTAATATAAAAATATCATTTTCTAAAAGAGAGGAAAGTTTTCCGATAGATGGTATAATCAGAAAACAATCAAACGCTGTCACCGAGAAAATAGAATTTAATTTTAATGAGTTTAAAGAAATATCATCAAATATTTCTCTTGTTCTCAGAAATAAAAAATTTACAAATGAATTTAAAAATCTTGGATTTATAAATAATGAAACTGTTTTAATTCAATCATTAAATAGATTTAATGTTTTTAATAATGTAATAAGAGGCGAACTTTATTATAATGCTTCAACAGAACAAACATCAAGGTTAGAAAAAGTTTTTGTAAAAGTACAAAAGGGAAGTGGCAATTATATTTATTTAGGAGATTTAAATGAAAATGGAATAGCAGAAGAAAATGAATTCCAGATTTCTTTATATGATGCTGATTTTATTTTGGTTACAATTCCAACTGATAAACTTTTTCCAATCGTAGATTTAAAAACAAACTTCAGATTTAAAATTGATTTTTCTAAATTAAATTTAGATGACGATACTTTTAATGAAATTATAAAATCAGTTTCGACTGAAACTAATTTCAGAATAGATGAACAAAATAAAGATGAAAAAACAAGTAATATTTATTTACTCAAATTGAATCATTTTCTTGATGTAAAAAATACTTTAAGAGGAATTCAAAATTTTATTCATGATATAAATATTTTAGAAAACAATAATGAACTTTCTTTTCGGATTAGATTTAATCAAAGAAAAAGTTTAAATCAATTTGCAGGTGGAATTGAAAAAGGATTTTATAAAGAAAAATCTTTAAGAATAAGATTTAAAATGATAGAAGAATTATCCAATCAAACCGACATTTCGAATGTTATAGATAATTATTCTTCTCCACCTCTTTCAAATAGATCACGTTCAATTATAAATAATGGAATTGCATCAGAATTTTCATACAGACCTGAAAAAGATTTAGAAATTGGATTTAAATTAGAAGTATCAAGAAGTGAAGACAGCTATCCAAAAATTCCTTATATAATCGATTTAAATTCTCAAATGATCAGAGCAAATTTTTCATTTGAATCAATTGGTCGTTTAAGAATTGAATTAGAAAGAGCTGAGATAAATTCAACTTCAAAAAATTATATTATCCCTTTTGAAATATTAAAGGGAAATTTAATTGGTAAAAATTATTTTGCACGATTATTTTTCGATTACAGATTATCAAATATGATACAAACTTCTTTTAGTTACGATTTGAGGAAGCAAGCAAACAATAAAATAATTCATAATTTAAAAGCAGAAGCAAGGGCGATTTTTTAAATGAAAATAACTTCAACATTAATTGAAGCTCACATAATAAGAATTATCAATAACGAAATTGAATTTCTTTTACTAAAAAGAAATAAAAATGAAAAATATCCTAACATCTGGCAAATGGTTACCGGAACAATTGATGAAAATGAAATAGCATATAAAACTGCATTAAGAGAAATTGAAGAAGAAACATCAATAAAACCAACCAATTTATGGATAGTGCCAAATATCAATTCATTTTATTCACACGAAAAAAATGAAATATGTTTTGTTCCTGTTTTTGTAACTTTGATTAATAATGATGTTAAAATAAAAGTGTCAAATGAACATTCAGAATTTTGTTGGTTAAAAAAAGATGAAGCAAAAAAACTTTTAGCATGGCCGGGTCAAAAAAATTCTGTTGATATAATTTTTAATTATTTTTCCAAAGTGGATCAAAATTTAAAATTTGTAGAAATAAAATTATCAGAATAATTAGTTACAACATTTTTGTATTTTTATTTATAATAAATATGAGGTAAAAAGTGGGATTATTAATTGTCGGTTCCATTGGTTTAGATGATATAGAAACACCTTTCGGTAAAATTAAAAATGCTCTTGGAGGTTCAACTACTTATATTTCATTAGCAGCAAGCTATTTTACCGGCCCAGTATCTATTGTTGGAGTAGTAGGTGATGATTTTCCCAAAGAGCATCTAAAGATGTTAGAAGAACATAATATCGATCTTGATGGATTACAAATTGTCGATGGAGCTAAAACATTTAAATATGGTTGTAAATATCATTACGATTTAAATAACAGAGAATCACTTTTTACTCACTTAAATGTTTTTGAAAATTTCAATCCTGTAATACCTGAAAAAAACAAAAAAGATAGATTTATTATACTCGGAAATATTGCACCTAAATTACAAATGAATGTTTTAGATCAATTAGATAATCCTCAATTTATAGTTTGTGATACAATGAATTTTTGGATTGAAGGAGCATACAAAGATTTACTAGAAGTATTAAAACGTGTTGATGTATTAATAATAAATGATTCAGAAGCTCGATTACTTTCAAAAGAACCTAACTTAATTAAAGCTTCAAAAATAATTTCTTCATTCGGACCGAAATATTTAATTATTAAAAAGGGTGAACATGGAGCTTTACTCTTTGGTGAAGATACTGTTTTTTCAGCACCTGCTTATCCAATGGAAAATATATTTGACCCCACCGGTGCCGGTGATGCGTTTGCCGGCGGATTTACTGGTTATTTACATAAAAATATGGATTTATCATTTGATAATTTAAAACGCGCTGTAATTTATGGAAGTATCATGGCTTCATTTTGTGTAGAAAAATTTAGCACTAAAGGTTTAGAAAATTTAAGCTATCTCGAAATCAAAAACAGATTTATAGAATTTAGAGAACTTTCAAGTTTTGATTGATATTATGTATTCAGTTGAATTAGTTGAAGAAAAATTAAAAATATTAGACCAAACAAAACTTCCCTTCATAGAAGAATATATTTTTACAGATAATGTTGAAAGAATTGCTCAATCAATTGAAAAACTTGAAGTTCGGGGAGCTCCTGCAATTGGTATTACAGCTGCGTATGCCTTGGCTCTTTCAATAAAAAACTCACCGAAAGAAAAATATAGTAATGATTTTTTTTGTGCTTATAATAGAATAAAAATTACAAGACCAACAGCAGTTAATTTATTTTATGCAATTGATAAAATGAAAAAATGTTTCGATGAAAATCATTACAATCAAAATCTTTATGAAATACTTTTAAACAAAGCTAAAGAAATTCATTTAAATGATATTAAATTATGTGAATTAATTGCTGAAAATGGATTATCAATATTTTCAAAAAAAAGTAATGTTTTGACTCATTGTAACACAGGTTTTCTTGCAACTGGCGGAAACGGAACAGCGTTAAATGTAATACGATTAGCATTTGAAAATAATTTAATTGAACATGTATTTGTAGATGAAACTCGTCCATTATTACAAGGTTCAAGGTTAACTGCATGGGAACTTGAAAAATTAAAAATCCCTTTTACAATAATTACAGATTCAACTGCTGCATTTTTAATGCAACAAAATAAAATTGATTTAGTAATCACCGGAGCCGATAGAATAACTTTAAATGGAGATTCTGCAAATAAAATTGGAACTTATAATTTAGCCGTTTTATGTAATTATCATAAAATACCCTTCTACTTAGCTGCTCCTTTTACTACAATTGATTTAAATTCTTCCGACAAAACAAAAATTAAAATTGAAGAAAGAAATAAAAATGAAATTTTTGAAATAGGATCGAATAAAATTACAAAACAAAATTATTCTGCTTATAACCCGGCTTTTGATATAATTCCAAATGAATTAATTACTGGTATTATTACCGATAAGAAAATATTTTATAAACCATTTGATTTCAAAAATGTCTGAGCTGGTTAAAACAAAAGCTATTGTATTAAATAAAATTAATTTTGGTGATACAAGTAAAATATCAAATTTATTTACAGAAGACTTTGGAAAAATACCTGTTATAATTAAAGGTGCTCGCTCTTCAAAATCAAAAATAGGTTTTATTGTTGATTCAATTAACTATGTTGAAGTTGTTCTTTACAAAAAAGAAACAAGAGAAATTCAAATATCAAGTCAAATTGATTTAATAAAATATTATCAAAACATTAGAGAAGATTTTGATAAACTAACTTATGCTAATGCAATTATTGAATTACTCAATAATTTATTACTGGAAAATGAACCACATAAAAAATTATTTTATGGAACTGTTAGAATCTTTGAATTATTAAATGAATCAAACGAAAACCCGAAATTTTTATTTACAAAATATTTCCTCTTTCTGTTAAAAGAAATCGGATATGAAATTCAAACTGAAATTTGTAACTCTTGTGGTAAAAAAATTGTTAATGAAGCATCATTTAATTACGAAATCGGAATTCTTTGTAATGAATGTTGTCAAGATAGATTAACAAATTTTAATTTTAATTCGGAACTTATAAAATTACTGGTTTGTCTAAGAGCCAAAAAAAAATGCACATATAAAGAAGAAGATTTAGATTACTTAATTATTTTTTTTGAAAAATTTTTATCATACAATATTCAAGAATTTAAAGGTATTCGTTCACTAAAGTTTAAATAGAAATAAGGAGATAAATATGAAAAGAAAAAACATTCTTGGAACTGCCACATTAATTTTTATAGGAATTGTCTTTGGTGCCGTGCTTGTTTCTGGTTTTGGGTTAGTTCATCCAAGCTACGGCAATATTAAAATTGGTGCAGATAACCCACCAGTTGAACAGTTAAATGCTGATGCACAAGCTTTCAACAATGCTTTTATACAGGTTGCAGAAAAAGTTACTCCTTCAATTGTTCAAATTGAAGTTGTAACAACAGTAAAAAGTAATTTTAATATTCCAAAAGAATTTCATTTCTTTTTCCCATTCAGAGATGATGTGCCAAAAGAACAACAAGGTGGAGGAAGTGGAATTATAATTTCTGATGATGGATATATACTAACAAATAATCACGTTGTTGAAAATGCAAAAACAGTAACTGTTACTCTTCACAATAAAAGAAAATATGATGCAACAGTTGTTGGAACAGATCCTTTAACTGATTTAGCTGTTATTAAAATTGATGCATCAAATCTACCCGAAGCTTATTTAGGTGACTCTGATAAAATTCATGTAGGGCAATGGGTTATGGCAATTGGTAATCCACTTTCTCTTGCATCAACTGTAACAGCTGGAATTGTAAGTGCTACAAGTAGAAATATTAACATCATAAAAGATAATTATGGTGTAGAAAATTTTATTCAAACAGATGCTGCTATTAATCCTGGTAATAGTGGTGGTGCTTTGGTTGATTTAAATGGAGCTGTAATTGGTGTTAATTCCGCAATAGCTACAAATGGTTTTACACAAAGTTATATTGGATATGGTTTTGCTATTCCAATAAATTTAGCAAAAGCTGTTGCAACTGATTTAATTGCAAATGGAAAAGTAATTCGCGGTTATATTGGTGTAAGTATTGAAGAAGTTGATGCTGCAACTGCAAAAGCTGTAGGACTTGATGAACCCAAAGGTGTTATTATTCAACAAATTGTTGAAGGTAGTGCAGCTTCAAAAGCAGATATTAAAATTGGAGATATAATTTTAAAAGTTGATGAAAAAACAGTTAATCAACCAAATGAATTACAATCTTATGTTGCAGCAAAAAGAGCAGGTACTTCTGTTAGATTAACATTATATCGTGATGGAAAAACAATTGAACGTTATGTTACACTTAAAGCTCGAGATGAAAAAGAAGAAAAAACAACTAAAGTTAGTTTAGGCGGTCAAAAAGGAAAAGATGTTGATGCAAAAGAAATTTCTTTTGATGAAATAGGGTTAACCGTAAGAAATATGAATGATGATGAATTAAATGAATTCAAAACCAAAAATGGTGTTCTGATAACAGGCGTCAAAGCTTATAGCAGAGCATATAATCAAAGATTAGGTGAAGGATTAGTTATTACTGATGCAGATAGAAAAGAGATAAACTCAGTATCAGAATTAAGA
>JAOADJ010000038.1 GCA_026417375.1 Melioribacteraceae bacterium | reverse complement strand
TGCTCATTATAATATTCAACAAATGGCTTTTCTTGGATTTGCTGAAGTTGTAAAACATTTACCATTTATTAAAAAAGTTAAAAAAGATTTGCTCAACATTGTTAAAAAAGAAAATATCAAAAATGTAATTCTGATTGATTATCCCGGTTTTAATTTAAATATTGCTAAAAGTTTTTCTGAGTTAGGTTTAAACATTTATTACTATATCTCTCCGCAAGTTTGGGCTTGGGGTAAAAATAGAATTCATAAAATTCGTGCTTTGGTAAAAAAAATGTTGGTTATATTTCCTTTTGAAGAAAATTTTTATAAAGATTATAATATAGATGCAACTTATGTCGGGCATCCAATTGTAGAACACATTTCTAATTATAAATTTCTGTCAAAAGAAGAATTGTATGATAAATTTAATTTAGAGAAAGAGAAAGATATTTTACTTCTTCTACCAGGTAGCAGAATACAAGAAATTGAAAAACATTTTAAGGTTTCAATTCAAGCTGCTGAATTAATTTCACAAAAATTCAAATTACAAATTGTAGTTGCATGTTCGGAAAATTTAGATCAAAATATTTTTACAAAATTTGAGAATACTGCTAAATATAAATTTATAAAAGGTCATACATACGATTTGCTTAAATACTCAAAATTTGGAATTATAAAATCCGGCACATCAACATTAGAAGCCGGATATTTTCAACTGCCATTTATTGTTATTTATGTAACAAATTTTATTACTTATTTCATAGGTAAATTTTTAGCTAAAATTAAAAATATTGCAATGGCAAATATTCTTTTAGAAGAAACAGTCATTCCGGAATTAATTCAAAAAGAAGTAACAGTAAAAAATATTTATAATACTGTTGAAAGTTTTTTAAACGATAATCACAAATATATTTTAACAAAAGAAAAACTAAATAAAATAAAAGAAAGATTAGGTAATCAAAAAGCATCTGAAAATGCTGCAAGAATTATCTATTTAGCAATGAATGAAACTTAACAATACACAAAAAAAATTATTAAGATTTATCGGTATAAAAATTTCAAATTTTTTAATAGATGTTCTTTTAAAGACTGTTCGCATTGAAGTACATAACTTTGATGTAATTAAACAATTAGAAAACAAAAAAAATAATTACATAGTTGCTTTTTGGCATGGATCAATGTTGATTGGCTGGTATCTTCAACGGAATAAAAAATTTGCTGCATTAGTTAGCAAAAGTAAAGATGGAGATGTTTTAACTTCAATACTTGAAAAATGGAATTTTCATGTTGTCCGTGGTTCAAGTAGCAATGGCGGTCACGAAGCTCTTGATAATATGATTCACTTGATAGAAGAAAATTTTCATTTGGCAATTACTCCAGATGGACCAACAGGACCAATAATGAAATTTAAAGCTGGTGCTGTGATTACTTCTTATAGAACACAAGTACCTTTAATTTTATTAGGCATTGGAATGAAAAACAAATGGCAATTAAAAAGTTGGGATAAATTTGAAATACCAAAACCATTCTCTAAAGTTGTGGTAATTTTTTCAAATCCAATTATAATCGGAAAAACTTTATCAAGAGATGAGATTAATATTAAAATAAAAGAGTGTGAAAATTTACTTAATGAATTACAAAATAAAGCACTATTAAAATGTTAAAACTAATTAGAATAATTTTATCACCATTACTTTTTTTGTACGCATTAATAATAAACGCAAGAAATTTTTTATTTGATAAAAATATCTTTAAAACAAAAAAAGTAAATGCAAAAGTGATTTCTGTGGGAAATATTACAGTTGGTGGTTCCGGAAAAACTCCCTTAGTTATTCTGATTGCAGAGCTAATAAAAAAAATAAATAAAAAAGTTGGAGTTTTAAGCAGAGGTTACGGTAGAAGAAGTTCCGGATACATTTATGTAAGTGATGGAAAAAATAATTTTTCAAATGTTGAAAAATGTGGTGATGAAATTATTTTAGTAGCAGATGAATTAAAAATTCCAACTGCTGTTTCTGAAAGCAGAGTTAAAGGTGCTAATCACTTTATCAACGATTCTGATGTTGAAATAATTATACTCGACGATGCTTTCCAACATCGTTGGATTCATCGCGATTTAGATTTAGTAATAATTGATCAAAGATTTTTAATTAAAGAAGAATTTGTTGAGCAGAATTTATTACCACTTGGATTAATGAGAGAAACATTCGATTCATTAAAAAGAGCAGATGCTGTAATTATTAATAGAAAATTTTCAGAAAAAGCTGAAATGCCTGTACAACTAAAAAAATATTTTGACAATAAAATAATATTTAATGCTTATTACACTGCAAAAGGAATTTATGATGTTAAAACACATAATTATTTTGAGTTAAATGAATTTACCGGTCAAAAAAGTCTGGTTGTTTGTGGAATTGCAAAACCATTTTCATTTCTAAATATCTTAGAAAAAAATGGAATTGATATTTCCAATAAATTAATTTATCCCGATCATGCAAATTATACTATTGCAGAAATACAAGAAATAAGGAAAAGCTTTTATGATACAAATTCACAATCAGTTTTAACTACACAAAAAGATGCAGTTAAACTTACAAACTTTAGTAAAGAATTAGATGATATTGATATTTATTATTTAAAGATTGAGCTTAAAATTGAAGAACAAAATGAATTTGAAAAATTAATTTTAAAATCATTACAACACATTAATTAACAAACTATAATTGGAGGAATGTTAAATGGCAAAAGCAAAAAAGAAATATGTTTATTTCTTTGGTGGAAAACGTGCTGAAGGTAAAGCTGACATGAAAGAATTACTCGGTGGTAAAGGTGCAAACCTTGCTGAAATGGTAAATATCGGTTTACCGGTTCCAGCTGGTTTTACTATTACAACCGAAGTTTGTACAGCTTACTACAAAAACAACAAAAAATATCCAAAAGAATTAGAACAACAAGTAAAACAAGCATTAGCAAAAGTTGAAAAAATAATGGGAGCTAAATTTGGCGATACAAAAAACCCATTACTTCTTTCTGTTCGTTCTGGTGCTCGTGCTTCAATGCCCGGTATGATGGAAACTATTCTTAATGTTGGTCTAAATAACGAAACAAGAGAAGCTTTAATTAAAAAAACCGGTAATCCAAGATTTGTTTACGACTCACATCGCCGTTTAATTCAAATGTATTCTGATGTTGTTATGGAAAAAGCAGCTGGAATTGAACCAGAAGAAGGAAAAGGTGTTCGTCAACAATTAGAAAAAGAACTCCACAAAATGAAAGAAGCTCGCGGTTATCATGCAGATACCGATTTAACAGCTGATGATTTAAAAGAATTAATTGAAATCTATAAAGAAAAAGTTAAAGAAGTATTAGGCAAACCATTCCCTGAAAATCCAATGGATCAACTTTGGGGTGCTATTGGTGCTGTATTCCAAAGCTGGATGGGTAAACGTGCAATTTCTTACAGAAGAATTGAAGGAATTCCAGATGATTGGGGAACTGCAGTAAATGTTCAATCAATGGTATTTGGCAACATGGGTGATACTTCTGCTACTGGTGTTGCTTTTACTCGTAACCCTGCAACTGGAGAAAATTACTTTTATGGTGAATGGTTACCAAACGCTCAAGGCGAAGATGTTGTTGCCGGTATCAGAACTCCAAATCCAATTAATGAAGTTGGAAAATCGGAACACACAAAAGATCAAGTTTCTTTAGAATTAGGAATGCCAAAAACATACGCTCAACTTCATAAAATTCAAAGAATGCTTGAAAAGCATTATAAAGATATGCTCGATATCGAGTTTACAATTCAGGAAGGTAAACTCTATATGTTACAATGCCGCGTTGGTAAAAGAAATGGACCTGCTGCTGTAAAAATGGCTGTTGATATGTATAAAGAAAAATTAATTTCTAAAGAAGATGCTGTAATGCGTGTTCAACCTTCTCAATTAGATGAATTATTACACCCGATTATCGATCCTAAAGCTGAATTAACTGCATCAGTATTAGTAAAAGGTTTACCAGCCGGACCTGGTGGTGCTGCTGGACAAATCGTTTTCACTGCTAATGATGCTGTTGCTTGGGCAAAAGAAGGTAAACGTGTTATTCTTGTTCGCGAGGAAACTAACCCGGAAGATATTGAAGGAATGCGTGCTGCTCAAGCAATATTAACTGCTCGCGGTGGTATGACTTCTCACGCTGCTCTTGTAGCTCGTGGTTGGGGTAAATGTTGTATTGTTGGTGCCGGTGCAATTAAAATTAATTTAGAAGAAAAAACTTTTACTGTTGGTAATACAACTTTGAAAGAAGGTGATTGGATTACATTAAACGGAAGTAAAGGTGTAGTTTATCTCGGTGAACTTCCAATGATTAAAGCAGCAGAAGAAAATCCTGACTTCCAGGCATTTATGAAATTATGTGATGATGTTAGAAAATTAAAAGTTAGAACCAATGCAGATACCCCAGAAGATGCTTTACGTGCACGTGCTTTTGGTGCTGAAGGAATTGGTTTATTCAGAACTGAACATATGTTCTATGGTAAAAATTCTGAAGAACCATTATTCATTCTTCGTAAAATGATTCATTCAAAATCTAAAGAAGAAAGAATTAATGCACTTAATGAATTATTCCCATATGTTCTTCGTGATGTAAAAGGAACATTGGAAGCAATGGACGGATTCCCTGTAACATTCAGAACACTTGATCCACCACTTCATGAATTTGTTCCTAATCGTCAGGATGAAAGAGAAAAACTTGCACATGCATTAGGAATTTCAATTGATGAATTAAATGAACGTGCAGATTCATTACACGAAAACAATCCAATGATGGGGCATCGTGGTGTTCGTCTTGGAATTACTTATCCCGAAATTACTGAAATGCAGGTTCGTGCAATCTTTCAGGCAACAGCTGAATTATTGAAAGAAGGTAAAAAACCTTATCCGGAAATAATGATTCCTGTAACTTCACATGTTAATGAAATTAAACATCAATATGATCTTGTAGCAAAAGTTCATAATGAAGTTGCAGCACAATTTGGTTTGAAAAAAATTCCTCATTTAACCGGTACTATGATTGAAATTCCAAGAGCAGCTTTAACAGCAGATAAAATTGCAGAAGTTGCACAATTCTTCTCATTTGGAACAAACGATTTAACTCAAATGGGTTATGGATTTTCCCGTGATGATATTGGCGGATTTTTACCTGAATATCTCGAAAAGAAAATTTTACCAGAAGATCCTTTCCAATCAATTGATCAGGAAGGTATTGGTAAATTAATGCAATTTGCTGTTGAAGGTGGAAGAAAAACAAGACCAGATTTGAAAATTGGTATTTGTGGTGAACATGGTGGAGAACCAAAATCAGTTGAATTCTGTCATAAAATTGGATTGAACTATGTAAGTTGCTCACCATTCAGAGTACCAATAGCAAGATTAGCAGCTGCACAGGCAGCTATTAAAGAAGCAAAGAGTAAAAAATCAGTAAAAAAAACAACTAAGAAAAAATAAAAAAATAAAGTAAGTGAAGTGAATAACAATCACTTCACTTATATTTAATTAATGATCTATCTTATTACCGTTATCGGACGGTTTACAGAATAAAATAAGAGGAGTGTAAATGAAGTTATCCGATTTCAAATATAATTTACCTAAAAGTGCAATTGCAAAATTTCCTGTTGAACCGCGCGACAAAGCTAAATTAATGGTGCTTAACCGTGCAGACCAATCTATTGAAGATAAGCATTTTTCAGATTTAACAGATTATGTTAAAAAAGGTGACGTTATTGTTGTAAATAAAAGTAAAGTTATGCAAGCTCGTTTATTTGGTAAAAAAGAAAGAACAAATGCAAAAATTGAAGTTTTCGTTTTAAGAGAATTAAATAAAGAAGAAAACATTTGGGATGTTATTGTTGATCCAGCTCGTAAAGTTAGAATTGGTAATAGAATTTATTTTACAGATAATCTTTGGTGTGAAGTAATTGATAATACTACTTCGCGTGGAAGAACTGTACGTTTTAATGATGATGCTGGTGATGTATTTAAAGCAATTGAAAAAATTGGTCATACTCCTCTACCTCCTTATATAAAACGTGAACCTGTACCAAAAGACCGTGAAGATTATCAAACTATTTTCGCTGAAAAAGATGGATCAGTTGCAGCTCCTACTGCTGGTTTACATTTTACTCCTCAACTTGTAAAAAAGTTAGAAAAAATGGGTGTAAAAATTGTACCAGTTATACTTCACATTGGTTTAGGAACATTCAGACCTGTAGAAGTTGAAGATTTAACCAAACATAGAATGGATTCAGAATATTTTGAAGTTCCGCAAGAAACTGCTGATGTAATAAACACAGCATTAAAAAATAAAAATAATGTTTTTGTTGTTGGAACAAGTACCTGCCGCGCATTAGAAAGTAGTGTTACAGCAGAAGGGTTTGCTAAACCAAACTTTGGTTGGACAGATAAATTTATCTTTCCACCATATGATTTTAAAGTAACTAAAAAATTAATAACAAATTTTCATGCACCTGAATCAACTTTATTAATGTTGGTTTCAGCATTTGCTGGTTTCGATTTAATGATGAAAGGTTACAAAAAAGCTTTAAAAGATAATTACCGCTTTTTAAGCTACGGCGATGCAATGTTAATTTTATAATTATGAAAACTTATGCAATAATTCCATCAGGTGGTTTGGGCAAGCGTGCAAATTCAAACTTGCCCAAACAATATATTAAGTTTAACAATAAAGAATTAATCGCTTATACACTTCAAGTTTTTCAATCTTCAAACCTTATTGATGAAATTATAGTATCAGCAAAAAATAGTTATTTCGAACTCCTTGAAACCATCAAAAAAAATTTTGAAATATCAAAATTAAATTTACTTGTTGAAGGTGGCGACGAAAGACAAGATTCAGTTTTTAATGCACTGAGAGCAATTAATGCAAATGATGATGATTTAATTGTTGTTCATGATGCTGTCAGACCATTAATAACAAAAGAATTAATCTATGATGCTGTTCAGACTGCACATGATTTTGGTGCTGCAGTTGTTGCAATAAAATCCAAGGATACTTTACTTAAAGGTAATGAATTTGTTACACAATATTTAGATCGTTCTGATGTATATTATGTTCAAACACCTCAAGTATTCAAATATAAAATTATTAAAGAAGCATTTAAAAAAGCTAAAGAAGATAATTTTGTTGGGACAGATGAATCTATGTTGGTTCATAGAATTGGTTATGAAATTAAAATTGTCAAAGGATCATATATAAATTTTAAAGTCACCACAGATGAAGATATAAGATTATTATCGATGATTTTAAAATCTTTTAAATAGAAAATTTGTTTTGTTTATATAAAACCTTTTGTATAATTTTCATAAAAAGTTAAGGTATAAATATGTTTAATCTCATTTTTGTTTTACTTCTTTCTTATTTAGTTGGATCAGTTCCTACAAGTATTATTATAAGTAAATTAGTAAAAGGAATAGATATAAGAGAATTCGGAAGTGGAAATGCTGGTGGCACAAACGTATTTCGGGTTCTCGGTTGGAAATGGGGTATTACTACAATTTTGTTAGATGCATTAAAAGGTGCAATTGCTGTCATTGTTGTAGCAAGAATGTATTTAGATAATATTCCATTTAATAACATTACCCCTTTTGATGATTTCACACTTATTCAGATTTTATGTGGTGTGGCAGCTGTTGTTGGTCATGTATTTACAGTTTTTGCTGGATTTAAAGGTGGTAAAGGAATAGCTACCGGTTTAGGTGTTCTGATAATGATTGTTACTGTTGATATGGCTTTAGCTCTTGGAATCTTTTTTATAGTCGTTGGTATTTCAAGATATATTTCTCTTGGTTCTCTTGCTGCTGCTGTTTCTGTTCCTCTTATTATGATTATAAGAGAAAATATTTTTAATGTTGATATTAAAGGGTATCATACAATTTTACCATTTGTAATTGTTTTAGCATTATTCGTTATTTATACACATCGTTCAAACATTTCCAGAATTTTAAGTGGTAAAGAAAGAAAAATTTCATTTTCAAAAAAATAAAGTTGAAAAATGAGAATTTCCGTTTTAGGTGCTGGTGGCTGGGGAACTACTCTTTCTATTTTATTACACTATAATGGTCATAATGTTACTTTATGGGAATATAAAAGTAATTATGCAAAACTTTTAGATAAAACTCGCGAAAATAAAATTTACTTACCCGGCATTAAAATTCCTGATGAAATATTTATTACACATTCATTGAAGAAGAGTTGTGAAAATCAACATATGATTGTAATTGCAATTCCTTCACAATTTATTAGAAATGTATTACAAGAAATTAATAATTATAAATTTCATGATACTACTTTTGTGAGTGTTTCAAAAGGAATTGAAAAAGGTTCTTTAAAAACTGTTTCTCAAATTATTCATGATGTATTTAAAAAATTTCCTACATCTCAAATTGGAGTTTTATCCGGACCATCTCATGCAGAAGAAGTAAGCAAAAAAATTCCTACTGCAGTTGTTGCTGCTTCTAAAGATGAGTTTACTGCAAAACAAATTCAAAATACATTTATAACATCATACTTTCGTGTATATTCATCTACTGATATACTTGGGGTTGAATATGGTGGAGCTTTAAAAAATGTTATAGCAATTGGTGCTGGAATAATTGATGGAGCTAAGTTTGGTGACAATACTAAAGCTGCTATAATGACCAGAGGCATTGCAGAAATTTCAAGATTAGGAATTGCATTAGGAGCTAAACCTGAAACGTTTAGTGGATTATCCGGAATGGGTGATTTAATTGTTACATGTATGAGTAAACATAGCAGAAACAGATATGTTGGTGAACAAATAGGTGCAGGTAAAAAATTAAAAGATGTTTTAAAGTCAATGCAAATGGTTGCTGAGGGTGTAGAAACTTGCCGCTCAGTTCGTGAACTGGCTATTAAACACAAAGTAACAACTCCTATTGTTAATGCAGTTTATGAAATATTATTTGAAGATAGAGATCCGATTAAAGTAACATATGAATTGATGACAAGGGATATGAAAGCCGAGAGTGAATAGTTTCACATCGATTTTTCTTTCTTAATTTTGAAAAAATTACTTTCTAAATAAATGTCAACAGAGTTATCAAAATCTATTCAGTATTTAAAATCTATTGGACCTAAACGCGCAGAATCATTTTCGCAAATTGGTATAAATACTATTAAAGATTTACTCTACTATTTCCCTTCTCGTTACTTAGATAGAACAAATATTTTAAAATCAATTGATGTATTAAAATATGTAATAAATGGTTTTGATGGTGAAATTACTATAATTGGAAAAGTTGTTGAAAGCGAAACAATTTATGCAAACAAAAAAAATATTTTCAAAGTCAAATTAAAAGATAGTACTGGTTTTTTTGAATGTGTCTGGTTTCAGGGGTCAAAATATTTTAAAGATGTTTTTAATGAAGGTCAATATTTTGCAATCTCTTCAAAACCTGTATTAACAAGATATGGTCATTTACAATTTGTTCATCCGGATTTCGATCGGATTTCTGAAATAGAATCACAAGAATTTCTAAACACAGGAAAAATTATTCCATTCTATAGATTACCAAAACAGCTTCGTCAATCTAATATCGGAGATTTTAGTTTAAGAAAAATTATTCAAAGCGCAATTAATTCTTACAGTAATTATTTAGAAGAAACTCTTCCAAACAGATTAATTGAAAAACATAATTTTCTTCCTATTAATCAAACGATAAAAAATTTACACTTTCCCGAAAATTATGAAATGTTGAATTCTGCAAAGAAGAGAATTAAATATGAAGAAATATTTTATTTTGAATGCTTAGTTGCACAAAATAAATTTTATAAAATTGATAAAGAATTTACATCCCCTTTCAAAGTAAAAACATCTTTAGTTAAAGATTTTTTATCAACATTATCTTTTGAATTAACAAAATCTCAATTGAATGTGTTGAGTGAAATCAGGAAAGATTTAGAAAGCAACAAACCAATGAACAGATTACTTCAAGGTGATGTTGGAAGTGGAAAAACTATTGTTGCACTTATAAGTATGTTATTTGCAATTGATAATAATTCTCAATGTGCTTTTCTTGTACCAACTGAAATATTAGCAGACCAGCACTTTAAAACTATTTCTAGATTTTTAAACAAGTTTAATATCAAGATTGAATTATTTATTAGCAGTGTTTCAAAATCTAATAAAGCAAAAATTATAGATTCAATAAAAAATGGTGAAACAAAAATAGTAATTGGAACACACGCATTGTTAGAAGATAATATTGAGTTTAATAATTTAGGATTAATTGTAATAGATGAGCAACATAGGTTTGGTGTCCTTCAAAGATATAAATTAGTTTCAAAAGGAAATTCTCCTAACATTTTGATTATGACAGCAACACCAATTCCAAGAACTTTATCTATGACTATTTATGGCGATCTTGATGTTTCAATTATTGATGAAATGCCAAAGAATCGTAAACCAATTAAAACAATATTACGTGGTGAAAATAAATTACCAGATATATTTAACTTTATTCTACAAAAAAATAAAGATGGATATCAGGCATTTATAGTTTATCCATTAGTTGAAGAATCAGAAAAGATAGAATTAAAAGCAGCAACAACATATTATGAAGAAATAAAAAATAATTTTTTACCTTCATTAAAAATTGGTTTAATTCATGGTAAATTATCGTGGCAAGAAAAAGAAAAAGTAATGTTTGATTTTGCTAATAAACTTTATGATGTTCTTGTTTCTACAACTGTGATTGAAGTTGGTATTGATATACCTGATGCAAATATAATTGTTATTAATGATGCTGAAAGATTTGGTTTATCTCAGTTACACCAATTACGTGGAAGAGTTGGAAGAAGTGATAAACAAGCTTATTGTATTTTAGTTACGAAAAATGAACTTGCATTAAAAAGTAATAACATCAATTATAATTTTGAATATTTATCATCTTCAGAAATTGAAAAACACAAAGCAGCAATCAGATTAAATGCAATGATTAAATATTCAAGTGGTTTTGATTTAGCAGAAATTGATTTTAAACTAAGAGGACCCGGAAATATTTTTGGCACTGAACAAAGTGGTATTCCAAATTTTAGATACATCAATCTTGTTGAAGATGTAGAAATAATTACTAAAGCAAAAGAAGATGCATTTCATATTATCAATGAAGATAAATTTTTATTAAACCATTCAAACACTATCATCAAAAATATTTTAGAAAAAAATTATTCATCACAAAAAATATTTTCTTCAATTGCATAAAAAATATTTTTTAAAAATATTTTTATTATAAAAAAAAGTTTCGTTGCAAAATTTTTTATATGTGTTATATTTCGTTTAGAAATTTTTAAAAATATTTAAAGGAAATTGTTATTAGTTCTTATCTACCAAATAAAAAATTAAAAGTTGCTCTCACATATAACGTAAAGCCAGAAGAAAATATTTTTGGCGAAAGAACACCTCTCTCTTTTAATTCAAACTCTATAAAAAATTTCAATGATGCATTTGCAGAATGGGATTCAATTGATACAATCAATGCAATTAAAAATTCTCTCGAGCTATTTCATGATGTAATAATGATTGAAGCCAATGAAGATGCGTTTGAAAAATTTAGAAAATCAAAAATTGATATTGTATTTAATGTTGCAGAATGTTTAAATGGAACAAGTCGTGAAGCACAAATTCCTGCTATGCTTGACATGTTAAAAATTCCATATACAGGTTCTGATCCACTTACTCTTACAACATGTTTAGATAAAGCAAGAACTAAAGAAGTTCTTTCTTATTATAAAATACCAACTTCAAAATTTTTGTTAGTTAACAGTATTAATGAATTAAAGAATTTTAATTTGGAATTCCCTGTTATCATAAAACCATTAGCAGAAGGTTCAAGCAAAGGAATTTTTAATTCTTCATTCATAAATAATATTAATGATTTAGAAAATAATCTTTCACAATTAATTAACGATTACAAACAACCATTTTTAGTTGAAGAATTTTTACCAGGTCGTGAATTTACAGTGGCATTAATTGGCAATGATGACGAACTTGAAGTATTACCAATAATTGAACTTAACTTAAATGAATTACCGAAAGAATTAGCACCAATTTATTCATATGAAGCAAAGTGGGTTGTTGATACAAAAGAAAATCCATTAAATATTTTTTCATGTCCAGCTAATATTAGTAACAATTTAGAAATTCAAATTAAAGATATTGCTAAAGAAACTTTCAAAGTGTTAAGATGCAAAGATTGGTGTAGAATTGATATTCGATTAGATGAAAATGATTTACCAAATGTTATTGAAGTTAATCCTTTACCTGGTATATTACCAGATCCAGATGATAATTCATGTTTTCCAAAAGCTGCAAGAACAGCAGGTATGAATTACGAAGAAATGATTAATCGTGTTTTATTTACAGCAGCAAAAAGATATAATCTTATATGAAAGAAGAAATAAAAATATTAATAACATATAATGAACCAACAAGATATTATAACAACTATCTTGGTAAAGAAGTAACAACTTTTAATCAGGAAAATGATTTATCCGAAAGAGAATTTTTAAAACAAATCGAGAACATTAAAAACATTTTGTTAAAAAAATATTCGTCTGTTGAAATTCTTGGTGTTAATAGAAATATCAAAAATGCAATAAATAAAATAATTGAATATTCACCCGATGCAATTTTTAATTTTGTTGAATCTATTGAAGGCAATACAAATTTTGAAAGTTACTTTGCTGGAATTTATGATCTATTAGGAATTGAATATACAGGCAACACACCGTTGACTCTTGGAAATTGTTTGGTTAAATCAAAAACAAAACAAATATTAATTTCAAATGGTATAAAAACACCAAAACATTTTACTTGTGAATTAAATTATCTCCCATCACCAAAAGAATTAAAATTAAAATTCCCACTCATACTAAAATTATTACGAGAAGATGCAAGCATTGGTATCTCAGAATTTTCAGTTGTAAAAAA
>JAOADJ010000004.1 GCA_026417375.1 Melioribacteraceae bacterium | reverse complement strand
AACATTAATGAATAACAATCTAAATGCAGGAACATATAAAATAAACTTTGATGCAAGTAAATTATCAAGTGGAATTTATATATACAGATTAACAGGAAATAATGTAAATCTCACAAAGAAGATGATGCTTACAAAATAATTAAAAATCTCCTCTCGCTTAAAAAATCCCGGCTTAAATAGTCGGGATTTTTTTTTAAAGTTAATTATTAAACGGATTATTTCTATCTTGAAAATTGGGTAAATAATGTTCGGGGCTATCCATCTCCTGAATCCATCCATTTCTTAATCCATACTTTTCTAAAAGTTGAATAGCTTTTTCATATTCTCTGAAACGAATTTTTCTGTTTAATAAAATAAAATTATTTGCTTTGTTAGTTGGAAAATATTGTGACATTAAAGATATGTGTACATTTGGACTTAATTCTTCAGCAATAAATTTAAATACTTCTTCAGTTTCTGCTAATTCATTTGGTAAAACAAGATGACGAATAATTAAACCACGCACAACAATATCACCATCATAAATTAATTTATCACCAACCTGACGATACATTTCTTTTAAAGCTTCTTTTCCAAAATCAAAATAATTAGGTGCAAATGAATATTTTTTCCCATAAAGATTATTTCCATATTTTAAATCAGGAAGATAAATATCTATAATTCCATCAAAGAGCTTTAACATTACAAAAGAATCATAACCATTTGAATTATAAATTACAGGTAAATGCAATCCTTTTTGTTTAGCAATAAAAATTGATTTTAATGTTTGCGGAGAAAAATGAGTTGGTGAAACTAATCCGATGTTATGACATTTTTGATTTTGTAACTCAATCATAATATCAGCCAATCTCTCACAAGAAATTTCATTCTTAATTTCTTCTTTCCAGTTTTGGCTAATTTCATAATTTTGACAGAACAAACATTTCATATTGCAATTACCAAAAAAGATATTACCAGCACCATTAGTTCCGGATAAAACAGGTTCTTCTCCAAAATGCAAAGTATATGATGATACAATAGGTAAGATACCACTCTGACAAAAACCGGTATTTAATTTATACCTATCAACTTTACAATCTCGTGGACAAACATTACAAGAATTAAGAAAATTATAAGCTTTATTAATTCTTTCTAAAAATTCATTATCAGATAATTTTATGTATGATGGTAAATATTCCATAAAATAAATTAAAATTCTCAAATCAAATCTAAACTTTTTATTTGAAAATGCGATAATAAAAGTGAAACATTAACAGGAGAATAAAATGGCTTTAATTTCTTGGAGTGATTCCTATTCAGTAAAAGTAAAAGAAATAGATAATCAACATCAAA
This sequence comes from Melioribacteraceae bacterium, assembly GCA_026417375.1. Lineage (GTDB taxonomy): Bacteria > Bacteroidota > Ignavibacteria > Ignavibacteriales > Melioribacteraceae > Stygiobacter. The sequence continues at coordinate 87,844 of JAOADJ010000004.1, read as the reverse complement.
AGTTAGTTAACTTAATTAATTTGCTTCACGATTCAATGAAAGAAGGAAAGGGAAAAGAAGTAATAGGAAAAGTTTTAACTGAGTTAGTCAATTATACAGTTTATCATTTTTCGTATGAAGAGAAATTATTTGATAAATATGGTTATCCAGATGCAAAAGTACATGCACGTCAACATAAAGATTTAGTAGAAAAAGTTTCATGTTATGTTAAAGACTTTGAATCGGGCAAAGGAGTTTTACCAATGGAAGTAATGAATTTTTTACGTGATTGGTTGATAAAACATATTGGTGGTGATGATAAAAAGTATGGACCATTTTTTAATTCTAAAGGTCTTTCATAAAAGTTTTACCCTCGAAATAAGCAAATCATAAGCCCTCTGGTCTGGCTCGTTTTGTGGTGAACGAGCCAGATTTTTATTATAAATTTTTCAATGCAATTAAATTCGCTTCTATTGTTTTATCTAAATCTTTTATGCTATGTTCAGTAGAAATAAATAATGCTTCGAATTGAGCTGGTGGAAAATAAATTCCATTATTTAACAATTCATGAAAATATTTAGCATAAAGTTTTGTATCGGATTTAATTGCGCTATTATAATCAACAACTTCTTCTTCAGTAAAAAACAAAGTCATCATTGAACCAATTCTGTTTACCTGAAAATTTTTACCAATAATTTTCAAACCATCCTTAATTCCGTTTTCAAGATAATTTCCTTTTTCTTCAAGTTTATTATAAATATCAGGATTATTTTTAATGAAATTTAATGCTGCTAAACCAGCACTCATTGCCAATGGATTTCCACTTAATGTGCCAGCTTGATAAACAGGACCACTTGGTGAAACTAATTCCATAATTTCTTTTTTACCACCATAAGCGCCAACAGGTAAACCACCACCAATAATTTTTCCGAATGTTGTAAGATCAGGTGTAACACCAAGAATTTCTTGAGCACCACCTTTTGCTAATCTGAAACCGGTCATAACTTCGTCAAAAATCAAAACAATATTTTCATTAGAACAAATTTCCCGAAGTTCTTTAATAAAATCTTCTTTTGCTTTAACTGTTCCCATATTACCAACAATTGGTTCAATTATTACTGCCGCAATTTCATTTTTATTTGCTGAAATTAAATTTTTAACAGAATCAATATTATTAAAATCTGCTATTAAAGTATCTGCAGCATTTCCTTTTGTAACGCCCGGAGATGTCGGAACTCCGAATGTTAATGCTCCGCTACCGGCTTTTATTAAAAAGAAATCACCATGACCATGATAACAACCTTCAAATTTTATAATTTTATCTTTACCTGTATAACCGCGAGCTACACGCACTGCAGACATGGTTGCTTCAGTTCCACTATTTACCATTCTAATCATTTCAATTGATGGAACCAATTCACAAATAAGTTTTGCCATTTGTATTTCAATTTCTGTTGGTGCGCCGAAACTTGTACCATTTTCAATTGCATGAATTAATGCATCTTTAATGAAAGCTGGATTATGCCCAAACAGATGTGGTCCCCAACTTCCTATATAATCGATATATTCATTTCCATCAACATCAAATATTTTTGAACCATTTCCATATTGCATAAAAATGGGATTACCACCAACAGATTTAAATGCACGAACAGGAGAATTAACTCCACCCGGTATAATTTTTTTTGCTTCTTCAAATAATAAATTACTTTTTTCTGTTTTCATTTTTCACCCAAAAATTATGAAGTGTATTTCAATTTATCGCTTTTAAACCAAATTATTATTCCAAACAAAAATAAGATTGCTGAATTAATGATTATTGATGTTCTAATACCAAAATGTTCTGCTAACATACCAATCCATAATGCGCCTAATGGATATAACGCAAAAAAACTAAATGTATAAAAACTTAATATTCTTCCTCTGTAATTTTCTTCAACATTTGTTTGGATTAATCCATTTGATAGATTGTACATTAAGATTATAACACCACCAATTAAAACTAACATAAATAATGATTCATATAAATTATTTGTAAATGAAAATAAAAAAATTAAAGTAGGAAGAATAATTGTGCTCGCCGCCAAATATTTGCCACGAATTATATATTTATTAATTGATGCTATAATAATTGCAAAAGATACAGCTCCAAAACCACGGGCAGACTGAAGAAAACCATTTGTTGTAGAATTACCATTCAAAATTTTAACTGCCCATGCAGGAAATAATGTTACTAATCCCATACCAAAAAAACTTAATATTGAAGTAATCGAAATAATTTTTAACAATAATTTGTTTTTAGTTAAATAAATTATGCCTTCTTTCAATTCATTTAAAACTGATTTTTTTTCATTAATAATATTTCTTTTTTTTATATCCATTTTAAATAAATTAAAAATAACTGCAATAAAAGAAATCCCGTTAATAGTAAAACACCAGGCTGGACCCAAGAAAGCATATATAATTCCAGCTATTGCAGGACTTAGAGCAGTAGCAGTGTTAAACATTGTAGAATTTAATGCAATAGCATTTGTTAAATCTTCTTTTTCAACAAGTTCATTTACAAAAGCGTGGCGTGCAGTTGCTTCGAAAGAATTTCCAATTCCTAATAAAAATGAAATTGTAATAATCATTTCCGGTTCAATAATATTTGTGAATGTCAGAGCTGAAAGTAAGAATGCAAGAAACATCATCCAGAACTGTGTAATGATAATAATTTTTTTTCTTGAGTATCTATCAGCAATTACACCACTATAAAAAGTAAATAACCATGCTGGAATACCAGCAGCAAAACCAACATAACCAAGATATGCTGGTGAATGTGTTAATTCAAAAACTAAAAATGCAAGAGCAGTTGATTGCATCCATGATCCGAATAGGGAAATCATTTGTCCCCAAAACCATAATCTGTAATTTCTATATTTTAAAGCAGAAAAAGTTTCACTAAAACTAAACTTATTCTTATTTGATATTATATTATGATGTATTTCGTTATCAGAAAAATTAGAATGCATTTTATTATTATAAAAGTTTAGCAACATCTTTAGCAAAATAAGTAAGAATCATATCGGCTCCGGCTCTTTTAATTGCAACAAGAGATTCCATCATAACTCTTTGTTCATCTATCCAAGCAAGTTTACCTGCAGCTTTAATCATTGCATATTCACCACTAACCTGATAAGCAGCGGTTGGCAAACCAAATTTTTCTTTTACACGATAAATAATATCCAGATAAGCACCCGCTGGTTTAACCATTATCATATCAGATCCTTCTTCAATATCAGTTTCAGCTTCTCGAAGTGCTTCATTTGAATTTGCAATATCCATTTGATGAGAACGACGATCACCAAATGCTGGTGCTGATTCTGCTGCATCTCTAAATGGTCCATAATATCCTGATGCATATTTTACAGCATAACTTAAAATAGGAATTTCTTCAAATCCATTTTCATCAAGAATTTTTCTAATTGCTGCAACACGTCCATCCATCATATCGGATGGAGCAATAATATCTGCACCTGCTTTAGCATGTGTTAATGCTTCTTTTGCAAGTAATTCTACTGTTTTATCATTTAATATTTTTTCTCCATCTAATACTCCACAATGCCCATGTGAAGTATATTCACATAAACATACATCAGTAATAACTAACAAATTTTTAACTTCAGATTTAATTGCTTTTACTGCTCTTTGAATAATTCCATTAGGATTATAAGCGTCACTTCCAACTTCATCTTTATGCTCTGGAATACCAAATAAAATAACAGCCGGTATTCCTAATTGAACCAGTTCTTTACATTCTTCAACAATAACATCAATAGACATCTGAAAAACACCGGGCATTGAACGAACCTCATTTTTAACTTTTTCTCCAGGAACAACAAAGAGAGGATATATTAAATCATTTTTTGTCAAAACAGTTTCACGTACAATATCACGAACGATTGGATTATATCTTAAACGACGTAAGCGTTTTGTTGGAAATGATGACATTTTATTCTCCATTTTTAATAACTTTTTTCAATGTGAGTTTTTTAAACAAAATATTAATTAATGCATTTTTTAAAATTTAATTCGGAATTCTTAATACAATCGCCAACAGATATTCCTCCACGATAATTCCCGCTTAAAATTATTCCTTTATTTTCTTTTTCAAATTTATCGAAGAAATTTTCATGTTCAATATATCCAAGGTTATATTGAGGAATAGCTTTATGCCAAAGTTTATGTTCAATAAGAATCGGCTCACCACTAATTTTCATTGTTTTTTGAAACTCTTTGATAACACTTTCAATCAACTTGTCATTTTCCTGATTAAACAAGTAATAATTACGAGCACCTCCAACAAATAAAGTAAAAGCAGATTTAGTTTCATCACAACGATTTTGAAAAATAGTAGAGCTCCAAATTGCACCGAGATAATTTTTCTTTTCCAAAGAGGGAATCAGAAATCCAAATCCATCAAGTGGTCTTTCAATTTGGTTTTTATTATATCCTAAAAACAAAACCATTACTGGTGGATAATAAATTTCTTCAGCATGGCTTTTAAATTCTTTATTAAGATGACCAAAAATTTTTTCAGCGCTATAAATTGGAATTGTTGAAATTACATAATCAGCTATTAATTCTTTCGTTTCATTTTTAATACTATAAATAACTTTCCATTTATCATTAAACTTTTCAACTTTTTCTACAGTTGTATTTAGAAAAATATTTTCTTTCATTGTGTCGGAAATTGCATAAGCAAAACTTTGCATTCCATTAATAAAAGAAAACATTTTAGCATTTTGTTTTGATTGCTCATTTCTTTGCTTTCTTTCTTTTGCTCCTTTTATCAATCCTTTAATTAATCCACCGTAAACTTCTTCTAATCTATAAAGTTTTGGAAATGCTGATTTTACACTTAACTTATTTGGATCGCCTGCAAACACGCCACTAACGAAAGGATCAATTGCATAATCAAGAAACTCTTTTCCAAGTCTTCGTTTTACAAATTCAGCAATGCTTTGATAGTATCCGTCATTTGATTTTCCTATAAATGGTTCAGCAAACAATCTTAATTTGGCTTTTGTCGAAAAAAGTTTTGTTTTGATAAAATCAATCGGAGATGTTGGAAGAGCATGTAATTTATTATTTCTTAAAATATATCTTTTATTTGCTGAATCATTAGCATAAATCATTTCATTTGAAAAACCAATATCATCTACAATCTGGCGAATAAATGGTGAAGTTTCTAATCCACTGTTTGGACCAAAATCAATTTGAAAACCTTCTTTACAAATTGTTTGCATTGATCCACCAACATGATTTTCTTTTTCAAGAATCAGAAAGTCAATATTATTTTTTTTAAACCAGTATGCAGTTGATAAACCCGAAATACCGGCTCCAAGAATTACAACTTTTTTCATATTAATTAATTCAATCCACGATTTTTAAGTAGTGCATCAACTTTTGGTTCACGACCACGGAATTGTTTATATAATTCCATTGGTTCGATTGTGCCTGATTTTTCTAATAGTGTTCTAAATTTTTTTGCAGTTGATTTATCGAACAAACTTGTTTCTTCAAAAGCTGAAAATGCATCGTTATCTAAAACAGCAGCCCATATATAACCATAATAACCGGATGAATATCCATCACCACTAAAAATGTGTAAAAAGTTTGTGCTTTGATAACGTGATTCAATTTCAGGAATTAATCCAATTTTTTTAAAAACATATTTTTCAAAACTAATTACATCTTGTTGAGATGAATCAGTTAATGTGTGCCAATACATATCAAGGAAAGATGCTGCTAAATATTCAACTGTTTCGAATCCCTGATTAAACAATTTCGCATTTTCAATTTTCTTAATTAATTCATCTGGCATGGGTTCATTTGTTTGATAGTGTTTAGCATACATTTTCAAAACTTCAGGGTGTGTTGCCCAATTTTCCATTATCTGAGATGGAAGTTCAACAAAATCAATCGGAACACGTTTGCCATTTGGATAAACAGTTACATTCAACAAACTATGAAGTGCGTGTCCAAATTCGTGAAATAAAGTATTAACTTCATCTAAACTTAAGAGAGCAGGTTTATCTGCTGTTGGTTTGGAGAAGTTACCACAATTTGTAACTAATGGAGCAATAAAATTTCCATCAAGGTTTGATTGATCTCTAAAAGCACTGCACCATGCACCACTTTCTTTACTATCGCGTGGGAAATAATCTGTGTATAAAATTCCAACATGTTTACCATCTGCTTCTTTAACTTCAAAAACTTTTACATCGGGATGATATTTTTCGATGTCATTTCTTTCAACAAACTGTAAACCATATAATTTATTTGAAACTTCAAAAACACCTGCAACTACATTTTCCAATTTAAAATATTGTCGAAGCATTGATTCATCTAAATCATATTTATCTTTTTTAACTTTCTCAGCATAATACCACCAATCCCAAGGTTGTAATTTGAAATTATTTCCTTCTTTGTAGATTAATTTCTGCATTTCTTCAGCTTCATTTTTTGCTTTTTTAATTGCTGGAATCCAAAGGTCATTTAAGAATTTAAATACATTATCAGGATTTTTTGCCATGTTTTTTTCAAGTTTAAATTCTGAGTGAGTTTTGAAACCAAGTAACTTTGCTCTTTCAACTCTTAATGATGCAATTTTTCTTAAAATATTTTTTGTATCATAATCGTTATTATTATTTCCACGATTTATATAAGCTTTAAAAAGTTTTTCTCTTAATTCTCTTCTAGGAGAAAATTGAAGGAAAGGAGTCCAACTTGCTCTTTGTAATGTAAAAGCCCATTTACCTTCAAGTCCTTTTGATTTTGCGGTTTCAAATGCACCTTGTATTACAGTTTCTGGTAATCCAACTAAATCATCTTTGTTTTCAATTACTAATCCAACAGAATTTGTTTCCTTTAAAATATTTTCTCCAAATTTTACAGTTAGAATTGAAAGTTCTTCATTTATTTTTCTGAATCTTTCTTTTTTATCTCCTGAAAGATTTACTCCACCACGAATAAAATCTGAGTAATAATTTTCAAGTAAAAGTTTTTCTTCAGATGTTAAATTTAATTTATCTCTTTGATTATAAATTTGTTTTACTTTTTCAAATAATTTTACATTTAATTTTATATCGTCATTATGTTTTGCAAGTTTAGGTGCAATTACCTGATTAATTTTTTGCATTTCATCATTAGTAATTGTGTTATTAAGGTTGTAAAAAACATTTGCAACTTTTATAAGTAAAGCTCCGCTTTTTTCAAGTTCAACAATTGTATTTTTAAATGTTGGAGCTTCATTGTTATTTATAATTTTTTCAATTTCGATTTTATGTTGTTTCATTCCTTCTTCAAATGCAGGAAGGAAATCATTTATTTTAATTTCACTAAAAGGTGGTGTATTAAAAGGGGTGTTCCAAACTTTAAAAAACGGATTGTTCATATTTAACTCTTGAGCTTTGATTATTGTTAAAGAAAAACTAATTAAAAGAATTAAAAAACATTTTGATTTCATATTTCACCTTTAATTTATTTTAGTTCATCTAATACTAGTTCAGTTAAAGCATCTATAAAAATATCAGAATCATTTAATCCTTCCATTACAACATAATTTAAAATGCCAACTTTTTCAGCAACGTGTCTGTATTCAATATTCAGTTCAAATAAAGTTTCAATATGATCCGATACAAAACTAATAGGAATTATTAAAAGATGTCTTTTGTTTTTATTCGCTAAGTTTTCAATCATTTTATCAGTAGAGGGTTCTAACCATTTCATTGGTCCTACTTTACTTTGAAAACATAAATGATATTCATGAGAATTGTTTCTTAATTTCATTACTTCATTTACTGTTTCATTAATATGGTGAAAATATGGATCACCATTTTTAACTAAACTTAATGGAGTTCCATGTGCACTAAAAACAAGTTGAACTTCACTTCTGATTTTTTCATCAAACTGATTTAATGATTCATTAATTCTTTGATTAATTGCCTGAATATATTTTTTATTTTTTTGGTAACTATTCACTTTTATTAATTCAACATTTGAATTAAAATATCTATGCCACTCATTGAAGGATGAACCAGTTGTTGTAATTGAATAGTGTGGATAAAGTGGTAATAAAATTACTTTTTCAAAATTTGATGATTCAATTTCTTTAGCAACATCTTTAATTAATGGATTCCAATAACGCATTGCAACAAAAACTTTAAAGTTATTTGAAACATCATTTAATTTATTCTGAAGTTTTTCTTTTTGTAATTCAGTCCAATAATTTATAGGGGAATTTCCACCAATTAATTTATATTCCTCAGTTACTTTAGGTGCTCTTAATTTTGAAATGAATTTAGCAAATAATTTTTGTCCGACCGGAATTTTAAAAATATCCGGATCACAAAATAAATTGTAAAGAAAAGGTTGAACAGCATTTAATGAATCCGGTCCACCTAAATTAAGTAATACAACTGCTATTTTATTGTTAATCATAAATTATTTATTTTTTAATCAAAATTTGGTGTTATTATGAAAAATATATTGTTAAAAATATTTGTTTTATTGTTTGTTATAACTGCATGTTCTTCAGAACCACCAAGTATTAGAGTGTTAAACAGAAGAACAAATAAAGCAAACGTTCAAATTAAGACAGCTAACAACAATACTATTAATATTAATGATGTTGGATCAAATCAAACAACACCATATCAGGAAATAGAAGAAGGTTATCACAAAGCAACTGCAACACTTCAAAGCGAAAGTGCTTCACCATTTATTTATTTCACAACAATTAAAAACAGAAAATATACTATCGTTGTTTTAGATGGTGCCGTACCTTCTTTACGTATTGATGATGATGGTGAAAAATAACTAAACAGTTCTTGAAAATTTAGCAGAACTTGTTTCAATATATGCATCAAAGTTTATTGCGATATTTCTAATCATTAATCTACCTGTATCGGATACAATTATTTTTCTATTAGAAATATTGAGCAAACCATCATCAATAAATTCATTTAATTTATTTAAAGAACTTTGAAAATAATTTTCGAAATTGATCTGAAATTTATTTTCAACATCATTAAAATCTAATTCGAAGTCACACATTATTTTAGTTATTACATATCTTCTTAATAAATCATCATCAGTTAAATATATTCCTCTTTCAATTGGAAATATTCCTTCTGAAAGCATTTCATAATATTCTTTTTCTTTTTTAACATTCTGAGCATAACATCTACCAATTTGGCTAATACTTGTAATTCCTAAAGCGTATAAATCAGTTCCAGAGTGTGTACTATAACCCTGAAAATTTCTGTATAATTTTTTTTGATTTAATGCAATTGATAATTCATCGTTAGGTTTTGCAAAATGATCCATACCAATAAAAATGTAACCAGCTGATGTTAGTTTTTCGATTGTCATTTTTAATATTTCAAGTTTCTCTTCAGGTTTAGGTAGATCTTCAGCTTTAATTAACTCCATATGTTTTTTTAACCAAGGTACATGTGCATAATTAAAAACTGCAATTCGATCAGGTGAAATTTCGATTATTGCATCAACAGTTTTTTCAAATGAAGTTAATGTTTGATGTGGAAGTCCATAAATTAAATCCAGATTCATGCTTTGAAATTTTAAATCACGAATCCAATTAATAACTTCTAAAGTCATTTCTTTTGGTTGAATTCTGTTTACAGCTTTCTGAACTTGTTCATTAAAATCCTGAACGCCCATTGAAATTCTGTTAAAACCAGTACTTCTCAAAGCTTCTAAATGCTGACGAGTTAATCCACGTGGATCAATTTCACAACCTTGCTCTGAATTATTGTCTATACTAAAGTTGTTATTAATAAAATTTTTTAAATCAATTATTTCATCAGGATTTAAATGAGTCGGAGTTCCGCCACCCCAATGCAATTGAACTACTTTTCTATCTTCCTTTAAATAATATCTTAATAAATCAATTTCATTTTTTAAGTTGTTTGTGTACTCTTTAATTCTATCTCTGTTTCTTGAAACAATCATATTACAACCGCAGAAATAACAAAGCGTATCACAATATGGTATATGAAAATAGAGGGATAAATCGGGTGGATTAATTTCATTATTTGTTCTAATTATTTCATCAAGAAATTTTTCGGATGTAAATGAATTATTAAACTGAGGCGCAGTTGGATAACTTGTATATCTTGGACCGGGGCGGTCATATTTTTTAATTAAATCTAAATTTATATCAATCATATTTATTTACTGTTTGTGAAAAATTTTGCTTTCTTCTTTTACAACATTAACTAGATGTTTTACATTTTCAGGATTTATATCGGGTAAAATTCCATGGCCTAAATTGAAAATATGACCATTTCCATTTCCATATGATTTTAAAACTTTAATAGCTTCTTCTTTAATTTTTTCATGATTTGCATAAAGAACAGTTGGATCTAAATTTCCTTGTAAAGAAATTTTATCACCAATTTTATTTCTTACTTCAGATAAATCCATTGTCCAATCTAAACCGATAACATCTGCACCAATATTTGCAAGTTCATTTAATAGAAAATGAACACCTTTTGCAAAAACAATAATTGGTTCATCATTTCTTTTAATTAATGAAATTACCTTTTGAATATATTGTAAAGAAAATTCTTTGAAATCATCTTGAGATAATATTCCGCCCCAGGTATCAAAAATTTGAATGGCGTCAGCACCTGCTTCAATTTTAGCAGATAAATAATCAGCAACATTTTCAGAAATTAAATTTAAAAGCTGATGTGCAGCTTCTGGTTGGTTGTAAATAAATTTTTTTATTTCAGAAAAATTCTTCGAACCACCACCTTCAACCATATAAGTCATTAAAGTCCAGGGTGAACCGGAAAACCCAATTAACGGAACTCTGTTGGTTAACTCTTTTTTTGTAAGTTCAACTGCATCGAGAACATATTTTAAATCTTTCGTTGGATCAATTTTTTTGAGAGATTTTACTTGCTGTATGTTTCTTATCGGATCATAAAGTTTTGGACCTTTAGACTCAATCATTTCTAATTTCATTCCCATTGCTTCGGGAATAACTAAAATATCTGAAAAAATAATCGCAGCATCAACGCCAATAATATCAATAGGTTGGATTGTCACTTCTGTTGCAAGTTCTGGAGTTTTACACATAGTTAGAAAATCATGTTTATCTCTTACTGCACGATATTCTGGTAAATATCTTCCTGCTTGCCTCATAATCCAAATTGGTGTTCTTTCTATTGGTAATTTTTTACAAGCTCTTAAGAATAAATCGTTTTTTATCACAAATATTTCTCCTTATTCAAACTGTATTTTTTTGTAAATCATAAAACTTTAATAATGCATCTAATAAATGATCTAATGAAAAGTTTTTTGGTACAACATTTACATTTAATCCATATTGGTTAATTGATTTTTCGGTTGTAGTACCTATTGCACAAATAACTTTATTAGAAAAAAATTTTTCAATATCACTTATTTCAAAAATTGTTAAGAAATTTTTAAATGATGATGGGCTTGTGAAGATAAATACATCAATATTTTCATTTTTGATTTTATTAATTGTATCAATATCATCATAATTTGTTTCAACATTATAGATTGGTATTAAATCAACAATAGCTCCATACTTTTCTAAATTTTCTTTTAACTCATTAGTTGAAAGTATAGAGCATGGTATAAGAAATAATTTATTAACAATATTTATATCTGAAAAATAATTTATTATTCCTTTAACACTATAATTTTCTGGAACTATATCAACTTTAATTTGATACTCATAACATTTCTTAGCAGTTGATTCACCAATTGCAATTATTTTTTTATTGCTTAACTTTTCAAAAATATCAAAGAAACTTTTGGCAAAAATTTCTACAGAATTTTTTGAAGTAAAAATTAAATAATCATATTTATGAATTTTATAGAATAACACTTCTTTTACGGCATCAGAAATAATTGAATTAACTTTTATTGTTGGTAAATAAAAAATATTTCTACAAAAATTTTGTAATTCTAAAAAGTTATTATTCAGTTCTTCTTTCTTTTTAGTGATTAAAATATTTGATAGAATTAATGGTTTCAAATTTATGATTCTATTTTGTTATAAATATTTTTAAGAATTTCAGAAGCACCGGCTTTTAAAAGTTGTTTAGCTAATTTTTCACCAAGTTTTTCCGGATTATTTTTAGAACCTCGTAATAATTTTCGAAAAGTTATTGAACCATCTATTGATGCAACAACTGCATCTAAATACAAACCATTACTTTTTAATTGAGCATATGCACCGATTGGAACTTGACAGCCACCTTCTAAGGTTTTGAGTAAAGCTCTTTCAGTTATTATTTCTATAAAAGTTTTTTCATCATTAATTGAATTCAATATTTCCGAGGCAAATGAATTATCTTCTCTTATTTCAATTCCTAAAGCTCCTTGACCAACAGCTGGCAAAATATCTTTAGTAGAAATTATTGAAGAAATGTGTTTCTGCAATTTTAATCTTTCAACTCCTGCACGAGCAAGAATTATAGCATCCCAGTTTGAATTCAAAAATTTATTTATCCTGGTTGGTACGTTACCACGTAATTCAACTATATTAATATCGGGGCGTAAATGAAGTAGCTGAGCTTTTCTTCTTAATGAACCTGTTGCTACAATTGCATTTTGTTTAATGTCATAAATTGTTTCTTTTCTTTTTTTAGAAATTAAAACATCTTCAACCGGATGACGTTTTGTAACTGCAGCAATCTTTAGTCCTTTTGGAATTTCAGTTTGTAAATCTTTTAAACTATGAACAGCTAAGTCAATTGAACCATTTAATAATTCGTTCTCAAGTTCTTTAGTAAATAATCCTTTATCACCAATTTTAGATAATGGAACATCTAAAATTTTATCCCCTTTTGTATTAATTATTTTTATTTCGACATCAAGGTTTCTAAAATTCTTTTTAAGTAGTGATTTAACAAAATTAGATTGCCAAAGTGCAAGTTCACTTCCACGTGAACCAATTATTAATTTATTCTTTTTCATCTCGATTAAAATTATTTTGATTGAAATATTTATCTAAGTTAAAAAGTTCTTTTAATAAAATTATATTTGATGTTGTTTCGTTGTTATTAGTTCCTTGTTCGGCAAATTCTCTTAATTTGATTATTGGATTATGAAGTAAACGACCAATCATTCTTCTTGTCATATCTTCTATTTTAAGAAAATCGTCTTCTGATACTTTTGATTTTATTTTTTTTAATTCATCATTTCTTATATCTTCAAAAAAAGTTTTAATTGCTTTAATCGTTGGAACAATTTCTAAAGTATTATACCATGTGAAAAAATTATACATCTCTTCAAATATCATTTTTTCAATTAATGGTATTTGTTCTTTTCTTTTTTGAATATTTTGATCAACAATAATTTTTAATGAATCCATATCGTGATAAAAAATATTTTCTATATCACGTACTTTAGGATCAATATCTCTTGGAACAGCAATATCCATTAAAACAAGCAAAGAACCTTTTCTTTTTTTAACGGCTGATTTTATATCGTCATAAGAAATTATAAAATCATTAGAACTTGTTGCGCTAATAATAATATCAAATTCATGAAGATGATCTTTTAAAGATTGAAATAAAACAATTTCACCATAAATTTTTTCGGCAAGTTTTTCAGCTTTTTCTAAAGTTCTGTTTGAAATTGCAATTCTTTTAATTCCTTTTTCCTTTAAATGAATTGCTGCTAATTCACCGGTTTCTCCCGCACCAATTATAAGTGCAGATTTTTTATTAAGATTAGAAAATATTTTCTCAACAACTTGTACAGCAGCAAAGCTAACAGTTACAGCGCCTTCACCAATTGAAGTTTCATTAATTGCTCTTTTTCCTACTCGAAATGCTGAATCGAAAATTCTTTGAGTTATAGTTCCGGTTAATCCTAAATCATTTGAAAGTTCATAAGCATCTTTTACTTGTCCTAAAATTTGACTATCACCAATTATCATAGAGTCAATTCCCGCAGCAACCGAGAAAAGATGTTTAACTGCACCGCATGAAAAGTAATTTCTGAAATATTCTTTCTTTATTCCTTCTATATTTTTTATTGAAATTAATTTGTTAATAATTGGTTCATTATTTAAAGAGTAATTTTTTGGGAATCCAAATATTTCAGTTCTATTACATGTTGATAGAATTACAGGTTCATCTAAATTTTCTTTAAATAAATTTAGTGCATTTAAAATTTCATCGTTGTTAAAATGTAAAGCTTCTCTAATTTCAAGAGGGGATGAATTATGATTTAAAGAAATTCCAATAAAATTCATTTCTTAAACTTTCTCAATAAAAAGAGTGAAAAGTTTTTGCTAAAGTATTTGTAATAATCAAAGAAAGAATGGCAATTGAATATCCAATTAATGTATAAATAATTATCCGTTTTCCACTTAATTCGCTGAATATATATTTAAGAAACACAAATAAATAAACAAGCCATACAAGAATAGTTCCAACTAATTTCGGATCGAAATAATTAAAATTAGGAAATGCTTCTGGAAGCCAAACTATTCCAATTACAATTGCTAAAGAAAGTAAAACAAACCCAATAACAGTCGAATAAAAATTTAATCTCTCTAAAATTTCTAAACTTGGTAAACGCTCAAATAAAATTCCGAATTTATTTGTTTTTAAATTTTTATACAGAAGTAAAAATAAAATTCCATAAACAGCAGAAATTGTTAAACCAGAATAACCGAGAATAGCACCAAAAACATGTAAACCCAATAATCTGTTACGAAGAATTTCCGGCACAACATAACTTTCGGGTACAAAAAGAGTTGATATTAATTGAAATAAAAAAGAAAAAATTAATATAAAAGATCCTGTCATTCTAATATCAGTTAATAGCTCTAAAGTAAAATATGAAAATGCAATAGAAAAGGAGATAATAGAAAATATTTCAAATTTATTTGTAATAGGCGGATGATTAAATTCGATCATTCTTAATACTAAGTAGAGTAAATGAATTAATAAACTTATAAATAAAATAACTCTTTTCGAATTTGATAAAAATGTTTTAGGTTTATAAAAATCATAAACGTAAACACTTAAAGCGAAAATGTAAATTACTGGTAATGTAATATTTAAAAAATTAATAGGTAATAACATAAATACTTTAGAAAATTGTGGGTCAAAAATAAAAAATATTTGAACTGAATGCTTGAAAAAGAATTTTAATTAATGAGCAAATTCAATGCTGTTGAAATGATCATTAAATGAATTAATAATTTCATTTAAGATTTTATTGTTAGGAGAAATTAATTTAGCTTTGTTAAAATATTCTAATGAACGATACTTATCGCAAAAAGCCCAAAGGATAGCTAATGTAATATAAAAATCAAATGAATTTTCATTTAGTTTTTCTTTACTTTCAATTAAAGGAATTAATTCAGGACAAGGACAATCATCTTTTACTAAATCGGTGTTAAAAATTATATTTATATCTTTTTGAGAAATTATTAAAAACAATTCCAAAGCTTTTTGAGGTTTTCCGATCTGAGTATAAGAAACAACTAATTTTTTTTTGATTTTAAAGTTATTAGGTTGCTCAACCATGGCAATTTCAAATTCATCAACAGCACTGTTGAAATTTCTAACCATAAAATATTGATTACCTAACATCTCGTGCATATTTACACCTTTTTAATAAAGGTTGCTCTTCAAAGAGCAACCTTATTCTATAAACAAATTATTTTGGATTTGGACCAGTTACAAATGGATAAGCTTTTACATCTGAAGCTGGATTAAACCAATTTGAAATACCATTATTTTTCATCCAATCATAATTCATAATATTTACACCGTATAGTAATGATTTTGCATCATAACCCATTATTTTTAATATAGTAGCAACGTTTGCAGATGTTTGACCAGTATAACAATAAACAACAATTGTTTTATTTGTTGGTAAAGTTTTTAAGAATGTTGATAATTTTAAATCAGATTTTGGAGTATATTGAATTGCTCCTGGTAAATGTCCTTTATCATAATCTGTTTTTGTCCAATAATTCATAATGAAATAGTTTGAAAGATTACCAGTTACTGTATTCCAAGCGATTTTAATGTCATCGAAAGGAAGAGCACTTGTTGTAGCTAATAATTCGTTAATTCTTGCTTCAAGAATTTCTTTACCAGTTGTTTTACCAGTTTTAATTGTTGGTAAATTTCCAGCTGCTGGTTTATCAACAGGAGTTGTAACGAAGTTTGTATAGTTGTTTCCAAAACCTGTTCCTTGGTTCCATGATGTTGCACATGAAGCATTCCAAGCTGACATACCAAATTTTAAGCTTGATACATTATTGTATCCCAACATTCTTAACAAAGCAACACACATTCCAGCTTGTTGACCACTATAACATGCAATAACAATTTTTTCATAAGAAGACCAGTTTGTTAAACCTTTCATGTAAGTAACAATATTTTTTTGATCAACTCTAATAGCTCCACTGATATGACCTTTTGTTTCATAATCAGCTTGAGTACGAATATCGATTACATGAATTTTATCTGGTTTAGATTGAATATCTGCATAAAGAGTTGCAGCATCAGTAACAGCTGGTGCAGCTGTATTTAAATAATCGCCATTAGCTTCTAAATATTTGATTAATTCTTCTGCTTCATTGATTTGTGGTGTTGGTTCAGTAACATCTTCTTTTTTACAACCAACAAATAAAATTGGAAGAATTAATAAAAGATAAAATAACTTACGAATGTTCATTTTTTTACTCCTTGTTTTTTTGTTTGTTATTTAACGTCCCATTTACTTGGTAATTTCCCATCAACTGTAATTGGTGATGTTGCAGTAACTTCCCAAGCTTGTAATTCATTTTTAAATAAGTATAAATTTTTATTTCTGTAAGAACCATCGGTGTTTTTTATAATATGACAAGCATCATAACATGGTTTACCAGATGCAACTTGGGTTCTGCTTGTCCACTTTTGAATATTATGAGGTGTCGCATATTTGTAAGTTGGTCTTACAGCAAAGTTTGAAAGATTTGTAACACCATAATTTTGCCAGCTATCAGGTGCCATTAATGATCTTCTTAATACTGCATACTTAAATGGTTTAATATCGGGAATTGGATTCATGCCAATTTTAAATCCCTGATAAGAGGCAATTCTTGCACCTTCTCCACCGATATGACAACTACCACAATTATTATAATCTTGCGAATGACATGTATTGCAAGAAAATGTATTTATATGAGCTGAATGATATGAATTTTTGTTTTCCATTCCTTTATGACAATCTGTACATTCCGGCATTTGAGGCATTTTATATCTTTGATCATAAATTTTTCCGTCACCATGAACTTCATCAGTTTTATGACAGCTCATACAAGTAAAGCCACGTTTTGTTAAATGAATATCGGGAACAGTACCAACAGCCTGACCAAAAAATGCATGTCCACCACGACTTGTATGACATGTAACGCAGTGATCTCTTAAATCTGGTTTAACAAATTGATGTCCTTTATATAATCCACCACCACCAGCTTTTGGTCTATTAACATGGCAATCGCCGCAACCAGCGTGACATTTTGCACAATTTTTTTCATAACCATCTTTCATTTTATCAGAAAGTTTATCAAAACCAGTAGGAATGTTTTCTAAACCCATTCTTAAACAAACCATAGATTTTTGTCCCCAACCTTGTTCATGTAAGCTGTTTTTAGCTTTTAAATAAACATCGGTATGACAACTTGAACATTTTTTATCGGCATATTTTGAAGGGGTTTTGATAAAATTGTTAGAATGAGCTTTTGCTTTATCAGCAGTACCATCAATACCATTATGACAAGCAGTACAGGGCATTTTTCCGTGAACTTCCTTTTTGAATTCTTGGTAACCTACACCAGATAAATATACTCTGTCATAAGGTTCGTAATGAGGTGTTTCACCACCACAACCAGCTCCACCTTCAGCAGGAGGATCAGGCGTGTAAACTTTCTTTAGCATTTCATAATTGGTATGACATCCTTCGCAAGAAGCTACTGATTTTTTAACTTCTTCAATTGGTGTTACAGGTTCTTCTTCAGCTTTTTTAGAACAAGCAACCACTAACAAAATAGCTATAAAAGAAAATAAGTAATAAATTGTTTTTTTCATCAGACAACACCATCTTTTTTCCCTAATCAGCAATTAAAGTGCCATTAAAAAATTCATTAAAAAAAGAGGTTTTAGTCCTAATGATAAAACAAATCGTTTCATTTATTAAACTTGAATGAAACACATTATAATTTATTGTGAAAATTTAACAGAAACGTTTCAATGAATTGAAACGCATGAAACATTATTCAACGATAATGTTTAATTTTTTTAATTTTCTCCAAAGAGTTGTTCTTCCAATTCCAAGAACTTCGGCTACTTTTGTTCTGTTCCACTGATATTTTTCCAAAAGCATTAACATTTCGGTTCTTTCTTTGGAATTTGAAAAAGGTGGGTTAGTTGAGTTGAAATCATTAAGGACAATATTATTTGGTAATTTATTTAATTGAATTGTTTCTCCCGAATTTGTTCTGACAAGTGCATATTCAATTACGTTTTCTAATTCTCGAACATTTCCTTTCCAATCATACTCAATTAAAGTACCTAAAGCATCTGGTTCAATATCATTTATTTCTTTTTTATAAACCCTTGAATATTTTTTAATAAAATGTTTTACAAGAAGTGGTATATCTTCTTTTCTTTCTCTTAGTGGTGGAATTTCAATTGGAATTACATTTAATCTATAAAAAAGATCTTCTCTGAATTTTCCTGTTTTTAATGCTAAATTTATATCGATATTAGTTGCGGCGATTATTCTTACATCAGTTGTTCTTGTGAGAGATTCTCCAATTCTTTCAAAAGTGCCTTCCTGTAAAACTCTTAATAATTGAATTTGCATCTGAAGAGGCATTTCCGCCACTTCATCTAAAAAAATTGTTCCTTTATCTGCAAGTTCAAATCTTCCGGGTCTATCTTTTACAGCATCTGTAAAAGCTCCTTTTATATGCCCAAATAATTCGCTTGCTAATAAATTAGAAGGAAAAACTGAACAATTAATTTTTATAAACGGTTTATCTTTTCTATTAGATAGCTTTTGAATTGCATTTGCTATTAACTCTTTACCTGTACCAGATTCACCACGAATAAATACCGGGGCATCACTTGTTGCAATTTCGGTTATTAAATTGAATATTTCTTTCATTTCTTTGCTATGCCCGATTATACCAAAAAAATTTTGTTCTAAATTAATATCATCATCAAAATTTTGAATTTGTGATAAATCTCTGAATGTTACAATACCACCTGTAGCAAAATTATTTTCATCAAAAAGAATAGCTGAATTAAGTTTAATTGGTATTAGTTTTCCATTTGCATCTGTTATTTTTGACTCATAATCAAAAATGCTTTTTTTTGTTTTTAGGACTAATGCAATGGGGCAATCGGATAAACAAACGGGGGATTTGAAGATATTCTTACAAAATTTACCAAGAACTTCTTCTCTTTTTTGACCTGTAATTTTTTCGGCTGCTTTATTAAAAAAATTAATTCTAAAATCTTTATCTACAGTAAAAACTCCTTCAGCAATTGAATCAAGAATTCGGTCTTTTAATTTATCATCTAACATGGACATTTTGTTTCATTGTTTCAAATTGTTTCAGTAAATATAATAAAAAAGCCGCTTTAATAAAGCGGCTTAATTTTACCTTTTTAGAAGATATTAATATTCTTCATTAAACACATTTATTTTACCATTCATATGTTTTTTAGCATCAATAATATTACCTTTTGTATCAACAACAGTTGGATGACAAGTTGAACAAGCATTTAAAGTAGATGCTTGATGACCAGTTGGTGGTAATCCATGACAAGTTCCACAAGCTGCTTGTGTACCATCAACTTTATTCCATTGTGGCGCAAAATTATTTCCAGTTATTTTATCAAGAGTGTAAACAAAAGGATATTTAGCTTTTGACTTTAGGAATTCAAAATTTCCATGGCAATAAGTATTTGAACATTTATAAGTTGTAAAATTGTAAGAAGAATTTGCTGGTTGACCTTTAAAGATTACTTCGGCTTTTGGTGTAGAATCAATATGCCCAGCAGTTCTAAATGTTTTGGGAATTATATGACATTCTTCACATTTAACATTTTCAGGTGCAATTTTAATTTGTGTTAAATGAAATGTATGTGCACCTACTCCGGGGTCTGAAGTTGAAACTGCATTATTTAATGCCCGTGGTGGAGCAATTAAACTTGTTTTAGTAAAGTCACCATGACAAGTATTACATGCTTCAGGACCGCCAGAGTCTTTATGACATGTGTAGCAAGTAGGACTTGAAGATCCTCCAGCGTAATATTCACCGTGACATTTCTGACATTCATTCATATTCCAATTTTTTGATGCAATATATTTTCCATGAAAATTTTGTGAAGTAAAATCGTTAATATATTTATTGTGAATTGATAATGATGGATGGCAATTTAAACAACTAACCTGAGCAGTTCCACCAGCTAAATTTGAAGCATGACATTGGCGGCAACCATCAAGTTTATTTTCATCTAATATTTTACCATGAAAAGTAGGGGATTGAACAACCAATGCATTTGGTCCATGCACGCCAATTTTTGTCGGTAAAGTTACATCTTCTTTTAATTCACTACATGCAATTGAAATTATACCGACTAATAAAACTATTATGTAAATATTTTTTGCTCTCATATTCTATCCAGAAGTTGAGTTAATTATTTATGACAATAACTACAAAAACCTACACCTTTAATTCCATCAGGTCTTGCATTTGCATCTGTATGACAAGTATAGCAAACCGAACCGCGATCATTATGCCAATCTCCAAGTTCCGATGTGCTCATAAAATTGCGTTTATGAGTTTTAGGATTAGTGCCTTTTATACCATCATTATCAACATGGCAAAGAATACAAGTAGCATCAGCGCCTTGAACATCGTGGCATGAAGCACATCTTTCAATATCTCTTTTAGCTAATAATGCGTGTTGTCCGCCACCACTTCCAACTCCTAAAGTAACAAAATTTGGCATTTTGTGAGATTGTGGTACCATTCCAGTTAATGCATAATCGCCGCCAGATGTATTATGACATTCTGCACAGAATGTTTCTGTTTGATGACATGTTTGACATTCTGTTGTTTTTCCTTTTAAATCAATTCCATGTGTATATCTATAATTTAAATCATGTACACGTGTGATATTTTGTTGTTTTGTGTTATCTACATAACTATGAGGTGAAAATGGAGTAATAAAATCTTTGTTAGAATTTTTTTCGGTTATCATAGTTGTTGAAACGTGGCATGATTCACAGAAATTATTTTCATGGCACATTTGGCATTCAGCATTTGCTTCTTGCGATTTGAATTTATGCATCTTCATAAATGAGACGCTCTTATGGTCTTGAGGTAATAAATTGACAGTTGAAATATGACATGTTTTGCATTCATTTGATGCAACTGCCTTATCATTATGACATGAATAACATGTATTCATTGAAGGATTGAAACCTTTTGCTTCAAAACTATAATCAACTTGTGTTAATCCTTTATGACAACTTTCACAAGTTACATTTGAATTACCTAAATGTATTTTATGATTAAAAATTAGTTCTGAAGTTTTTTTAACAAATGGTTCATATTTATCTTCATAATGACAAGTGTTGCATTGTTTTTCATCATTAACATCATGACAAGTTGCACAAACAGATTTTTCAGGTAGAAGTTTATCTTTCAAGGATGTTGATGATGTAACATTAGTATGGCAATCAGCACAAGTTGAAGCTTCAGCATGAAGTTTATGAGAAAACTTTATAACATCTTTATTAGTTTTTTCATCTTCAAAATTATTTGTGTTGATTGCAGCTATTGTTAATAATCCAACTATCAATAAACCTATTACAGTGTAAAAGTATTTTATTTTCATAACATTCTAAAAATTAGTATTAAACCAGTGATTTACTTTTAATAAAACTCTAAAATCATTTTTGTAAATCTTATTGTTAAAATATTGTCCCTGAAGATCAAAAGACCATTTTTTCCAAGGATAAATGTTAACACCAGCTAAAGCAGAAATTATATTATTCTTATTATCATTTTTAGAAAGTTTGTAAGATGTATAAGCAATTCCAATTGATGGTGTAATAAATCCATTTGCAAAAGTTTTAGCAGTATAAAATGAAATATTATCTAATTCGCCTGCATATCCAAAACTTTTTCTAAAACTGATAGTACCGTAATTTGTTATTGCTCCAACAGTCAAACGTGAAGAATTTTCATCTTCATATTTAACATTTCCAAATTTTCCAAAGAATGAATAATTATTGTTGATCTTAAAATCTAAACCGGCTTCATATTCTTCGGTGTGTCCAAAATTAAAAACAGAAAAAATTGAATTGTATCTAATTTTAGGTTCACGCCAGTTATAATATCCAGTGATTCCTAAATTTTCAAAAAGCCAGAATTTTCCATTTCCTTCAATTTTAGATGGCTCTTTATAATTCAAATCATATTCGAATAAACCATTTATTTCAAACCAATTTGGAAGTTCAAAAGATAATTCACCTGAGGCAAATTTAAATTGATTTGAGTTTTGCATAATTAATAATTTAATTGGATCTAAACCTTCATCTAAACGAAGTGCTTCATAATTCATCGGTTTGAAATTTTTATCAATGTAACTAAAAGCAATATTAAGATGATCAATTGGGCTTGCATCAAAGCGGGCACCCATCACATAATTTTCACTTAAATCCTTTAAGAATTCCAACTTTTGATATGCCGGTAAATTTCCTCCATAATATGCAGTTATTGCATAGTCAGAATATTTTAATCTCAAATTTACACCATCAAACAATCCACCAGTAATTGGAGTAAAGAGAGGTTGTCTTCCAATTTTAATTGTTGCAAAATCTAAAATATCTCTTGCTTCTAAATATAAATTATAAAATCTAACGCGCGGATCGTTATCAAGTTTGTTCCCAATGTTAGTTTCAAAATTAAATCTAGTTCTTAATGAGATTTTAGAATAATTAAAATTGAGATAGAAAGCTTCTGTATTTCTTATGTAAGTATCAGAATTTTGAAGGTTATCAAAACGTTGGAATGTATAAAAGGATGAAGTGAATCTGCCATTAAAATTCTGTGCTTGAATTATTAATGGTAGAAACAATAATATTAAAATAAATTTTTTCATTTTTTAACCCATTAAAGAATTAACCTTTCGGTACTTTATGTTCAATTTTTTTCCACATTTCTTCAAACTTGAATTCTTTATAAGTTGGACTTTCAGGGTTATGACATCCAACACAATATTTAGTTTTATCTTCATGGAATGTCATTCCTTTTTTAATTGATTCTTCACGGCTTTTCATAACAGCCATTGCTTTGTATGCAGAACCAGCACCATGACAACTTTCACATTGAACGCCATCTTCCACTTTGAACTTTGTACCAATTAAACTTTTATCAACATCATAACCAGTTGCATGGCATTTCAAACATTCTTTTGTTTCTACTGCTTTTGTTTTAAATCCTTTTTCTGCAGCAATTTTATCTGCTTCAGGAGTTAATAAAGTTTTATAAGCTTGAGCATGTTTACTTTCTTGCCAAATTTTTAATTGTTGTCCTGCTTTTTCTGTTTTATGGCACATTCCGCAAACTTGTGTTCCTTCATAACCATATGGTTGAGCTGATAAATTTGTTGGTAAAACAAAAGCTAAGATACCAACGAATAAAAATGTGAATAATACTTTTTTGAGCATAATATCCTCCTTAGGATTTATTGAAGATTTATTTTAATAAATAGAATTCAAAGAACAATATTAATTTTATAATTTATTTTGATTCTGAGTTTAATTTTTCTTCAATCCAATTTTTTAATTCGGGATCATTTTCAATTTCATGATCTATAATTGAGTCTGGATTTAATCCATTTTTTTCTAAAGTTGAAGTAAATAACATTGTTGAATTACTTACTTTTTTCATTTCACGTTTTCCAGCTTTATATTCTTTCCATTCTAAAACTACTTTTCTAAAATGTTTCTCATGATGATGGCGATAATTTTTCAAACTCATTTTACCATCAATCCAGGTTAAGCTCATAGGATATTCATGTGGATGGAAAATTACAAAAAACCAATGCCAAACAACAATTGCTAATGTAGCAAGAATTGCTTCATAAAAATGAATTAACTCACTTACTTTAATTAACCAAACAGGAGCCCAGTCGCCAACTAAAGTTGGAAACCATAAGAATAATCCTGTAACACCCATAACAATTGTTCCCCAAATCAAAGCCCAGTATTCAGCTTTTTCAGTATAGTCATATTTATCAAATTTTGGTTTTTCTTTTTTGATTCTTAAATAGTATAAAATATTATCACGTGCTTCAATAACATCACTCCACTTTGGAATTAAATTAAATAAAACATCTCTTCCACGTGGTGTAAATAATAAATATCCAATATGATAAACCCCGGTTAACATCATAATTACAGCAGCAACTCTATGAATATACTGACGAATGGTTTCTGTCATTCCAAGATCAATAAGCATTTGAGACCACCAGCTTGTAGGATATTTAAGTGCAAATCCTGTAATTGCCAAAATTATAAATGAAGTTAAAAGCAAGAAATGTTGTATTACTTCATTTTTAGTAAATCTTGGAATTGTAATATCATTAACAAGTTTATTTTTCTTCTTTTTAATTTCATATAAGAATATTAATAAATTGTGTAAAACCATACCACCAATAATTGAAAAGATCATCCAGAAATAAATATTGGCAACTATACTTTCAATTTTTGCCGCTTGTTCATTTTGTGTAATATGAGAATAACTTTCAGAAAAAACCTGAGTTGCATCTTGATGACATTTTTGGCAAGTAGCTTTTACATTTTCTTTGCTAACTGTTGATTCAGAATATTTTTTTGGTAAAATTTTGTGAACACCGTGACAATCAATACACATAGCTGCATCTTTATCGCCACGCATAACAGCTAAACCATGATAGCTATCTTGATAAAATTTAGCTTGATCACCGGTATGTCCGAAACGACGCGCAATCATAGGATTTTGATGACAAACGATACAAGTTTGTTCTTGTAATTTCTTTGCTTCTTCTCTTCTGTTCTGTGAATTAATCGGATCAATATTATGTTCACTATGACAATCTGAACAAACAGGTGATTCTCTAAATCCTTTTTTAGCTCTTATCCAATGTATTGATTGTGTATAATCTTCGGTTTCTTTTTTATGACATTGTCCACAAAGATTAGGAATATTACTTGAAGAAATTGTTGAACCTTCTTGAACTTTATTTTTTATATTATGAACACCGTGGCAAACTGTACAAGTGGCAACATCTTTATTCCCATTTACTAATAACTTTCCATGAATTGATTGAGAATAACTTGCTGCTGGATTTTTAATTCCTAAGTCAAACTTATCTTGAAACTTTTTATTGTCATGACATTTTCCACAAGTTGAAGCAAGATTTTTTGAAGATACTAAGCTGAATTCTGATTTCACTTTTTGAATATTATGAGAACCATGACAATCCCAACACATTGCTGCTTCATCAATTCCTTCACTTAAAGAAATACCATGAATACTTTCTCTATGTTCTTTTGCAATTTGACTATGGCATAAATAACAATCTGCTTTTTGAGTATTCTTAACATTCTTTGGATGATTTGCTAAATTATTTGAAATATAATTATGACAATCTGCACATTCTAAATTTTTATGAACCGATGAAGGAAGAGTTAATTTAACATCTACTTTTTTGTGGCAAGCAAGACAGTTATTTTTTTCTACTAATTTGCCGTGATAGTTGTTTGCTAAAATTTTATCAGTGTGACATTTATTGCAATATTCTTTAACCTTGACTGAATTATTAACAGGTGGTTTAATAACTTCATGATTACCATGACAGGAAATACAAGTTGGAGGATTTTTAACTTTTAATCTATGATGAACATCGCTTGCAACTGATTTAGTTTTATCGTCGTGGCAATTTCCACAATTTACCTTAGCTAAATTTTCTGGATGGGGTAAATTTTCAGGATCTACATCAGAATGACAACCAATACAACTTATATCTTTGTGGACTGATTGAGCAAATTTTTTCCCATCAACAAATAGAGAAATTATTTTTCCCTGTTTTTTCTTCGTTAATGTATTATCACTATGACAATCCAAACAAACTTGATCTTCTTTGCTTTGCGAAAACGAAATATTTGTCAGTATTAACAAAATGAATAAAAGAGAAAATTTTTTCATAAAAACCTATAAAATTAAATTTATACCTGATTATCGGATTTATTTTAATATAATTAAGACAAAGGATAAATAAGATAAAGGACTTACTTATCCTTTCTAAAAATATTTAGTTATTTTGGAATTTCCAAATAATTATTTGTTTAATTTATACTAATAATAAAGAACTTTTAATCTTTTATTTATTAAAAAACTCACCAGTTATAAAATACCAATTTTTATCATCCAGATTTTGTAGCTCACCCCAAACTAATTCATCAGATTTTGAATCATCTTTTAAAATCTCTTTCATTTCTTTTAAGAATTTATCAATTTCATTTTGGTAAAATTCCACAGCGTTTTTTCCGATTTTTAGCTGTTGAAGTTCTGTATCTAATTTATCGGCATCAATAATGCAAATCCAATTTTTTTCATAAACTGAATAATTTAGTGAATGTAAATCTTCTTTTAATTCATAATTAAGCTTAGAAATTATACCTGAAATAGGAGAGTTGAATTTTACAATACGATTTTTTTGTTTGATTGAAAAAAGAGGTTGCCCTTTGGTTGCATTCATTCCAAGATTAGGAAATTCAATATCATCAATTTCACCAATTAATTTTTTAGCAAAATCATCAATTCCAATTTTTACTGAGCCATCCTGAGAAACTGCTGCCCAGGTATGGCTTTCAGAAATAAAGACACCGCCCGGAATTGAAAATTCACCAAATTTTACTTTTTCTGTTTCATTTAAATGTGTTATGTGTACTCTTGGTTTTAATTGTTTTTGAATTCTATCTTGACGTTTAATTAAGGATTTTTTTGTAAAGTCTAATAGTTCATCTTCAGTGAAAGGTTTTTGAACATAATCCATTGCTCCATATTTCATACATTCAACTGCGGTTTCAACTGTTGCATATCCTGTTATTATAATTACATCAATATCGGGGCGGAGGTGTTTAACAGTTTTTGTAACTTCTACTCCATCCATTTCGGGCATTTTCAGATCTGTGAATACGAAATCATAATGATGTGATTTAATTAAATTAATTGCTTCAGGTCCGCTATTTACTGTATCAATTGAGTAGCCATCCAGTACAAGTATTTTTCTAAAGCTATCTAAAATTACATCTTCATCATCAACGCATAAAATTTTTGCTTTTGGATTTGGGACTTCGGTGCGTTTTAATGATTTAGCTTCAGTTGAAAAATCAACTTTAATGCTTTCAGTCAGAATTGCTTCTCTTTCTTTTCTTAATTTAGTTTCTCTAACTTTATTAAGAAAATATCTTATTATTATATCGGCTACAATGAATAAAATAAATGCTAAAATTAATAATGTGAAACCCATTTTTATTCTCCTGTTTTTTAGATTTATCTATCTGAACCACATGGTATTAATTTTTGTCTTTCGTAATCTAATTCATGTGGAATAATTCTGTAAAGCCAACCTTCGAAATAAGGATCTTTTTCAATGATTTCCGGTTTTTGGATTAATAATTTATTTACATCAATTATACGTCCACTTAGTGATGAATATAAATTATGAACATATTCACCAGAAATAATTTTTGCACAAGTTAAAGCTTGAGTAAGTATTTCACCATTTTCAAGTAGTTCAATTTTATTAATTGGTTCAACTGATTTTATGAAAAAATTTGTTGCGCCAATTAGCACAGAACCGTCGTTATCAATATTTGCCCAACAAGAAATTCCAAGTCTGAAATATTTTGATGGGCAAGAAACAATAATATTATTAGTTGAATTATTTCTTTTTTGATTAAGCAGACTTTTATATTTCAAACCTCTTTTTAATAAGCTCAACATTTCATCTAAAAGAAAAGGTTTTGGTATAAAATCAATAGCACCTAAATAAAGAGATTTCACTGCGTTTTCAATTGTTGTATATCCTGTAGTCATTACAATTGGTGTATCTTCATTTATTTTTTGTAATAAATTTATAAATTGAAATCCATCAATTTCTGGAAGCATTATATCGCAAATTATTAACTGATATTCATTTTGTTTCAATTTTTCTAATGCTTCATTAACTTCGAATGAAAAATCAATTGTGTAATTTTCAAGTTGAGCAATTTTTATAACAGAATCAATAACAACTTTTTCGTCATCAATTACAAGTATGTCATAATTTCCTTTCATTAAATAACTTCTCCTTTTTCAGGAAGTCTGATAGTAAATATAGTTCCTTTGCCAATTTCACTTTGAACGTTAATTGTTCCATTATGATTATCAATTATTCCCCAAATTACAGATAAACCTAAGCCGGTTCCTTTTTGTCCTTTTGTAGTGAAAAATGGTTCAAATATTTTATCTAAATTTTCAGGAGGTATTCCACAGCCATTATCTTCTACGGTTATTTCAACAAATTTAATTTCTCCAAATTGATCGATATAATTCCATTTCTGCCAATCAGATTTGAAAGTTGCGCATCCTTCTATAAATCCTTGATTTGGAATATTGAGTTTGTAAATTGGACCACCACATTTAGGACATTTTTCATTTTTAATAATTAATGAATTATCACATGTAGGACAAGAAATATTTAATATTTCACCTTGTTTTAAATTAATTCCAAAGTTATGTCTATCTTTTCCGTAAATAGGATCAAGAAATACAAAACCTTCACTTGTTGCCGTTTTAATTTTCAGTTTTATAGAATTCAATCCAGCAATTTTATGTTGATAATCAATTAGATTATGATTCTTATTACAAACTGCTTTTTTAATTTGAATTATACCTTTTGGTGGTAAACTAAGAACAGAAGTAGATATTTTAATTTTTCCACCTTTTTCAATTGCATCAATTGCATTAACAATTAAATTTATGATTACTTGTTGAAGTTGATTTGCATCTGCAATAATTAATGGTAAATTTTTAAAAAGATTTTTTTCTAAAGTAATATGATTAATTTTTAATTGATTTGAGACAACAGAAATTGCTCTTTCAATTATTTCATTTATATCGGTTTGAATTTTTTTGGGTGTTGATTGCCGGGCAAAATCAAGTAATCCTTTTACTATTTCTCTGCTTCGTAATGTTTCTCTTACAATAACATTTAAATCTTCCTGAAGTTGTGGATTATCTTTTGTTCTTTTTAGTAAATAACTGCTATAAGTTAAAACACCGGTTAAAGGATTATTTATTTCATGTGCTACACCTGCAGCAAGTTGACCAAGTGACGCTAATTTAGATGATTGATAAAGTTGTTTGTTAGTTTCATCAAGTTTTTGGGACATTTCATTGAATGCTTTTGCCAACTTTCCTAATTCATCATTTCCTAAATCTTTTACTTTGTATGAAAGATTTCCAGAAGCAATTTGTTCAGTGGCTTTAACTAATTCTTTCACAGGTTTATCAACATAAATTTTTATTGTAAAAATTATTATCAATCCAATGGATATAATTGCAATTAATGAAAAAATTAATCCTTGTATTTCATTATGAAGAATTTGTTTATCAACTTCTTGTAGTGAAAGAGTAATATCTAAAACTCCAAGTACTGTTGAATTTTCTGAATGTGCATGACAATCTGCTTGGTAACATTTTGGTTTGTTATCAATTGGATTAATAATTCCAAGAATTCTTGATGAATGTTCTTTTGTCGAAAAAATTCTTGTTCTATTTTTGATTGGAAGTTTTTCCAAAGGTTTATTTTCAGCATGACAAGCAAAGCAACTTTCCGCTTTTTTGTCTAACATCATTCCAATATCTTTATGAGTAGATGAATATATTATCTCACCTTCTTTATTTAATATTCTGATATTATGAATTAACGGGTCATTTCCAACTCGTTCAACTATTTCTTGTAATCTTACACGATCATTTCGCATCATTAAATTATCAGTAGCATTTTTTAACATATCACTTAATTGATTACCATGTCTTTCTACTTCAGATAAAAGAACATCTGTTTGGTTCTTAATATTCAGATATGAATAAATTGCGATAATTATTAATGCAGTAAAACCAACAATTAAAATTAATTTTGAGCTAATAGTATTAAACATTATTTCTTTACCAATTTACCCGGTTTTTCTTTTGGGTATGTTTTATCTTCGTGACAGTTTTTACAACCCGGTCTTTTATAATTTTTTTCTTGATGACATTCTGTACAATCAAATTCATTATGTGTTTCATCTAATTGTAAACCTACAACAGTATGTTTGAAATTACTTTTTGACCAGACACCATGACAAGAAGAGCAATCAGAAACTAACCCTGTGAATTTTCCTTTTTCAATATGACATCTTTGACAAGTTAATTTTACATGATAATTTGAAATATCAAATCCTGTTCTTGCAAAATGATTAAATTCCCTTTGTGGATTATTAGAATGACAAAAACTACAATTCGATTTGGTATTATGACAATTGGAACACTTTAAATGTTTTTCTAATGTACTTTTTAATTTTTCCGGTTTTGGATTGAATTTATAATGACATTTATTACAACTTTCATTTGAATGACAATTTTGGCAATCTAAAGAAAATGTTTTTATATGTTCATTATGTAGAAATAACACAAGATTTCCTTTTGTTTTTGGTGTTTCATATTTAATAATTGCAGGCACTTCAATTTTAGGATGCATCTTTTTACTTGAATTAATAGTTTTTTGATTCTCAGATTTTTGAGAAGAATTTAATTCATGACAACTTTCACACTCAACTTTTCCACTCCATTGACGATGACAATTCATACATTGCTGATGATAAGCTCCTTTCAAATCCGGTTTACTAATATCAATTCTGTTCCTTTCAATTTGATGACAATCTATACATCCAATAATTTTACCCGGGGGATTATAATGATGACACATTTTACAACCACCAGCCATATCAGACATTTCAGCATGTAACCGATGTGTGAAAGTAACAGGCTTATAAAGATCATTTTCAAATTTTATTTTATTAATAGTCAATATTTCGGGACCATCTTCAGGTTTTTGAGTTACAGAAACCATTTTATCTCGCGGGCATTCAATTAAACATGGCTTTTCTTTAGTTGGAATATCACAGCTATGACATGTTTTACACTTTAATTCCTGATACTTATGATTTACATTAATTTTTGTTTGACTATAAATCAATAAAGGTAAAACGAAAATGAACAAAACAAATTTTTTCATTTTGAACCTCCTCTTATAGTAAATTTAGCTTGAGGAGTTGAATAAACAGGTAAACTTACAATAGGAAAATTCAACACAAAAAATCTAAACAATAATATTTCTAAAGCTATAAATCCAATTGTAACACTAATTTCTCCAAATGAGGGAAAATATGCTTTTGATGAATATGGTGGATTATAAGCCACAAGAAAATTATTAATTCTATTTAATAAAACACCTAATACAACTAAAAATGAAGCAATTGCCATTCCTGTTGGTGATTTTTTTATTTCATTTGATAAAAACATTCTTAGCGGAATTATTACACCAATTAAAATTTCCAATGTAAACATTATACT
Organism: Melioribacteraceae bacterium; assembly: GCA_026417375.1. Lineage (GTDB taxonomy): Bacteria > Bacteroidota > Ignavibacteria > Ignavibacteriales > Melioribacteraceae > Stygiobacter. The sequence continues at coordinate 56,064 of JAOADJ010000004.1, read as the reverse complement.
TTCGGTATTAACTTCGGTCAAATAAACAAATGTTTGACGAATTACCATATCACCAATTTTAAATGCTAAATAAATACCTAATAAAGGAGCTACAATGTTGGAAAGATCAGAAAGAATATTAGTTTCAGGTTTAAGGCCAAAACTTTTTGAAGTTAAATAAGATTCCATAATAACCATCGGAAAACCAACTGAGATAGCAGAAAGCAAAAACAAAAGAGGAAGTACCGGAGTTTGCCAAAGAGGATGCATTTTAGGTCCTGCAATTACCATTAGTGTACCCAATGAAGATTGATGTAGACAGGAAAGTACAACACCAGCAATTATAAATATGAACATTGTTTTTTCAAGACCACGATCTAATGTTCTTAAAAATTTATCTAATGGTTTATTAAACTTTGAAAGAAAAGAAGGTAAATTAACTCTTCCAATAAATCTTTCTGTCACTATTGGTAAGAATTCGATATATAAAACGGTCACATAAATCATTACACACATACCAACTTCAAAAAGAACTGAACTACCATTCCACATTATCAAAGGATGCCAAATGTAATAGTATCTACCTAAGTCTATCATAACACTTAGAGCCACAAAAGTGTAACCAAGCATTGCCGTTAAAAGAGCAGGACGAATTATTGCATGATATTGATCTTTATGCATTATATGACCAAGAGCAGCTGTAGTAAAACCACCCGCCGCCAATGCTACACCTGCTGCCACATCTATTCCAATCCAAATTCCCCAGGGATATTGATTATTTAAATTAGTTACTGCACCAATTCCCCATAAAAATCTTATCATTAAAAAAATAATTCCATTAATTGCTAATACAGTTAAACCAATAACAGCAGGAGTGAAAAATTTCTTTTGAAGTATTGTTGGTTTTAGATTTTCCATCTTATTTCTCCTGTTCCTTTTCTTTGGATTTTTTGTTTTTATTAATCCACATTATTCCACCCAAAAGAGCATAAAGAGCAACGGGTGGAACAAAATAAGCGAAGATACCATGTTGAATTGCTTCGCTTACACCAGGAGCCGGATCTTTACCAAGTTTTGGAAAATCTAATTTTTCAAATTCTTTACTTGCAAGGTATAACCATGAAGTTCCACCAACTTCATATTCGCCAAAAATTCTGTTAATGTATCGATTAGGGTATATCTTTATTTTTTGACGAGCTGTTTTAATTAAATCCTCTCGTCTTCCAAATGTAATTGCTTCAACCGGACAAATTTCAACACAGGCCGGAAGTTTACCTTTCGATGTTCTTTGTTCATAACAAAAATCACACTTTTTAATATCTGGTTTTAAAGCTTTTTCAAATTCAAATGCGGGAATCTGAAATGGGCAAGCAACCATACAGTAACGACATCCAATACATTTAGAAGTATCCCATGTAACAGCACCATTTTCATGTTTTGAAAATGCACCTACTATGCAAGCAGATAAACAAGCTGGTTTATCACAATGCATACATTGAACTTTTACATTAATTGGAAACTTATCCGAATAATCGTTTGGATATTCATTAACAACAGTTAATGCTTTGTCATTTGGTCTTCTTTTTTCATTAAAAACAGATCTGTCATCATATGTTTCAATGGCGGAAGTAGGTAAATTATGTTCAACTTTACATGCCCATTCACATTTTCTACAACCAATGCAAACAGTCGTATCAACTAAAACACCCATTCGATCTTCGGATAAAATATACTTTGGAGCGGCTTTTGATTTGTTTGTTAATCCAATTGTTGCTGATGTTATTAAAGCAGAAGTCTTGATAAAATTTCTTCTTGTTTGATTTGCCATATGCGTCTCCATTTATTTGTTTTTTTGACGCTTAAAATTTCTAATTAAAAACTATTATAATAAGACCTTATTGTCAAGATAAATTATGTTTTATTTAACTTTAATTTTTTTTTACATTCGCCTCTCAAAAAGAAGATTATTTTTATGAAGAAAAAAAAATTACCCGAAGTTAGAAAACAAATAAATAAATTAGATGAAACTTTAATTGATTTACTTTCGAAAAGAAGAGAATTAAGCAAAGAAGTTATTATTGCAAAAGAATTTTCTAAAAGTCCTATCAGAGATCAAATTAGAGAAGCTGACTTATTAAAAAGATTGGTTAAACTTGCAAAGAAAAGAGGACTTGATTCACATTATGTAACAAAAATATTTTATGAAATAATTGAGGATTCTGTAAGATTACAACAAAACTTTGTTCAATCTAAATTAAACAGACATGAAAAAGGAAAATCCATAAAAATTGCATTTCAAGGTATTGAGGGTTCATATAGTTATTTAGCGGCACAAAAATTTTTTGCTCATTCGGGGTACGATTTAAATTTTGTTTTCAAAAAACTTTTTAGTGAAGTTGTTGAAAGTGTTGAAAAAGGGGAAAGTGATTATGCAATTCTTCCAATTGAAAATACAACAAGTGGAGGAATAAATGAAGTATATGATGTTCTTTTGCATACTACACTTTCAATTATTGGTGAAGAAAGATTTCAGGTAAAACATTGTTTAATTGGTGTTGAAGATATACCATTTAATAAAATTAAAAAAGTTTATGCACATCATCAGGCAGCATCTCAGTGTAGTAAATTTTTAGAATCAATTCCAAAAGCAGCAATAGAATATTTTGCTGACACTGCAATGTCTGTTCAAAAAATAAGTGAAGAACAAAATCCTTACTTTGTTGCAATCGCAAGTGAAGAAGCCGCAAATTTATATGGATTAAAAATTTTAAAGTCTGATATAGCTAATCAAACGGATAATTATACAAGATTTTTAATTGCGTCCCGGAAACCACAAAAAGTTGATCCGAGAATTCAAAGTAAAACCTCTATTGTAATGGCAACATCACATACACCTGGTTCATTGGTTGATGCTTTAAGTGTTTTCAGAAAATATAAAGTCAATTTAACAAAACTGGAATCACGTCCAATTTTAGGTAATCCCTGGGAAGAAATGTTTTATCTTGATTTTGAAGGAAATATTGAAGATGAAAATATTAAAAAAGTAATGGATGAGCTTGGACATTTTACAAGGTTTATTAAAGTTCTTGGTAGTTATCCTTCACAAGAATTAGAAAGAACAAAGTTGGAATACAATAAAATATTTAATGAAGTTGAAGAAGAAATTGAAAAAGAAGTTGAGGAAGTAAAATCAACTCCGGAAATAGTTGTTAAAAAATCTAAACCTAAGAGTTATAAATTAGCAAGCAGAGATTATAAATCTGAAGATACGATAATTAAAGTTCGTGATGTTGAAATTGGTGGAAATAATTTTATTGTTATTGCCGGTCCATGTTCGGTAGAAAATGAAGAAATGATTTTGAAGTGTGCATTAGAAGCAAAAGAAAATGGAGCACATATTTTACGCGGAGGATGCTTTAAACCTAGAACCTCACCATATAGTTTTCAGGGGCTTGGTTATGAGGGACTTAATTTCTTAGTTGAGGCAGGCAGATATTATCAAATGCCGGTAATTACCGAAGTAATGAGTATCGATCAAGTTGCTGAAGTAGCAAAAACTGCAGACATTCTACAAATTGGTGCAAGAAATATGCAGAATTTTGAATTGTTGAAAGAAGTGGGAAGATCTCACAGACCTGTTATGTTAAAACGTGGTTTAAGTGCTTCAATTGAAGAATGGTTAAATTCTGCAGAGTATATTTTAGCTCATGGAAACAGACAAGTAATTTTATGTGAACGTGGTATAAGAACTTTTGAAACTGCAACTCGTAACACACTTGATTTGAGTGCTGTTCCAGTTTTGAAAGAATTAACTCATTTGCCGATTATTGTTGATCCTTCACATGCAGTTGGAATTAGAGATAAAGTTGTTCCTTTGGCTAAAGCAGCAAAAGTTGTTGGTGCACATGGTATTATGGTTGAATTTCATCCAGAACCACCAAAAGCTTTAAGCGATGCTGATCAGGCTTTATATTTTGAACAATTTGAAGAAATGATGAGAGATTTGTATAAGTTGTAATTCAAAAGAAATAATTAATTTGAAAGGTAATTAATGTAAAATTTACACTTGTGGCATTAATTGTTAAACCATAATTAAGACCTAAGCTTAAACTAAATCCAGTCTTATCAGAATTTCTGAAATCTAATCCAGAAGTTATTGAAAAGGTTGCTCCATACTCCCAATAATTTCTATCGCTAAATGTTTTATCATTTAGAATAATTATACCAACAGATTCTTCTAAAAAAGATTTTTTATAAATATTTTGTTTAATAAATGATGAAAGAAAGTAATAATTAATAAGCGGGTAAGTTTTATTAATTCTATTTTCAAATAAAAAATATTCTATACTTCGAGCATGTTCAAATCCTATTCTAAAATTAACAATATCTGTAAACCATAATTTAAAATCTGAAGAAATTTTTCCTCCGAAAGTTGAAAAAGATGGTGAGTTACTACTTATTGTTCCTATTGATAAACCAGAATTTATACTTTCAAATTTAATTTGAGCAAAAGAAGTTTTAGATAAAATTAAAAGTAGTAATTGTATGAAAAAAAATAATGATTTAATTTTCATTGTAAATGAATTTATTTAGCATAAAATTAATAAAATATTGGAGTATAAAATGGAAAAAACATTATATCATTACAAAGCAATTGTAACTGATGTTTATGACGGAGATACAATATCAGTTGAAATTGATTTAGGATTACACACTTTTATTAAAGATGAAAAAATAAGATTGAATAGAATTAATGCACCGGAAGTAAAAGGAAAAGAAAAACCAAAAGGAATTAAGTCAAGGGATTTTTTAAGAAAGAAAATTTTAGGTAAAGAAATATTGCTTGAAACAATCAAAGATAAAGATGAAAAATATGGTCGTTATTTAGGTGAAATATTTTTAGAAGTTGAAAAGAATAAATATGTAAATATTAATGATCTTCTTGTTGAAAAAGGTTTTGCAGAGTATAAGAACTACTAATATTATTTTTGTTGTTTTATCAATCATTAACTATAAGAAAAAAAATAATTTCAACTTTCGAAAGTTTAGAAGTGAATTGCAAGCCAAATAGTTTTTTCTTCTGAAGAAGTTTCTTCAACCCGATGTTTTTGGTGAGCCGGAATTATTAAATAATCTCCTTTAGTCATTTTAAAAATTTTACCATCATCATATTTTATAATTGCATTACCTTTTAGTATTAATACAAATTCATTTTTTTCCTGATCATACCAAAAATTTTCAGGTGAATTATGACCATTTGATATAATTCTTTCTAAAGTAAAATTCTCACTAGTAATAATTTTATCAAATATTTCATTTTCAAATTTTTCTGGAATATCATTAAGTATATTTTTTAATTCATTCATTTTGAAAAATGTTTAAAGTCATTTCCAGATGGATTTTGAAAAATTTCTAATTCAAATTGATTTATGATTGCTAAAACGTGATTTAATATTTCAGCTTGAGTGTCTTCATATTCTATAAAATTTGTTTTAGTAGCATAGGCATAAATTTCTATTGGTAATCCTTCCGGAGTTGATGGAAGTTGCCTCACCTGAAAAGAAAAATCTTTACTGATTTCGTTTTTATTAGAAAGGTATTCTTTTACATATTCTCTAAAAAGTGCAACGTTTGTAATCCCTTTGAATATTTCATTTAAATCATTTTTCTTTTTTTGTTCTACAAATTCTTTAATTCTTTCAATATGTAAAAATTTATTAATTAATTCATCCGAAGAAAATTTTATGGTTCTTTGATCTATAAAAACAGAACGTTTGATTCTGCGAACACCACTTTGAGTCATCCCACGCCAATTTTTAAAAGTTTCTTCAATCAATTTATATGTTGGTATTATTGTAATAGTTTTATCAAAGTTCTGAACTTTTACAATCATTAAGGAAATATCAATTACATCACCATCTGCGCCAAATTTAGGAACTTCAATCCAATCACCAACACGAACTAAATCATAAGTTGAAATTTGTATGCTTGCAATAAAATTTAGAATTGTATCTTTAAAAACTAAAATTAAAATTGCAGTAAATGCACCAAGTCCAGTAATTATTGTCCAAATTGATTGTCCAACAATAATTCCAAGAATCATCATGGACATTAATGAATAAAGAATAATCTTTCCAATTTGAATATAACTTTTAATCGGGCGTTCTTTTAGTTTCTCTATTTTTTCATATAAATCTGAAAGGGATGAAAGTAAAGCACCGATTGAAATAAAAAAGACAAACACAAAAAGAATGGATAAAATTTTATCAAAGGTCTTCTCGTAATTTGGTACTAAATAAGTAAACTGAGATAAAATAAAAAGTGGAGCTAAATATGATATTCTTCTTAAAAAAGTTTTTGAAAATAATATATCATCAATAATTGTTTTTGTTTTTTTTATTAATCTTTTAATTATTCTAAAAACAATATCTTTAATTAAGAAATAAGAAATAAGTGAAATAACTATTACAAAGAAAAAAATTATTGTATCGTCAATCCATGTTAAACTTTTTAACCATTTTATTAAATCTTTTATCATATTTTTAGAAGCAAAATTTTAGTTAAAATTAATGTTTTATATAATCTAAAATAGTTAATTATGAATCATCAAAAAAATTATAAAGCTCTGCTTTCTCTTTTTTCAATATACATTATTTGGGGAACAACATATTTAGCAATAAGAATTGGAGTTAAAGAATTACCACCTGTTTTATTCACCGGGTTAAGGTGGTTAGCTGCCGGACCAATAATGTTTACATTCCTCGCATTGAAAAAACATAAATTTCCAAATAAAAATGATTTGAAACATTTAACAATAATCGGATTATTGCTTTTAGGTGGAGGAAATGGATTTGTGGTTTTTGCAGAGCAGTGGGTTCCAAGTGGTTTGACAGCTTTATTAATTACTACAGTTCCTTTTTGGGTTGTTGGCATTGAATCAATTTATCCGGTTAAGAAAAAAATAAATTCACTTATTATAATTGGCTTAATACTTGGATTAATTGGTGTTTTATTAATTTTTGGTGGTGACCTAAATAAAATTTTTGATCCATCTTATTTTAAAGGTGTTTTAGGATTAATGTTAGCTGTTTTTCTCTGGTCAATTGGAACAGTGTATTCAAAACATAAAAAAGTTTCAGTACATCCATTAATGGGTGCAGCAGTTGAAATGATGATAGCCGGTTTCGTAATTACAATTTTAGGATTAATTTTAGGTGAAGGTTCTTCTTTTCATTTTTCTACAGAAAGTTTTTTAGCATATTTATATTTGGTTGTATTTGGCTCATTAATAGGATATGGCTCTTATATTTATGCAATTGCCAATTTGCCAATCTCTTTAGTTTCAACTTATGCTTATGTAAATCCTGTAATAGCTCTTTTTCTTGGTTGGTTGATTTTAAATGAACCGTTAAATATTTGGATTCTTTTTGCTTCGATTGTAATTTTAATTGGAGTTACATTAATTAAGAAAGGAAGTGAAAAGATATAATTTATTTTTTAAGGAAGTTTCCAGACAGTTTTTAATTTGTCATATTCATTTTGGGGAAGTTGAACTACAATAGGATTTTTTGTTTTATCGAGCCAATAAATTATTTCAACTAATTTAGATTCAGACATAACAGTACATCCAGCTGTTGGTTTTTCTTTTTCATCCCAAATATGAAAAAATATACAAGAACCATTTCCTTTAATTCTTGGTGTTGAATTATTTTCTATTGTAATTCCCCATTTATATAAATCATTTTTTAGTTTCATTTTTTCTCTGCTTTTCCAATCGGCATTAGTGATTAACGTACTATCAATAACTAAATTGTAAAATTCCGAGTTTACATCATCAATACAAAAACATTTTGAGTGAGAATAAAAGTAGGGCATTTTAAGAGTTTTAACTTCTTCTGGTTTGTTATATCCAAATACAAAACCTAAATTAAAAACTCCTGCTGGCGATTTTCCATCGCCTTCTTTTTTTGTTTTATAATTTGACAACTGATTTCCATGCAAACCATAACCCCATGCTAAACCATTTTTTCCAATTGCTATTTCAAATGGTTGAGTTTTTGAATTCCAATTATCATCATATTTATTTCTTTCAAAATATTGAAGGTAACCTTTGTTGGCTTCCCAATCTTCAGTTATAATTATTATTAATTGAAGTGAATTTGCTATTGGGTTTTTTATGTCATTCAATTCCTGAGGAAATAAAAATTTTGAGAATGAAAAGAATGCAACACTTAGATAAAGAAAAAAATATTTCAATTTTAATTCATGTTTGTTAATAAATAACCTTTTTCAGTTTTAATAAATGAAAATTGTGTTACAAGATTTTGAGTGCCACTCGTAAAAGTTATTTCAACAATATTTATTTCCGGATTTGATTTATCAATTAGAAAATTAGTTATTTCATATTTAGATGATAAATCAATCAAAGCAGATATTTTTTTTGCAATTCTTTTAACTTTTTCAAGTTCATCTTTTTTAGATGGATCAAAGTTATCTTTATTAATTCTTTCTTTATCATCACCATTATATGCTATTAATAAAGAAGCTTTTTCATAATTTTTTGCTTTGCTTAATTCTATTAGTTTATTTAGTTGTGTTTTAACTTCAGATTCATTGTTTTGAGCAAATAAATTAATTGTAACTAAAAGTATTAACGTAAATTTTACTAAGTATTTCATAATTTCCTCAGAATTTATGAGTATAAACCCAATATTAAAAAAATTGTTCCATTAAAAAGTAAAATGTTTAATTTGCTCACCTTTGCTACCAATATCAGTCATCGCTTCAATTCCAATTTCTAAATGAATATCAACATAATTTTGAGTAACCATTTTATCACTTTCTTCTGTTTTAATTCCTTCAGGAAACATTGGCAAATCGGAAACTAACAATAAAGCACCACGAGCAATTTGATTTGCATAACCTACAACAAAAATTGTTGCAGTTTCCATATCAATTCCAATAGCACCAATTTTTTTTAGATAAGATTTAAAATTTTCATCCCATTCCCAGACTCTTCTGTTTGTTGTGTAAACAACACCTGTGCGATATTCTAATTCTCTTTTTATAATTTTATCTGAAACAAACTTATGTAGTTTGAATGAAGGCAAAGCAGGAACTTCTGGAGGAAAATAATCATTACTTGTACCATCACCCCGAATTGCTGCGGTTGGTAAAATAAAATGTCCAATTTCTGTTGAATCTTTAAGTCCACCACATTTACCTAAAAACAAAACTCCTTTTGGTTCACGTGCAATAAGTAAATCCATAACTGTTGCAGCATTTGCAGAACCCATTCCAAAATTAATAATTGATAATCCGGATGAATTAGTTGCTGTTTTCATCGGACGGTTTTCACCTTTAATCTCGCAATTAAATTTCTCTGCAAATTTTTCTACATAATTCTGAAAATTTGTAACGAGTAAATAATCTCCAAATTCATCAATCTGAGTTCCTGTATAACGTGGCAACCAGTTTTTAGCAATATCTAATTTTGTTTTCATATTATAAATCCACTTTTTGAAATCTACGGGTAATAAATTTTTCTTTTTTTTCTGTTAAATCAATAATCTTTGAAATTAACAATGTAAATATAAAACCAATTAATAAACCAATTAAAGCCCCACCGATTACATCGGAAGGATAATGAACTCCAACATATGGTCTTGAAAAAGCTAAAAGTATGGCAATTGAATAAAACCATATTTTAAATTTTGGATAAAACCTTGAAAGTAATACTGCCGCAGCAAAATTATTAACAGCATGTGAAGATGGAAAAGAAAAAGATTCTGTACAGGTGACCAGTAGATTAACATTTTCCAAAACATTGCAAGGTCTTATTCTTTCAAATAAATTTTTTAATAAGTTGCTACTTAATTGATCTGAAATAGCAATTAAAAGAATTAACGAAAATGCTGTTATTCTTCCTGTTTTTTTGCCGCTAATTAATAAATACAAAAAGTAAAGAATATAAACTAAGTACCAATTTTTTAATTCAGTTAAAAAAGGGAAAATTTTATCAAAAAAAGGATTTGATAAAGTATGATTTATAAAATAGAAAAGTTTTACATCAATCTGATATAGAAAATCAATCATATAATTACTCAAAATGATTAATTGAAATTTACTACAATTTTATTTATTTAAGTTAAGAAATTTTTTCTGTTTAAGATGTTTTAGTTTTTACATTAAATTTCGATAATGAATAATAAAAATTGTTGTTAAAATTGAAGGAAAATAATATAAAAAGCACACTCGAGTTAAAAAGTTTAGAATTCTTTAAAGAAGAAAGCAGAAAAGCGTTAATTGAACCTTTTCAATCATTAGCTAAGTTTGTTGTGTTTGCAAGTTTAGTTGCACTCTTTTTTGAATATAGGCTTTTCCATAACCTAAATTATATCACAATTTTATCCCGTGTGGCATCTGTATCAATTTCGATTATTTTACTTTTAATATCATATACTAATTTTGGTAAAAAACACCCGGCGGTTTTAATTCATTTACTACTTTTTTCAATTGTAGTTTCTTTTGGTGTAATGATCTACTTTTTCCCAAAAACTATTGTTTTTAATTCGCAAATAATTAGTCTGATTATTTTTATTGCTGCTCTGTTTCTCAGTTGGGAGTTTTCAAATCAAATTATAGTTGCTATTTATTATAACATAGTTTTTGCCATTTCAATTTTTGTTAGTAGCAAGCAAATATTTCTTTTGCCAAACCTGATTGAATCTGTAATTCTTGTATTGATAATAAGTGTTATGGCAATTGTTGCAAATTACATAAATAACGAATTAAGAAAAGATGCAATTATTAAAAATTTTCAGGTTGCGGTTTCTGAAAAAAAATATAGAAGCTTGGTTGAAAATAGTGCAGAAGGAATATTTCAATTTACACCTGATGGAAAATTAATTACCGCAAATCCATCTTTGTTAAAATTATTGGGGTTTCAGTTTGAAGATGATATTAAAAAATTTTCGGTTCCTGATGATATATTTAAAAGAAAATCAGATTGGGAATTACTAATCAAACTTTTAGAAAAGCAGGGAAGAGTAAGAAATTATAGAGTTCCATTTAAGAAAAAAGATGGGACAGAAATTACTGTAAGAATGAATGTTCGTAAAAATGAAGATGATGAAAATTATCCACTTTTATACGAAGGTAGTTTACAAGATATTAGCCAACAGGTATTAGCCGAGATAGAAAAACAAAAGGCACTTGATGCACTTAGATTGGAAAAAATGAAAGCAGATTCTGCTGCAAAAAAAGCTCAACAGGAAAGTCAATTTAAATCAAAATTTTTAGCAAATATGAGTCACGAAGTAAGAACTCCAATGAATTCTGTAATGGGATTTCTTACTTTAATTGAAAATGATTTATTTGAAAGCATTGATGAATTAAAATCATTTGCAAAAGATGCCCGTGTTGCAGCTGAATCTTTATTAGGAATTATTAATAACATTTTAGATTTATCTAAAGTTGAAGCCGGAAAAATGGAGTTGGATATTGTTGAATTTAATGTTCGTGATGAAATTGCAAAAGTTATTACAATAATGAATCAGCAAGCTAAATCTAAAGGATTACAAATTGAAGAATATATTCATCCTTTAATTCCACAAAGTGTTTATGGCGATCCAACAAGATTCAGACAAATAATAATTAATTTATTAGGTAACGCAATTAAGTTTACAGAGCAAGGTAAAGTTGGAATCGAAGTAATTTTAAAATCCCGTAATGAAAACATTATTGAATTACAAACAACAGTTTATGATACCGGACCTGGAATTCCTTCAGATAAGTTAAATATGTTATTTGAACCGTTTTCTCAAATAAAAGGGAAAAAATCTGCAAAAGAAGGAAGTGGTCTTGGATTAATGATTGCCAAAGAGTTTGTTAAGCTGATGAATGGTGAAATAAATGTTGAAAGCAAAGTAGGAATTGGAAGTAAATTTATTTTCACTGTTAAATTGCCATTAGTAAATGAAATTCAACAAGTTAAAAAAGAAGCCGATTCAGAAATAGTCCAAATAAATGATTCAGTAAATAATTTCTCAGAAGAAGTAAAAGAAAGATCAGACAGAAAAAAATTATTACTTGTTGAAGATAACCCAATCAGTCGAAATCTTGAGTCAAAAATTTTAAAAGAAGTTGGTTACGATATAGATGCTGTAGCAACTGGTTTTGAAGCTATAGATTCAGTAAAAACCGGAAAATACAATTTAGTTTTAATGGATGTTGAAATGAGTGGAATGGATGGTTTAGAAGCAACAAAAAAAATCAGGCAATTAGAAGAACCTTTTTGTAAAATTCCAATAATTGCTGTAACAGCACACTCAAGTATGAAAGATAGAGAAAGATGTTTAGCGGCGGGAATGGATGATTACATTTCAAAACCTATTAATATTCATTTCTTAAAAATTACAATTGACCAATGGTTAAATGTTAAAAGATAAATGAAAATTGAAACTCACTCATTCGAAATTTCAACAAAAGGATTTAATGATATAATTGATATTACTTCAAATGTTGAAAAGTTAATTGTTCAGAATAATTTTTCAGAAGGAAGTGCGTTAGTATTTGTTTCTGGTGCAACTGCTGGAATTACAACAATTGAATATGAACCGGGATTGTTAAAAGATTATCCTGAATTAATGGAAAAATTAATTCCATCTAATAAAAATTATCATCATGATAATACCTGGCATGATGGAAATGGATTTTCACATTTACGAGCTTCACTTCAGGGTGCTTCATTTACTGTTCCATTTAAAGATAAAAAATTAATTCTCGGAACGTGGCAACAAATAATCTTAATTGATTTTGATAATCGTCCGCGTAAAAGAAAAATAACAGTACAATTAATCGGTGAATAATGAATAAAAAATTTGTTACAGTTTTTGGAAGTTCTATTCCAAAGGAAAATGATGATGAATATAAAACAGCATTTATAATAGGTGAAAAATTTGCAAAAGCAGGTTTAAATGTTTGTTCAGGTGGTTATCAAGGTATAATGGATGCAGTATCAAAAGGTTGTTCTCAAAATGGTGGTGAAGCAATAGGTGTTACATTAAATATTTATAATTCTATTCCAAGTAAATATTTAACAAAAGAAATTAAATGTAATTCGTTATTTGAAAGATTATCAAACTTAATAGAAATCGGAAATGCTTATGTGGTTCTTCAAGGCGGTACAGGTACTTTAGTTGAGCTTGCATTAGTTTGGGAATTTATTAATAAGAATATGCTAAATGAAAAACCAATTGCTGTACATGGAAATATGTGGAACGATATTGTTAATCTGATGGAAGTTCAAATAAAAAAAGAAAAGAGAAGAACTGGCTTGGTAAAATGCTTTTTAGAAATTGATGATTTAGCCGAATATATAATTAACTCTTTAAAGTAAAATTTTCTTCAATAACATCTTCAAATTTATCGAATACTAAATCAACACTTAATTCTTTTATACATTTAAATTTAACATCCTTTCTGTTACAAGTTAATGGTTTAGGAGAGTAATAAAAACATGGTGAGCAATTCAAGTTTAATGAAGCAACTTTAAATTTTGTTTGCCAGGGATAAATATAATTCAAATTAGTTGGTCCAATTATCGAGATTATATTTAATTTTAAAGCAGCTGCAACATGCATTAAGCTGGAATCGTTTGTGATAAACACATCACATCGTTTCATTACAGCAGCAGTGTTTGATAAACTAAATGTATTTACACTTATCACATTTTTATGATTAGCAATACTTTTTATTTCATCTTTTAATTTATTTTCTTCTTGTCCACCAAATAACAAAATTTTAGCATCATAATTATGAATTATTTTTTTTGCAAGTTCACCAAATTTTTTAGTATCCCATCTTCTTTTATCATGATTTTTTAATGTATTGCAACCGGGATGAAAACCAACAACTAAATCATCTTTTTGAATTTGCATCTCTGTTAAAAAATCTTTGGCATAAATTAAATCAGTTGAATCCAGTTCAATTTGTAAAGAAGGAATTGAATCAAATTTTTCCTGAAGTAATTTTTCTACCATTAAAAAATTTTCTTCAACGTTATGAAGAGAATCATTTTCTAATATTCTTACATTATTTAAAAAACCAAGATTAATAAAATCTTTGCGTAAATATTTAATTGCAAATCGATGTTTAGCTCCAATAATCCGGCTAATTAAGTTATATTCTTTTCTGTTTGATGGATAAACATTGATTGTATAATCATATTTTTTTCTTAATGAATAGACAAAAAGAAGTGATTTGAATTTAGTTTCGTTGATAAAATCATGAAAAAAAATTTGATTTACATAAGGAAGTTTTTCATAAATATCTTTAACACCTTTAAACATCACAAGAAGATCAATTTTAGAATTTGGCGATGCTTGCCTTAACTTTTGTAAAGCTGGGGTAAAAAGCAGAGCATCGCCAATTCCTGATAATGCTATTACTAAAATCTTCACTTTAATTTTTCTTACTTTATTTCAATTTTTTGTTTAGTTACTTCATCTTTGCCGGTTATTGCTAAGTTTCTAAAATGTTCAACAAGTTCATTAATATTTTCATCATTTGGAACGAGCTGTTTAAGTTTTTGAGCAATTTCTAAACCTTCATTATACATCTTTAAATTATCATAATGAGTTAGTAAAATATCATATGGATTATACCAACTATTATAATCCCGTGGATTTGAATTCAATCGTTTCTTAGCTTCTTCAATTACTTCTTTTGCAAAAGCATTATATTGTTTCATAGCCCCAGCATTGAAATACAATTTAGCAACATCATGTTTAATTCTATAATCCATTGGAATAACTTTTCGAGGAACTTTTTTCTCCATCATATCAAGAGTTTCTGTTACTTTATTATTATTTTTTTCTTGATATAAATAATGCAACGAAAGTCTGATGTACGCATTTCTATAATTTTGAACTAAACGAATATGGTTTTCATCAAAAAAGATTGTTGAATCATTTAAACCACGGAATTTAAAACCAGGTTGATACAATTTATTATAACCTTCAGGTTCTTCCATTAATTGTTTTCTTAAAACAGGTTCATTAACATATTCAACATTTCTATTATTATTTTTCTTCGGAATAACACGCCAAGCCATTCCTTCCATAATTAAATAATCATCAAGACTAATTTTTGAATCATCAGAAACAGTTACAGCAAAATAAACCGGACGTTTCCATTGAGATTTTCCAATAATATCAAGAACAACTAAATCCTGTACACGAACGGCTTGTAAATCACCAAATTGAGCACCAGGTTGCATTACCCAAGTTAATCTTTTATTCTTAATAACCGATGAATCAGTAATTCCAAATTCTTTAATTGTTTCATCAGAAACCGGAATTGAAACTTCCTGAGGTTCCCATCTTACTGGTGATAATTGATCTATCTCTTCATCTGTAAAGCTCATATCTATTTTAGCAGTTCCATAAGGTTGATTGTTTTTCAGTTGTTTGATATACCAATTTGTATTGAGCAAACTAAGATTAGCAATACGAACATCGCGTCTTACACCTTGAACATCTTGTAAATACCAAAGAGGGAAGGTGTCATTATCACCATTTGTAAAAAGTATAGCGTTTGGTGCAACACTCTGAAGCATATTATAAGCATAATCCCATGGAACATAATTTTTTGATCTATCATGCCAGAACCATTCCTGTTTAGCCATATTAACCGGAACAGCAAAAAAGCTAACTGCAATTACTCCCCAGGTGATTGGTTTTAATAAATTCTGACCCGCAAAATTTTCTTCAAGTAATTCTATTAACCCTCGTACACCAAGACCAATCCACATTGAAAAAACAAAGAAAGCACCGACATAAAAATAATCTCTTTCACGAGGTTGTGGCTCTTGTTGATTTTGATAAAATGCAGTTAAATATCCTAAGAAAATAAACATTACTAAAAATATAGAAGCCATTTTCCAATCGCGTCTGTAATGATGATATAAACCAAATAAACCAAGAAGGAATGGAATACCTAAAAGTTGAGTGAAATCCACACCTGCATCTTGATCATTAGAAACACGACCTATGTAATTCCAAAACAAATAACGATTAAACATATGATTCATTTGGTAATTCCATAGAAAATCAAAATCACTTGAGTAATTTGTAAATACACCCATTTGATGTGGTTCACTTGAGTATCTTCTTTTCCAAATCGGAAATTCTCCATATTGTTCACGGTTTAAATATGATTCCAATTCAGTAAAAGTTTTTGGACTATTCATATTGATTGGTGGCTCTTGATTTGCTCTTATCATTATTTGTGCATATGTAGTAACACCAAGAATAGCAAAGAGAAGACACTTAAGAATTAAATTAGAAGTATACTTATTTTCTTTTGAAGTCCAATAAATTAAATAAATGATTGCACCAATAATTACAAACAATGCAATTAATCCAAGTGTTGTATTATTACTTCCTATAATGGAAATAATTTTAGTAAAGTACTTAACTAATCCGGGGTAAACAGCAATTAAAGTAACACCACCAGCTGCTAAAGGAATATAGATAGAATCTTTAACAAATATTTTTTTGTAAAAAACACCCATGTAAACAATACTAATCAAAGCAAAAATCATTAAAAAGCGTCTATCAATAGCTTTAAAGTCTTCAGGAGAAGGAGGAGCTGCATCTGTTTGAGATAGCCACATCAAAACAGCAACAACTAAAATTATTCCTGCATGTATTAAAAATAAAATTCCGGTTTGCTTTAATGTTTCTTCGTTTTGTAAATACTTTCTGAAATAAACAGTCATTACAACTGAAACAATTGCAAGAACAGACATTAAGTGAACACCAGTGGATAAACCAATTAAATAGAAAATTAAAATTAAGTAACGTTCACTTTCAGGTTCGTCTGCTTTTTCATTCCAAAGAATCATAAGCCAAACAACTAATGCAATAAAAAATGTAGAAAAGGCATAAACTTCAGATTCAACACCATTAAACCAAAAAGTATCGCTAAATGATAAAGATAAAGCCCCGATTGCTGCAGGTAAATAAATTTTTAATCCTTCAGCAACTGTTGATAATTCTTTTTTGTGATAGAATTGAATTACTTTGACAATAATTAAATAAAGAAACAATACAGAAAATGCACTTGATAAAATTGAAACTGTATTAATTCTAAAACCTATATCTTCTGCAAATGGAATCATTGAAAATAATTTGCCAACTAATAAGAAAAAGGGGGTCCCAGGTGGATGTGGTACTTGTAATGAATATGATGATGCTGCAAATTCACCACAATCCCAAAATGAAAGTGTAGGTTGTGCAGTAACAAAAAATTGAACTGCAGAAATTAAAAAAACAAAAAATGCTATTATTCTGTTAAGTAATTTTTGATTCATTATTTCACCGTAATTTTAACAATTATTGTTGAGGATCTTCATCAATTTTTTTGAAAAGATGATCGTAATTTTTCTTTTCTCTATTGAGATGATATTTTGTGTATAAGTTTTTAAGTTTTTCCATTGATAATTTATCTAATTCTTCATCATCTTTGTGACGTTTTAAAAGCATTTTATATAAGTCTAATTCTTTTGATTCAAACTTTCTTTCATACTTTTTTAATGTCTCTAAGTAAGTTTTTTGCTCTTTTATTCTCATAATAGAAATTATTTTATCAACTTGGGTGTTTAAGTTATTAAAAAATGAAACAATAAAAAAACTATTTTTACTCTTGAATAATTTAGGAATTTTATAATGCAGGTTTACAAAAGTTATAATCCAATAGTTTCAGTCATTCTTCCAACATATAATAGATTTAATCTTTTATCACGTGCTATTGATTCTGTAATAAATCAAACTTTTAAAGAATGGGAATTAATTATTGTTGATGATGGAAGTACAGATAATACTTTTGAATTAGTAAATTCTTATTTAATGAAATATGAAAATATTAGATATACAAAACACTCAAACAGAAAACCACCTCTTTCACAAAATGTAGGATTAACTTTATCAGTTGGAAAGTATATTTGTTTTATTGGTAGCGATGATGAATATAAATCAAATTATATTGAAGAGAGATTAAATTTTATGCTTAATAATCATGACGTTGATTTAATTCATGGTGGTGTTGAAATAATTGGTCATCCGTTTGTTAAAGATAAAAATGATTTGACAAAAGAAATTCATCTTTCTGATTGTGTAATTGGGGGAACATTTTTCGGAAAAAGAAAGGTATTTATTGAATTAAATGGATTTCAAAATTTGAAATACAGTGATGATTCAGATTTTTTTGAAAGAGCAATTCAAAAATTCAAAGTTGTTAAAGTTGATTTTCCTACATACATATACTATCGGGATACACCCGATAGTATATGTAACACAATCGGTTAATTATTTTTTAATTTCTTTATTATAAAATAATCCAATATAAACTGTAACTAAAATTGTAACAATAAATTGATAAACAAATGGGGATGTAAATAATTCGCCACTTATTAATCCTGATTGAAGCATAAAAAATTTAATCAAATAATAATAAAGCTTACTAACTAAAATAGAAATTGCCATCGGTAAATAGTAATTTGAAAAGTATTTTGTAATAAATAAAAAGAGAAATACATTTAAAGTTAATTCACTTGAAATGAGAAAAGCTTTGTAAATAGATGGATGAGCAGAAACTATAAATGAGAATAATGGCAATAAAAATGTCAAAACAAATACATTTTTCTTAGAAGTATGAACTAAACTTATTAACAATAAAATTCTCATAGGTTCAAAATAATATAAAGGTAAAGTTGTTAAGTGAGATAAAGTTGGGACGAAAAAAATAAAAGTTAAAGCTAATAAATCAAATAAAACATCTTTATAATTTTTCTTTTCAATAGCAATTGAGTTGATATTCATAAAAATCTCCAAAAATTTCTTGAATTCAAGATAACATATTTTTATGTTGACATCAAAATTATTTGAGGTCAAAATGAAAAGAAGAGATTTTTTAAAGAATGGATTTTTGGCTGGTGCTTCAATTACAATTCCCGGTGTATTTGGAAATTATTTTGCAAAAAGTAGTTTAACTCAAAATTCAAATTATGATTTAGTTGCAATTAAAGGTGGCGAGCCGGATAAAATGTTTGATGAAGCAATAAAACATCTTGGTGGTATTAAAAATTTTGTTAAGAAAAACCAGAAAGTTTTAATTAAACCAAACATTGGTTGGGATACTTCACCTGAAAGAGCTGCAAATACAAATCCAAAACTTGTTTCTCAGGTTATTAAACATTGTTTTGATGCAGGAGCAAAAGATGTATATGTTTTCGATCATACTTGTGATGATTGGAAGAGAGCTTATTCAAACAGTGGAATAGAAAAAGCAGTTAAAGATGCTGGTGGCACATTAGTTCCTGGTAATAGTGAAAGTTATTATCAAGATATTACTATTAATTTTGGAAAAGTATTAACTAAAACAAAAGTTCATGAATTAATTTTAGAATCGGATGTTTTTATAAATATGCCTGTGTTAAAACATCATGGTTCTGCTAAATTAACTATATCAATGAAAAATATGATGGGTGTAGTTTGGGACCGTGGTTTTTGGCATCGTAATGATTTGCATCAGTGTATCGCTGATTATTGCACTTTCACAAAAAAACCTCATTTAAATATTGTTGATGCTTATTATGTAATGAAGCAAAATGGTCCGCGTGGAGTTTCAATAAATGATGTAGTTGTAATGAAATCTCAAATTATTTCAACAGACATTGTTGCTGCCGATGCTGCTGCTGCAAAACTTTTTGGAAGTGAACCGGAATCAATTCCTTACATTAAAATAGCTGATTCAATGGGAATCGGAAAAATGGATTTATCAAAATTGAATATCAAAAGAATTGTATTGTAATGAATTCTTTTTTAAGAAAATTACGGATTGTTGTTTCTCTTTTCTTTTTATTAATTACAACTTTTCTTTTTGTTGATATTTTTAATTTGGTTACTCCGTTAATTTCAAATAAAATAACTTTTTTACAATTTGTTCCATCGTTACTAAAATTTATAGCCATAATTTCAATTTCATCATTCGGATTTATAATTGTATTTATTTTAACATTTCTATTTGGAAGAATTTATTGCTCAACAATTTGTCCATTAGGAACATTTCAAGATCTAGTAAATTATTTTTCAAAAAAAATTAATAAGAAAAAAAGAAATAAAAATTTATTCTTAAAAGAAATTAAATGGTTACGATTATTAATTTTATTTTTAGCAATAATAACATTTGCATTTGGTTTTATTTTAATTGTAAATCTATTTGATCCATATAGTATTTATGGTAGAATTTCTGGTAATTTTTTCAAACCAGTTTTAGTTTTCATAAATAATTTACTTGCATTTATTTTAGAACAATTCAGAATATTTTGGATTTCACCTTACGATATAAAAGCATTTAATTTTATACCGTTTTTAATTTCACTTTCATTTTTAATTTTAGTTTTAGTTCTTGCATGGAAAAAAGGAAGACTTTATTGCAACACTGTATGTCCCGTAGGAACATTGTTAGGTTACTTATCCAAAATTTCATTTTATAAAATTAGAATTAAAGAAGAAGATTGTTTGAGCTGTGGTGCTTGTGCAAGAGATTGTAAGGCTAATTGTATTGATTCACTTAATAAAAAAATTGATGAAACCAGATGCGTAGTTTGTTTCGATTGTTTGACAAGTTGTCCAACCGAAGGAATTACTTTTTCATTTAATAAAAAAGAAGAAATAAAAAATGAAAGTTTTAATAATGACAAAAGAAATTTCTTTGTTAAAACATCAATATTTTTATTGACATTAACTAATTTAGCCGCACAAGTAGAAAAGAAAATAAAAATTACCAAGCCAAGTAAAATTCCAATTTTCAGAAAGAATGCAATATCTCCACCGGGTTCAATTAGTTTAGAATATTTTAACAGTAAATGTACAGCGTGTCATTTGTGTGTAAGCTCTTGCCCAACACAAGTTTTACAACCATCATTTTTGGAATATGGTTTTACTGGAATGTTACAACCACGATTAGATAACAATGCCGGCTTTTGCAATTTTGAATGTAATATTTGTAGTGAAGTTTGTCCAACCGGTGCAATTCTTCCTATAAAATTAGAAGAAAAAAAATTATCACAACTTGGAATTGCAAAATTCATAAAAGAAAATTGTGTTGTGCACACACAAAAAACTGAATGTGGTGCATGTTCAGAGCATTGCCCAACTAAAGCAGTTCATATGATTCCTTATGAAGGAACTTTAGTTATTCCGGAAGTAAGAGAAAAATATTGTATAGGATGCGGAGCTTGTGAGTTTGCTTGCCCTGTAATTCCTTACAAGGCAATTTATGTTGAAGGTAATGAAATTCATAAAAAAGCAGAAATTAATAACGAATTAAAAATTGAACAAAAAGTTGATCTTAAAGAAGATTTTCCTTTTTAATAATTAAAAAGTCATTCCAAATTAAATCAGAATGACCACATAAAAATTATTTCAATATTTCCTTCAGTGTATTTTCATCAACGGTTAATAATCCATTGGGAATTAATCTTGGAGTTAAAATTTTCCAGTTTTTATCTTTCTTAAAAATTTCCTTAAACATTGGTAAAGCATCTTTTAAATTTCCTTTATTTGTCAGTGCTACGGCAGTCCAATATTTCATTTCTAAATTATTCGGAAACATTTTCATTGCAGAAGAATATTCTTCCATTGCTTTATTCATATCATTTTTTTCAACAGCTAAATCTCCATTATTCATATGTTGATATGCTTGATGAACTTTATATAATCTTCTTAATTCTTTTAATGGTTCATTACTATCATCAACTCTTAAATCAATTAATCTATCTTCCCAAACTTTACCAGTTGATTTTGCTTTAACAATTAATAAAGCGGCAGATTGCTTTCCCCGAATATCTCCACCAACTTTTTCAGCTGCATCAAGTGCATCAAGAATTCTTTCAGCAAATGTACCTTTAGAATTTTCAAAAGCTTTAGACATTTCAGGCCATACTTTATCATTCAACATTAAATTTGCCTGAACAGAATAACCTTTCCCAACTATGTGTCCGGCAGATTGAATACAATTTTTTCCGGTATATGCAGCAACATTTCCTTTTGAATCAAGTATTGCTAATTGTCTGAAGTCTCTTCCTTCATCTTCAGAAATTAATTTATCTAAAACATCTTGTGCATTCATACCGCTTTTCAATAATTCTAAACCATGGGGACCGAAAGATGGGTTAACAAAAGATTGAGTTGCTATTACGCCAACTCCAGCTTCTCCCCAGGAAACAATTGTTCCAACAGAAAACCAATGAGATTGAACTGCAACTCCCATATCTCCGGTTATTGGATCAATGGCAACAATAGAATAAGTGTGTGTGAAAGGGGAATCAATTTTATAAACTTGTGAAAAAATGTTTGATACAAATATTATGAGGAACATAAAAATCTTTTTCATGTTTAATACTCCAAATTGTTCATTTAATATTTATAAAATAAATAGTTTTAATGTTATTTGCTTATCATAACATTGAAATGTATTTTGACCACCCAAATTTCAAAAGTAAATGGAGTAATAATGAAATATTTAAGATTATTATTAATATTAGTATTAAGTATTAGTATAATAAATGCACAAAAGAAAGAAACAACGAAAAAAACTAATCAAACACAAAAGGAAAAGACAATGTTTACAATTAAAACAGAAGATGATTCAGTTAGTTATTCGATTGGGCAAAATATCGCAATGAACTTGAAAGATCCAAACATGAAAATAAATTTTGATGGTATCATTGCAGGAATGAAAGATTATCTTGAAGGGAAATCAATTTTGACTCAGGAAGAAATGCAAAGTGTGATGACAAAATTCAATGATAGAATGATGGCAGCACGTTCTGAGCAAATGAAAAAAGAACAAGAAAAAAGAATGGCAGAACTAGCACCAGTAATTGAAAAAAATAAAAAAGAAGGAGAAGCTTTTCTTGATGAAAATAAAAAGAAAGATGGTGTTCAGGTAACAGCCAGTGGGTTACAATACAAAGTTATTCAAATGGGAAATGGAGAAAAACCAACTGAAACCAGTACAGTTAAAGTTCACTACAAAGGTACTTTAATTGATGGAAAAGAATTTGATAGTTCATATAAAAGAAATCAACCAGCTGAATTTCCATTGAATCAGGTAATTAAAGGATGGACTGAAGGTTTACAATTAATGCCTGTTGGTTCAAAATTTGAATTTTATATACCTTATAATTTAGCTTATGGTGAAGAGGGAAGAGAACCTGTTATTCCACCAGCATCAGTACTAATTTTTGAAGTTGAATTATTAGATATTGTAAAATAAATTTTTAAAAGTCTCAAAAGTAAACTTAAAATTTTGCTTTTGAGACTAACATTTTTTCAACACATCAATTAAATTGTTTATATCGAGTGGTTTGCTAAAAAAAGATAGATAATTAACATTATTTAATTTTTCTTTAAAGTTATTTTCCGAATATCCAGAAATAAAAATTATTTTAGTATCAATTTTATTTAAAATTTCTTTTGCTGCATCTATTCCATCCATGTGTCCTTCAAGTCTAATATCCATTAATATAAAATCTGGTTTTAAAGTAATTGCAGATTCAATTGCATCTTTTCCAGTAGCAACAATTTTTAGGACATCATAATTTTTTGTTTTTAACTTTATCTCAAAAAATTTAGCAGTTAAAAATTCATCTTCTACTATCAAAATTTTATTTTTATTAGACTCTTTCGTCATAAAGATTATCTTTAAATGAAAATTTAATTGAAAAATTATTTTCGAATGATTTAGTAATGTTTGTTCTTAGTTGATTTTCAACTAAACTAAAAAATAATCCCAAGTCAAATTTATTTTCATTAATTGATTTATCGGTTTCTTTAGCTCTAAAGTCAGATAAAATATTTATAAATATTTCATCATCTTCTTTATATGCATCTAAAATTAAATTTATTCTGGAATTAGGTTCACTATTTACAGTAAAGAAATTAATTAATTCATTAAACATTAAGCCACAAGGAAGTGCTAAATCAAAAAGAATATTGAAATCTTCAATGTTAAGTTTAAGTTCAATTGAATTAGATTTGTTTTTATAAAATTCTGATAAATAGAGAAAAATTTCTTCGATATAAGATTTGAAAGAAATTTTAGATAAATCTTCTCTTTGAAATAATTGTTTATGTGCCAAAGACATTACATGTAATCTTTTAATCATGTCTGAAATTACATTTTGAGCTGATT
Source organism: Melioribacteraceae bacterium (assembly GCA_026417375.1). GTDB lineage: Bacteria > Bacteroidota > Ignavibacteria > Ignavibacteriales > Melioribacteraceae > Stygiobacter. The sequence goes on along the minus strand of JAOADJ010000004.1, from coordinate 31,821 downwards.
TATCTTCGGTTAAAAGGTTATGTAATTCTAACATCGAAATAATTACTTGCAAATTATTTTTGGTTCTATGAAATACTTCATTAATTAATAAATCTTTTTCTTCAATATGTTTTTTTAATACTTCGATATAATCTTTTCTTTCTGTTATATCTCTAATGCTTCCTAAAATTGAAATATAATTTCCATTTTCATCTTTCAATAATGTTGCATTTAACGATGCCCAAAATTTATCTCCATTATTTTTTACCATTAAAATTTCTTTACTTTTAATACTTTCATTTTTTAACAACTCTTCTTTTATTTGATTTTTATCTTCAACATTTTCAAATAATAAATTGAAAGGTATTTTGAAAATTTCTTCTTTATTATATTGAAATAAATTAATGAAATATTGATTAGCTTTAATTAATTCGAAATTTAAATTCGTTTGGAAAAGACTAATATTAATACTTTCAAATAAATATTTATATCGTTCTTCACTTTGTTTAGCTTCAACTTCTGCCTTTTTTCTTGCGGATTCTTCCTTTACAATTATCCAACCTTTTACACCAAAATAAGCAGCTAAAATTCCACCTATAAAAATCATTCCAAAAAGAAATAAAAGTTTATTTCTGAAATTGAGTAATGATGCAGTAATTTCAGATTCTGAGTAAGATATTCCTAATGACCAAAATGAATTAAGAATTTTTACAGGTACATAGTAAGTATAATAATTTTGATTTGAATGATTATAACTAAGAGTTGCAATTCCTTCTTCGCCAGTTAACATTTTTTTAGCTAAAAGTAATCTATCGGTATCATTAAAGAAAACATCATAAATAGATTTCTTTTGCATAAATGTTTCGTTACTAAAAAGAATATATCCTTCGCTTGTTATTAACCAGGTTTTACCCTTTTCTCCAATTTTTATATCCTTTAATATTGAATTTGTAATCTTCTCAAAATTAAAAAGAAAAGCTATTGAACCATCATAATTAGTTCCTTTAAATATTGGATAATGAACTACAATTGCGTCATAACCTTGAACAGATTTAAATACATCACTACAAACCGGCTTATGATTTTCCAATAATTTAATCATATGCTTTTGTTGTGAAATATTTCTTCCAATTGTGTTTGGATAGAAGGGAACAGTATATGTTATTACACCATTTTTGTTAGTTCTTGTTATTCCTTTTAATTCCTTTTTATAAATAGAATAGATTTTGTTAATTAATTCGATGCCATCTTTATTCATTTCTTTGATATTTTTATCATTAATTAAGTAGCTTAACAATCCATCCCATTTATTAATTAACTCTTCAAAGTTTTTTATTGCTTGTTTGGCATGTAATTTCTGATGTGTTTGTATTTCATCTATTTTATTTTGTCTTTCAATCTGATAGAAATATTGGAACATAATTAAACATATTACAAAAAGAATTATGCTTATGTAGAAAAGTAATTTGTAATTTGTTTTATATTTAATCATTGGAGAATAATTATTGTTTAATTAATTATCGTAAAGAAAATTCAAAAATTAAGTCATATCATCAGAATTAACTTTTTCAACAATATCTTCTACAGCTACTTTTATAACAACTTTTTTAACTGGTTTCGGAATATTAACAGCAATTGAAGGCATATGAATATCAGTAGTAAAAAATATTACAAAATGTTTTTCTTCAACGATAATAAATTGTCCTTCCCCTTTATGAAGAGTAACATCTTTATCTTCATCATATTCATTTAATATTATTGTTTTTTTCGATTCAGTAAAACCCATTTTTTCAATTCCACTTACTATAAATTGAATGTCAATGTATTTTTTATGCGATTCCCATTTTCCGCTTGTCAAAGGTTTTGTCTGATATTCACTTACAATTGCATAAATATTTTTTCCATCAATTGGATATTCTCCTGGATCTAAATTTGTAAAGTCTGTTGATGATAAATACTCAAGTGCCTTTTGTATTTTCGCATCTAGTGGAAAATATTTTGAAATGTTTTTAATGTTATCGTAAATCATATTTCCTCTTTTTTTAATTTATAATTTGAACATTAATCCAACCAGTAAAACATAGTAATTGCTTTTTATTTTGCTAATAGTTGAAATATTATTCAGCTCCAAGTCTAGAAAAACATAACGTAAATCACCTGTTAGAATAACATTTCCCAAAGAGAATTCGGTTCCAAAACCAGCATGATAACTCGGTTTTGTTTTAGTAATAGATGAAAGTGTGCTTAATGATTTAAAATACTCAATCTTTGTATTTTGCCAACCTACACCAGCTTCTAAATTTATAATTGGAAGTAAATTAATAAAACCAGTTAAGTTTATCGGATAAGTTTTAGTTTTTATAGCCCCATCTGCAAATTCTTCTTCTTTGTATCCAACAGAACCTTCAATTCCAAAACTTAGGAATGATAAACGTACAGCAAAGTTCGGTGTTAGCTTTGAATTATCAGAATCTTCACTTTTTGTCATTCCAATTTGTGGACCGAGAGATATTGATTGTGCAAATAAATTCACGGTTAGTAAAACGATAAATAAGAAAAAATATTTTTTCATATAAAGCCTATTATTTAATAATTCCAAATGAAATATTGGATGGATATTTTTCTGAAAAATATACTTTATGAAATGCTTTTTGAAAATCTTCATCTTTAGCTTTGTATATATCTATAAATTTTTGTGGATTTCTATCAAAGAAAGGGAAAAAGCTACTCTGAATTTGAATCATAATTTTATGTCCTTTCAAAAAAGTATGGTCAACATCATTTAAATTAATTTTAACATTAGTAATTTTATTCGGTGTAAAGGGAATTGGATTTTCAAAACTATTTCTAAACTTTCCTCTTAAAATTTCATAACGAATTAATCTTTGATAGCCGCCCATTTCAACATTGTTTGGATTTGGTTCGGGATTTTTTTCATCATCCGGAAATACATCAATAATTTTGACAATCCAATCTGCATCAGTTCCAGTTGTTGAAACAAACAAATCTGCTTTTATCGGACCAGCAATAGTAACATTTTCTTTCAGTGGTTCTGTTTCAAATACTAAAACATCAGGTCGGGTAGAAGCAAAACGTTGATCTTCACTCATATATGTTCTGAAATACATTTGTTGAGAATCATGAAATTTTGAAGTATATGGTACAGGTTTGTTCGGGTCACTTAAATATTCATAAAATTTTTCTTTTTTGTTAGAAGGTTTTTCCCAGCTAAGTTTATTGTTTTCATTAATAAATAAATTTTGATTTAATAAATTTTCTGGCGGCCATTTATCATAATTGACCCAGCTATTTATTCCAGTTCTAAAAGTTGTTACTTCTGGTATATTTAAATCACCTTCTCCTTTTAAATAATAATTAAAAAAGGGAGTTATAAAATTTTTATTATAAGTTTCACTTGTATTTTCGTTTAATTTAAAATCACCAAAAAAACTTCCATCACTTCTTGCCCAACCACCATGACTCCACGGTCCCATTATTAAATGACTTTTATTACTTGAATTTTTTTCTTCTATTGATTTATAAATATTCAAAGGTCCGTATAAATCTTCTGAATCATACCAACCACCAACAATTAAAACAGCAGGTTTTACATTTTTAAAATGTGGTAAATTGTTTCTTGCTTTCCAAAATTCATCATAAGTACCATGTTCAATCATTTCATTCCAAAACTTTATTTGATTCTTCAAAAATTTATCATTGAAATTTCGTATAGCTCCAACTTTTAGAAAAAAATTATACATATCTGGTGATGGATAAGGAGGAATAGATTTTCCACGAGTTGTTAAAGAATCTCTTTTTTGTCCAAATCCTTTAAAGAAATTAAATGACATTGAAAGAGTTAGTGCTCCACCATGATGCATATCATCGCCAATAAACCAATCTGCAATTGGTGCTTGTGGTGAAACAGCTTTTAATGCAGGATGTGAATCAATTAAACTCATTGCAGCATAAAAACCCGGATATGAAATTCCCCAAATTCCAACATTACCATTATTATGTTTTAAATTATTAATTAACCATTCAATAGTATCATAAGTATCTGATGATTCATCAACATCCTTATTACTTTTTTTATCTGGAATATAAGGACGCATATCTACAAATTCGCCTTCACTCATAAACTTACCACGAACATCTTGCATAACAAATATATAACCAGCTTTTGCAAGTTCTTCATTCGGTCCTAAATTGTTAGGAAATTTATCTTCTCCATATGGAGAAACTGTGTAAGGAGTTCTCATTAAAATTATAGGATAATTTTTCGTAGTATCTTTTGGTGTATAAACGGATGTAAATAATGTAACACCATCTCTCATTGGAACACGATATTCTTTTTTAGAATAATTTGATTTAATCCATTCAACTCCTTGTGCAAAAACTAAATTAGAAATTAAAAGAATGACAAGTAATTTTTTCATAATATAATTCCTTTAATTAAAACATTGGTCTTCGTTGTGGAATTGCATTTGGATCAAAATATTTTCGTGGAAGTTTTTCTTCACGCATAGCTGCATTATAAATAAACGCTGCCATAATTGTTGCCGATTGAATTAAATCGCTTTTTACAGTATGGTCATAATTATCCATATTTGAATGATGTGTTCTTGCTTCGTATTCTAATTCATCCTGAATAAATTGAAAACCGGGAAGACCAACAGCATCAAAAGAAAGATGATCTGTTCCACTTGTATTTCTAAGTGTTACTGTTGAAGCACCCAAGTCGTTAAATGGTTTTAGCCATTGTTCAAAAATTGGTATAACTTCAAAATTTCCCTGTGCATATATTCCACGAATTTTTCCTGAACCATTATCATAATTAAAATAAGCTGCAAGTTTATCATATTCAGTTTTCTTTTCTTTTTTATCACGGTCAAAAAAATGAGCTTTGACATATTCACGTGAACCTATTAAACCAATTTCTTCTGCATCCCAAAGCGCAATTCTTATAGTTCTTTTTGGTTGAACTCCTAAAGTTTTTAATATTCTCACAGCTTCCATAGCAACAGCACAACCTGCTGAATTATCTGTTCCTCCGGTTGCTGCATGCCAGGTATCAAAATGTCCTCCAAGTATAACAACTTCATCTTTTAATTTTTTATCTGTACCCGGAATTTCAGCAATTATATTATAACCTAATGAATCACTATCAACAAAATTAGCTTGTAGATCAATATCTAATGAAACAGGAATTTTTTTCTGAAGTATTCTTACTATTCTATTATATTGTTCAACAGATACAACAATTTGAGGAAGTGATAATTCAGAACCTTTTCTATAAGAACCCCCACTTTGAACAAATATAGTTCCATGTTTTCCTCTTGATGGTTCTAAAATTACTTTTCCACCTTCTTGTTTTATGAAATTTAATATTTTGTTTTGCAATTCACGTTGTGTTCTCATTTGTTCAATTTGTTCGGGAGAAAAATTTCTTCTGCCAGAACCATCTGGTGCCAATTGTAATTTTTTTAAATCTTCATCTGTATATCTTGTTGCTTCAGCTTCAAAAGAGAGTGTTACTTCTTGTTCACCTTTGATTAAAACTATGGCATCTTTCAGTTTACCTTTGTATTGATTTAAATCCTCTTCTTTTTTAATATCCATCAGCACAGCATTTCCCGAAATTGAATTTTCCAAACCAGATGTCCATGCTTTGGGATATGCAATTAAAGGCATGTATTGAGGTGAAGTCATTGCAGCATAAAATTTTTTTACTTCCCAGCCTCTTGCTGAAAGATTAAAAGATTCCATTTTAGAATTTACCAAACCAAACTCTTTTAATTTTTCAACAGCCCATTTACCAGCTTCACGATATTGTGGTGAACCTGCTAATCTTGGAGCATATACATCGCAAAGATAACTCATCAATTCAGGAATTTTAGAATTTTGTAATCCTTCCTGACGAATTCTTTGCATCATTTGGTAATCTATTTTTTCCTGTGCAATTACAGAAAATGATATTACTAAAAACCAAAACCATAATAGTTTACTTTTCATATTTTCCCTTTTGTTTGTAGATGAAAAATTTTATTCCAACTTAATAAGTTTGAAACTAAAATGATAGACCTAATTTTCATCATCATAGTTTAAAATAGGTCTCAACCATTTTTCAACTTCTTTTAATGAAATGCCTTTTCTTCTTTTGTAATCTTCAACCTGATCTTTTTGGATTTTACCGATATTAAAATACTTTGCTTCAGGATGGGAAAAATAAATACCACAAACTGATGCTGCCGGATACATTGCTAAACTTTCTGTTAGTTTAATTGATGTATTTTTTTCAACATCAAGTAATTTCCAAATTGTAATTTTTTCGGAGTGATCTGGTTGAGCTGGATAACCAGGTGCAGGACGAATTCCCTGATATTTTTCAGCGATTAATTCTTCGTTGCTAAAGTTTTCAAAAGGTGAGTAGCCCCAAATTTCTTTTCTGATTTTTTCATGAAGTAATTCAGCAAAGGCTTCAGCCAATCTATCTGCAATTGCTTTTATCATAATTGAATTATAATCATCATGATTTTTTTCAAATTCTTCAATTAGTTTTTCAATTCCAATTCCTGTAGTAACTGCAAACATTCCAATATAGTCTTTTATATTTAATTCTTTTGGGGCAATAAAATCTGATAAAGCTAAATAGGGAATTTCTTTTGCTTTTAAAGTTTGTTGGCGAAGTGTGTGTAAAATTCCAATTAAACCATTTTTATTTTCATTGTAAATTTCTATATCATCTTCAAAAGAATTAGCAGGAAAAATTCCAATAACAGCATTTGCTTCAAGTAATTTTTCATTTATAACTTTTTCAAGTAGATTGTTTGCATCATCAAATAATTTTTTTGCCTCATTTCCATAATCTTTATTTTCAAAAATTGAAGGATATTTTCCTTTCAATTCCCAAGTTAGAAAAAATGGTGTCCAATCAATGTATTTTTTTATTTCACTTAATGGAAAGCTATTAAAAGTTTTAACTCCTAAAAAATTTGGTTTCGGTGGCTGATAATTTTTCCAATCTAATTTGAATTTATTTTCTCTTGCATAGCTAAGAGAAACAAAATCTTTTTGTTTATGTCTTTTTTCATGTTCAATTTTAAGATTATTGTACTCATCTTTTATTTTATTAATGTAAATTTCTTTTTGCTCTTCATTTAATAAATTGCTTACTACACCAACACTTTTAGAAGCATCAATAACATGAATTGTAACATTTGAATATTCAGGAGCAATTTTTACGGCAGTATGAATTCGTGAAGTAGTAGCACCACCAATTAAAAGTGGTATGTTTAATTTCAATCGTTCCATTTCTTTTGCAACATGTACCATTTCATCAAGTGATGGAGTAATTAACCCACTTAAACCAATTACATCAACATTTTTTTCTACCGCAGTAGAAATTATTTTATCACTTGGGACCATAACTCCTAAATCAATAATATCATAATTATTGCAACCCAGAACTACACCAACAATATTTTTTCCAATGTCGTGAACATCTCCTTTTACAGTTGCAAGTAAAACAAGTCCATTCTTTTTAGTATTTCCGGTAATTCTATTTTGTTCTTCGATAAAAGGAATTAAGTAAGCAACGGCTTTTTTCATTACTCTTGCACTTTTAACCACTTGTGGTAAAAACATTTTTCCAGAACCAAATAAATCGCCAACTAAATTCATTCCATTCATTAAAGGACCTTCAATAATATCAAGTGGATTCGAATAAATTTTTCTGGCATCCTCAAGATCTTGTTCGATGTAATCAGTTATTCCTTTAACCAATGAATGTTTTAATCTTTCTTGAACATTTAAGTTTCTCCATTCTTCAACGACAAATTTTTTATCATCATCCGATTTTATTATTGAATTTGCATATTCAATTAATGTTTCAGTTGCATTTGGCTTTCTGTTAAAAATAACATCTTCGACTTTTTCTAATAAATCTTTTGGAATATTTTCATAAACTTCTAATTGACCGGCATTTACAATTCCCATATCCATACCAGCTTCAATTGCGTGATAAAGAAAAGCTGAATGCATAGCTTCACGAATTTTATCATTACCTCTGAATGAAAAAGATAAATTGCTTACTCCACCGCTAACTTTTGCAAGAGGCAAGTTTTTCTTAATCCAACGTGTTGCTTCAATGTAATTAATTGCATAAGTATTATGTTCTTCAATACCGGTAGCAATAGCAAAAATATTTGGATCGAAAATTATATCCTGAGGTGGAAAGCCAACTTCATTGACAAGTATATCATAAGCTCTTTTACAAATTTCAATTTTTCTTTCATAAGTATCTGCCTGACCATTTTCATCAAATGCCATTACAATAACTGCGGCTCCATATCTTAAAATTTTTTTTGCATGTTCTCTAAAAACTTCTTCTCCTTCCTTTAAAGAAATTGAATTAACAATGCCTTTACCTTGTAAACATTTTAAACCAGCTTCAATAACACTCCATTTTGAAGAATCAATCATAACAGGAACTTTTGCAATTTCAGGTTCGCTTGCAACAAGTTTTAGAAATTTAGTCATTGCTTCTTCTGAATCGATCAGACCTTCATCCATATTTACATCTATAATTTGAGCTCCGTTTTCAATTTGTTCGCGAGCAACAGAAAGAGCTTCTTCATATTTTTTTTCACGAATTAATTTTGCAAATTTTTTAGAACCTGCAACATTTGTTCTTTCTCCAATATTTACAAAGTTAGTTTCAGGATAAAATATTAATGGTTCTAATCCGCTTAAACGTAGTAGCGGTTTTATTTCAGGTATTTTTCTTGGCGGATATTTTTTTGCTATTTCAGAAAAAGCTTTAATATGATCCGGAGTAGTTCCACAGCAACCACCAATAATATTAAAGAATCCTTCTTTTGCAAATTCTTCCAATACAACAGACATTGATTCCGGAGATTCATCATATCCACCAAATTCATTTGGCAAACCTGCATTTGGATAAAGTGAAACAAAAACATTTGCAATACGAGAAAGTTCTTCGATAAATGGACGAATTTGTTTAGGTCCAAGTGAACAATTTAAACCTACACTTAATAGATTTTTTGTGTGAGCTATGGAAATCCAAAATGCTTCTGTATTTTGACCGGAAAGTGTTCTGCCACTCATATCAATGATTGAACCTGAAATCATTATTGGAATGTCAGAATTAATTTCATCACAAAGTTCCATAATTCCATAGATTGCAGCTTTAGCATTTAATGTATCAATCATTGTTTCGATTAATAAAATATCAACACCACCATCAATTAAACCACGTGCTTGTTCTTTGAAAGCTAAAGCTAATTCATCAAAAGTTATTGCACGAAAACTCGGATCATTTACATCAGGCGAAATTGAAAGTGTTTTGTTTGTCGGACCAATTGAACCCGCTACAAATCTTGGTTTTGATGGATCAAGATTTGTAAAATCATTTGCAACTTCTTTTGCAATTTTAGCTGCTTCAATATTTATTTCATAAACTAAATTTTCAGTTTTGTAATCCGATTGTGAAATAGCTGTTCCATTAAAAGTATTTGTTTCAATTATATCTGAACCAGCTTCTAAATATTTTCTATGAATGCTTTTAATAATATCTGGTTGAGTTAAAACAAGAATGTCATTATTACCTTTAAGATCTACCGGATGATTTTTAAATCTCTCACCACGAAATTGATCTTCAGTCAATTTAAACTTTTGAATAAAAACACCCATTGAACCATCAAGAACAAGAATTTTTTCATTTAGTAATTTTTTTAGTTGTTCAAATTTTGATTCCATAAGATCTTTCTTGTTTTTTTGATTGATAGATAAGTTATACTTAATTTTCGCTCAAATATAATAAATATTAGAGAAGATAATGATAATTGTAACAGGTGGCGCTGGATTTATTGGAAGCGCATTAGTTTGGAAACTTAATAAAAGAGGCATCGATAAAATTATTATTGTCGATGAGTTAGGTAAATCTGAAAAATGGAAAAACTTAAATGGTTTATCATTTTCAGATTTTATTCATAAAGATGATTTTATCGGAATGGTATTGCAACGAAAAGTCAATTTCAAAGTTGATATTATTTTTCATCTTGGTGCTTGTTCTTCAACAACTGAAAAAGATGCAGATTTTTTAATTGATAATAATTTTCACTATTCATTAGAGCTTGCAAAATTCAGTTTGGAAAATGGAAATAGATTTATTTATGCTTCCTCTGCTGCAACTTATGGTGATGGAACTTTTGGTTATGTTGATGATGAAGATAATCTTGAAAGTTTAAGACCATTAAATATGTATGGATATTCAAAGCATCTTTTCGATTTATGGATTAAAAGAAATAAACTTTTAGATAAAGTTGTTGGATTAAAATATTTTAATGTTTACGGACCAAATGAATATCATAAAGAAGATATGAGAAGCGTTGTGCACAAAGCTTTTGAACAAGTAAGAGATTTTGGTAAAGTGAAATTATTTAAATCTTATAATTCCAACTTCAAAGATGGTGAACAAAAAAGAGATTTCATTTACGTTAAAGATGCAGTTGATATGACATTGTTTTTTTATGATAACAAAAAAGTAAATGGAATATTTAATATCGGTACTGGAAATGCTCAAACCTGGATTGAACTTGTAACAGCTTTATTTGAAGCAATGAATAAACCTGTTAATATTGAATTTATTGATATGCAAGAAGAATTAAAGGAAAAATATCAATACTTTACTCAAGCTGATATTACAAAAATAAGAGATGCTGGTTACGATAAACCAATAATGAATGTTCAAAATGGTGTTAAAGATTATGTCAAAAATTATTTATTAAAAAATTCTTATTTAGGATTAAGTAAGGAATAAAAATGAATATTAATTCACCAAAAGAAATTGGAGAATTCAAACAAAGAATTTATTTCTTTACCTTAAAATTAATTGAGCTAATTGATTCATTGCCAAAAGATGATGTTTCAAAAAAAATTAACGATCAATTATTTCAAACTGGAACAAGTGTTATAAGTAAATTTATAGAAGCAACTGCATCTGCAACCAAAAAAGATTTAACAAACTCAACAATTCAGGCAATAAAATTTGCAAATGAAGCAAAGCTTTGGCTAGCATTAGTCCGCGATAGTAAAAGAGCAAAAGCAGAAAAAGTAAAATGGTTTTTAGAAGAGTTGGATGAAATTTCACAAATATTAGCTGGTTCAATAAAATCATAGGAAGAAAATGCAATTAGCTACATTATGTTATGTAATGAAAGATGATAAAACATTAATGCTTTATAGAAACAAAAAAGAAAATGATTATCATGAAGGTAAATGGAATGGTTTGGGTGGAAAATTTGAACAAGGTGAAACTCCCGAGGAATGTGTAATAAGAGAAGTAAAAGAAGAAAGTGGTCTTGATATAAAAAATCCGAAGCTACATGGAATTATAACTTTTCCGATGTTCGATGGAGAAAAAGATTGGTATGTATTTATGTTTACTGTGTCAGAATTTTCTGGTAACCTGATTGATTCAGAAGAGGGAAAACTAGAGTGGATACCAAACAATAAATTACTTGATTTAAATCTTTGGGATGGTGATAAAATTTTTATTCCATGGCTATTTCAGGAAAAATATTTTTCGGCGAAATTTATTTATGAAAATAAAAAATTAATTAGTCATTCAGTGAGTTTCTATTGAGAAGAAATACAAATACATGGGATAATTATCAGGAAAGAGCATTTCTTGAAAACCAACTTGACAGAAGAATTCAATTCTTTCTGTTTTTTATAGTATTATCTATAGTAGTAGCTCTTTTAATTCCATCCAAAGAAATTGCTGTTATGCTTTTGATTTTATTTGTTATTACAAGTTGGTTACTTGTTGTTTCAATTTATTATTCATCATCAAAATTAAAAAATGTTGAAAAGGAAATTGGTAAAGATTTTTCTCTTAAAGATAAGTTGATAAGATTTTTATACACAATTGTTTTGCCAATTTTTACTGCATTGTTATTAACTTTTTTCCTTTTACTAATTGTAAGTGGAACAATAGATTCAATTTTACCATACAAACAAAAAGTAATTGAAACATCAAAAGAAACTGTTAAAAAGGTTGAAGAAGTTGTTGATAAAAAAGTAAAATCACCCAAAAATGACCCAAATTATTTTAAAAGTGTTGATAGTGTGATTTCAGATAGCAGAAGCAATTATGTTGTGATTGATACTTCACTTACAAAAGTAGAACAACAAAATAAAAACAATAAAAAACAGATTACTAAAAAGCCTAAAGTTGATCCAAATTTTAAGAGTATAGAAAAAATAATTAATGAATAAAATTTCTCTTTAAAAATCCTTTCAATAAATCATTTACATTATCAGGATTTTCAAGTGGAGCTAAATGACCAGCTCTTGGAACTACAGCATATTCACTATTTGGAATTTTTTCTGCCATTGCTCTCATTTGTACTGGTGGTGTTAATTTATCGAATGAACCACCTAAAACTAAAGTGGGTATATTAATTTGTTGTAAAAAATTTGTTGTGTCTGTTCTGGTAGCAATTGCAAGAATACAACCTTTTACACCAATTGGATTTTGATGTTGTGCAATTTTTAATGTATGATTAAAGATATTTTCAAGTTCAGTTATAGATTCATCTGCAAAGCAATTTGTTACAAACATTTTTGCAAAAGATTCCATTCCTTCTGTGTTAATCATATTAATATTAGCTGCCCGTTTTAATTTTGCTTCATTGTCATCTGCTTCAGATTTTGTATCACATAATATCAATCCACCAAACATTTTTTGATTTTTCTCAATTGCTCTTAAAGCAATATAACCACCCATTGATAAGCCACATAAAATTGGTTTATTAAGATGTAATTCATTTATTATAAAAAATAAATCTTCAACAAAAAATTCCATTACATATTGACCATCACCGACGTAACTATCACCAAGTCCTCTTACATCGTATGCTACACAAAAATAATTGTACTTTAATTCGTTAATTTGATTAACCCACATTGTGTTATCAAACGGAAAACCATGAATAAAAATAATTGATTGATTTCCGGGATCTCCAAAAGTATTAACTGATAATCCATTAATATTTAGTTTCATTTCCTTTCCAAAAAAACTTTATTCATATTTAATACAAAAAGTTAAAAAATGCAATTATATTTTTATTAATAAAATAATTTGTTAGTTTAAACCAAAGAAATTAATTAAATGTCTATAAGACGTTAAAAACAATCAGGAGGTAGTAATGAAAAAACTAAATTGGTTTATGCTATTATTAATTCTTCCTTTATTTTTTACTGCATGTAAAAAAGAATCAGAAGTAACATCTCCAACAAATTTAAATTTTGATTCACCTCAATTAGCAATTTTAGATTATTTCGATGCTAAAAATGGAATTGAAGAAGCTACTTTAGATTCAGACATTTCATTCAATTCAAAATTGTTTGGATATTCTTTTATGGTTACAAATGATTTTAAACCAGGAATGGGTCCAACATTAAAAGATTTATGGATGATTCGTTATGACTGGAATAAACATTTAGGTTTAATTTTAAGAAAGCTTAATTTAACTGATGAACAAAAAACAAAAGTTGCTGATTTAACAAAAGCATATCATGAAGCAATGAAAGGTTTAGTTCAACAATTTAAAGATGCTAACAAATCAATTGTCGAAGCTGCAAATGCTGAAAGAAAAGCAATTGCTCAGGATTTGAAAGATGGTAAAATAACCCGTCAGCAAGCAATGGATAAAATTAAAGCATTGAATGAAAAAACAAAGAAAGCAATTGATGAAAATCCAGCTTCTGTTAGAATTAAAAAACAAATGTGTGATTTAACTAAAAAACTTCTTGATGATATAAAAGCATTATTAAATGCTGATCAGGTTACAAAATGGGATGCTGCAATTAAAAATCTAAAACTCCCTTGCTAAATAATTTTTAATTATTTGGGGTTGCTAAAAAAAGATTTAACTTTTTTGGTGACCCCAATTTTTTTATCCTTTAATCACTCCAATTGGTTTTAATATTGCAACTTTTCTACTGATTCCCGAATTATGCATAACCTCAACAACTTCCGAAACATCTTTATATGCGAATGGCATTTCTTCAGCAATTGTTTTAATTCCTTTCGCCTGAATTGTAATTCCCGATTTATTTAATTCTTCAATTAAGTTTTTTCCTTTCGAACTTTTTAATGCTTGATTTCTGCTTTGAACTCTTCCGGCACCATGACATGAACTTCCAAATGTTTCTTCCATTGCTTTTTGTGTTCCAACTGAAATAAAAGAATATCTTCCCATATCACCGGGTATTAAAACTGGTTGACCAACATTTAAATATTTATCCGGCAGAGTTTTGTTATTTGAAGGAAATGCTCTTGTTGCACCTTTTCGATGAACACATACTTTTTTTAAAGCTCCATCAATTTCATGCTCTTCTATTTTTGCAATGTTATGAGAAACATCATAAAGCAATTTGAAATTAAGTTCATCTTCAGAAATGTTAAATGTTTTCTGAAAACTTTTTTTAGCAAGATGCATTATTATTTGTCTGTTATTCCAGGCAAAATTTGCGGCACATTTCATTGCCGATAGATAATTTTGTCCTTCATCGGATTGAATTGGTGAGCAAGCTAATTGTTTATCGGGAAGTCTAAATCCAAACTTTTTTTCTGATTGAACAAGTAACTTTAAATAGTCATCACAAATTTGATAACCTAAACCACGAGAGCCAGTGTGAATTTGAATTACAATTTGATTTTCAAATAAGCCGAATTGATCTGCAATATTTTTATCAAAAACTTTTTCAACATAATCAATTTCTAAAAAATGATTACCAGAGCCGAGTGTTCCAGCTTGATCTAAACCTCTTTCAATTGCTTTGGAACTGACAGATTTAGGATCGGCATCTTTTAATTTTCCATTTTCTTCAGTGAATAATAAATCGTCCTCATTTCCAAATCCATTTTGAATTGCCCATTCAGCACCATTAACTAAAATATTTTTAATTTCTTTTTCATTAAGTTTTTTAATAGCACCACTTGCACCAACTCCGGTTGGAATATCTTTAAACAAATTATCAACCAAATTTTTAATTTTATTAACAATCAATTTTTTTGTTAATGAAGTAGTTGCTATTCTAACACCGCAATTTATATCGTATCCAACACCACCGGGAGAAATCACTCCTTCAAAAAAATCTGTTGCAGCAACACCACCAATTGGAAAACCATATCCCCAATGAATATCCGGCATTGCTAAAGAATATTTTTGAATTCCCGGAAGATGAGCAACATTGACAACCTGTTTTATTGATTCATCATTTAATAGTTGTGAAAGCATTTTTTCAGAAGCATAAATTCTACCCGGAACTTTCATTTCTCCAAATTTGGGAATTTCCCATAAGTTATCATTTATTTTTTCGATTTTAATTTTTTCCTCTTTCATATCTACCTCTAAATATCAAAAACTATTTTTGTTGTAAATAATCCTTTTTCATTAACAATTTTCATTTGGTGAAATGTTACAGCTTTAATTTCTTCTTTTATTAAATGCTTTTCATAATTAAATCTTTGTCCAAAAATTTCAATATCAAGCTGAATGGAAGAATTGAATTTTGAAAATGTTATTTTATTAACCGTAGTGAATACAAATTTTTTAACAAGTAACTGAAAGTTTAATTCATTTATTAATTCTATTAGCAATTCTTCATAACTATTTCCATTAAATAAAAATTTTTTTGATGATTCAATTCTATCATTTGAATTTTCAATTGTAATAAATTTCCAACCATTACAAGCAGAAATAAATAATTCTTCAATAGAATTTCCATCAACTACCATTGCAATATCAGCTGTATGATCAATTAATTTAAATGACATAACATTTTATTTTTAGTTGATATAAAATAAAAAAGCGATTGCTCAAATTGAAAGAACAATCGCTTTCATTAATCAAAGAATAATTAAAAGTAATACAAATATTTAACCTTAAAAACTGAAACCCTGTCTTTCAATTGTAACTTTGAAAATTCATTATAACGATCATGAATTTCATTGATAGCAAAATAGATCCAACTTTTTGGTAAAAACTGATAAGCAAATAATCCGCCGATAAAAATTCTTTCAATTTTTTTAGTTGAACGAATATAAATGTTATCAACATACACAGTGATATTTAAATCGTTAATTGGAGTTAAAGAAAAATAGGGACGTGCATTGTAAGTAATATCTTCAATTTCACCATCAGGATTACCTTCAATCCAAGAATTTAATGAAGTCCCGATTCTTAAAGTTGAAGTTGCATTCCAATTAATAGAACCACTAGCACTGATAAAGTTAGCTAAATAATTTCTTGCAAAGTTATACGTTTTAGAAAACTGAGCATGAAAATTTCCTGAGAATTTTGAATTATAAAACCATGAACTTAAACTCGATTCAAAATAATCATATTCAATATCATTATCTTTAGCTTTGCCACCGTCAAAGTTAAATTCAAAACCCCAGTTATATCTTGTGTTTAAACTTATTCCGAGAACAAAAGCATAATCTGTAAATCTATCTATCTTTTCATAATTAATAACTGGTCCGCCATACAAAAATATATTTTGAAATAAACCTTCTTTTGGATACCAAATTGGTCCGGTGATAATTACAGTATTAAAAGTTCCAAGCCAGGGTACATAACCAACCTGAGAAATATCAAATTTTTCACCGACATATCTCGTTCTTAACAAATAACCCCATGAATCAGTAAATTGACGAAAACCAGCTGAAGCTGCAAAATCTCCCTGATTATTTTTTATTGAACGAGCTAATTGATATGCGAGTTGCCAATTTGAACCTCTGAAAGCACCATCAATATCCAAAACTCCATAAGTGTTATTAGTAGTTTGTTTACCAACAAATAAAAATCCGAGTGATGAATTTTCTAAAATTTGCTTTTTAACTCTTCCGGATAAAAAAAGTGCATTAGGTTCTTTTGAATTCTTTCCATTATAATTTATGTAATCAGTTTCTTCTGTTTTTGCTACAAATCCACCATATTCCCAATCATCAATTCTACCAAAAGCTTTTGCCCCAAAACTAATCGGAACTTCTTTTCCATCTGGCAAAATTTTACCAATTCTTCTTGAATAGAATAATTCCATTGGTCTATAAAATCCAGAATTATTTTCTGCTCCTGAAGGCATAAAAATTTCACGTCCCTGAATAAAAAAAGGACGACGTTCACTAAAAAATTGTTCATATCTGCTGATGTTAAAAGAAAATGGATCAGCTTCAATTTGTGCAAAATCGGGATTAGCGGTTGCCTGTAAAGTTAATTGTGGTGATGGGTTATAGAAAATATCAATTCCAGCATTGGGGTCAATTTTATATTTTCCATTTCCGATATATGTTGCTTTACCAAATGAAACCGGATATAATTCTAAATTCAATCCTTTAACTGAAGGCTTGAAATCATTGAATATCAATTTCCCAAATTTTGAAATTCTTTGTCCTTCAGATTGATCATAAGTACACCAATATAAATCTTCAGAATCAATTGAACGCCAACGGTCAAAATCTAAACCCCATTCAGAAATATTTTCATTGTATTGAATTGATTTATAAGGTATTTCAATTTCTACAACATATCCCCAATCATAAATTTTACTTGCTGAAAACCAAATTCCATCCCAGCTATAATCACGGTTTCTTGCATCATCAAGCATTCTTGAATCTGAGCGGACACCAGAAGCCGAAACAGCAAATTTATAAGCTGTTCTGTTATCACCAAAAGTATCTAGCATTACAGAAACAATATCTCCATTCATGTTATCCTGCTTACCAGTTTGATTTAGAATTTTATCTTTATCTTCATAAGAAACTATTAAACAATAAAGAGCATCTTCTGTTGTTAATACTTTTGCATAAGTTTCTTTTGATGGCATTTTTCCGTAAAAAGGAGAGAGTTGAAAAACAAGTTCAGCTTTATCTGCTAAATTCCATGCTTCATCAATTATTCCATCAAGAATAATTTTGTTGTCAATTTTTTTTAATGTTAAAATTTTTTCTTGATTTGCTTTCCCACTTCCGGCATAAATTAAAGTAGATAAAAAAAGAAGCATTAAAATTTTTTTCATCTTTCACCTAATGATTTTTTTATTTAAATCATAAGACGAAGATGAGATGAATTTAGTTACAATTATTAATAAAAAATTATAATCTTTTAATAATTATAATAGTAATATCATCATACTGTGGAAAATTATCTGCAAAAATTTTTACTTCTTTAATAACAATATTTATTATTTCTTTTGAAGATAAGTTTCTGTTTTTTTCAATAAGCTTTAAAAATCTTTCTTCGCCAAATTGTTCATGTTTTTCATTCATTGCTTCTGTAATTCCATCCGTATAAAGTACAAAAACATCACCAGTGTTTATTGTAAAATTATCTTCAATTAAAGTTGCATTAAAAACATTACCTTCTTCTAAACCTAAAGCCATACCTTTACTTAAAAGAAGTTTTGTACCACCTGTGTTTTTGTTTGTTAATATTCCGGGAGTATGACCTGCTCGTGCATAAGAAATAATGTGTTGTTGAAAATCCAAAATTGCATAGAACATACTAACAAAAGTATTCTTTTCAATTGTTTTAAAGAGCAATCTGTTCACTTTTGCTAAAACATTTTTAGGAGAAATATCTTCTTCGGCATGAGCTTGCAAAATTCCTTTTGTTAAAGTCATATAAATTGCAGCACCGACACCTTTACCGGAAACATCACCGATTGCAATTCCTATTTTGTTACCGGATAGTTTTACGAAATCAAAATAATCGCCACCAGCTTCAATTGCAGGAATTGAAATTGCTGAAATATCATATCCGTTAATTTTAGGTTCTTCTTTTGGTAATAAGCTAAGTTGTACTTTAGCAGCTATTTCAAGTTCTTTTTTTAATCTTTCTCTTTCAGAAATTCTTTGCACATGTGAAGGTAAACCAAAATTCTCTAAAACAAAATCATCTTTTTTATATCTGCTCATAAAATAAATTAAAAATCCAATTAAGATTATTGTAGCTGAAATAATTCCATTGATTAAAAAGAAATTATTTTCAGAAGGAAGTATTACAAATAATTTTGTAATTAGCTCTGAGAAAAATAAAGTGCTTGTTACAACTACTAAATCAAACTTAAAAAATAAGAAAGCAAGAAAACTTCCAAATAAGAAATTAGAAAATAAATTTGCCCATATATTATTTAATGATGGTGGTGTTGAAGAAATAACAACACAAATTGTTGTAACTAAACCCGAAACTACAATTGAAATCCATTTCTTTTTAAATTTTTGATATGTAATGGTTACTATAAAAAAAGTTAAAACAATACTTGCAAGAATAGAAGTTGTAAAAGAACCAAAAACTATTATAATTGATGGTAACCAACCAACATATATTTCCAGATAAGAAGCCGGATTAATATAAATTTCGCTTTCAGGTACATTTAATATTATTCCACCAATCAAATAAGTTAATGAAAGAATAGTTCCAATTACCAGACCTTTCATTAATGATGAGCCTGTATGTATTGAAAAAAAATGCCCTTTAATTAAACCATCCATGCTTTTCAATTTTTCTGGCCATAATGAACGTGCGTAAGATTCCCCAACACTCCACGAAACAAAAATTAACAATCCTAAAAACAATTGAATAATAACACCATTAATTAAAAATAACATTAATCGTACAGAAGAAAACTGTAAATCGCCAAACCTTGCACCAAAACCAAGATGTGGCCATAAATTTAAACTTTCTATTAAAGCCAAAATGAAATAAATAATAAAAATAGTTTTACCAACACTTATCCATACTTCACCCTGATGATATTTTTTCAAAAAAATTGAAAATGCATAAATAATAAGTAATATTAAAAATACAACTGATGTTGTCCCTAAAATTGCTTCTGAATTAGTAAAATAATTTCTATCTTTTTGCGGAACTTCAAAATAATGAGAGTAACTTAAAACTTTATCACCAACTATTTTTGCTGTTATAACATATTTACCTGTTGGTTCATTTATAATTTTTTCCCATCTAAAATTAAAATCGGTTCTGTTTCTTAATTGCTCTTCTTTAATTTCAATTAATGAATAATTATTAAATTCATTACCAATTCTATTTTTCAGATAAGAAGAAATTTTTTCTATTGCTTCATTTTTACTAATTGAATTTAATTTCAGTGTATCTGGTATTTCTGCTCTGAATCCAAAAACATTCCCATCTTTATCTACATCAACCCAAAATGTTTTTTGTTCTAATTGTCTAGGTAAATCCTGATGAAACATCACAATCCAACTTAAATTTGTTTTATCTCTATTAATAAACTCTTCAAATTTTTTATTACCTAATTTTTTAATCAAATATCTGATTTCAACATTCGAGTTATCTAAAAAAGCTTCTTTATAAAAATTATTTACATGAATGTCTTGGGAGTTCAAAAATTTTTGGGCAATAGTAATAGCTTCATTTCTTGTAATGTTTGGTTTGAGGAAATTATATACACTATTTGAGTATAAAATTATAATAGCAACTGTTGCGATGAAAAAACTTATTAACCAATATTTATGGTCTTGAGTTGAATTAACCATTTGAAGCTCTTTTTATTATTTGATAAGACGACTTAAAAATAGAAATGTTTATTATGATTGGCAATTTATTTGATTAATATTTGATAAAAGAACAAAACTAAATTTCACTAACTATTTTTTATATTTGAATAACTAAAAATGAGTCAAATTAATGAAAGAACCTGATGTTAATTTAGAGCTTGCATTAGAACATGGTTTAACAGAAGAAGAATATCGTTGGATTTGTGAAAGGTTAGGAAGAATACCCACATTTACCGAGTTGGGAATTTTTTCTGTTATGTGGAGTGAACATTGTAGTTATAAAAATTCAATTGCATTACTTAAAACATTACCAAGAACCGGTGGAAGATTGTTAGTTGGTGCTGGTGAAGAAAATGCCGGATTAGTAGATATTGGAGAAGGTTTAGCAATTGCATTTAAAATCGAAAGCCACAATCATCCTTCGGCAGTTGAACCATATCAGGGTGCAGCAACTGGAGTTGGTGGAATTTTAAGAGATATTTTTACAATGGGTGCTCGTCCAATTGCTGCTTTAAATTCATTAAGATTCGGGACTTTAAATGATGCAAGAACAAGATATTTATTTGAAGGAGTAGTCAAAGGTATAGGTGATTACGGAAATTGCTTTGGTGTTCCAACAGTTGCAGGAGAAGTATATTTTGATGAATGCTATAAAACAAATCCTTTAGTAAATGCAATGGCAATTGGACTTGTAGATACAAAACGAGTTGCATCTGCAATTGCTAAAGGTGAAGGAAATCCTGTTTTTATTGTTGGTTCATCCACAGGAAGAGATGGAATTCATGGAGCTACTTTTGCTTCTGAAGAAATTTCAGAAAAATCAGAAGCTAAACGACCATCAGTACAAGTTGGTGACCCTTTCACAGAAAAATTATTACTTGAAGCAACACTAGAAATTATAAAAAATGATCTGATTGTTGGTATTCAAGATATGGGTGCTGCAGGTATTTCATGTTCAACTAGTGAAATGAGCGCCAAAGGAAAATCTGGTATGAAAATTAATCTTGATAAAGTTCCTTTGCGTGAACATGATATGAATGCTTATGAAATTATGTTATCTGAAAGTCAGGAAAGAATGTTGGTTGTTGTAAAAAAAGCTAAAGAAAATGAAGTTAAAGAAATTTTTGATAAATGGGATTTGCATTGTGAAATTATTGGAGAAGTAATTGATGAAGAAAAATTAATTATATATCATCATAATGAACTTAAAGCTGAAATACCACCTGTTGAATTAGTACTTGGTGGAAATGCTCCTGTTTACATTCGCGAAACAAAAGAACCTGAGTATTTAAAAGAAACCTTATCTTTTGATAAAAATAGTTTGCCTGAACCTGATTGCATTTCAGATACATTTGAAAAAATATTTTCATCTCCAAACATAGCTTCAAAAAGATGGGTTTACGAGCAATATGATTCAATGGTAAGAACAAATACAATTGTTGGTCCAGGTTCTGATGCTGCTGTTATTTACATTAAAGAAACAAACAAAGCAATTGCTGCTAAAACAGATTGTAATGGCAGATATGTTTTCTTAAATCCAAAAGAAGGAACAAAAATAGCAGTTGCAGAATCAGCTAGAAATGTTGTTTGTAGTGGTGCAATACCATTAGCCATAACAAATTGTTTGAATTTTGGAAATCCATATAAACCGGAAAATTATTGGCAATTCAAAAAAGCTATTGAAGGAATGGGAGAAGCTTGCAAATTTTTTAATACACCAGTCACCGGTGGGAATGTAAGTTTTTATAATGAAAGTCCTGAAGCTGCAGTTTATCCAACACCTACAATTGGTATGGTCGGATTAATAGAAAATTTAGAAAATATCATGACAGCTAATTTTAAAAATGAAGATGATTTAATTTATGTATTAGGCGAAGATCATGAAGAAATTGGTGGAAGCGAATATTTAAAAGTTATACATAATTTAGTCAAAGGTAACTGTCCCAAAATAGATTTACACATAGAAAAAGAATTGCATCATTTAATTCTCAATTTGATTGAACAAAAATTAATTTCATCAGCTCATGATATTTCTGAAGGTGGAATTTTATGTGCTTTAGCTGAGTGTTGCATTATTGATGATGAAAATCCTATCGGTGCAAATGTTCATATACCGATTAAAACAAGAGAAGATTTTTCATTCTTTTCAGAAAGTCAATCGAGAGTGATTGTTTCTGTTAAGGAAGAGAACAAGGAAAAATTTGAAGAGATAACTTCAAAATTTAATATTCCATTTTATCTATTAGGAAAAACAGGTGGTAAAATTTTAAATATAAATGAACAATATCAATTCTCATTAAATCATTTAATTGATTTATATTATAATTCAATTCCAAATAGAATGAATGAAAAAAAATAATTTTATTAAACAAGTTTATTCTATAGTTTCAATTGATACAGCAAAAAAAATAATTGAATTTGTTGATCATTATATTATTGAGTTATTCAGGAGAATGGACAAACACAATTTGTTTTTAGCTGCAGGTGGAATTTCATTCTCTCTTTTTTTAGGAATAATACCATTTATTCTTTTAATATTTTCTTTATTATCAAATATTTTTGATCAGGAAATAATTGAAACACAAATTTCAAATCTATTGGAACAAGCAATTCCTTATCCGGCTTATGCAGCTTATGTTGAAAGAATAATAATATCAAGATTACCACAAGTTATTAGTTTGAAAGCAACAGCTTTCTGGATTGGTATTGTGGGATTAATTTTTACATCTACCTGGATATTTAGCAGTGTTAGAACAATATTAAATCAAATTTTTGATGTGAAAGTTGAAAGAGGTTTTCTTTATGGATTGATTCGTGATATTATGATGGTAGTTTTACTTTTAATTCTTGTTTCATTTGCAACTTTTATTTTACCTGCAGTAAATATTATTTATAAATTAACTAGTAATACCGATGTTGTCCGTAATTTAAATATTGATGCAATTTGGAATTCTATAGTTTATGTATCTTCTTTATTAATTATGTTTGGGTTGTTCTTTGCACTTTATTATTTAATTCCTTATGAAAAATTGGGTAAAAAAGTTGCTGCAATGAGTGCATTTTGGACTGTTTTTCTTTGGGAAGTTGCAAGAATTATTTTTGGTTATTACAGCAATAACATTTTAAGAACCAATCCATTTTATGGAGCTTTTATTTTAATAATTGCCGTTCTCTTTTGGGTATATTATTCTGCCTGCCTTTTTATAATTGGTGCAGAAATAGGTCAATTATATCGTGAAAGATTAATTACAAAATCAAAATAAATTTTTTAATCAATTTGGAGTAAAAGTGAAAGTAAATAAAATAATCATCTTATTGTTGAATATATTTTTAATAAATAATTTTTCTGTTGCTCAGGTATATAACGAAAATGAAAAAACAAAAAACAATGTAAAGGAACAGTCTGTAAAAGAAATTGAAAAAGCTAAAAAAAACAAAGTAAAAACAAGATTACGTTATGCAGCTTTTTATAATTCTCAAGGAAAATTACCAGCTAAAAAAACTTTAACAGAAAAGACAATTTTTGATAAAAATGGTTTTAGAAAAGAACAAATTAGATATACATCTTTAGGCGAAATTGATCTTCGTTATACATTTAGTTATGATAATTTGGGTAGAATTATAAAAATGGAAGTTTATGATTCATCCAACAAATTGATTGGTAAAAAAGAATCCAAATATGATTTCAAAGGAAATGAAATTGAAAGAATTTTGTTTGATCAAGAACGTGGCGGTCCTTCTAAAATGATTTTTAAATATGATAATGATAATAATTTAGTTGAAACAAAAAATTATAATGACAAAGGGGAAATTATAAATGTATTTAAAAATCATTGGGAAAACGGAATATTAAAAGATTCTCGTATTGAAGATAATGATGGAAATATTGTTGTTAAAACACAATTTGTTTACGATAACAAAGGAAGATTAATAAGAGAAGATGTTTCTGAAGCCAGCAATTATTCTATAAACTATAAATATGATTCCAATGGTAACTTAATCGAAATTTCAAATCCAAAATCCAAAAGATATATGAATTATAATCAAAATAATGATTTGATTGAAGATAAATTGTACTCAAGTGATGGCTCAAGACAATATCGTATTACTTTTAATTATCTAAAAAATGGTTTACAAAACGAAGAGATAAGATACGACAACGCAGATAAACCAGCCTTTTACGGAAAATATTCTTACGAATTTTATAAATGATAAAATTTTTACCACTTGGTGGTGCAAGCGATATTGGAGCTAGTTGTTTTTATTTAAACATAAATAGCACCGGTATTTTGCTTGATTGTGGTGTAGATCCGAGAAAAAAAGGAAAAGAATCTTTACCTGATTTTTCTTTAATAAAAAATGAACCACTTGATTATGTTTTAATATCTCATGCTCACCAGGATCATATTGGCGCTTTACCTTTTTTAGTACAAGAATTTCCACATGTAATTGTTTATTCAACTTATCAAACAAAAGAGATTGCTGAAATTGTTTTACATAATGCCGCTAATATTTTAGCAAAAGAAAACTTAGAACAAACCGAATTAAGAAATTATACTCACGAAGAAATTGATTTATTGGTTAAATCAATTATTGATGTTGATTATAAAAAAGAATTTACATTGAAGGGATATGCTCATTCTTCCGATGAAGAAATTAAAATAACATTTTTAGATGCTGGTCATATTTTGGGTTCTGCATCAATAAAAATTGAATTTGAAAATGAAGTTATTATTTACACGGGGGACATAAATTTATCTGATCAGTCATTAATGGTTGGTGCCGACTTAACTGATTATGGAAAAGTAACAACTTTAATTTTAGAAACTACATATGGCGCAACTGATTCAACAAAATTAGGAACATGGGAAAGTGAATCTAAAAGGTTTGCAAAGTATGCCAATAAAATTCTTCACAATAATGGAAGTATATTAATACCTGTCTTTGCTCTAGGAAAAACTCAGGAAATGCTTTCAACTATTTATTCATTGTTAGAAAATAAATCTTTGACAGAAACAAACATTTATACTGGAGGAGTCTCGAAAGAAATTTCTAATGTTTATGATAGAAACAAATTTATTGTTAATTATAATAAAAAAGATTTGTCCTTAAGAAATATTCCTCAAATTAATTTTAATGATATAACTGATTTAACAAATTATAATAAACAAAATGGAATTATATTAGCTAGTAGTGGAATGATACTTAAAGATACACCTTCATTTAGGTTTACTGAATATTGGTTGATGCAAAAAAAGTTTGCAATATTTATTGTTGGTTATATTGATGAAACAGCTCCCGGTTATGTTATTTCACAAGCCAAAAAAAATGATTTGATTTTGTTTAATGATAAACCACAAAAAGTTAATTGTACTATAGAAAGATTTTATTTTTCAGCACATTCAAAAAGAGAAGAATTAATTGAAATAGTAAAAAAATTAAATCCACAAAAACTAATTTTAGTTCACGGAAGCGAAGAAGCAAAAAATTGGATTGGAGAAAAAATTCTTTCAATAAATAAAAACCTCAAAGTTTATTCAGCTGAAGATAACACTCAAATTATTTTTTAATATTTGAAATTGTTTGATTACTAATTATTTTTCAAACGAAAATTCCTTCAAAAAGAAGGAAGTTAAAATGAAAAATATATTATTATTAATTACAATCCTTTTTGTTTCTTGCACCCAAAGAGAAGAATTAATCATACCTGAAGAAATAATTCATTATGATATTCAAAGTAACGATTTAAAAATTCTTTCTCCTAAATATGGAGAAACATGGAAAACAGGTACAACACAAAAAATCAAATGGACTTTAAGTTCAGAAATTAAAAAGGTTCAAATTATTTTATTTAAGAAAGATAATTTGATTGAAGTAATAGCAAATTCATATCCAAACAATGGAGAATTTAATTGGAATATTCCAAAAGGGTTTACAAATTCAGTTCATTATAAGATAAAAATAATTGCTATGGATGTACCCAGAATAAATTCAACGAGTGAGTATTTTTATATCAAAGATGATTTTACAATTCCAACAAATAATTAAATATAATTTGACTGTAGGAATAAAGTTAGATATATTTGCAACACAATTTTGAAAAAAGATCGCGGGGTGGAGCAATTGGTAGCTCGTCGGGCTCATAACCCGAAGGTTGTAGGTTCAAGTCCTGCCCCCGCTACTACAAAATAAAGTAACCCTTTGTAAAACAATAATTTACAAAGGGTTTTCTTTTTTTTCATACACATTTCATACACTTTTTTTATTTCCTTTTCAAAAATACAATAATTTTTTAAAAATGAATATTTTGCTTAAGCAAAATCACAAGTACTAGTAAAGCAAAAATACAAGCAATTTGTAGAGCAAAATTCTGGCAAAGGGTATAGCAAAGCTTCAAGCAAATTTTAAAAGTGAATTATATTTGAGATAATTAAGAACAAATGAAAAAGATATGAATAACATATGTTTGAGATAAGAATAACACATGTATAAGATATGTAATTTATACGATAAAAATATTTGGTTAATATAATAGATAAAGACAAATTTAAAATTGAAAGTTTTCTTATGCATAAAATTTGTTAGATAATATTTAATTTTAAGTCCCACTTTGGTAGGACTTTTTTTGCAAATTATTTTTCCATTTCTCAACCTCAAAATTCCTCAAAATACTTTTTGCTTATTATCTGCTCAATCGCTCCCAGTGGCTGGTGTCGGCTTGCGGGATTCTTTTTAATGGTTTGAAAATTTTTATTATCACTTCTTTTTTCTGTTTCTTTTTTACTCTTCGATATCTGTGAAATAATAACTCATTGAAATATAAGGAGTTAGAACAATTTCTTTTTTTATGGTAAATAAAAAACTCATTTTTTACCCCTTGTTTTGGTTAATAAAATATTTTCTGAATTTTCTTCCACCTTGCGTCCTTATTTTCCCTTCATTTACTAATTTATATATAATCCTTCTAATCCTTCGAATTGGAATTTCGACTCCAATTCTTTTGTGAATTTCTTCTATGCTTGAATTTGGGTAATTTTCAATGTCCTCCAAAATTAATGAATTAAGCCGATGCTCTGTAATATTAGAAAGGTCTGTTTTTTCAAAATTAGTTCCTCTTAGAATATCAGGATTTATAAAATATCTTAATCCTTTAGTCCTTCCTTTTGTTTGAATAATATTATACTTAAGAAGATTACCCAGCCAGTATTTAATTTGTTTATCATCCTTGCTCTGTATTCTTTTTGAGAATTCAGTGGCTATTATTGATTTTTCTTGCAGAATTATTCCCAAACAGATTATTTCTTTTTGATTGAGCTGATAAGTTGTTTTTATTTTTTCAATCAAATCAATTATTTCAGGATTTTTGACTGTACTAAATACCGTAACAACTACTCTGTCATCTTTTTCTTTAACTTGAGGCGGGACTTTAGCTTCACTTAAGAGGATCTCATAAACTTTATCAAATCCACTTCTTTCTCTTTCCATTAAATTAAGGTCATAAAATATTTTTGAAAGATGTTCATTTCTGCGAACAGATTGATGTAAAATATTATTTGGCGTAACACCCAACGGAAGTAAACTGGGTTGTGAATCTCTAATTTATCTAGATATAAATTGATAAAAATATCACCGCGAGTTGTATAAGGTCGGTGTACTAATGCATTTGCTAACAATTCTCTAATTACATTTTCATTGTAATTGTAAATAATTTTTCTTCCAAAAATTTCTTGAGAAATTTCAATACCTTCGTTCCATTCAGGAATTTTTTGCCATATATCTTCTATTAACTCTTTGGGATTTAAGGAGAAATCATCCCACGTTAATTTCTTTATTTTATTTCCACTAGCATCGTATTTCAAAAATTGTATAATAGGTGCATAAAGAAGTTTAGCTCTTTGTTCCATTTTTCCTATCCATAAAATACCTAAATTTGTTAAATAAGAGCCATAGTACATCTGGTAATATGATAAAAGTTCCTCTACTGATTTTTGTTTTACAAAATTGCTTATTCTTTCAGAACTTTTTACATCCTCAATAAATTGATTTAACTTTTCTTGATCACAATCTTTAATTTGGATTTTTTGTACGACTTTTGTCTCCCAAATAAATGCTGGTTTATCTGTATATAATCTCGATAGTTCATCTGGTAACACTGGCTTGCATTGGTCTGAAATTCTGATGTAATATTGACCTTTTGTTGTAGATGCTATAGTGGCTTGTGAAGGTAGAATATCAATTTTAATATATTCACCTCCGTTTGAAGCTGTTTCTTTTGAAACATTCAATCCAACATTAATAGTAAGCTCACTAATTCTTATACGAATATTTTCAACAAGTTCATCTGATATTTTTTGATTATATGGAGGTAACTCTTCACTATCTTCAATACCAATAACTAATGTACCCCCTCTTGCATTGGCAAAGGCAACACAATCTTTTGCCAATTCATTCCAATCAGGATTTGGTTTAGTGAATAATTTTAATGATTTCTTTTCGTAAGTGTTATCTTACATATTTAATATTGCCTTTTTCAATTATCATCACTTCTTTTTCTTTTAGCTTGTACAGTTATAAACTTACTGGTCTATTTTTAGATGTTTTTTGGTTGATCATTAATTCTAAAAAAGAAATTGAAATTTTCACAACTAAAAAATATTAACTTGGGTTTGTTTATTATCTCTATGTTGACTAACAAAACCAAGAAAATTTTCAAAATTTTTAATAAAATCATCGGTTGTAGTTTTTATATATTCAAAGCTCTCAGAAGAAATTTTTCTTATGTTAAAGTCAGGTAATTCAGTATATATAGGGTTTTGTTGAACATTATTAAAATATTCAACAAGTTTTTGTTTAGCACTTTTAACTAATACATTCTCAATATTGAATACATCTTTTTTGCATTTATTTTTAAAGTCCTCGTCATTTAAATCATCGATGATTTTTGGATTTATTATCAACATAAACTTATCAGGATTTATTGATAGTTCGTAAAAAAGAAGATTATTAATGTGTGGATCAAAAAAACTATAACCGACAATAAAGAAATACTTCTTTTTTCTTAATGACAGCCTAAAATATTCTAATAAAGAAAAAAAAGGATCAATAGTGTAAATCTTTGTTCCGTGACCAAAAATTAAAAAGGGGCTTATCTCAATATTACTTTCATCAAAACTATTATTTTGATTTTTTATAATACTACCATCGGATAATCGTATCCAATCCATTGAACCGTGTAATTTGTAATAGTTTATTCTTGAAGCATTGAAAGTATCATCATCAATATTTTCTCTTTCAAATCCTACCCATTTATTACTCACAAAACCAGTGTAAAGTGAGTTTTCATCACTAAAAAAGTTTTCCAAAACGAGATCATTATTCAGAGTAAATATTTCTATTTTTTGATTGTTCCGCAGCTTCTTTAAATATTCTTTAAGAGGATTAAGATATTCTTTATTTGAATTATCATTGGATAACCATTCTTTGTAACAGTGATCTTTAATTTTATCTTCAATTGATGACCATATATCTTTTTCAGGATTTTGAACTTCAATCTTAAAGTCTTGTTCTATCATAGTAATTTTATCAGACCAATTTCCTGTTACAGGATAGGGTAATAAATTTTCCCTGTTTCTGATTCTCCTTAATAGTTGAGCAAATTCTTCAATGTTAGGAAAGTAACTATATTTACCATTGCTTTCTAATGTTCTGTACCTTGCTTGATAATCTAAACAAGATAGAATAAACTTAATTGCTTTACGTTCTGACGTCGTAAATATCTTACTGTTTTCATCATTAGATTTATTTTCCAAATCTTTTAACATCTCAAAAGATAACTTACATCCTGCAGGTTTAGAAAAACCAGCACCGGTAAATATTAATGAATCATTTAATATTTCTTCAAAATTGCTCATATAAACCACACTCTTTTTTTGGCAACATCAGTATATGGGAGCGAACCACCAAATTCAGAAACATAATTTGCAATCAATTTTGAATAAATAGTAGTTACGGGTTGAGCTTTTTGTTTTAAACTTTTCCAATACATTCTGGAAAACTCATAAACTTGACTTATTAATTCATGGTGATCAAAATTATTATATGGATCAAATATTCTCACTTTAATTGGTAGCTCTTCCTGATTTATTGGATTGATTGGTTTTTCCCAATAACGAAGGTTATTAAAAAGTAAATATTCATTAAGCTTTAATTGGATATATGTTCCACTTTGCGGCATAAATGAATCGTATTTTAGGTCAAAACACAAATCTAATGTTGTCTTACTGTCGTTAATTTCAACAATAGCAAAAGAGGAGTCTTTTCCTAAATTTTCTTTAGTAATTTTTTCTATCTCTTTAACCTCCTTGTAATTCAATGTCTTATAAAAATGGATTACAAGCTTATTTATACTTTCTGCTTTCTCTTTCTTATAACTTGAAATTGCTGATACTAATGAATGTGTTATATCTTCAATACTATTCTTTTGAAGTCCTGCAACTTGTTTAATAATTCCCTCGTTATCAAAAAATACCGCAGAGCCTAAAAAGGTCTGTGTATTATTAACTGTTTTTTGAGTAAAAACATTAAAACCAATGGTTAATTGATTGTAATGTGGTTTTGCTAATTTCCATGGTATCCCACCACATTTTGCTAACATAGCAATAGCAATATTAGGTAAACTAAAGTGAAAGTTCTCCTCAAAAATTTTACTTCTGTGTATAAATTGCGATGGTATATTTTTTTCTAATAGTATTTTCTTTATTTTATAATATTCTTTACTTTCTTCTGTTGTTGCTGTACTTTTTGAAAAAGGCATTATGCATACAGCTATTAAATTGTTATAGTTATCTTCTGTCAATTCTTGTGAGATTTTTTGTGTAATTATGTTAAGATTATTCTCATAACATATTTTCAAACTGTAAACATTTGCTGGAATACCTACATAGCTTTCTAAACCAGGAAAATGTCTATAACCTCTTGATAAATACTCATACAGTTTGCTTGCACTTTCCTTATCGGGATAAATAAAAAGTAATTGTGTATTCTTTATATCTTCTGGCACCTGATATGGTCCATAATCTCTCATGCCATTAACTGTAGCATAATCTTCAGCACCATTTTTAAAAACCATTTTATTTTTCTCAAATGAAACAACATTAATCTTTTGAACTCGATCAAAATTTGAATGCAACTTAATCTCATTGAATTTG
>JAOADJ010000058.1 GCA_026417375.1 Melioribacteraceae bacterium | reverse complement strand
AAAAGTAACCGTTGAAATCGGGTTGGTTGCACTGGCTCATAATTTATCAAAATGGGCAACAATATCGGCATGAAAAATATTTGTACATATTTTTGTAAAAATGAAATGCCGTCTCAAATTTACTTTTGAGACGGCCTCTCTCAAGAAATAACTCAAGAGACTGCTGTAAAATTTCTTGATGAGGTAGCGGAAAGAGCCAAAGGAAATATACCTTCTCCAATGCTTGAAACCCTTTTGAATTATGAGTTCGAAGAAAGACCATCTGATGAATTTATTCGTGGATTCAAGGCAACTTACCGTACAAAGGGACATCCTAAAGCCAAGGGATTAGATTTTCAGATCGAATATCCAAAAAGTTGGTCTCTACGTGAAGGAAAAAGACCGAACATCATTCAGGTTTTCAGTAGCAACAACGGAAGAGGTCCTGCTTCTGCGTTGATAATGACACGAGACCTCATAAAAGAAGCACAAAGAGAATTAACACGTGAGGAAATCAAAGCTCTCAAGACACTTGAAGGAAGTAAGGAGATAGCCTCGGAATTATTTTCAGAAAGTGGTCTTAGAGAGATGGCGAAAGGTATGGGCATGACCAATGTCCGTAACATAACCACTAAAAAAATGGTGTTGGATCGCTGGCCAGGAGCGATGCTTGAGTTTTTAAGTGATCAACAGCGGTTAGACCTCACATTGACGATCTACAACAGGACATATTTAGTCATATACAAGAATTACATGATTTTCTTGCAATGTCATGTTGCAAAATTGCCAGATGATACAGAGGATACACTAAAAACAAAGATTTCAAAGTTTGAATCACTGTTTCACCTAATGGCAAATAGCTTAGTTATACAAAGTCAATATTAAGTATCTAACAAACCGCTGCATCCGACGGCAAATCATTTGCTCTCCATTGCCAGCCTGTGAGCGTTTTGTTAAGCGTCAACTAAAATATCTAAAAAAATAGAAGGTGTTTAATGGGAAATAATATTCCACCAATTGCTGAAAAAGTTAAATTTTGGGAAGAGCAAGACAAAATAAATCAAGTAGTTATTCCCAGACTAATTGAGATGAACGATTCTATAAAGAGTTTAACAACACAACTTGGTGAAGTTGATAAAAAAATATCTTTTTCTGAATCTCGAATCCAAAAAAATATTAAAGAAGATTTAGCTAAAATAAGTGGCGATCTAAATATTAGTATTGTAACTCTTGAAGGCAATATAAAATCGTTAAATGAGGCAACAGTAATTTTCGAAAAAAAATTAAATGCGTTGGAAGTAGAGGTAACAACAAAATTAAATTCAATAATATTCCCTAAAAAATATAAAATTCTAATATATGCTGCATCGCTAATTGCCTTAGTTTCACTTCTTATAACAATCTTTATTTTGGGACTCATTATATGAAGTCATCCATTTTAATAAAAGAATTAGAAAAAATACCTCTGAAAAAAGAACATAAGCATTATTCATTTCAATCCATTGCAAAAGAAATGTTTCAGATCCATTGCGATTACTTTGTAATTGAAACAGTAGTGGGTTTGGAAAGTGCTTTTAGCACAATATTCACCGAAAGGAATATACCTGACGATTTGCAACAAGCATATAATACAGCATTTTCAAACGTTTCAATGGATCAATCTCTTTTTGAAAGATATTCCGAAATGGTTGATAAAAGTCCAGAAAGCGTAAGTAGCTTTGTTGGAACTATAAAAGGAAAGTTGTTTGAATTAAGGTTACCTGATCTATTGGAAAATCAGTTTCCAGATTATAGCTTTGAAATAGCTAGTGACCCAACACAGCCAGTGTGGGATATAATTGGTAATTCTTCTAGAGGGGAATCAATACTTATTCAAGCAAAAATGGGTGGCTCTGGTTATGTTTCAGATGTATTAGAAAGAATGCAAGACAATCCAGATGTTCTTTTTGCTACAAGTAATGAAATCCGAGATAGCATTTTATCTTCTCATCCTGAACTGGCGGATCAATTTGTAAATGTTGATCTGTCAAATTATGATTTTACAGCGGAGGTCAATCATGATCTTGAGCTTTTAGCAGATAACCTTGGTATCGACATACCAGATAGTATTGGCGAAATAATTCCTTATCTAAGTGAAATTATTCTTGGAATAAGATTAATAAAAGATTTGATTAGTGTTCAAAGAGATTTTAAGTCGGTTTCAGTAGCCGATAAGACAAAATTATCTGCTGTAAAAACTATAGTATTATTATCACGTTTTGGTGTTAGCATTGTCTGCACCACGGTATGTTCATCGGGTGGTGCAGCCGCCGGTTCAATTTTCCCCGGACCTGGAACTTTAATTGGCGGTATTGGAGGAGCAATTGCCGGTGCATTTATGGCTTCAAAACTAAATAAACATTTAAAACCATATTATATGGAATTTGCGCTTGGTCTTACTGGGCTAACAAATGACGATTTATTTTATTTTAGAAATAAAAATACTATTGATAGAATTGGTTTTTCATTTTATGAATTTTCAAATGATATTAGAAATAAATTATCGTTCAACGCCTAACAAGTGCCTCAAGCCGAAAGCTTTTTCGCATTTGGCATTTGTGTAATTTAAAAGGTTGTGGTTACGGTTCGGCTATCTTGTTCTAATTAGTTTGTAATCGAGCGTTTTTTAAATTAAAAAGTTATTCATTAAAAGGGATTTCATATTATGTTGTATGCACTTAATAATTCAAATGATCTGAACTTGTATAAATTTACGAAAGTTTCATTAAAAGACAGGTTTTTAGCAAGACTTTATGATTTTATAAAAATGGTAGGAATTTATATGTTATCGACTCTTTTGTTTTTATTAATATTTAAATTATTCTACCTACCCCTACCACATACTTTTAGTAATTTTTTCGCTATGATAATTGCACAAGGTTGGTTTTTATTAAGAGATGGAATAGTTGGTGGGGCAAATTGGGGCAAAGAGATACGAAATATATTAGTTATTTGCACAGATACTTTTCAAGATTGTACAATTTTTCGTTCATTTATTAGAAATATTATATTAGATATAATCGCAATAATAATTTCGCTTTTATTTTCAAATATTTTTAATATACTAATTGTTTACGTGATTGTATCAGTAATACTTTTTTTGGTCGATATACTAAGAATTGTTTTATCCCCAGATGGGAAAAGGATTGGGGATTTAATTGCAAAAACCCAGGTCATTTATGTAGATGAGTGGGTGAAATATAAAAAATCATTCGTACAAGAATAATTAGTTAACAAAGCATCAAGAACTAATTTTAAGTATTAGTAATCTAATGGAGTCGTATTTATTTTTAACATTTCAGAATTAATTTGTTGCGAAAAGAGGATTTATTTTTAAAAGTGATTTATTAAATAAAATATAAGACGAGCAAAAAAACAGTATAGATTGTTAGGATGGGTAATCTACAACTTTAATAAATTATGTATAAAATGTTATTATAGGAAAATTATGAACGTAAATTTCACTTTTAGAGATTTTATAGTTTATTTTTTAACAGGGATTTCGTTTCTGCTTGGACTTGCTTTGATATATTGGACTAATCCTTTGTTTTTGTGTTCTAATTTTTATCAAATTGAATTCGCAAAAGAATATTCTATTCTTATTACTGTATTTACTATATCCACTATTTATATTTTAGGGCATTTAATCGGTATGGTTGATACGCTCATTATGAAATACTACTGTTTCATGTATAATAAACTAAAAAATAACAAAAATATTATCATCAAAATTTTCATGAAACTAAGTGAAATATTATTATATAGACAAAGAATTTCTTATCACGCTATTCAACAATCAAAATTTGGTGAGCCTAAATATTCAACAGTTGATGATTTTTGGTGTTTATGTGCGAAACTCCAAAAAGAAAATAATTATTCTTATGCCGAATATTGGTATATCATGAATGATTTATTTAAAAACTTAAGTATTGTTTCACTCATCTGTATTATTATTTCAATTTTTAAACAAGAATACTTGTTGATTTTGACCTTTAGTGTTCTTGAAATATTGTTTGTATCTCGAGCAATTCAATTTGCAAAATATTTTGTATTAACAGTTCGTCGTATTTCAAAAATATAATGGTTTTTGACTGTAAGTATATTAAACTTATTTACAAACACAGGATATCTCCTACTCATCCGCATCGCAGCCTGAGGTGGATAAATTCGATACGGTTGGTTTAATTCAACAAAATAAAAAAAAGGAGTGGTAGAATGTTTACAAGAAACACAATGTCAATGTTGCTACTTCCTATTCTAGTTGCATTTTTCTGCATCAACAAAGTTCAGGCACAATCAAAAGCAATGGGCGAACCAGTTCCCGGTGCAGAAATTTATATCGAACTTGAACCCGATGATGAACCAATAGCAAATATTACTACAG
The DNA here is from genome assembly GCA_026417375.1 of Melioribacteraceae bacterium. Taxonomy (GTDB): domain Bacteria; phylum Bacteroidota; class Ignavibacteria; order Ignavibacteriales; family Melioribacteraceae; genus Stygiobacter. The sequence goes on along the minus strand of JAOADJ010000058.1, from coordinate 28,471 downwards.
ATCAAAATGGTGAGTTTGAAATAGTATTTTCAAACGGCGGAAATAATCTACCAAATATTAATAACCTTCCATCAATTGGTACTTTTGTCTTTACAATAAAACCTCCTAAAAGTTTTGCAATAAAGTATAATATTGTTGATAAAAAATTTCAGAAAGCAAAGGTCAAATTTGATAAAAACAAAGATGGCAAAGTATTAAAAAATGGCAATATTGTTCTTCGGTATGTATTAACATGGCTGGTAGATCAGAAGGCTCAAAATAAAGGAAGCTTTGCAGTTAGTGGAAAAAGTAGCACCTAAAATGATTGCTCCTATTTTTGTTTTAATAAGAACTTATTAAAAATTGGAGAAGTCATGAAAACGATTAAATTAAACTCTACATTCTTTCTTTATACAATAATTTTTTTACTTAGTAGTCATATTATTTTTTCTCAAGATACTAAATCAAAAAAAGATAAAAATGTCACAGTCAATAGCACTACAAGCATGAATGGAATGGTTGCTATAGCAAGTTCGGATCCTATGAAATTTGTAAATAATGGTTATGTTGTTAAAACAGAGATTTATCTTGTTTCTTCTAAATTGAATGAATATAAAGATGGTATAAAGTGTTTATCTGATAATTCAGGCATTTGTTCATTTGAAAATGTACCACAAGGTAAATATCGAATATATTGTAAGCTGCCCGGGAAAATTGAAGAATGGTCTAAACAAGCACAATTAATTAATTCTACAATTCATGTAAATTTTATTATTGATAATGGATTAAAATCTCCAATAACATTTGGCAGTAAAACTGGTAAAAATCCATTATTATTTGAAAGCCCCGATTTTATTTTGGAAGGTAAAATTAATTCCGTTAAAGTTACCATAGTAACATCAGTTAATAACTATGGTATAAATGATGACGGGATTAAATAGTTTTTACTGGTTGTAGTTGCAAATGATTTAAAAGAAAGTTGTTCGTTTGTTTTTTTTACTTTTTTTATTCTTTCAAAGTGGAGGTTAAAAAAGTTTTTATAAATTATTATTATAATATAAATAGGCAGAGTTATAACTATTGAATTTAGTATTTTAAACTAAGTTTTTTAAATGATGATTTGTATTTAAAAGTTAATTTAAACAACACCTTTATTTCTATTCATTAAATCTTCCTTTTATTAAATTGTTGGTTAATAGATGAAAGTATAAAAAATAGAAGGAGTATAACAATAATTGAAAGTTATTCTTAAAGTAGATTCGATTTTTAAAAGGTTTGGAAAAATAAATGCGGTAAACAACCTTTCATTTAATGTAGAAAAAGGGGAAATATTTTCATTACTCGGACCAAACGGCGCCGGAAAAACTACAACTGTTAGAATGCTTCTGAACATCATCAAGCCAGATTATGGAACCATCGAATACTTCTTTGATAACTCTGCAGCATCAAGATTGCCATCCGCTTCACAACTTGGTTATTTACCAGAAGATAGAGGACTTTATCAAGAAATACCTATAATTAGAACATTGGAATATATGGGTGTAATAAGAGGTATGAACAAAGTTGATGCAAGAAAAGCATCTGAAATGTGGCTCTCTAAATTAGATTTACTTGATAGAAAAAATGAAAAATTAAGTGCGTTATCAAAAGGTAATCAACAAAAAATTCAGTTTATTTCTTCTGTTTTACACAATCCCTCATTTGCAATTTTAGATGAACCCTTTACAGGATTTGACCCGATAAACCAAGAAATATTTTTAATGATAATTAAAGAGCTTAGTGAAAAAGGAACTACAATTTTATTGAGCGCTCATCAAATGCACTTAGTTGAAAAAATTGCTGATAAAGTTCTCTTGATTAATAATGGTAAAAGTATAGCAAGTGGTACTATAGAAGAATTAAAAAAAGAAAATATTGCAAGTGAAAAACTTATTTTAAAATTTGAGGGTAATCCCGATTTTAATTTTTTTCAAAATGATGTAGCAGTAGAAAGAATTGAAAAAATATCTGACGGGGAGATTAAAATTTTATTAAAACAGAATAAATCATTATCCGAATTATTAATTAAAGCCTCCTCTATTTTTAAAATAAATTCTATAACAACTGAACATATAACTTTACACGACATATTTATAGAAAAAGTAAAGCAGGATAAAGAGAAAGAAAATGAAAGTTGATAAAAATTTGAAACTGGTTTTTGAAGTAGCCAAGTGGGAATTCAAACGTTGGTTTAAAATAAAAGAACAAGTAATTACATTAATTATAAGTGCATTAATAAGTTTATTAATTTTCGGAGGAAAGTCCATTTTATTAAAAATATCAGATAAACAAACAGAAATTGCAATTATTAATAATTCTAATCTTGAATTAAAACTTGATAAGAAAACAAATATAAAATTATTTAAATATGAAATCGGTCAAATAGATTCACTGAAAAGATTATTAAATGAAAACAAAATTGATGGCATACTTATAATTAATGATATTGATAATGCTGAACTTATAGTAAATAAAGAACCAGCCTGGTTAAATATTATACAAGAAAATTTAACAAATGCAAGACAGCAGATTAAAATAAAGGAATCTAATATTTCAAGAGAGAAGCTAACTGATATTTTTAAACAGATAAATATTAAATTAAACTACACTCAACAACAAAAAGAGAAAACAGGAACTGGTGAAAAATTGGCTGCTGGTATATTTATAGCACTTATGTTATTGGGTATATTTTTAGGATTAGCATATCAGTTTGTTGCAATAACCGGCGAAAAGCAGCTTAGAATTACAGAAGTTATTATTTCTGCTATAAGTCCTCAAACGTGGATTGATGGTAAAATTATTGGCATATCATTTTTATCTATGTCATTACTAATCACATATATATTAACAACGGTAGTGTTTATATTAATATCCAACTTATTTGGTAGTGGTTGGAATATACCTATTACTATTACCAATCCATTGTTAATAATTGGTTTATTTGTTTTTTCTATAACAGGGTTTATTTTTTGGAACACCTTATTTTCTGCAATTGCAGCAACCATTAACGATCCCAATACTTCAGCCAGAGGATCTTTAATGATGGCTCCTGTTTTACCGGTAGGAATTGCATTTTTCGCACTTGGAAATCCCGATTCATTTATTATGAAAATATTATCATTTTTTCCTCTTACATCAACGCCTGTTATTTCTGTAAGAATGGTTTTAACAGAAGTTAATATTATAGAAATAATCATTTCATTAGCATTAATAATAATATCAACATGGTATTTAAGAAAAGCTGCGGGTAAAATTTTTTCTCTTTCTATTCTATTGTATGGAAAAGAACCATCCTGGAAAGAAATATCTAATTGGTTAAGTAAATCAACTGAATAAATAGATACTTTTATATCAGATTGAATTGAGACCCAATCTTCAACTATAAAAATGTTTGTATTTAATTTTAATAAATTGTAAAATTTTTATACTGTAAAAGCTTTTATCTACTTAATAAGTTTTATTAATAATTTAGGTTGCAATTTTTACTTGTTATATTGTATTATGTTTAAACATTAACCGACTAGAGTTATTTTACACTTAAAATAAATATTGTATACGAATTATTTGATTTCTAAATCGTGGCGGAAAAATATTTTGTTGTTCTCTTTCTCAATTATATTTCCTTCTGTAACAATATTTAAAAAATTACCAACTCAATTCATGTTTAGGGAATAATTAAAAAAATAGTTTTCATTGCAGGAAGTATTAATCAAACATAATTACACACCAAAAACAGCAGAAAAATAAAATGTATTTATAAGGATGTTTTATGTATTAAAAATTGTTTTATTAATTTTGGTTATCAATATGTTCTATTCTTGTAATCCATATTAGATGATATCAAATTAAAAACAAAGCTAATTATAATTAATCAAATAAATTTTAAACCATTAAAGAAGGAGAACTGAAATGAATAAAAAGTTTGATATTGTTGATAAATCCATAGTTCCTTCTGAAAATGAAAACAATCTTATAGATTTTTTTATTAATCCGGATGAAAAAGAAAAACAGAGCATATTAAAGAATTTAGATTTTGATGAACACGCTTTATCATCAGCACTTGACCCCGATGAAATTTCACGCGTAGAGTTTGAGAAAGATTATACTTTCATAATTTGGAAATGTCCAAAAAATTATTCTTTTGATACACAACTTCAGTTTAATGTTTCATCTATTGGAATATTTCTTACAACCAACAAAATAATTGTAATAATGAATGAAGAATATGATTTATACGATAGAAAAGAGTATAAAAAAATTAATTCTTTAGTTGATTATTTATTAAAAATATTATTTTATACAATCAGACATTATGTTGAACACATTAAAGCAATTAATATGATGTCAAAAGAACTTCAGGAAAAAATTACAATATCACTTGAAAATAAATATTTAGTTCAAATGTTTAACTTAAGTGAAAGCCTTGTTTATTATATCAATGCAATTAATGCAAATAATACAGTGCTAATCAAAATAAAAAACAATGCACAGAAATTAGGTTTCTCAACTGATGAAATAGAATTGCTTGACGATTTAATTATTGAAGGAAATCAATGCTTAAAACAAGCTGAGATTTATTCAACTATACTTGGTGGATTAATGGATGCAAGAGGAAACCTAATAAACAACAATATGAATATGTTGTTAAAAAAACTTACAGTAATCAACGTAATATTTTTACCATTAAATTTAATAGCAAGCATTGGTGGTATGTCGGAATTTAGTATGATGACACAAGGTGTGCCCTGGCAGGTTTCTTATTCACTTTTCATTATATCAATGATATTTCTTGGTTGGTTAACAGCAGTTTGGTTAAATAAGTTGAGCAATGATAAAAAAAGTTACAGAAAAAAATTAAAATGAATTTCGTTTATATTTTTTGAAAAAATTATAATGACTTTAAATAATTCTTAGGAATTAATATGAAAAAGATTTTTTTTGCTTTATTAATGATACCATTTACTTTTAATTATTTATACTCTCAAAACAATAGTAACGAAGATGAAATTATAAATCTTTCAAAATTAAAATGGGAATGGATGGCTGAAAAAAATATTGAAGAGCTTGAAAAATTATTTCATGAAAAATCTGTATTTGTTCATATGGGTGGTAGCTGGGGAAAAGTAGAAGAAATTAATATTATTAAAAGCGGTGGTATTTGGTATAAAAAAACAGAAATTCATAATGTTTCAGTTAAATTAATTGATAACACAGCAATATTATTAAACTGAATAACGTTGTTAGCAGAAGTTGGAGGAAGGGAAGTTACAAATCCTTTTATTGTTACAGAGGTTTATATTAAAGAAAACAATAATTGGAAATTAGGTTCTTTATCTTTTACAAGATTATTAACTCAATAAATAAAAAAATTAAATCACTTTTATTTTTATAACACTAACATCATCATCATAATTACCGGAAGTAAACTCTTGCATTTTTAGTTTCAGCTCTTCTAAAGTATCTTGATTTTGAGAAACATTTTTCAGGAATTCAATAAATCCTTCTTCCCGAAACATTTCGCCATTTGAATTTCTTGCTTCGGTAATGCCATCGGTTACCAAAAATATTTCATCACCTGTTTGAAGATTTAATTCATGATCCTGATATTCTCCTGATTGACTAAATCCTAAAAGCAAGCCATTTGAAATAAATGAATTAACTTCACTTTTTGATTTTAGAAAAAGAGGTAAATCACCAGCTCCGGAGTAGTGAGCAATTTTTTGTGATTTGTTTATAATAACAATAGATAAAGTAATAAACACATCTGAAATTCTTTCATCTTTAAATACAGATTCATTTACTTTTTGAAGAATAGTGCTGGGTTTATAATCTTTTGTAGCTTCAAGAACAAAACGTGTTGCACTACGAACATAACCCGCATAGGCAACAGCAAAATACCACGCACCCCATCTTTTTCCCATTGTATCGCCAAGAACAATTACAATATTGTCATCATCAATTTTTATGTAATCTATAAAATCTCCACCGGGAACATTTTTATGTGGCTGATGCCAATGTTTAATTTCAAATCCATCGAATATTGGAAAATCTTCAGGAACAACTTTCACACCCATTGAATCAGCAGCTTTAGAAACTTCGTCAACAACTTTTGATCTTTCTTTTTCTAATGTTTTGAGAATAGCAGAAACTTTTGCAAGAACAACTTTTGGGCTTGAGGTTTTTAGAATATAATCCTCAATTTCTAAATCGTAACCCTGAAGAATATCATCCTCTTCCCCTTTGGCAGTTAAAAAAACAAATGGAATTTTTTTAAGTTCATCATTTTGAAGAAGCATTTTTCTAAACTCATAACCATCAACTTCGGGCATCATAACATCGCTTATAATTAAATCAGGTTGAAAAGAAATTGCTTTTTCATAACCTTCGCGACCATTGGTTGCAACTTCACATTGATAGCCGGCTTTTGTTAAGTTATAACTAAAAAGCTTTGCAATGTTAAATTCATCTTCTACTAATAAAATTTTATTTGCTGCTTTTGTTTCTGCCACAGGAAATCTCCAAAAAGAATTACTTACTTAAAAAACTATTTATGAAAACTTCTTATTGCTTCTTGCAATTCTGTATAAGTTTCAAAAACTCTGAAAAGTCTTGTTAATTCAAACATAGAACGAACATTTGGTTGAAAGCCGATTAATTTCAAATCGCCACCACTTTTAACAACTTTTTTAAGTGTTCCAACTATTACACCAAGAAAAGTTGAATCAATAAATTCTACATTTGATAAGTCAATTATAAATTTATTATAACCAGCGTTTATCTTTGAGGTTGTTTTATATTTTAAATCTTCCGCTTCCCGCAGAGTTGCTCTGTCAAGATTAACTATTTCAACAACGATATCATCAATTATTTCTTCAATTATTTCCATTTGTTTTATTCTTTTGGTGATTCAATTTTGTATTTATCCATTAATCTATAAAGTGTAGCTCTACCAATTTTTAATTTACGTGCGGCTTCAACTATGTTTCCACCGGTTACTCTTAAAGCATGTTTAATTGCTTCTTCTTTAAGTTTTTCAAAAGGAATAATCGGAGAATCATCTGTAAATAAATTATCCACACTTGAATATTTTATTGTTCCTGAAGTTGTGTTGATATTTGGTGGCAAAACATCAGGTTCAATTAATTCACCATCTGTAAGAATTAAACATCTTTCAAGTAAATTTTCGAGTTCGCGAACATTACCGGGCCAGTCATAATCATAAAACAACTTTAATGTTTTTTTGCTTACTCCTTTAATTTGCTTTCCTAATTTTTCGTTGAATTGTTTGATAAAATGATCTACTAAAACAATTATATCACCTTTTCTTTCGCGTAATGGTGGAATATGAATAGGAAAAGAACTTAAGCGATAATAAAGATCTTCTCGGAATTGTTTATTCTCAACTGCAATTTTTAAATCTCTGTTTGTTGCAGAAATAATTCTGACATCTGTTTTTATTGTTTCGTTACCACCAATTCTTTCAAATTCTTTTTGTTGAATGACTCTTAAAATTTTTGCTTGAAGCGACATTTCCATTTCACCAATTTCATCAAGAAAAATGGTGCCACCTTTTGCTAATTCGAACTTTCCAATTTTTCTTTGATGAGCACCAGTGAAAGATCCTTTTTCGTGGCCAAATAATTCACTTTCTAAAAGTTCACGTGGAATTGAAGCACAATTGACAACAACAAATGGAGCACTTTTTCTTTTTCCGTTATAATGAATTGCACGGGCAACTAATTCTTTTCCTGTTCCGCTTTCACCTGTTATTAAAACAGTTATATCATTATCAAGAACTTTTGAAATCATTTTAAAAGCTTCTTGCATTTTTTTATCAGCAGAAATAATATTATCGAAGCTATATTCTTTATGAATGTTTTCTTTTAGATTTTCTAATTCCCGTTCAAGGTCATAATTTTTTATTGCATTTCTGATTGCTGGTTCAAGACGGTTTTTATCTACAGGTTTAGGAAAATAATCAAATGCACCAAGTCGAACAGATTCTAAAGCAACTTCAACACTACCCTGAGCAGAAAGCATTATTACAGGAAGATTTGGGTAACGTTGTTTTATTTTTCCTAATACTTCATTTCCATTTATATCGGGGAGCATTATATCAAGCAAAATTAAATCGGGATTTTCGTAAAGAGAATTTAAAGCTTCTGCTCCATTTGTAAATGCTTTTACATTATATCCCCATTGGTTTTTAACCCAGTGAGTTAACATCTTTAAAATTGATTCTTCGTCATCAACTATAAAAATTAATTTTTCCAATTTATCACCAATCTATTTTGGTAAACGAATAATAAATGTTGTTCCTTTGTTTTCTTCGGAACGGACTTTAATAAATCCTTTATGTAAATCTACAATTTGTTTAGAACTTACCAATCCAAAACCAGCGCCGGTTATTTGAGCACCCGGGCGGGTAATTTTTGCAAACTTCTGAAATATATTGTGAATTTGATTTTCCGGAATTCCTATTCCGGTATCACTAATTGCAATTTCAACTTCTTTACCAAATTCCTGAATTAATATTGAAATTCTTCCACCTGAATTTGTAAACTTAATTGCATTTGATAAAATATTTGAAATAACTTTTTTTATTCTTTCTTTGTCGGCGTTTATAATAATATCATTTTGTGGAAATTCTTTTGATAACGTTAGATTTTTTTCAAGGATAGATTTTTCAAAATGTTGAATAACTTCTTCAGTAATTTTTATAAAACTAAATTGTTCTTTGTGTAATTCATCTTCGCCGGATTCTAGTTTTGAAAAATCTAATAAATCATTAATTAGTTTTGCAAGACGTTTTCCTTCACTAAGAATTATATTTACAAATTCATTCATAGTTTCTTTTGGCAAGTCAGCATCTGAAGTTATAGTTTCAGCAAAACCTACAATAGAAGCAAGTGGAGTTCTTAATTCGTGTGAAACGTTTGAAATGAATTCGCTTTTAAGTTTGTTTAACTCTTCGAGTACGGTTATTTTGTTTCTTGCCCGTTCTCTTTCAATAGATATAATTCTGTTTGCTTCAATTAATTTTGCATTTAGTTCTTTAATTTTTTGTTCATCATTTTTTCTGTTTGTAATATTTCTACCAATGCTTAACATTCCAGAAACTTCACCATCAAGAATAATCGGTTTAGCATGAATTTCAAAAAGAACACTTTTGTCAAACCGATCTAAAAAAAGAGCTTCAAAAATTGTAATGCCAGATGAGTTTAAAATTTTGGAAAATGCTTCGGCAACTTTTTCTTCGTCATCTTTATCTATAAATTCTAAAAAGTGTCGCCCGATCATTTCTTCAGGTGTGTAGCCTAAAGCATTTGCACCATTTTTATTGACCATGTTGAAATAACCAAAACCATTAAGCGTAAAAATCAAATCATCGGCGGTATCAATTAATAATCTAAACTTTTCTTCAGAGCGTTCGAGTTTAAGTTGAGTGATTTTTTCTTCGGTAATATCCTGGATCATTCCAACGATTCGTACAACTTTATTGTTTCTGAATATTGGAACGCCAGTATGACGAACCCAATGTTCTTTACCAAAACGGTCAACCATTAAATATTCAACTGAGCTTTCATTCCCCTCTTTAAGTGTATTAATAAAATTTTTAAAGTTGTTAAAATAATTTGGTTTAATAGAGCGAAGCAGTTTTAATTTGTTTTGATAAATTTCATTTGGTGAATAACCATAAACAACACGAACAGCTTCTGAAATAAAATTAAGTTCAGAACCATCATAAGATGTTGAAAAAAGAACAGTTGAAATATTACTAATTGTTTCTCTGAAAATATTTTCAAGATCAGCTTCTTTTGTAATATCGGTAAAAAATGTTAGTACACTATGTTCTTTTTTGTTTTTAGGAACAATAAAAGAATTTACTCTGAACCAGGTTTCATTATTTTTTTCATCAACATATTTGATTTCAGAATCAATCACATTTTTCTTTTCATTAAACGCAGTAATAAAAGGTAAGTTTTCAAATTGAATTTTATGATTAGCAAAGTCGTAAAAATTTAATTTGAAAAGAAAATCTTTTGTTATTTCTTTTTTCGATTTATTAAATAATTGAGCAAAACATTCATTAACGAATTCCGGTTTGTAATTTTTTCCAATAACAATTATTGGAGCTAATGATTTAATAAAAAAGTTAAAGTTAGTGTCTTTTTTTATACTTGAAGTTTTTTTTGTTGTGACTTTTTTATTTGATTTATTTTTTATTTGTGAAGTAATTTTTTTCATTAACAAAGTCACCGAGTTCTATTTTTATTACGGTTTTATTTCCAAGTTAGTTTAGGTTTTGGAGGGGCAAAACTATCAATTGCTTCCTGCAAAGTTTGAAATATTTTAAATACTTTATCCATTCTTGTTAATACAAAAACCAAGTCGGGGGTTTCTTTGGCATATACTAATCTCAAATCTCCATTTAACGAATTAACTTTTTTAAGCAGCGAAACCATTGCGCCTAAAAAAGTTGAGTCAATATATTCACAAACAGTAAGATCTATAACAAATTTAACATTACCTTCTTTTATTAAATCGCCGACAAAATCTTTAAATGAAACAGCTTTTGCTAAAGTTGCTCTTGTTAAATAAACATGAACTACTGTAATTTCACCAATTTTTTCTGATTTAAATTCCATATCTGTTTTTAATAAATAATTTAAATTTTGTGTGTGAATATATTAATTAATGCAGTTAATTAAAAGAAACACAAAATTCATAAAACAACAAATAGCTAATCTGAAATCTTACCATAAGTTTTTTTAACATGTTCGATTGATCTTTTTATAAGTTGTTTTAAAATATTTACATCAATATCATCAATTGATTTTATATATATGCACGATTTACTGTTTTTAAATTTTCCAAGATTTGTAAGTAAATCCATTTGATTTTCCAGATAGCACATTGTGTAAACAGAAATTTTTCCAACCCGTGGAGAAAAACCTGTTACAAACCAATCTCCTTCCTGACTACTTTTGGATTTGTAATGATATAAACCAAAACCAACAATTGAATCTCCCCACATTTTAGGTTCTTTTTTTGTTACTGTTTTCATAACAGATGAAATTTTAAAACAATCTTTTCTTGTTTTTTCATCTTTAATTTTGTTTAAAAAATCTTCAACTGATTCACTTGTTCTTTTTGTTTTTGGTTCACCCATTTTATTTTCCTTTAATTAAATAAACCAATTTTCATTTTTAACTTCTTTATTCTTTCAAATGATTCATCAATTCTTTTTTCGGAAATAATATTTTGTTCAAGTAAATTTTTAATGTGAAATATAGTTCTTTCCACAAAATTGGCAAGAGGATTTTTAATATTGCTGATAACTAAAATGTCGGCTCCTGCATTTATAGCAAGTTCAATTGATTTTTCTAAATGGAAATTATCATTAATGGCTTTCATATTTAAATCGTCAGTGAAAACAATTCCATCAAAAAACAATTTATCTCGCAGTAAATCAGTTATAGTTTTTTTTGAAAGAGATGCGGGAAATTTATTATCAAGCTTTTGATTAAAAATATGAGAAATCATAACTGCATCAACAAGATTTTCTTTAATTAAAAGTTTATAGGGAATTAATTCTTTTTCACTCCATTGAAAAGTTGCATCTACAAAACCAGCATGTGTATCCGATAAAGCACTACCATGACCGGGAAAATGTTTTAAACAAGTTGCTATGTTTTTTTCTTTGTGTGCAATTATAAATTCTTTTGCATGTTGAAAAACAATTTCTGGATCTTCTGAAAAACTTCTTTCTTTTCTTCCAATGATGTTTAATTCTTTGTTAATGTTTAAATCCACAACAGGTGCAAAGTTTAAGTTTATTCCAACTTCTTTTAATGTTTGAGCGAGCAAGGAAGCCGTTTCTTTTGTGAATGACAAATCGTTTTTGTCTCCTAAAAATTTTGCCGAGTAAGTTTTAGGAAAACCATATTTTTCTTTTAATCGTACAACATTTCCTCCTTCAACATCAGCGGAAATAAATAATTTGTAATGAGAAAAATTTTGTAAATCATCAATTAATTTTTTCAACTGCTCTTTTGATTCAATATTACCTATAGGTTTGTTATCAGAGTTTTCGTTATCTGTAATCCAAACATTACCAAGTTTGTTTTTAGTTATATCTTTAACAATAATGGAGTTTTTGTCAACCTGCTTTCCCCGAAAACCAGTTAAAATCATCTGGCCAATTTTTTCATCTAAAGAAAAATCCGAAACCATAAAAACCTAATCATAAATTTTAATTAATTCTGCTTTTCTATAATAATGTTTCAAGATTTCGATAAAAGAAAAATCATTATTAGCCATTGTAATTGCACCCGATTGACACATACCAATTCCGTGTCCCCAGCCAGCTCCATAAAAAATAAAATTGTTATCAATTTTTTCATATATAAAAGCCGCACTTCTCAATGGCGGAGAAAATAATTGTCTTATTTTCAATTCTCCTTTAACTTCAATTGAATCTTTTTCAAAAATAAATTTAGCATGAACAACTCTTCCGGAAATTCCTCTTTTTAAAATTTTAATATCAATTAAATTTCCAAAATCTTTTTTCTTAGTTAACATTTGAGAAACAGATTCAACGGTAAACTCTCTTTTCCATCTGAAATTATTTTTTGTCCAGCTGGGCAAATCTGAATGAATGTTTGGATTACAAAAAGCGGGGGGATTTGATAAAATCCAGTCGTGAATATTTTGTTCAATGCTTAAATCTAAAAATGTTGAATCTTCCCAATCAAAATGTGCGACGTTATAACTTTCGGAAACAGGTCTGTCTCCCCAAACATTTTTAATTAACTCTGAATGACCACCACAATTTGAGGAATAAAATGCATTGATTGGTTTTCCATTTTCAGAAAGAATTAATCCATAAGTTTCTTCAACAGCTTTATCGGTTATTAAATTTCTTTTATCATTTCCGCTGAAAACCTGACATTCAACATCAGAAGTTAAATCATGATATTCGCCGCTAAAAATTTTTGATTGTAAAGCCATTATTGCTTCTGAACGAGCCGCAACGGCTTGTGCTTTTAATGCTTCGAGTGGCGAATCGTTTCCAATTTCGTAAGGAACAACACCTTTTAAATATTGCTCCAAAGGCAAATGAACTACAACTTCAATCTTTTTTTCTTTATTTAAATAAAAATGAATTTCTCCTTCGTAAGTTCTGTCTTCTTTATTTTGCCACCACCATCCAACACCAAAAGGAACATTTTTGATTTTTAATGTTCCTTTATCATCGCTTTGAAAAAAAATATCTTTACCCGCAGAAATAATTTTATCATCATAAACAATTTTTATTTCATCGTTATCAACAAAAAAAAGAGCCTCATTGTTTTTTGAAAATTTAATATCATCTTTGTTTGCTTTCCATGAATTATTAAAAATAACTTTTATTGAGTCCAAAGTATTTATAATTCTGATACGAACAACGGGCGATTTTTCAAATTTAATCTGAGGAGAAATTAAATTGGTAATAAGAAGTAATAGAGAAAAAAATTTTTTCATCTGAAAAACTTTCAAATGTTTGAGAAATTAGAATTCAACAGCAATTAATCTATCGTTTTGCATTTTTAATTCATTTCCGGTAAGCCAATCTTTTTCGTTATCAATGTCTAAAATAACAGGCATTCTTTTTTTTGAATTATGTATTTTGCTCATCAGTTCATTTGCTTCGGTTGTTATAATTGTATAAGTAAAAAGTTTTTCATTTGTTTGTTTATTTGTCCATTCACTCCAAAGTCCGGCAAAAGCAAATAGTTCTTTGTTCGGAAGTGATACAAGATATTTTTGCTTTCTGGTTCCTTTTTCATCAAGCCACTGCCATTCAAAAAAACCATCCGAAATAACCAAACAACGTTTGTTGATAGAATTCTTAAATGATGGTTTTTCTTTTAGTGTTTCAATTTTTGCATTAAGAGTATATTTTTTTATGCTGTCATCTTTTGCCCAGCCCGGTATTAATCCCCATTGAAAAAGTTTAATTTTTTCCAAATCGTTATTTGCAATAACAGGAGTTTTTGGAAACTGAAAGCCATTATAAAAAGATGGTTTAAAATCCTGAGCATCATCAAACTTTGCGTTGAAACGATTTTCAAGTTCCTGTGCGGTTTTTGATATTTTTGAAAAGAAACACATTCTATTATTTATTATAAATTAATTGTTATTATATCGGATAATTTAGTTGTGTAGCGTGGTGATAGTTTTTCTTGTTTCATTTTCCAGACACGTTTTTGATCTTGTGCGGCAAGGCGAATTTTGTGTTGCCCATATCTCATATTAATTTTATCAACGGCTTTCATCAATGGTTTATGTCGCTCGTCGCTATTTTCAAATAAATCATATTGAGGAATATCTGCCGGAGTAAAATCCATTACAATAACACCAGCTTTTTTATAATAATAACCATGTTTAAAAATTTGTTTCAAGCCCTGAGAAGCAAATTTTGCAAGCTCGATACTCGAATTAGTTGGAAAAGGAAGTTTAATAACAATATTTCTGCTGTATTGCGGTAAATCTTCTCTGTGATGATTAGTGTGAACGAAAACCATTAGCGCATTGCAACAGGAATTTTGCTTTCTTAATTTTTCGCCACACGAAACAGCAAAGGTAACTACCCGTTCATTTATCTGATCGAATTCAGTGTAATTTTTTTCAAAAGTTCTTGTTGTAGCAATATTTTTTTTTGGTTGAACATCTTCCATTTTAATTGTTGGAATACCTTGTAAATCATGTTTCAAACGAAGCCCAACAATTGTCATTTTTCTTTTCACATAATTATCATCAAGTTGAATAAAATCATAAGCGGTTTTTACACCGATTGCTTTCAGGCGTTTGCTGTGTTGCCTTCCGATTCCCCAAACATCTTCAACAGCAAGCCATTTAAGAGCTTTAGTTATTTTTTCATCATTATCAAGAATATGAACTCCATTTGTTTTCTCGGGGAATTTTTTTGCGATACGATTAGCAACTTTAGCTAAAGCTTTTGTGGGGGCAATTCCTATACTAATTGGGATGCCGGTCCATTTTAAAACTTTTTTTCTTATTTCACTGCCATACTTTAGAAGGTTAAGATGTTCTAAACCGGTTAAATTTAAAAATGCTTCGTCGATACTGTAAATTTCAACTTCGGGCGAATATTCTGAAAGTATGGACATTACACGATGGCTCATATCTCCATATAAAGCAAAATTAGCAGAAAAAACATGAACTTTATATTTTATAAAAACATCTTCATATTGAAAAGCAGGCGCTCCCATTGGAATTCCAAGGGCTTTTGCTTCATTGCTTCTTGCAATTACACAGCCATCGTTATTCGATAAAACAACAACCGGTTTTCCATTAAGATCGGGGCGGAAAACTCTTTCGCAAGAAGCATAAAAATTATTGCAATCAATTAATGCAAACATTTTAAAATGATTTTATTACGTGTGTAACAATTCCCCAAACCAAAAAGTCATTATCTTTATCAACTTTTATGGGGCTATAGTTTTCGTTTTCGGGCATTAACCAAATTTCATTCTTTTTTATTTTAATTCTTTTTGCGGTGAATTCTCCATCAATGTAACAAACTGCAATTTTACCGCTTTGTGGTTCAAGGCTTCTGTCAATAATTAAAAGATCGCCATCATCAATTCCGGCATTTTTTAATGAATGCCCTTTAACTCTTCCATAAAAAGTAGCTGATGGATGTTTAATTAAATGTTTATTTAAATCAATACTAATATCAACAAAATCCAATGCTGGCGATGGGAACCCGGCACTAATTCCGCCGCTAACTACGGGTAGTTCCAGTTCGGAATCTGTTAGCGCTGAATAAATATCTATTACTTTACTTGAATGAAGTTTGAGAGACATTGAAAAAACCTTTCGTGAATAGAACAATGAAATTTTCTACTGTAATATTGCTCATATTCTTTTTAAAATTCAAATTAGTTTGTAAAAGGGTATTAAAAAAAGCAGAGATGTTGTTATTAATAAAGAAATTGCTTTTACAAAAATTTATAAAGGTTTTTATTTTATCAGTTTTTTCAGCTTTTCAATTTCGTCGCGTAAAAATGCGGCTCTTTCAAATTCCAGATCTTTTGCTGCAGCAAGCATCTCTTCTGTCATTTGTTCTATTAATTCTTCACGTTCTTCTTTGCTCATATATTTAATAACAGGTTCAGCAATTTTTGTAAAAGTAGCTTCTTCTTTTTCGTAATCTTTCTTTCTTAATTCTGCTATAGAGGTTGATGATAAAATTTCTTCTACACTTTTATAAATAGTTTCTGGTTTAATTCCGTGTAGTTCGTTGTATTCCATTTGAATTTTTCTTCTTCTGTTAGTTTCATCAATTACTTTTCTCATTGATTCAGTAATTTTATCTGCATACATAATTACTTTGCCGTTGACGTTTCGGGCGGTTCTTCCGGCGGTTTGCATTAAAGATCTTTCACTTCTTAAAAATCCTTCTTTATCAGCATCAATAATTCCAACTAATGAAACTTCTGGCAAATCTAAACCTTCGCGTAAAAGATTTACACCAACTAAAACATCAAAATCACCGATTCTTAAATCGCGGATTATTTCAACTCTTTCAAGAGCATCAATATCGCTGTGAATGTAACGAACTTTTATTTTTAATTTGTCGAGATAATCTGCTAAATCCTCTGCCATTTTTTTTGTTAAAGTTGTAACAAGAACACGTTCTTTTTTTTCGACGCGGTTTCGAATTTCATTAATTAAATCATCAATTTGTCCTTTGATAGGACGAACTTCAATTTCGGGATCGAGCAATCCGGTTGGGCGAATAATTTGTTCAACAAAAACACCTTTGCTTTTTTCTAATTCATAATCTGCCGGAGTTGCACTAACGTAAATAGCTTGATTTACCATTGCTTCAAATTCATCAAACTTAAGTGGACGATTATCTAATGCACTTGGTAATCTAAAACCATATTCAACCAAAACTTCTTTTCTTGCGCGGTCGCCATTATACATTCCACGAATTTGCGGAATTGTTACATGCGATTCATCTATTATTAATAAATAGTCTTTCGGAAAATAATCGAACAAGCAATAAGGACGAGAACCGGGCGGTCTTCCATCCATATGTCGCGAATAGTTTTCTATTCCCGAGCAATAACCAATTTCTCTCATCATTTCAATGTCGAATCTTGTTCTTTGTTCTAATCTTTGTGCCTCAACATATTTTTCTTGCGACCATAAATATTTTAATCTTTCTCTTAATTCTTCTTCAATTGAAATAATTGCACGATTAACCTGATCTTTAGTTGTAACAAAATATTTTGCGGGATAAATAGGAACTGAATCAACTTCGCGAATTACATCGCCGGTTATTGAATCTATGATAGAAAGTCTTTCAATTTCATCTCCCCAAAATTCAACACGAACAGCTTCTTCATATTGATAAGCGGGAATAATTTCAACTACATCACCACGGGCGCGGAATGTTCCTCGTGTAAAATCAGCATCGTTACGAATAAAATATATATCAATTAAATTTCTTAATAATTTTTTTCTTTCAATATTCTGTCCTTTTCTTAAAAATAAAATTTGTCGTGCGTATTCATCAGGAGCTCCAATACCATAAATACATGAAACACTTGCAACTATTATTACATCATTTCTTCCCTCTATTAATGCAGTTGTAGCTTTTAACCGAAGGCGGTCGATTTCTTCATTTACAGAAAAATCTTTTTCAATGTATAAATCTCTTTTTACTACATAAGCTTCCGGTTGATAATAATCATAATATGAAATAAAAAATTCAACAGCATTATATGGAAAGAATGATTTAAATTCCGAATAAAGCTGAGCTGCCAAAGTTTTATTATGTGATATAATTAATGTTGGTTTGTTATATTCTTTTATTACGTGAGACATGGTGAAGGTTTTGCCGCTTCCGGTAACACCCAAAAGAACCTGATGTTTGTCGCCACGATTTAAACCCTCAACCAATTCTTTTATTGCTTTCGGTTGATCGCCAGATGGTTGATAGTTTGATACTAATTCAAATTTATTCATATAAACTTTATCGAAAAATTAACCTGTTAATATAATAACAATCTTTGTTTTGAAATTAATTCCATTTTATAAAAAATTCGTTGTAACATTTTCTTATTTTTACAAAAACAAAATAGATGATTAAAATGAAAAAAATAATATTGCTTTTTGTATTGTTTGCTACAATAAATGTAACGGCACAAATTCCGGATTCATTAAAAGGTAAATGGATACCTTCTTTGGTTACAAATATTGGGTTTAATCAAATTGCATTTTCAAATTGGGTAAAGGGTGGCGAAAACTCTATTGCGTGGTCAATCCTTACAAATTTTCATTATAACAACATTAGCGATTTATGGACGTTCAAAAATTCTATTAAAGCAACTTATGGAAGATCGAAAATTGGTAGTGGTAGATACATAACAACGGATAATGATTTGTACATTGAAAATTTAGCGTCGTATAATGTTGGGTGGGCGGTTAGTCCTTTTATTTCTAATTCGATCAGAACACAAGTTACAAAGGGCTATGATTATAAAACTTCCCCCGCAAAACAAATTAGTGATTTATTCGATCCGGGTTATATAACCCAAACACTTGGATTTACTTATGATAAATATTCAAATATAATCACAAGGTTGGGAATAGGATTGCAAGAAGTTATTACAAATAGATTCAACCAATATTCGGATGATCTTACAACGACCAAAACAGAAAAATTCAAATTTGAAACCGGAATTGAATCTGTAACAGATTTTGATTTTAAATTAGATGAAAATATAATTTATAAAAGTAAACTCCGATTGTTTTCACAATTCAAAAGTTTAGATGTATGGGATGTGCGGTTTGATAATATTATTGCCGCAAAAGTCTCAAAAATTATTTCGGTTAATTTCAATTATTTAGTTGTTTATGAAAAAGTACAATCACCAAAAACACAAATAAAAGAAGCTTTACAAGTTGGATTAGTTTTTAACTTACTTTAAAAATTTATGACTATAAAAGAAAAACAAAGCGAACTGGAAAAAGAATTTGAACAATTTACAGATTGGGAAGAAAAATATTCTCATATAATTCAAATTGGCAAAAAATTATCAGCCATTGATGATTCAATTAAAACAGATAAATACAAATTAAATGGTTGCCAAAGTCAGGTTTGGATTAATGCCAAATTTGAAAACGGGAAAATTTATTTTGAAGCGGATAGCGATGCAGCAATTGTAAAAGGATTAATTGCAATTTTAATTCGCGTTTATTCCGGGCATACTCCGGATGAAATTTTATCTAACCCTCCGACATTTTTACAAAATATTGGAATTGATAAACATCTTTCTCCGACACGAAAAAATGGTTTGGGAGCCATGATGAAACAAATTCAAATGTATGCTATAGCATTCAAAACATTAAGTAAACAATAGAAAATTCTATGAAAAATATTTTATTTCTTGTTTTCACTTTTTTAGCACATTGCATACAAGCTCAAAATAAAAACTATGATGAACAAATTGCCAGAGAACTTGGAGCCGATGATTTTGGAATGAAAAATTACATTTTCGTTTTGCTTAAAACAGGTCCGTCAAAAATTGAAGACAAAAAAACGCGCGATAGTTTATTTGCAGGACATATGAAAAACATTCAAAAACTTGCTGATGAAAAAAAATTAATTGTTGCTGGTCCTTTTGGCAAAAATAATTTGAATTATCGTGGACTTTTTATTTTTGATTTAACATCAATCGAAGAAGTTAAAAAATGTTTAGAGGAAGATCCTACAATCAAAGAAAAAATTTTTGATGTTGAAATCATTCCTTGGTATGGCTCTGCCGCTTTAAAAGAATACCTGAAAACAGCAGATAAAATTTGGAAAACAAAACCGTGAAAGGAAAAAATGGATAATATTATTGTTCCCTGTCTTTGGTTTGATAACAACGCCGAAGAAGCCGTTAATTTTTATACCTCTGTTTTTCATAATTCAAGAATAGAAAACATTATTAGATATACAAAAGCCGGATTTGAAATTCATCAGATGCAAGAAAATTCTATAATGACAATTTCTTTTGAATTATTAGGAAAGAAATTTTTGGCATTAAATGGTGGTCCGATTTTCAAATTCAATGAAGCAGTTTCCTTTTTTGTTTACTGTGAAAGCAACGAAGAAATTGAAAGACTCTATAATATTTTTTCGAAAGAAGGTTCAATATTAATGCCTCTTGATAAATATGATTGGAGTTCTAAATATGCCTGGGTTAAAGATAAATATGGTGTTTCGTGGCAATTAGATATTGATAAAATAAATTCTGAACAAAAAATTTTACCAACATTACTTTTTGCAAATCAAAAATTTTCAAAAGTTAAAGAAGCTGCCGATTTTTACACATCAATATTTCCAAATTCAAAAACAATTTTTGAATATCCTTTTCCAAAATCAGAAGATTTACAAGAAGGAACTTTGCTTTTTGCTCAACTAAAACTTAATGATTATTTAATTAATGTAATGAGCGGCGGAACTGTTGAACACAAATTTGATTTCAACGAAGCAATTTCACTTATCATTTATTGCAATAATCAAAAAGAGATTGATTACTATTGGCAAAAATTAACCGATGGTGGACAGGAAGTTCAATGTGGTTGGCTGAAAGATAAATATGGCGTTTCATGGCAGGTTGTTCCAAAAGTATTAAACGAACTATTGCTTGATGAAACTAAAAAAGAAAAAGTAACAAAAGCATATTTACAGATGAAAAAATTTGAAATTGATAAGTTGAAAGAAATATAAAAAACATTTTTTGGCAGATTAAAAATTGTCAGCCTCTAAAAAGAAAAGGCTGACAATTTTAATAATAGTAATTTTTACATTGCATCAATAATTAAATTAAAAGTTTTACTTGGTCTCATTATGGTTTCTGCTTTTACATCATCTGGTTTAAAATAACCACCAATATCAACTTGTTTTCCCTGAACAGAATTCAGTTCATTCAATATTGTATTTTCATTTTCTTTTAAAGAATTATAAATTTTTTCAAAACGTGTTTTTAATTCAAGGTCGTCATTCTGTTCGGCCAAAGCATTTGCCCAATATAAAGTTAAATAAAATGAGCTTCCTCTGTTATCAAGTTCACCTACTTTTCTTGATGGCATTTTGCCATTTTCAAGATAATTGCCAATAGCTTTATCTAATGTTTCAGTTAAAACTTTTGCTTTTTGATTATTGGTTTTATCGTAAACCATTTCAAAAGATGGAACTAATGCACAATATTCACCTAAAGAATCCCAACGTAAATGGTTTTCTTTTATTAACTGTTCAACATGTTTTGGGGCAGAACCACCAGCACCAGTTTCAAATAATCCTCCACCCTTTAACAATGGAATAATAGAAAGCATTCTTGCACTTGTGCCTAATTCAAGAATTGGAAATAAATCAGTAAGATAATCCCTGAGCACATTTCCGGTTACAGAAATTGTATCTAATCCTTTACGAGATCTTTCAATTGTATATTTCATTGCATCAACCGGACTTAGAATTTTTATTTCCAATCCGGTGGTGTTATGGTCTGGTAAATATTTTTTTACTTTAGAAATTATTTCGCGATCATGTGCACGATTTTCATCAAGCCAGAAAATTGCTGGTGTTGATGATGCTTTTGCTCTATTAACAGCTAGTTTAACCCAATCTTTAATTGCTTCATCTTTTGTTTGACACATTCTGAAAATATCACCACTTTCAACATACTGTTCCATTAAAATTTTTCCATCAGAATTAATTACTCTTACAATACCACTATCATTCATAATAAAAGTTTTATCATGAGATCCATATTCCTCTGCTTTCTGTGCCATCAATCCAACATTTGAAACAGCACCCATTGTAGCCGGATCAAATTGACCATTAATTTTTATATCATCAATCATTGCCTGATACATTCTTGAATAACTTCTGTCTGGAATCATTGCGATACAATCTTTAAGCTCATCTTTTCTGTTCCACATTTTTCCACCATCCCGAATGACAACCGGCATCGAAGCGTCAACAATAACATCGTTTGGCACGTGAAGATTTGTCTTACCAATTCTTGAATCAACCATTGCAAGTTCCGGCTGTGTTTCATATACTTTATTAATATCATCTTCAATTTCTTTTCTTTTTTCATCAGGCAATTTTTTTATTTTTTCCAGAACATCCATCAAACCATTATTAACATTAGCTCCAACTTCTTTTAAAACTTCCGAGTGTTTTTCCAAAGCTTCTTTGAAATAAACATAAACAGCATGACCAAACATAACCGGATCAGAAACTTTCATCATAGTGGCTTTTAAATGAAGTGATAAAAGTATATCATCTTTTTTTGCTTCTTCAATTTGAGCAGCATAAAATTTTCTAAGTTCTTTAACGTTCATTACAGCAGAATCAATAACTTCTCCTTGCAAAAGTTTTAAATTTTCTTTTAAGATTTTTGGATTTCCTTTTGCATCAACAAATTCAATTTTTACAACATCATTTTTATCAATAGTTAAAGATTTTTCAGAGCCAAAAAAATCTTTTTGAGTCATATGAGCAACACGTGTTTTTGAACCTTCTTTCGGCCAGGGTTTCATCATCTTATGTGGATATTTTTGTGCAAACTTTTTAACTGATAACGAAGCACGACGATCGGAATTTCCTTCTCTTAAAACCGGATTAACAGCCGAGCCGAGTACTTTTGAGTATCTCTCTTTTATTTTTATCTCCTCATCATTTTGGGGATCTTCCGGATAATCGGGAATTTTATAACCTTTTTCCTGAAGTTCTTTTATAGCGGCTTTTAGTTGTGGAACAGAGGCACTGATGTTTGGTAGTTTAATAATATTTGCGTTTGGATCTTGCGTGATTTCTCCAAGTTCAGCTAAGTGGTCAGAAATTTTTTGCTCATCAGTTAAGTATTCAGGAAAAGAAGCTAATATTCTTCCGGCAAGAGAAATATCTTTTTCGATAAACTCAATGCCGGTATTCTTTGTAAATGATTTTAATACAGGAAGCAAAAAATAACTTGCAAGTGCAGGTGCTTCATCTGTTTTTGTCCAAAAAATTTTTGAATTCATAATCAACCACTAATTTTTGTTATTAAAATTTTTTCTTTTGTTTAAAATAAAGAATTTATTTGTCTTTAAATTGGTTTTAAAAAATAGATTAATAGAACTCAATAAGAGAATTAAAATTTAATTTCATTAGAAGGAAATAATATGAAAAAAGTTGTTTTAATTACCGGTTCAACAGATGGAATAGGAAAACAAACAGCAATTGAGTTAGCAAAAATGGGTTACGCTGTTTTAATTCATGGAAGAAATATTGAAAGAATTAAAAATGTGGTTTCAGAAATAAAGTCAAAATACAAAACAAATGTTGATGGATTTGTAAGTGATTTTAATTCATTGTCTGATGTTAAAAAATTTGCAAATGAAATTAAAAACAGATTTGAAAAAATTGATGTTTTAATAAATAATGCTGGTGTTTATATGAATAAAAAAGTTTTAACAAAAGATGGATTCGAAACAACATTTCAGGTAAATCATCTCTCACATTTTTTATTGACTAATCTTTTAATTGAATTAATTAAAAAAAGTGATGATGGAAGAATAATAAATGTAAGTTCAATTGCTCATCAAAATGCACAACTTGATTGGGATAATTTAAATGCAGAAAAATTTTATGAACCATATTATGCTTATGCACTTTCCAAGCTTGCAAATATTTTATTTACAAAAGAATTAAACGATAAAATTAAAGGTATGAATGTTACAACATATTCATTACATCCGGGAGTAATTTCAACAAAATTATTAATGCAGGGATTTAATATTACAGGAGAAAGTTTAGAAAAAGGGGCTGCTACTTCTGTTTATCTTGCAATATCAGAGAACATAAAGAAATATTCGGGTGAATATTTTATAGACAAAAAAGTTTCCCCATCACTTAGATTAACTTATGATAAAAATGTTTATTCCAAATTTTGGGATGTCTCTTTTGAAATGGTAAAAAAACATCTTAACTAAATTTCAATTCTTGTTAGTACACCATGAAGTTTATGATAAGGCAACTCCAAAAATTGAACAAAATTAGGAGTTACTTTTTTAATGAGTGAGAAAATTTTCAAATAAAATTTCTTTGCTCTAATATCATCAACACCATAAAACATAACTTTTGCGTCAATATCAGTTTCTTTTAAAATTTTTGGAATATCCAATCTTTCCATATAACCAACTTGAATTTCTAAACCACTTAAACCCTCTGCAATTTCCGGAACATAAAGTTTTTGAATTCCGCGAGGTGAATCCATTGTAATAACAGAAATCAAAACATTTTGTTCATAAATAATTCCACCACGAATTGTGCTATGAACCATATATGGAGGAATCATATCTAAACTTTTTGTAAAAAATAGTGCGGTGCCGGGTAAAGTATTCTGACTATTATAAATTTGTTCATAACTAATTATATATGTATCAATTGGTAGCGAACGAAACGATTTGAAAACAGTTTTGTTTCCTTTTATCCAAATATAAATTGTTAAAAATGGAATAGCACCAATTACAACAGACCAATAACCACCATGAGGAAGTTTTGTAAATACAGCAATCAGAAAGTTTATATTAATTATAATTACAAAAAGAGCCAGTAATAGTTTTAACTTTTCTTTTTGTCTTGAAAAAATCCAAATCATAAAAATTGTACTTAAAGTCATTGTAGCAGTAACAGCAAAGCCATAAGCAGCAGCCAGATTTTTTGATTCTTTAAATAAAAGAACCATAAAAATTACAGCAAACATCAAAGCCCAATTAACCGAATTAATATAAATCTGCGACTTCAAATGAGAAGATGTATAACTAACCCTAAACAAAGGAAAAATGTGTGTTCTGATTCCCTGATAAACCAAAGAGAAAACTGCGCTTATCATTGCTTGCGATGCAATTATAGTTGCCATCAAAGTTAAAATTAAAAAAGGTATATATAAAAATTGCTGTTGACTTTTTACCATTCCAAATAAAACATTAAGCTTTGTAACTTCATTTTGACTCAAAGATAAAACAAAAGCACCCTGACCAAAATAATTTATAACCAATGCAACAAAAACAAAATACCAGGAAGTTTTAATTGGTTTTCTTCCAAGATGCCCCATATCAGCATAAAGAGCTTCTCCCCCTGTTGCACACAATATTACTTCAGATAATACAATAAAACCGGTAAATCCATTGTGAAGCATAAAATCAATTGCATAGTGTGGAGAAATTGCAAATAAAATTTTTGGATTGTTCGATAAAGAGATTATTCCGGAAAGAAACAAAGACGAAAACCACAAAACCATTATTGGACCAAAAGATGTTGCAACTTTATCTGTTCCCTTTGATTGAACAGAAAATAAAATGATAGTAATAATTATAGTTATAATTACTATTTCAGTTACTCCTATATGTCCCATTCCCGGAATATATTGAAGCCCTTCAACAGCAGAAAGAATACTTATTGCCGGAGTAATAACACCATCTCCCATTAGAAGAGAAACCCCGATGTAACTTAAATAAGCAATAATTGTTACAGAGCGACCATTCTTTACATAGCTACTTAAAATTTCTTTTAAAACAACAATTCCTCCTTCCCCTTTGGAACTTAAACTCATAGCAAGAATAGTATATTCAATTGAAACAAGAATAATCATAGTCCAAAAAACAAGGGAAAGTACTCCAAATACATTTTGAACAGTAGGTGGTGTTACAAGAAAGATAACAGTTAATGTGTAGATTGGACTTGTTCCAATATCACCAAAAACAAGTCCCATAGCTTTTATTATTTCACCGAACTTTGTTTGTTCGGTTTTTCCTTTTTCCATTAGTAATTACTAGAAGAGTTATTCGATAGATTTTATCCAAAAATTGAAGAATAAATTATATACCCAAATAAAAAGAGAAGGCTTAATCCGAGTATGCCTAATAAAAAGTAGAAACCAATTGTATCTAATTTTTCTTTCTTTTTTTCTTGTTCCATTTTTTCTCCAAAAGAGATTTTTATTGTGCTGTTCTAAGATAAATAAATTTTTTATAGATTGAAATAAAAGTTAATAGATAAATATTTTGGTTGAATGAAAAATATTTTTAATCAATTAATTTTTTTAAATCATTTAAATAATTATTAAAAGATTAATAAGAAAAAATTTGAGAATTAAATATGATTGATTATTTTGCCACAACTTTAAAATGAAATAAATGGAACAAAAAGAAAAGAAAACTGAACTTGTTAGGGGGTTAAGTTTAACTGCTGCAATGATGATTGTTGCTGGTTCAATGATTGGTTCAGGTATTTTTAGAAAACCTGCAACAATGGCAAGTCAACTAAATTCACCAGAACTTTTAATTTTTGTTTGGATTGCCGCCGGGTTAATTACTTTAATTGCTGTTTTAGTTAATGCAGAAATTGCCGGAATGATTGATGCAACAGGTGGTCAATATATTTATTTCAGAAAAATGTATGGTGAGTTTACAGCGTATATTTATGGATGGTCAATACTTTCTGTAATTCAAACCGGAAGCCAGGCTGCAATTGCCTATGCTTTTGCAGAATATCTTGGTTACTTTATAAAATATCCGGAAATTCCAAAATCACTACAGGATTTTTCTTTCTTTGTCCCTTTAGTTGGAAATATTCATCCATTTGCAGATTTTGGTACCAAAGCAGTTGCTATAAGCGTTACATTTTTTTTAACAATAGTTAATTACATTGGTGTAATATTTGGCGGAAGTGTTCAAACTGTTGTTACATTTATTAAAATAATTTCAATTCTACTTATAACATTTCTCCTTTTGATTTTAGGAAACGGAAGTGTTGACAATATTTATACTGGATTTAATTTTCCTCATCAATCACCGGCAAGTTTAATAAGTGTTTTG
The DNA here is from genome assembly GCA_026417375.1 of Melioribacteraceae bacterium. Lineage (GTDB taxonomy): Bacteria > Bacteroidota > Ignavibacteria > Ignavibacteriales > Melioribacteraceae > Stygiobacter. The sequence goes on along the minus strand of JAOADJ010000058.1, from coordinate 1,516 downwards.
GGCTTGGCTTTTGCAGGAGCTTTTTGGGCTTATGATGCGTGGAATAATATAACATTTGTTTCAGGAGAAGTGAAAAATCCAAATAGAAATGTACCGCTTGCACTTTTTTATGGAACATTAATTGTAATTGCTGTTTATGTTTTAATTAACATTGCTTTTCTTTATGTATTACCAATTGATGAAATGGCAAAATCACCCTTGGTTGCAGCAACAGCAGCAGAAAAAATATTTGGAAATTATGGAGCATCTTTAATTTCTATTGCAGTTATTATTTCAACTTTTGGTGCTTTGAATGGAAGTATTCTTTCAACTGCAAGAGTTCCGTTTGCAATGTCCCGTGCAAAATTATTTTTTAAAAGTTTAGGAAAAGTTCATCCAAAATTTGGAACACCACATATCGCTTTGCTGGTGCAAGGATTCTGGTCTTGTGTTTTAGTTTTATCCGGTTCATTCGATACAATTACGGATTATGTAATTTTTGCATCATGGTTGTTTTACATGTTAGGTGCTTTTGGTGTTTTTGTTCTTCGGAAAAAAATGCCGGATCATCCTCGCCCTTATAAAGTTTGGGGTTATCCTTTTACTCCTGCAATTTTTGTTTTGTTTGCATTTTTATTTTTGATTAACTCAATTGTGTCAGATACTCAGAATGCAATGATGGGATTAATTCTTGTGTTAAGCGGAGTTCCATTTTATTTGTTCTGGAAATATTTTAATAGAACTAAATAAATAAAATAATATGTAGAGACGCGCTATAGCGCGTCTCTACGAAGCTGAAGTGAACTCAATTTCATTAAATATTTTTCTCTTATAGCACTTGGCTTCAGCCAAGTGATCGATTTAATATAGAGAAATTAAAGGCTTTAGCCTCATTTTTTCTTATGCGGCTAAAGCCATTTTTATCTATCTATTACCTTTTTTCAGTTCACTAAAGTGAACCGTAATGATTAATTTTTTTAATTAAAATATTTACTTCCACATTTTAGATGTAGAGACGTTGCATGCAACGTCTCTACGAATACATTTCAACAAATTTTAAACATGTAGAGACGCGCTATAGCGCGTCTTTACGAAGCTGAATTGAACTACAATTTTATTAAATATTTTTCTCTTATAGCACTTGGCTTCAGCCAAGTGATCAATTTAATATAGAGAAATTAAAGGCTTTAGCCTCATTTTTTCTTATGCGGCTAAAGCCATTTTTATCTATCTATTACCTATTTTCAGTTCACTAAAGTGAACTGTAATTGTAATGAGTAATTTTTTTTAATTAAAATATTTACTTCTACATTTTAGATGTAGAGACGTTGCATGCAACGTCTCTACGAATACATTTCAACAAATTATAAACATGCAGAGACGCGCTATAGCGCGTCTCTACAAACTCTGTTTAAAATCTCCATCTTGAATCAAATGCTAGTGTAACTCTTTTTGCTGAGTTTGGACTTATAACATTTTGAAAATCAGGCGAGCCAATATTAATTTCTAATAAACCTAAATCAAAACCCAAACCCAA
>JAOADJ010000055.1 GCA_026417375.1 Melioribacteraceae bacterium | reverse complement strand
ATTCCTTATTATTCTATAATTGGTGATATTAAAAATTTAAGTCTCGATAAATTTTTAGATGTTAATGACAAAAGAACAAATCTCAATCTTTACTTTTCAATTGATGGGAAAAATTTCAACATAGATGAAATGAATTCAAGTTTAACTTTTGGAATTGATTCATCAATTGTAGGGAATAAAAAAATTAATTCTTCAATTGTAGAATTGAAAATATTAAAAGATGAAAATACCAGGGAAATAAAATTAAATTCTGATTTTGTCGATTTTAGAATTAATGGAGAGTTTTCACTTTCAAAAGCAATAGATTTAATCAGTTATGAATCAAAATCAATTTCAAAAATAATTTCAAATAAAATTTCAGAATTGAATCCTTTAAACGTTATAGATCAAAAACAAATTATTGATACAACTTTTGTAACAAAACCGACATCAATTGAAGAAAATTTAAAATTCAGTTACGATTTTAAATTTAAAGACTTTGAATTAATCACAAACTTAATTGGTAATGAAAAACTTGATATTGCCGGAAGTGGAAAAGGAATAGTTGAAAATAAAAATCCGAATTTCAATATATCAACGGAACTTGATATTGAATATATGGTTTTAATGAACAAAGGCAAAATGACATACCTTTCAAACTTTGATGTTGATTTTAATTTTTCCCGAGATAATAATTCTACTTCATTCGATAATATTTTTGGTTCTCTTTCATTAACAGGAAAAAGATTTTATTTCGGTAGTAATGTTAAATCAATTCATGCGGATTTAGTTTTTAACCAAAGTAAACTTTTTATAAATGCAGGTTTAAATTTTGATGATCTCTTTACTCTTGAAGGTGATGGTAAAATTTTAATGACACCAATTGAACAACAATTTATTTTTGATGATTTAACTTTTTCATACGATGGAATTGACTGGACAAACAACCAACCGATTGTTGCAAACTTTAATCCTAACTACTTCAAAATTGAAAATTGTGAATTATTTAATGATACAACTTTTATTTTTGCAACCGGAATAATTCAAAATAATGGTGAACAGGATTTAACAATTACTGCAAAGAGTATCACAGGAAAAATTTTAGAGAAATATTTATTTGGTATTAAAAATTCATCATTAGTTGCAAACGGAACAGCCCAAGCAAAAATTTTTGGCAAATTTGAAAATCCATTGATGAATATTTCATTTGAAGCTAATGATTTGAAAATAGAAAACAATTATTTAGGAAATATTAAAGGATATTTAATCTATACAAACAAAAACCTCTCAACCAATTTTTCTTTTTTAGATAAGAATAAAAATCTAAATAAACCTTTATTTGTTTTTAACGGCAATTTTCCGATTGATTTAAGTTTCTCTTCAGTTGAAGAAAGATTTTTAAATAATGAGCAATTATCAATTGAACTTGTTTCTGATAATTTTAATCTTCAACAACTTGGAAATGTAATTCCGTTTATTTCAAATCAATCTGGCAATTTAAAAGCTAACATAAAAGTAAATGGAACATTTGATAATCCAGAATTTGAAGGATTTGCACATTTGACAAATGGATTCTTTAAAACAACTTCTACCAATCTTGACTATAAATTAGGTGCAAAATTAAAATTTGAAAAGAAAGGAATATTAGTCGATAGTTTAAGTTTAGCAAATGCCGGAGGTACAAATTTCCCGGGTGAAATTAAAGGTTTAGGATCAATAGTTTTTGACGGATTTAGAATGAAAGATGTTAATCTTCGCTTCTTCGGAGATATTGCCCTTCTCTCTCAACAAACTCAAAATGTAAGTCCATTTTTTTATGGTGATTTAAAAATTTCAACCGATGGTGATTGGCTCTTGACTAAACAAGGTGATAAATTTTTCTTCAAAGCAAATATGTTAATGGATAAAACCGATTTGTATTACACAACAGGCAGAAATGAAGCAGCAAGTACAAATAAAAATTTTGATTTTGTTTATGTTGTAGATTCATCCAAAATTGATAAAGAAATAATTCGTTTTCAAAATGTTTTAACTTTAGAAAATGCACAAAAGAAAATTTCCACTTATTCTAATAACAACTTTAATTTGGATTACGAAATAGGTTTACGTTCTGGTAAAGATGGAAGATTAACTTTTATTCTTGGACAAGCTTTAAACCAAAAGTTGATTGTAAATTTAAGTGGTTCAATGAGATATGAAAACATCAATAATGTTTCCAGAGCTCAAGGTACTTTTGAATTATTGCAAGGAAGTAAATTAGAATTCTTTAAAACTTTTGATGCTGTTGGATTTTTACGATTTGAAGGTGATGTTACAAATCCTTATTTAGATATAACCGCAACTTATAATTCAAATTATATTAATCCCCGTGATGAAAAACAGGAAGTACAGGATGTTGCAATTAAAATAAATATCAGAGGACCACTAAGCGACCTTGGAAAAAATTTATCAAGCGATCAAAATGCTTTGAGTGTTTATGTTGGCGCCAGAAATATTCAAAACAATATTCGTGAATCTAAATATGATTATGCTGATGCATTTTCTTTTATACTTATTGGAAAATTTAAAGATGATTTAACAGCACAAGATAAAGCAATTGTGGCTGGTCAAACTCAAGATGCAATTGGAAGTACAGCAACTTCCTTTCTCGGCACTGTTCTTACAAATTTCGTTAATTCACAGGTTGGAGATTTAATTAATAATATTTCAATAAATTCATCCGGCGACCAAACTAAATTTAGTCTTTCCGGAAGAATTGAAAATTTTAGTTACACAATTGGTGGAACTACGGAAACATTTACAAATCTGAGCAAAGCTAACCTTATGTTGGAATATCGATTTTACCCAACAAATTTAAAAGCTCGTTTGGAAAGAAAAGATCCAATCATTAAAACTTTTGGTTTGGATGACAAAATTTTAGAAATGGCATTAAAATATAAATTCGAGTTCTAATGAAAAAAGAAATTAAAGCTTTATTTAAAGACAAACCCGGTTTAAAGATTAAATCAAAAGAAATTGCTAAAAAATTTGGTTTAATTAATGACCATCAAATTGCTGAACTAAAACATTTTTTATTTCAATTAACTGAAGAAAATTTTTTAGAAAAAATTGGCAAACGTTACCAACTTAAATTAGATGATTCACAAAAATTAATCGGCACTTTACAGGTTGTTAAGCAAGGCGATTTTGGTTTCGTAACATTAAAAGAAAATAAAATAAAAGACATTTTTATTGCAGGTAAAAATTTATCCAACGCTCTTGATTGTGATATTGTTGAAGTTGAATTGACTAATGTACAAAAAGGAAAAAACTTAGAAGGTAAAATTATTTCTGTTATTGAAAGAGGTCGTAAAGAAATTATTGGAACCCTTAAAAAAAATGGCTCATATTATTTTGTAATTCCTGATGATGACAAAATTCACCATGATATTTTTATTCATTCAAAATATTTAAATGATGCAAAATCAAATGATAAAGTTGTTGTCACCAATGTTACCTGGAATAAAAATCAACCAAATCCAGAAGGAGTTATTTCAGAAGTTTTAGGCAAATCCGGTTTGTATGATACTGAATTAGCAACAATTGCCCGTGAATTCAACATACCGTTTAAGTTTAACAAAAAAACATTAAAAGAAGCAGAAGATATTCCGGAAAAAATTTCTAAAGATGAAATTAAAAAAAGGTTCGATTTACGAAATCAAAATATTTTTACTATTGATCCCGAAGATGCAAAGGATTTTGATGATGCTGTTTCTGTTGAAATTTTAGAAAATGGTAACTACAAAGTTGGAATTCATATTGCCGATGTAAGTCATTTTGTTAGACCAGAAACTTTTTTATATGATGAAGCACTTCAAAGAGGAACTAGTGTTTATCTTGTCGGGAAAGTAATTCCAATGCTACCGGAAAAATTATCAAACAGAATTTGCTCTTTAGTTCCAAACGAAGATCGATTAACTTATTCTGTTATTGCAGAATTAACACCTCGTGGAAAAGTTGTTCATTATGAAATAAAAAAATCAATTATAAATAGTAAAAGAAGATTTACTTACGATGAAGTTCAAAAAATTATTGAAACAGGAGTTGGTGATTTTTCTTATGAAATATTGCTCTTAAATAAAATTTCTAAAACGCTTCGTTCCAATAGAATGAAAAAAGGAAGCATAAACTTTTTCTCACCTGAAGTTGTCTTTAAACTCGATAAAAATGGTGTTCCAATTGATATAAAAATTAAAGAAGTCAGAGAAAGTCATAATTTAATAGAAGAATTGATGTTACTAGCAAATCAAATAGTTGCGGAACATGTTAAACCAAAAAAGAACGAATTAGAATTTCCTTTTGTTTATAGAATACATGATTTACCCGAAAAAGAAAAGCTATTTGAATTTTCAAGATTTGTTAAATCATTGGGATATAGTTTTGACCCAAACGCTGCAAACAAATCAAAACAATTTCAAATGTTGTTGGAAGAAGTAAAAGGCACAGAAGAAGAAGCTGTCGTAAATGAAATAGCAATTCGTTCTATGGCAAAAGCAATTTATTCAACTGAAAATATTGGTCATTATGGATTAGGATTCAAATATTATACACATTTTACTTCTCCAATAAGAAGATTTCCGGATTTGATTGTTCATCATCTTATTTACAACTACATAGAAAAAGACAAGTTGAAAAAATTTACAAATGAAGAGTTGGAAGAAATATGTGAACATGCTTCAGCTAAAGAAAGAAATGCAATTAATGCAGAAAGATATTCTGTTAAGTTGAAACAAATTGAATATTTGAAAAGTAAAGTTGGTCAGGAATTTCATGGTGTTATTTCCGGAATAACTCACTTTGGAATTTTTGTTGAACTAAGTTCTACTTTGGCAGAAGGATTAATTCGATTTAAAGATTTAGATGATGATTATTATACTTTTGATGAAAAAAATTATTCCGTTGTCGGTAAAAATTCAAAACGAAGATTTAGACTTGGCGATAAGATTAATGTAAAACTTGTAAGAATTGACGAAGAGAGACACGAAATTGATTTCATTCTTTGTGAATAACTAAAGGTGATTTATGAAAAATATTAACATAAAATTAAAATGTTTTTTTGTTCTAACATTTTTTCTTTTAACAAATATAAGTTTTGCACAATTTGGACAAAACAAAGTAAACTATAAGAACTATGATTGGTATTTTATTCAAACAAAACATTTTGATATTTATTTTACACAAGGTGGTGAACAAGCAGCTGAATTTACAGCATTCGAAGCCGAAAAAGCTTTAGCTTCAATTCAAAAAGATTTAAAATTTGAAATAAGTAATCGTATTTCAATTATTATTTACAACTCTCATAATGATTTTCAAGAAACAAATGTTACTGATGAATATCTTTCAAGAGGAACTGGTGGATTTACTGAACCTTTTAAAAATCGAGTCGTGTTTCCTTTTGAAGGCTCATATAAAAAATTTCAACATGTAATTGCACACGAACTTGTTCATGCAGTTATGAGAGATCTCTATTACGGTGGAACAATTCAAAATATTATTTCACGAGGAATAACACTTCAGTTGCCTATTTGGTTTTGGGAAGGAACCGCTGAATATCTTTCACAAGGTTGGGAAACCAACAGCGACATGTTTATTAGAAATGCAATAATGAATGATGCTCTACCCGATATCCCACAATTAAATGGTTATTTAGCATATCGTGGTGGACAATCATTATTCAGATTTATTGCAGAAACTTATGGACGTGAAAAAATTGGTGAACTAATTAATAAAACTCAAAACCTTAATGGATTTGAACAAGCTCTAAAATCATCAATTGGTATTGATTTAGAAGAATTAAATGAACGTTGGAAAAAAAGCGTCAAAAAAGAATTTTGGCCTGATATTAAAGATTATGTCGATCCTGATATTTTTGCAAAACGTTTAACAAACAATAGAAAAGATGGTGGATTTTATAATGCAAGTCCTGCAATTTCACCTCAAGGAGATAAAATCGCATTTATTTCCGATAGAGATATTTTTCTGAATGTTTACATTATGGATGCAACCGATGGAAAAGTAATAAAAAAAATTGTTGAAAGTGGAAGAACAACCGATTTTGAAGAACTAAGTGTTTTGCATCCATCATTAACCTGGGCGCCGGATAATAAACGAGTTGCTCTTTCTCTTAAATCCGGCGGTTATGATGTTGTTACTATTATCAATACCGAAACTAATGAAAAAGAAGAATTACCTTTTAAACTTCCCGGGATTGAATCTGTTAACTGGTCAAGAGATGGTAAAAAAATTGCCCTTATCGGTTTGAGCAATAGTCAATCTGATATTTTTATTTATGATTTTGATTCAAAAGAATTAATCAATTTGACAAATGATATTTTTAGTGATTCAGATCCAATTTGGTCCCCCGATAATAAATTTATTTACTTTTCATCTGACAGAGGAAATAATTTATTATCTCAAAACAATAATTTCGAAATGTATAAACACAACTATAAACAACTTGATTTGTATTCAATTAACATTTCAACCAAAGAATTAAATAGAATTACAAATTGGGAAAATAGTGATGAAAAATATTCAGCTATTTCTTCTAATGGTAACGATTTAATTTTTGTTTCAGATTATAATGGAATAAACAATATTTACAGAATGAAAATTGAAAATGGAAAACCAGCTTCAAAAGCAATCCCAATAACAAATTCTTTAAGTGAAATAAATCAAATATCAATTTCTGCAAATGATAAAAAATTAGTTTTCTCTTCTCTTTACAATCTTGGTTACAATATTTACATGCTTAATAATCCTTTTGAAATGAAAGTTGAATCAGACACTTTAAAACTTACTAATTATATGACTTCAGTTCTTTTTCCTAAAATAAGTAATAGTGAATTAACTCAAACTAAAGCAGAAATTAAAAAAGAAGATAAAACTGTAAATGATACAACTTCTGTTGCAGTTTCAGATACAACTTCGAATACAAGAATTTTTGTTGGTCAATACATCAGCAAAAAAGATGAAAAAATTGATTCAACTTCTTCCAATTACAAAAGATTTGTTTTCACAAACAATAAAATGGAAAGCGATAGTGCCAGAATTGCAAAAAGAAATAAATTATTTACAGAAAAACTTGACGATGAAGGCAACTTTATAGTTAATAAATACAAAGTAAATTTTTCACCAGATTTAGTTTATGCAAATGCAGGTTACTCAACCTTATATGGATTACTTGGAACAACAATTCTTTCATTTAGCGATGTTCTTGGTAATCATAGATTAATTGGTCAAACAAGTTTACAGATTGATGTTAAAAATAGTGATTATGGTTTAGCTTATTTTTATTTAAAAGAAAGATTGGACGTTGGATTTCAGGCATTTCATACAGCAAGATTTTTATATCGTTCAACTTTTTTTGGAGATGAATTATATCGTTTCAGAAATTTTGGTTTCGTTGCAACTGCAAGTTATCCGTTCAGTCGTTTTTACAGAATGGATTTTGGTTTGAGCTTATTAAAAGTTTCTTCAGAAAATTTAGACAATTATTTAATACCAACCGAATCAACAACATTTTTATTACCAAGTTTAAGCTTTGTTCACGATAACGTTCTTTGGGGTTATACCTCTCCAATTGAAGGAACTAGATATAACTTAACAGCTTTTTCTGATCCCGGTATTGTTAAATCAAGACAAAGTTTCTTCTCTTTTACTCTTGACTATAGAAAATATTTCAGGTTTTGGTACGATAACAGTTTTGTTTTTAGATTTTCAGGTGGAGCTTCTGTTGGTGGCAATGCTCAAAGGTTTTTTGTTGGTGGAACTGATAATTGGATTAATAGAGCATTCAAAACCGGCGGCATTCCAATTTCCTCCGCATCAGATTTTGCATTTCTTACACCCGCTTTACCTTTACGTGGTTACGACTATGCAGAACAGATGGGAACAAAATATGCACTTCTTAATCTGGAATTTAGAGTTCCTGTTATTAGATATTTATTGACAGGTGGACTTCCTCTTTTCTTTCAAAACATTTTAGGAGTTGCTTTCTTTGATGCTGGTTCAGCGTGGGATAACACAAACAAACTTAAATTCATCGGCACAAATCAGTTTGGTGATACCGTAACTAAAGACTTATTACTTGGCACTGGGGTTGGATTTAGAATTTATATGTTATTCCTATGGAGAATTGACATTGCATGGAAATATGACTTAGATAAATTTTCAAAACCAAGATATTATTTTTCGATTGGTTTAGATTTTTAAATAAAGCTGATCATTTTATTCTTTCAAAATGATCAGCTGAAATTTATTTATTCTTTTTTATCTGAAGATGTTTTAGAAGATTTTGAAGAAGAACCGTTACTTTTATAATCTGTTTGATAAAAACCGCTACCTTTAAAAATTGGACCAGCCCCTGCCCCGATTAGTCTTTTAACTGTTCCACCACAATTGGGACATATCGAAAGTGGTTCATCAATTATACTTTGAAAATATTCAAATCTGTTTTCACAATCTAAACATTTGTAATCATATGTTGGCATAAATTCCTCTCATTTCTTAAAAGATTGGATGCAAAAATAATTCACAAGATTCCAATTTCAAAAACCTATTTTATTAGTTTTAATTTTTGCATATTTGTCCATCAAAATTTTGAACATTATGAGAAAAAATTTATTTGTCATTTCATTTCTATTACTTATTTCTAACGCATGTTTAGACTACACACAAATTACAACTATAAAAACAGATGGTTCTGGCAACATGTTCATTCATTATTTTATGAAATGGACAAATCAAAAAGATTCCACAATTATTGAACAATTAGGAATATTTAATAAAGATTCTGTTTATAAAGAATTTTCATCAGAATTTAGTAACGTTACAAATGTTGAAGTTTATAAAAATTTAAATGATAGTACTCTTCACGCAAAAGTTGAACTTAACTTTTTTAGTTTAGATTCATTAAATAGAACTCCGGCATTTCGTAAATCACAACTAACAGTAAAAGATGGAGAAAAAAACATAAAAATATTTTCCCAATTTATTCCTCCTATTGCAACCGGTTTTGGATTTGAAAACACAAATTTTTCATTAACATTTATTTATTATTTACCAGGAGAAATTTTAAATCATAATGCAATTGAACAATATAGGAATAGACTTACCTGGAGATATTCAATTTCTGAAATTGGAATGGGAAAATATATAACTGCGACCTACAGACCTTTTAAGCTAAAAGAGACCCCAATTTGGATTTATGTTATTGCACTATTTGTATTTTCTGTAGTTGTAGTTTATTTATTCAGCAGAAAAATCAAATAAGGCAAAATAGTTTAAGTTCGATTCATTTTGTTGACAGACCAATTTCATTTCTTTATATTTGGCGACCAAAATTTTAACTAGTTACGAAGATTAGGCTTTGACACAACAACCTTTAATTTTTTCAGGAACATCAAATCCTGAAATAACAAAAAAAATATGCGATTATCTTAACTTAGTACCCGGAAAAGTTGATATAAAAAAATTTAGCGACGGTGAAATTTGGGTTAAGTTTCAGGATAATATTCGCGGGAGGGATGTATTTATTGTTCAATCTACTATGCCTCCTGCCGAAAATTTAATGGAACTACTAATTATGATTGATGCTGCTAAAAGAGCATCAGCATACAGAGTAACAGCTGTTCTTCCATATTTTGGTTATGCACGGCAAGATAGAAAAGATCAACCGCGTGTTGCAATTACAGCAAAATTAATTGCAAATTTAATTACAACCGCCGGAGCTGATAGGGTGATTACAATGGATTTGCACGCTTCCCAAATCCAGGGATTTTTTGATATTCCATTTGATCATTTATATGCTTCACCTGTTTTTTCTAATATCTTTAAAGATAAAATTGAAAACTTAGTTCTTGTTTCACCTGATGTTGGTGGAATTAAATTAGCTCGTTCTTATGCAAAAAGATTGAATGCTGGTTTGGTTGTTATTGATAAAAGAAGGCCAAAACCAAATGAAATTGAAGCTATGGAAATTATAGGTGACGTTAATAATAAAAATGTTTTAATTGTGGACGATTTAATTGACACTGGTGGAACTTTTGTAAGTGCTGTTAAAGCTCTTAAAGAAAAAGGTGCTAAAGAAATTTATGGAGCTGTAACTCATGCTCTTTTATCTGGCGATGCAATTGAAAAAATAATTAACTGTGAAATAAAAAAATTATATGTGACTGATACAATTCCTCTTAATTCTGAAAATGACAAAATTGTAGTTAGAACTGCTTCAGGCTTATTTGCTGAAGCAATTATTCGTTCACACAGAAATGAATCTATTAGTTCTCTTTTTGAAATAGATAAAGATAAAAATTGAAAATTATTATTTGGGAGTAAATAGAAAATGTCTGAAATAACAGTACAAGCACAGAAAAGAAACCTAACAACAAAAAGTGCTTTAACACAATTAAGAAGAAATGGAAACGTTCCTGGTATTTTTTATTCTAAAGGAGTTGAACCAATACCAATTCAATTACCAGAGATTTCTTTAAAACCTTTGGTTTATACCTCTGAAACTCACATTGTCAATTTAAAAATTGATGAACAGGAAATTAAATCAATTTTGAAAGGTGTTCAATTCGATCCTGTTACAGATAGAATAATTCATTGTGATTTTCAGGGAATTTCTGCAGATCAGGAAATTGAAATTGAAGTTCCTGTAGTTTTAGAAGGTCAAGCTAAAGGTGTTAAAGAAGGTGGATTACTTCAACATTCATTACATAAATTAACAGTATCATGTTTACCTTCTTTCATTCCAGAACATATTACAATTAATGTTACCGATTTAGGACTCGGAAAAGCAATTCACGTTAAGGATATTAAAATACCAAACGTTAAAATTCTACAAAATGAAGATGTAATTGTAGTTTCTGTAACTTCACCAAAAGCTGCTAGTGAACCAACAACATTACTGCCTGGTGAAGAAATGAAAGAACCTGAAGTAATTTCTAAAGGTAAGCAAACAGAAGAAGAGGAATAGTTAAAAATTGCGTGCAGTAATAGGGCTTGGCAATCCTGGTAAAAAATATGAGTTTACTCGACACAATGTTGGTTTCTATATAATTGATAAAATTGCCGAGAAATATAATCTTAGTATTAAGTCTTCTGCGTTTTATTACCAGTATGCTGAAGGACAATTAGAAGATTCTTCAAAATTTATGATTGTTAAACCAACCACTTTTATGAATATGAGTGGTTTAGCTGTTAAAGATTTGTTAAATACACATAACTTAAAACCCGAAGATATTTTAGTAATATTTGATGATTTAAATATTGAGGCTGGTAGAATAAAAATCAGAAAATGTGGTGGAGATGGTGGGCATAATGGAATTCGTTCTATCATTTCTAGTTTAAATACAGACCAATTTCCAAGAGTAAGATTTGGAATTGGGAATCGATTTGAGAAAGGAAGAATGATAGATTATGTTCTGTCTGAATTTAGTGATAAAGAATTGTTATTAATTGCACCACAAGTTTCAAAAACAATTGATGTGGCAGAAAAATTTATTTCGAGTGGAATTCAACCAATGTTGGATTATTATAGCAGAATTTCAAATCCGGATAATAATCCTTTAATATAGTTCTTTTAATAAATAACAATAAATCAATAACCCTGCTTCTGAAATTCAGAGGCCAATAAGTCCAAAGGGAGGTGAATCTCTTCATGAAACAACGCACATATGAAAGTGTTGTTCTTATCAACGCTGCTCTTGAAGATGACCAAATTGAGGTCATTCTTAACAAAATTCAAGAAACAATCACAAATCATGGTGGCTCCATAATCGAAGTTGACAAATGGGGACGTAAAAGATTAGCATATCCAATCAGAAAAACTAAAAGTGGTTACTATGCTATTTTCAGATTTACAGCAACACCAGATTTAATTTCAACTCTCGAGCGAAATTACAGACTCGAAGAAAACATCTATCGTTACTTAACGATTGTGCTCGACAAATTTGCTTTAGAAGCAATTTCAAAACAAAAAGAATCTTCCAGCAATACTGTTGCAGAAGAAATAACTAATCAATCAACAGAAAGCCAGAATAATTAATTAAGTGTAGGAGGAAACGATGGCTGAATTAAAGATGCCTGAACTAAATAGCGTAATTGTTGCAGGTAACTTAACTAAAGATCCTGTATTTAGACAAACTTCAAACGGTACACCTGTTGTAAATTTTCATATTGCAGCTAATAGAAGATATAAAGATAGCACAAATCAATGGCAAGAAGATGTTTGCTATGTTGGTATTGTTGCATGGAATAAATTAGCAGATAGCTGCAAAGATAGACTCAAAAAAGGAAGTGCTGTTTTAATTGATGGTGAATTACAAAGCAGAACTTTCAAAACTGAAGATGGAAAAAATAGAACAATCGTTGAAATAAAAGCTAAAAGAATTCAATTCTTAAACAAAGCATCAAAAGCTGGAAACGGCGATGATGTAGTTGTTGAATCCGATGATTCAGATTATGAAGATAATTCTTTCGATAAATTTTTGACAGATGAAGAATCAGATTTAATGAAGGATAAATCATGAGGAATAATATGAAGAATGCAACACCGACAAAAAAGGTTAAAAGAGTAATCGAAGGTTACATAGATTACAAAGACTCGAAAACTCTTCAGAAATTCCTTACAGATCAGGGCAAAATTATTCCACGCAGAATTACTGGTTTAACTGCTAAACAACATAGAGAATTAGTAACTGCTATTAAACGCTCCCGTCATTTAGCAATTTTACCATTCGTATCTGAAGCAGTTAAATAGGAGTTTGCGATGAAAGTAATATTAAGAAAAAATTTCGATCAACTTGGTAAAGTTGGCGATATTGTAAATGTAAAAGATGGTTATGCAAGAAACTATCTTATTCCACGTCAAATTGCTTATCAAGCAACTGAAGGCAATATTCGCGCTTTAGAAGAAGAAAAAAAACAAATCCAAAAAAGAGAAGCTAAAGAATTAGAAGAAGCTCAAAAATTAGCTCTCGAATTGGAAAAAGTTTCTGTTACAATTCCTGTAAAAGTAGGTGAAGAAGACAAAATTTTTGGTACTGTTACAAATCAAATGATTGCTGATGCTCTTAAGGAAAAAGGATTTGATATTGATAAACGCAAAATTGAAATCACCGAACAAATTAAATCCCTTGGTATTTACACTGTAGCTGTAAAACTTCATACAAACGTTACAGCTGCCGTAAAAACTTGGGTTGTTCGTGAATAGTTAACTAATTTGTAAAGTCCTTCTTTTTATGAAGGACTTTTATAATATTCTAAAACAAAAATTAAGAACTGTGATGAAAGAACTAAGATTTAGATTAATATTAATATTAGTTTTTGTTGGATTAAGTTTGTATCTCCTCTACCCTACTTTTCAAGATTATCTCAATTCAAAAGAAGTTAGTAAAAGTCTAACCAAAATTGAAAAAGAAATAAAAGCAAAAAATCCAACAATCACCGATAATAAACTAAAAGATATTGTTACATCTAAAAGAGACAGTATTCTTTCTAACCATCCAGATTACAGAAGCGCACGTGAAAAAAGAGTTAAACTTGGACTCGATCTTCAGGGCGGAATGTATCTTGTAATGGAAGTGAATACTGCAAAACTACTTGAAAAATTAGCTAAAGATCCGGATCAACTTTATTTAGATATTTTAAAGGAAGCAGAAGCTGAATCCAAAATATCTGATGAAAATGTTGTTTCAATTTTAGCTAGAAAAATGAAAGAAAAAAATATTCGTATGAGCCGCTATTTTGGTTCTATAAGAGAAGATGATGAAAGAATTGTTCAAAGATTACTGGAACAAGAAACTGATGCAGTTACTCGTGCAATTGAAATTATTAGAAATCGTGTTGACCAATATGGCGTTTCAGAACCAAGTATTCAAAAACAAGGCTCAAGAAGAATTGTTGTTGAATTACCAGGCATTGCAAGAGAAGAAGAAGCCAGAAGACTTCTTCAAGGAAGAGCTTTGCTTGAATTTAAACTTGTAAAAGATGCAGCATTTGCAATTCCAATTATGAATAGAATTGATGAAGTACTTGCAAGCAAATTAAAAGATTCTACTTTAGCGAATAAAGAAACAGTTGCCAAAAAAGATACTTCAAAGAAAAATTTAACCGAAGAACAATTTGCAAAAGAACATCCATTCTTTGCAATTGCCCGTTTAATTGATCCTCAGGGAAGAATTGCAGATGCATTTGTGAAAGAATCTGACAGAAGTAAAATATTTGAATTTCTTCAAAGAGATGATGTAAAAAAAGTAATTCCGGATAACGTTGAATTTATTTTTGATGCAAAACCAACTCTTGGACCTGATGGAGAAAATTTTTATCGCTTATATATGGTAAATAAAGAACCAGAATTAACTGGTGGTGTAATTACCGATGCAAGAGCAGAAATAGATCAAACAACTGGCTCACCGGAAGTTACTATGCAAATGAATGCTGAAGGAGCAAGAGAATGGTCGAGAATAACAGGTGCAAATATTGATAAACGTTGTGCAATTGTTCTTGATGGTGTTGTTTATTCTGCTCCAACAATTATTAATAAAATACCAACCGGTAGTTCTCGTATAACCGGTAGTGCAAATATGGATGAAGCAAAACTTTTGGAAATTGTATTAAAAGCCGGTGCTCTTCCTGCTCCTGTTGATATTCTTGAAGAAAGAACTGTTGGTCCTTCTCTCGGTCAAGACTCAATTTCTCAAGGTGTAAACTCAGCTTTGTTTGGATACTTGTTAGTTGCTTTGTTTATGATATTCTACTATAAAACTGCTGGTTCATTTGCTGATTTTGCATTGATAACAACAGTATTATTAATTCTCGGAATATTAGCTGGCTTTAAAGGTACATTAACTCTACCCGGTATTGCTGGTATTGTTTTAACAATGGGTATGGCTGTTGATGCCAACGTAATTATTTTTGAAAGAATAAGAGAAGAATTAAAAACCGGAAAAACAATTAAAGCCGCAGTTGATATGGGTTTTAAAAATTCATATTCAGCTATTTTCGATTCTAACATAACAACCTTCTTTACTGGTATTATTTTATATCAATTTGGAAGCGGTCCAATTCAGGGTTTTGCTTTAACTTTGATGATTGGTATTGTTACAAGCTTATTCTCTCAGTTAGTTCTTGTTAGATTGATTTTTGATTTCATGAATCTAAAAGGCTACAAAATAAATGTAGGTTAATTAAGGAGAAAAAAAATAGATGCGACTTTTTGAAAATATAAATATCGATTTCATGGGCAAAAGAACTTACTTTTATTTTGTTTCTGGTTTTATTTTGCTCATAGGTCTGTTAAGCATCTTGATTAAAGGATTGGAATTTGGAATTGACTTTAAAGGTGGTTCCGAAGTTGCAATTCAGTTTGAAAAACCGGTTGAAATTTCTTACATAAGAAATGTTGTAAGTAAAATTGGTTTAGGTGAAGTTGAAGTTAAAACTTTTGGTGGTTCTACTGGTGTTTTAATAAGAACTCCTCTTCAAGAAATACCGACTAATGTTTTACCGGTTGTTAAATCAAGAGTTGAAAATATTATAAGTTCTAATTTCCCAAATATTGAGAAACAAGAAATTGAAAGCACAGTAAATTCATTGACTTATTCTTTTCCTAATGATTCAACTGCAGAACTTGTTTCAGATAAATTATTTGCATATGGTTTTACTACAACTAAAACTGCAGAAGAAGTTGCAAAGTCTGGTATTGTTGTTAAGCTTGGAATTTCTGATTGGATTAAAGAAAACTTAAGTGAAAAAGTTAAAGACAATAAGTTCACAGTTTTAAAGGAAGATAAAGTTGGACCTAAAGTTGGACAAGAACTTAAACGTGATGCGGTAATTGCTGTTATTCTTTCTTTAATTGTAATTATGATTTACCTTGCTTTCAGATTTAAATTTGCTTTTGCTTTGAGTGCAGTTATTGCTATATTCCACGACGTTTTAATTACACTTGGAATCTTTGTTATCCTTTATGGTATGATTCCGGGTTTTAACTTAGAAATTTCAATTACAGTTGTTGCTGCATTTTTAACACTTGTTGGTTATTCAATTAACGATACTGTAATTGTTTTCGACCGCGTTCGCGAACAAATAAAAATTCATAAAACTCTACCTCTCGAAGAAAATATGAATTTAGCAATCAACAAAACTATGAGCAGAACTTTAATAACTGTTTTTACAACATTACTCACAATTATAGTTCTTTTAATTTTTGGTGGTGAAGTATTAAGAGGATTTGCATTTGCTTTATTTATAGGTATGATTACCGGAACTTACTCATCAGTTTTTGTTGCTAGTGCATTTGTTCTTGAATATGCAAACAGAACAAAAAGTAAAGTTACTTTTTAATTTCTTAAATTATTTTTGTGAAATGGAACCCCGAAATTTTTCGGGGTTTTTTATTTCTTAACTTTTATAATTAGCGTAGTAATATCGTCAGATTGTTCTGCCCCACTTGTGAATTCATCAATTTTTACTTTTAGTAATTCTAAAAATTGATTTGCTGATAAAGTTGAATTTTCTAAAGTTAATTTATCTAACCTTTCATCTCCAAATTCTTCCCAATTTTTATTCATTGCTTCTGTAATTCCATCGGTAAATAAAATTATTAAATCATCATTATTTAATTGAAGTGTTTCAGATAAATAAGGAACAATTGTTTGAACAACACCTAAAATCATTCCCCCTTTTTTTAGTTTTATTATTTCATTATTACGAACCAACAAAGGTGGATTGTGACCAGCATTAACATAAGTCAAAGTTTTAGTTTTATCATCCAATATTCCCCAAAAGAAAGTTATAAAACTTCCGTTAGATGTATTTTCTGCAACTAAATCATTTAACAGGTTTGTAGCTTCAGCTAATGGTAAATTCATTTTACAAATTGTTTTTAAAAATGCCTGAATATTTGCCATTAGAAGTGAAGCCGGAACCCCTTTACCAGAAACATCTGCAATTGCAAATAAAATTTTATCTTCACTCAATTTAATAATATCGTAATAATCCCCACCTACCATTTTTGCACTTTTGTTATAGGCTGCAATTTCAAAATTATTAGTGATTGGAATTTTTTGAGGTAATAAATTTTTCTGGATGTTTCTTGCTGTCTCTAAATCTTTTTCAAGTTTTTGTTTTTCAATTGTTTCATTAAACAATCTTGCATTTTCAATTGAAATTATTGCAAGACTTCCAAGTGAACTTATAAATTCAATATCAGAATTTGTGTAATCGGTATTATTTCTTCTTTTACCTAAAACAATTAGTCCTTTTGTTTTATTTTTAATTTGCATCGGAACTATTAATTCAATTCCAATTGATAAAAGTTCTTTTATTAAATTTTCTTCACAAGTTTTAATTGAAATAACACTATTAATATTTTCAATTTCAATGTTATTAAGAATCTTTAAAATGTTTTCTTTTTCGAAACTACTTTCGAGGATATTTAATTGATTTCTTTCAGAAATTATGATTGAATACTTTGAAATTAATAATTGTCCGATTAATGAATAAACTAAAAGTTTAGCAATTTGTTCGGTTTTTAATAGCCCACTAAATTCTTTACTTAAATCGAATAGAGAACTTAGCTGATTTACTTTGCTATCCAGTTCACGATTTATTTTTTTAAGTTTATCTACTATTAACGAGTTTTCAATTGCTGTTGCTCCAACATTAACAATAGTTTTTAAAAAATTTATATCTTCTTTATCATAATCTTGGTTTGTAATCTTTTTACCTAAAAGAATTAATCCTTTTAATCCCTCAGATGCTTTAATTTCTTGATAAACCTGAAAATTATTTTTAGTTAAATATTCAGAGAATCGATCATTAATATCGTAATTGATGGTAGTTATAAGAGGAAAATCGTTTAATACATTTTTGCTAACACCTTTGGAAGCTTTAATAACAAAAACATTTTCTTCATTAATTAATGCAATTATTCCTTTAGTTGTATGAAACTTTCCAAAACATGTAAGAAGTATATTATTAAGGGTAAATTCTAAATCTAAACTTGAGTTAATTAAATTTCCAAAATCAACAAGAGCAGAAAAATTTCTAAGTGCTGCATTATTTTGATATGATGACATTTTATGAAAGATATTTAATAAGTGTAACTTGGTTATAACTTCCTGAAGTTGTAGAGTAAACTACTTCATCCATTAACTTTTTCATTAAAAACATTCCCAGTCCACCGGATTTCTTTTGTTTATAATATTCTTTTATATCTGGTTCAGGAATTTTATCAGGATCAAAATGATTTCCATAATCAAGAATAGAAATTGAAAGTTTATTACCATTAAAACTAAATGAAATTATTATATCACCATCTGGATCATACTTATAAGCATGTTTAATAATATTTGTGCATGCTTCATCAATTGCAAGAATTATTTTACTTATGGAATCTTCTGAAAAACCTAATTGATTTGCAATTTTTTCTGCAAAAGATCTCACTTCAGAAAGATTTTCAGTTTTACTTTTAATTTTTAATTGAACATTCGATATTTTGTTGGAGGTATTCAAAATTTTCCTGATTCTAAAAATTTATTAATAGCATCATCTTCATTTTTAAAGAATTCATACAATAAAGGAAAACCAAGAAGGTCAAATATGTTATATACATTTTCTTTCATATTAGAAAATTTAATATCGCCATTATTTTCTCTCATAGTTTCTATATAAGCCATAAAAACACCGAGACCAGCACTACTTATGTAGTTTAGTTCATTGAAGTTAACAACAACTTTGAACTGATTAGTATCGATAAGTTTATTGAAAACATTTTCAAGTTCTGGGGCTGTATGAGCATCAAGAAATCCTTTTACATCAATTACACTTACAGAATCTTTTTCCCGTAAGTTTACATTGAAATCTGCCATTCGTTTGCTCCGTTTCTAATTAATTTTTTTTCCATTTGAAAATTAACAATGTTATATCATCATGTTGTGGTTTATCTTTCGTAAATAAACTTAATTCTTTCATTATTTCATTTGTTATAGTGTCGGTATCATTATTACGATTTTTAAATACAATTTCTTCCAATCTTTTATATCCAAAATCTTCGTTAGTATTATTTTTTGCTTCGGGAATACCATCTGAATAATACACTAAAATATCATTATATTCTAAATTAATTTCCATTTCTTCCAAAGAATTTTGAAAAATTTCTTTAGCATCAAGTCCTAAACCAATTCCTTTGGGTCTTAATTGAAATATTTTTTCTTTATTTAAATACAATATTGGTGTATGTCCTGCTCTTGCAACTGTTAATTTACCAGAATCAAAGTTTAATTTACCATAGATTGCTGTTACAAAATTTTTTCTTCCTAAATTTCTAATTAATATTTCATTAACTTTAATTAAAATATCTTTGGGTGATGAAATCATTTTTGAAAGTGATTCAAAAACACCTTCAACTTGTGCCATAATAAAAGCCGCAGAAATTCCTTTTCCGGATACATCAGCAACAACAAATCCAAGATTGTTATTATCTAATTCAAAAAAATAATAATAATCACCACCTACTTCAAAAGCAGGAATAAATAATGCTGAAATTTCAAGGTTATCATATTTAGGTGTTTTAAGTGGCAGAATTTTTCTTTGTATTTCTCTTGCAACATCAAGTTCTTTTTCAAGTCTTTCTTTTTCAATTGATTTTTTTATCAGCATTGCATTTTCTAAAGCGACTGAAGCATAATTCGCAAATGCTTCAACAGATTTTATTTCGTCATCATCAAAATTATTTTCTTTAACTCTGGCTGTAAATAAATATCCATTTATTTTATCATAAACTTTCAATGGTGCAATAACTATAGAATTGTAATTCTGACCATAAATTTTATTATCTGAATTATTTATAACTAAAATTTCATTAATATTATTTTTTTCTAAAAGCGAATAGCTGATTTTATCTGCATCAACAAAGCCAATTTTGTAAACTGAGTTTAAAACTATTTTATTATTTTCTTTTGTAACAAGCCATGCAGAATTAGAATTACAAATTTCTGTAGTCATTGCTGTTATAGTATCTGCTAATTCTTTAAAGTCAAAAACTTGTGTCATTAATTTTGTAATGTCCATTAGTGACGAAACCTGGAGAGCTTTTCTGTCAAATGCTTCTGCAGTTGGTAAGTGAAATAGAGTTGTAAAGAATATAACAAGAAAATAAATTGCTCCGTAGATCATAACTAAACTAAAAAT
Organism: Melioribacteraceae bacterium; assembly: GCA_026417375.1. Lineage (GTDB taxonomy): Bacteria > Bacteroidota > Ignavibacteria > Ignavibacteriales > Melioribacteraceae > Stygiobacter. The sequence continues at coordinate 16,114 of JAOADJ010000055.1, read as the reverse complement.
TGTATGAAATCCGGGGGAGAATGCATAAATAATTTTTTTTACAACGTTCGATTCAATTAAAAGAGAAAAAGTGAGACTATAAATAACTGTTAAAACAATTGAAATTATTAATAAATATTTTTTTTGTTTTTTATTAAGAAATGCAATCCATGCCACACGAACAGAATTAATTGTTATAAGTAAAATTGATACAATAAAAAATGTATCGCGTGGATAATCTAAAGATGGATCAAAGACTAATAATAAATTTGAAAGAAAACTTATCGCCAAGAAAAATAACATTACATTAAAATATGTTGAAAGATCTTTTTTACTTCTTAAAAAAAATAATATCTGAAAAGAAGTGAAGATAAAAACAATTGATCCTATGAAAACAAAAATTATTAATGTAGAAAGAAGTGAATTAAAAAAATTATAATAAACAGTTCCGTCGTTGTTTAATGTGAATCCCGAATTGGTTAAGGATAAAATAAAAAATAATATGGCTGCTAATATTCCTGAATTTAAGATTAATGATAATGGAGAATAAGATTTTTCCTGTAATAATTTCAATAAACTTTTATAAAGTAAAAATATAGTTATGAACAAAAGTAGTTCATTGATTAAATAAACAAATCCCGAACTATGATAAGGAAAAATTAGATTTACTAAGAAAAGAATTGAAGAAAATACAATTACATTTTCAAAACTATTTATATTGATAAAATTTATTTTTTTTCTCATTAATATATTTTAATTGTATCTAAGTTTAATTTTTTTAGTTCCTGATTAGCTCTTTTTAAATCTTTTTTGATTTTATGAAATCTGATAGAATCATTTATATTTTTTTTATCATAAAAATTTTTGTTGACAGCATCATTAACAATTTTATTATTAATTTCATTTGGATTGTGAAAAATAATTATTGGCTTTTTTATGTTTTTTTCTTTTTGATATTTATGCCTGTCATACTTAATAATTGTGTTTCTGATATTTTTATCAAATTGTTGTCTTAAGCTATCATTAACTAAGTTGTTAACAAGTTCGTCATCAAAAAATATTTTGATTTGAGATGTATCTAATTTTAAATTAATAATTTTACCACTTTGTAAATTTTTATTTAAATCAGCTTTAAATTTTATAAATGGTTTATTCAATTCATTATTAATAGGAACTAAATTTTCATCAAGCTTCTTAATATGCTTTTCAAACATTTCTTTATTAAAAGATAGCTTGGTTTCAATCACAGTATCTTTAGTAATAATAAAATAATTATGCTTATTAATATCCTTTTTATTTATGCTAAAATTATTAAGTTCTTTAATTTTGTTTGTTGAGAAAATAACTTCAGATTTTTTAATATCAATTTTTTGAGATATTCTAACTAAATCGTTCAATAAATTTTCTCTTATCAATATTATATTTGGATTTATTGCATATGATTCATCACCGGTAAAAATGTTTTGGTAAACTTCATTTTTATACTTATTTAAAACTGAATCAATCTTTCTTTTATTTTTTTCTTCGGAATTGATATAACTTAAATATGATTTTAGATTTTCAGTTTTGTGGATTGGTAAAGTTTTTATTTCAATTAAATTCTTGTTATTAATATTATCAACAATTAATATTTTATTTTTTTCTTTATCAATTGGTAATGTTTTATAAAAAGCAAAATTAAAAATATCTTCATTAGATAAATTTGTTTTAGCAAAAAGTGGATTTAGATTATTTATGTATGATATTAATTTATTTTTACTGTCATCGTAATATTTAAATAAACTTTTTTTATGCTTAAAGTTTATCATTAAAACTAAAGTTAAAACAAAAAGAAAAAAATAAATCAAATATTTTTTCCAATTTTTCATTATTGAATTTTTTTCAACGCTCAATTTAAAATCTAAGTTCTTTTTGAAATGGTTCTAAAATTATTTTCAAAGTCTCCCGAGCTCTAAATATTCTTGATTTTATTGTTCCAACTTCAGTTCCTAATTCATCAGCAATTTCTTTATAGCTAAAACCATCTATATCTCTCATTATTAATGGGATCCGAAGTTTTTCAGGTAGTTTATCTATTGCACTCCGAACAAGATTCGGAATATCAATATTTTCAGTAAAAGGTTTTGCTCCATAGTCTGTTTCATTATCCTGAATGGCAACAAAAATATTTCGAACTTTTTTCTTTCTTAAATAATCCTTGCATTTATTAATTGTAATTCTATAAAGCCAAGTTGTAAACTTCGATTCGAATCGAAACTCATTTAATTTATGATAAACACTTATAAAAACATCTTGAGAAATATCATCTACATAATCAACATCACCAAGAGTTAAAAATACTAAGTTCCTTACTTTATCTTTATGTTTTATCATTAATAATTTAAATGTAGTTTGATCACCTTTGTTAAATCTTCTAATCAAATCAAAATCTTCTTCTCTTTCATTATTTGAATCACTTAAATCAAAATGATCATTTTCTTTTGTTAAATTCATATGATAAGACGTTTTTAATTAAAATATGTTTCTTAATATCTTAAAAACAAAAATTTAAGATACTTTCTTTTTAATCTTTCTTTGAATAACTTTGGTTAGCAATATAAATATTTATAAATAAATTATTCTATATAACCATTTTCTTGAAAAATAAATTTATAACTTACATAAAGGAGATAAAATGAAAATTAAATATGAAGAGAAGTATAATGCCGTTGTAATTACACTTTCCGGTAACATTATGGGTGGAGCAGAAACTCAAGAGTTTAGCGATTTACTTCACAAATTATTAGATGAGAACAAAAAAAATGTTGTAGTTAATTTATCTGAAACAACTTTTATGAATAGCTCTGGTTTAGGAATGTTAATTAGTGGCTATACAACTATGAAAAATGGTGGAGGTTATTTTAAATTAGCTGGAGCAACAGAAAAAATTGAAAGCCTTTTAGTGATAACAAAACTTATTACAATCTTTGAAAATTATGCAACAGTTGAAGAAGCAATTAATAGTTTTAATAACTAAAATCAAATTTACATTTTTAATAAAACTCCGGATTTAACCGGAGTTTTTTTTGGAGGAAATACAAAAAAATGAGTGTAACTGTAATTGTGGGAAGTCAATGGGGAGATGAAGGCAAAGGAAAAATTGTCGATTTATTAAGTGATAAATTTCAAATAGTTGCTAGATATCAGGGTGGTGCTAATGCAGGACATACAGTTGAAATAGGTGATAAAAAATTTATTCTACATCTTATCCCTTCCGGAATTTTACGTGAAGATGTAATTTGTGTTATTGGCAATGGCGTAGTCGTTGACCCTCAGGCTTTGTTGGATGAAATTAAAATGTTAGAATCGCTTGGTATTAAAATTAAAAATAGACTTTTTATTAGTCACAAAGCACACTTAATAATGCCTTATCACAAAATTTTAGATTCAATAAATGAAAGTGGCAATTCAAAAATTGGAACTACTGGAAGAGGCATTGGTCCATGTTATATTGATAAATATGCTCGAACCGGAATCAGAATTGTTGATTTATTAGATAGAAAAATTCTTGAAGAAAAAATTAGATGTAACATTAACGAAAAAAACAACTTACTTAAAAAAGTTTATAATCATAACGAACTTAATATTGATGAAATTATAGACACATATTTAAAATTTGATAATGAAATAGATCAATATATAACTGATACAACTTCATTTTTAAATAATGCAATAAGTGAAGGTAAATCCATTTTACTGGAAGGCGCTCAGGGAGCATTGTTAGATGTTGACCATGGAACATATCCATTTGTAACATCTTCAAATCCAACTTCGGGAGGAGCTTGCACAGGTACAGGAATTCCTCCAACTAAAATTGACAATGTTATTGGTATTGTAAAAGCTTATACAACAAGAGTTGGTTTAGGACCTTTTCCAACAGAATTGAATGATGAAATTGGTGAAAAATTAAGAACAATCGGATTTGAATTTGGAGCCACAACAGGAAGACCTAGAAGATGTGGTTGGTATGATGCATTTCTTGTTAATTATTCCTCAATGATTAATGGTATTACTAAAGCCGCTATTACAAAACTAGATGTTCTAAGTAACTTTGAAAAAATTAATGTTTGTATTGGATATGAAATAAATGGTAAAAAGCTGAAATATTTTCCAACAAGCATTCACGATTTAGAAAATTCTAAACCCATTTATGAAACATTAGATGGATGGAACCAAAATATTTCTTCAATAAAAAATTATGATGAACTTCCAGGTAATGCAAAAGAATATTTAACTTTTATTGCTAAACATAGTAGTTTTAATATAAGTATTGTTTCAGTTGGACCTAAAAGAGATCAAACAATTCTACTTGAAGAATAAATGAATTTTGCTTTAACTATATCTTCATTAAAAATAAAATTATCACTTGTTATAATTGGCTCATTAATTGCATTTTCTACTTTATATTACACACAAAATTTAGTAGAAAAACTTCAACAGCGTGAAAAAGATATTGTACAGTTATTTGCAAGTGGATTAGAATATGCTGCCGACCCAAATTCTGAAACTAACGACTTAAATTTTATTTTTAATAATATTATTAATCGAATTGACTTCCCTCTTATTTTAACAGATAAAAATGACAAAATAATTTCAACTGAAGTTGGATTTGGTTATAAAAATATTCTGATTGATTCTACTTTTACCAAAAATGAAATAAAAAATTATTTACAAAAACAAGTTTATGAATTAGCAAAATCACATCAACCAATTTTAGTTACTACAAAAGATGGAGTTGTTCTTCAAAAAATTTATTATGGCGATTCTGAAATTATAAATAGACTTAAATATTATCCTTTTTTGCAAATAATTTTTGCATTCATTTTCATTTTAATTTCTTACTTAAGTTTTAGTTATATAAAAAGAAGCGAACAAAGTAATATATGGGTTGGAATGTCTAAGGAAACTGCTCATCAATTAGGTACACCTATTTCTAGTTTAATGGGTTGGAATGAAATTCTAAAAATGAATTATAATAATCCTGATAAAGTACTTGATACCTCTGAAGAAATTGAAAATGATTTAAATAGATTAAATAAAATTACAAGAAGATTTTCCAAAATTGGTTCAAAGCCAGAATTAATTGAAAACTCTCCATATTTAATAATAGAAAAAGTAATTAATTATTTTCAAAGAAGATTACCGCAACTTGGCAAAAACGTTTCAATTCAAATTGATGGTGATATTGAATGTAAATCAAAAATCAATGCTGAATTGTTTGAATGGGTTATTGAAAATTTAATAAAAAATTCTCTAGATGCTATAGAGAATAAAAATGGTATAATAAAATTTTCCGTACAAAAAATTAAAAATAAAATTGAAATTGAAGTATCAGATAATGGAAAAGGAATTGAACCTGGCAGGAAAAAAGATATTTTCAGACCTGGTTTTAGCACTAAAAAAAGAGGTTGGGGTTTAGGACTTAGTTTATCAAAAAGAATAATAGAAGATTATCATAAAGGTAAAATTTTTGTTAAAAATTCAGTATTAAATGAAGGCACAACATTTAAGATAATTTTACCCGAATAAAAATATTTTATTATTTATTTGTTTTTTTTTAATTATTGATTATTTTTGTGATGTGAAAAGATAATTTTCACACTGGATATCAGTAACCCCTCCTTAAATTACTGATCGAGCTGCTAAGGACCGCCCTCATCCTTAGCAGTTTTTATTTTAAATGTTTTGTAAATATTATATAAATTTGCAAAAAGATTAATTCTATGAAAAAGAAAAAAAGTAAAAGACCTTCTTGGGATGAATATTTTTTAAAAGTTGCAATGCTTGTTTCTGAAAGAGCTACCTGCCCAAGGATGCATTGTGGTTGCGTTCTTGTAAAAGATCGTCAAATTTTATCAACTGGTTATAATGGTTCAATTCCGGGTGATGGTCATTGTGAAGATGAAGGTTGCTGGATTGTTGATAATCATTGTGTAAGAACTATTCATGCAGAGATGAACGCTTTACTCCAATGCTCGCAACATGGAATAAGTACTCAAGATGCTACAGCTTATATAACTAACATGCCTTGTACAAATTGTGCTAAGGCTTTAATTGCTGCAGGAATTAAAGAAATAGTTATTTTTTCTGATTATCACGATACAATGGCAGAAAAATTTTTTGATATTGCAAAAGTAAAAATTAAAAGATTACAAATGCCGGATAAAATGATTAACTATGATTTAAAAAATTATTCGAGTGCAAAAAAATTTAATAAGTAGCTCTAAAAGGTAAATAATGAAAATGTCTAAAGAAGTTCTATCCAAATATCTAAGACCTGAAAATTTTTTCAACCGTGATTTGAGCTGGCTGGAATTCAACAGAAAAGTTTTACAGGAAGCTACTAATCCAAAATTACCATTACTTGATAGAATAAAATTCATTTCTATTTTCTTTTCTAATCTTGATGAATTTTATATGATTCGTGTTGCGGGTATTAAGGAACAAATCAGAGCAAAAGTTATTGACACTTCGATTGATGGACTAACCCCGCTTGAACAACTAAAACAAATAGAAAATTGTTTACAGCCAATGTTAAAAGAAATTTATGAATATTGGCATAATGTGATAATTCCTGAATTAAAAGAAAATAAAATTTATATATATGACATTAATAAATTATCTAAAGATGAAAAAGATTTATTAAATGAATATTTCTTAAAAGAAATTTATCCGGTTTTAACTCCTTTAGCTTTTGATCCAGGAAGACCTTTCCCATATATATCAAATTTGAGTATTAGTTTAGCAGTTAGAATTAAGAAACCCAATGGCGAAAAAAATTTTGCAAGAATAAAAGTACCTTCAAATTTACCAAGGTTACTTCAAATTGATAAAATAATTAAACCTAAACAAAAGAATGGAAACAACAATTCAATAAAATTTATTTGGATTGGTGATTTAATAAGATCCAATTTAAATTATCTTTTCCCTGGTATTGAAGTTTTAGAAGCTTATAAATTTAGAATAACTCGCGATACAGATCTTGAAATTCAAGAAGATGAAGCTGATGATTTGCTTCAAGTGATTGAAGAAAATATTAAACAAAGAAAATTTGGCAGTGTTGTTCGGTTGGAAGTAGAAAAACAAATGCCTGAATATATGTTAGATATTCTAATCGAAAATTTAGAAATTTCTAAAGAAGACGTTCATATTATTGACGGAAATTTAGGCTTAAGTGATATAATGCTTTTGTATAATCTCCCCTTCCCTCATTTAAAGGAAAAACCATTTCATCCATATACAAATGAAATTTTTGAAGAGGAAAATTTATTTTCACTAATACAAAAAAAGGATTTCATTCTTTATCATCCTTATGATTCATTTAATCCAGTAGTAGATTTAATAAAACAAGCTTCCCGCGATCCTGATGTTTTAGCAATCAAACAAACTCTGTATCGAGTAGGAACAAATTCCCCAATTGTAAAATATTTAATTGAAGCCGCTGAAAGAAAAAAACAAGTTGCTGTTTTGGTTGAACTTAAAGCTCGCTTTGATGAAGAAAACAATATTTTTTGGGCACGTGAATTAGAAAAAGCTGGCGTTCATGTTGTTTATGGTTTAGTTGGATTAAAAACACATGCTAAAATGACTTTAATTGTTAGAAAAGAATTAGATGGCGTTAAAAGATATGTTCACTTAAGCACAGGAAATTATAATACTACAACTGCAAAAATTTATACCGATCTAGGTTTCTTTACTTGCGATGAAAATATATGTTCAGATATTTCTGAAATTTTTAATTATTTAACAGGTTATTCTGAACAAAAAACCTACAGAAAAATTTCTGTTGCACCTATTAACAAAAGAGAAAAATTTCTTGAATTGATTGAAAGAGAAATTAATAATCAAAAGAATAAAAAAAACGGAAGATTAATTTTCAAGTTGAATTCTCTTGTTGATCCGATTTTAATTGCTGCATTATATGAAGCTTCGAAACAAGGAGTTAAAATTGATTTAATTGTTCGTGGTGTATGTTGTTTAATTCCACAAGTTCAAGGTTTAAGTGAAAATATTCGAGTAATTTCAATAGTTGGAAGATTCTTAGAACATAGTAGAATCTATTATTTCTACAACAATGGAAAAGAAGAAATTTACAGTAGCTCTGCTGATATAATGCAAAGAAATTTAGATCGAAGAGTTGAGATAACTTTTCCAATTGAAAATGATGAATTGAAATATTTCATAATTAACAATTTATTAAAAACTTTAGTTAACGATAATCAAAAAGCAAGAGTATTGCTTCCAACGGGTAAATATGTATTTAATTATCCGGTTTATAATGAAGAAATTATTAATCATCAGGAATGGATGATGGAAAACATTAACAAAAAAAATTATAAGGAAAAATTAAAAAATTATTGATCTAATTAAATCATATTCCAAACTGATGCAACTAAAAAGCAAATTAAAATACCAAGCACAATTGGTAGGAATGTAGAAATTAAAGTCCACTTCACACTTTTAGTTTCTTTATAAATTGAAAAAATTGTTGTAGAACATGGATTATGAAGTAAACTGAAAAGCATTAAGTTAATTCCCGTTAGCAAACTCCAACCACTATTTCTTAATAAATATTCTGTTTGTTGAACAGAATCTAACTCGAACATTACACCTGCACCACTACCAAAACCTGTTATATTATTTGTCAATACAGTAAGCATTAAAATTGTCGGAATTACAATCTCATTAGCTGGAATTGCAATAACATAAGCTAAAATTATAACACCATTCAAGCCAATTAATAATCCGAACGGATTTACCCAGTTAATAAAATATTCTGCCAAAGAAATATTGTTTATGGAAATATTAGCAACTAACCAAATAATAATTCCTGCAGGAGCAGCAAAAACAACCGCTCGCCATAAAACAATCAAAGTTCTATCTATTAGCGATGTATAAATTGTTTGAAGAATTCTCGGTGGTCGATAAGGTGGCAATTCTAAACTAAATGATGAAACTTCTCCTTTTAATAAAGTTTTTGATAAAAATAAAGAAACAATAAAACTAAAGCTTACTCCAAGTAATGCAATAAAAACAACTGCAGCAGAAGAAGCAATACCGGCTAAATAATTTGGAACAGCACCACCAATAAAAATTGTAGCAATTAAAATTTGTGTGGGCCATCTTCCGTTGCATAATGAAAAATTATTAGTAATAATTGCTATTAATCTTTCGCGTGGACTATCAATTATTCTTGTTGCAACTACACCAGCAGCATTACAACCAAAACCCATGCTCATTGTTAAAGCTTGTTTTCCATGTGCTCCAACTTTTTTGTAAAGAAAATCTAAATTAAATGCTACTCTTGGTAAATAACCAAAATCTTCTAATAAGGTAAAGAGTGGAAAAAATATAGCCATTGGTGGAAGCATTACACTAACAACCCATGCAGTTGCTAAATAAGCACCATCAATCAATAATCCAGATAGCCAATTGGGAAACGATAAGAATTGAGAAAACATTTTTAGGTAATGATGTACATTATCAATTAATATCCAGGACAAAAATTGTGAGGGATAATTTGCACCAGATATTGTTAACCAAAAAACTAATGCTAATAATAAAAACATAATTGGAAAACCTGTTAGCTTTCCTGTTACAAGTTTATCTATTAACCTATCCCAATCAAATTTTGGTTTTTCTCCGATTTTTGAAACCACTTTATTTGTAATGTTGGAAGCATCACTATAAATAGATTCTAAAATTGAATCGTGAAGATTTTCACCAAGTTCCCATCTGTATTTATTTGCAAGTTTTAATATTTCTTCTTTTTTATCCATATCAATTTTCGTTTTCAACAAATGATAATTTTCCTATTTCTCCAGATTTAATTGCATCAATTATATTTTGATCCCCTTCTAAAAGTCTTAATGCAATCCATCTTGTATTTGCCAAATTTGGAAATTGTTCTTTTAATTTTTTGTTTATATCGTCAATAGCATTTGAAATTTTTTTTGATGTGTTTGTCATTCTGTATGGTTTACATATGAATTCTTTAGTAGCCACTTTGTGAATACTACTTAGTAAATCAGGGATGCCTAATCCTTGTCTTGCAGAACATTTTACTACCGGAATTCCTAATTCTTTAGATAACAATCTGTCATCAATTTTAAGATTATGTCTTTCAGCTTCATCAATTAAATTCAGGCATAATACAACTCTATCTGTTATTTCTAAAACTTGTAGTGTTAGGTTTAGATTTCTTTCTAATCTACTTGCATCAACTACAATAACTGTAACATCTGGTTGCCCGAATAATATAAAATCTCGTGCAATTTCTTCATCAACACTTGTTGATAATAAAGAATATGTACCGGGCAAATCAACTATTTTATACCTTTTATTATTGTATTGAAATGCACCTTCAGCTCTTCCAACTGTTTTACCAGGCCAATTTCCTGTATGTTGTTTTAAACCTGTTAGAGAATTAAAAACTGTGCTTTTACCAACATTTGGATTTCCTGCTAATGCAACAACAAAATCAAAATGTGTCATATCAACACCAAGTTTAACCAGGTTGCTTAAATTGTGTGCAGGACAAGTTTCACAATTTTTATTTATGTCTTTCATATTAGCTTTCATTTTTTTTAACAAAAATTAAATCAGATTGATTTTTTCTTAATGCAATTAAAGTACCTCTTACTTCATAGGCAGTTGGGTCATCATTCAAGCTTTTCATTCTTGCTGTTATGATAGTATTAGGAACAATTCCTAAATCTAATAATCTTCTTCTCTGTTGTCCTCTTATACCATTTGATAGAAATGAAATAACTGCAGATTCATCAATTTTTAATGAAGATAAGGGTATTACATTTTCATAATTAACTTCTGAAACTATTGAAACATTTATGTTATCTGCTTCGGAAATAGAAAGAGATAATTCTTTTCCATTAACTTCAATAATAATTTTTTCATTTAAAACATTTTTAACTTTTAATATTGTTCCAATGTAAATTCCATTATTAAAAAGTTTCTTGTAAGTTTCTTTTGGTTCATCTTCAATATGTTCAACTTTAACAATAGAATTTATTTTAACTTGATTAAGTGTTAAAGTTTCATTGTAAATTATTTCCCCATTTTCATTTGGTATTGGATCTCCATGAGGGTCTAAAAATGGATTCCCGAGTTGTGCTGCTAATTTATTTGCTTTTTCTATTGACGTGTTATGTTCTTCAATTTCTGCGATTGTATGCCATTCATTTTCTCCAACACTTGTTTTTTCTGCTAAATATTTTTCCCATAATCTATGAATTCTTATTACTTGCAAAGCATAATTTTTACCTTCTGAAGTTAACCTAAATTTATTCCCTATTACATTTATTAATTTTTTTTCTATTAAAAGATCAATGATTTTAGAAGTTTTTTCTTTGGATAAAGATAAACTACCAGAAAGACTAAAATTTGTGCAATCTGTATTCCGATGCTCGCAATCATAAATATGCTTTAATGAATCTTCAATTAATATTTTTTGATTATTTATCTTTTGTTTTTTTGTAAACTCTGAATAAATAATTATTCCAATTAACAAAACTATTATTGTAATTAATAAATAAATCATACTTTTATATTTCTTTTCAATTGCTGAAATAAATCTAATACTTAGTTTTAACTTATACAATTAATAACTGAATATGAAATAGATTTCAATTTGAACATAAATTTAAATAACTATGTTTAGGTAGATATAAACAAAAGAATTATTTTTGCAACGAAATTTTGGAGAATAAATGATATTAAATAAAGATTCTGTTCTAAATGCATTAAAAAAAGTAAATGATCCGGATTTACATAAAGACCTTGTTTCTTTAAATATGATTAAAGAAATAACTATTGATAATAATAATGTTAAAGTTGTTGTTGAACTTACAACTCCAGCTTGTCCTTTAAAAGGAAAAATTGAAGCAGATTGTGTAACAGCTATTAAAAATGAAATTCCAAATGTTGGTAGAATAGAAATAACAATGACTGCAAAAGTGCAACCAAGTTTAACACAAAAAATGAATCAACTATTACCCGGAGTTAAAAATACTATTGCAGTTGCTAGTGGTAAAGGTGGAGTAGGAAAAAGCACTGTTGCAGTAAATCTTGCCGTGGCTTTAGCATTAGATGGAGCTAAAGTTGGATTAATTGATGCTGATATTTATGGACCAAGTATTCCGACAATGTTAGGAATTAACAATAAACCAAGAATATATCAAGACCCAAATACTCAAAAAATGCTTCCGTTGGAAAATTATGGAATTAAAGTTATTTCAATTGGATTTTTGATTGATGACGATGCCCCGGTAATTTGGCGTGGACCTATGGCAAGTGGCGCCATTAAACAATTTATGAGCGATGTTCATTGGGACGAACTTGATTATTTAATTTTCGATTTACCTCCCGGTACCGGTGATATTCAATTAACACTTGTTCAAACTATTCCATTGACTGGTGCTGTTGTTGTTACAACTCCCCAAGAAGTTTCTATAATAGATGTTAAAAAAGCTGTTTCAATGTTTCAACGTGTAAATGTTCCAATACTTGGTATTGTTGAAAATATGAGTTATTTTATTGCTCCAGATACAGGAAAGAGATACGATATTTTTGGTACAGACGGCGGAAAGAAATTAGCTGAACAATTATCTTTAAAATTGTTAGGTCAGCTTCCAATAAATCAAAAAGTACGTGAAGGTGGCGATTCAGGAAAACCAATTGTTTTTTCTCAACCTGATTCTGAACAAGCAAATAAATTTTTAGAAATAAGTAGAAATTTAGCTGCAGAAATAAGTAAAAATTATTTTAATATGTCTTCTCCAAAAATTGAAATTTCTCTTGGAGATTAATCTGAGGAAAAAATGGAAACAACATTAAATCAAAGAGTTCAACAAGCATTAGAAACTATTAGACCATATTTAAAAGCCGACGGAGGTGATGTTGAACTTGTAAATGTAACACCAGAAGGAATTGTTGAAGTAAGATTAACCGGAGCATGTTCAAACTGTCCAATGTCTCAAATGACATTAAGAGCTGGTGTTGAAAGGGCTTTAATTCGCGAAGTTCCCGGTATAAGAAGGGTTGAAGCAGTTTAACTTATAAATAAAATGAGGATTACGATGCGTAAAAAAATTATTGCTGGTAACTGGAAAATGAATAATGATATTTCCGGTTCAATTAATTTAATAACTGAACTAAAAAAAGGTCTTAACGAAAAAACAAATGCAACTGTTATTGTTTGTCCACCTTTTACTTCTTTAGAAACAGCACAAACTTTGTTAAAAGATAGCACAATTAAATATGGCGCACAAAATATGTATTATGAAGAAAGCGGTGCTTTCACTGGTGAAATTTCTCCTTTGATGTTAAAAAGTCTTGGTTGCGATTATGTTATTATTGGTCATTCTGAAAGAAGAACAATTTTTAATGAATCTGATGAATTAATTAATAAAAAAATTAAGTCAGCAATAAAAAATAATTTGATACCAATTTTTTGTATCGGTGAAACTTTAGAAGAAAGAGAAAAAGGAATTACATTTGATATTTGTGAAAGACAAGTTAGAAATGGTTTAGAAGGTATTTCAGAAACTGAACTAGACAATTTAATAATAGCATATGAACCAGTTTGGGCAATTGGAACCGGAAAAACAGCAACCAGTCAGCAGGCTGAAGAAGTTCATTTATTCATAAGAAATTTAATTGAAAAAATGTATTCCAAATCATTAGCTGAAAAAATTATAATTCAATATGGTGGAAGTGTTAAACCAGAAAATGCAAAAGAATTGCTTTCACAACCAAATATTGATGGAGCTTTAGTTGGTGGAGCTTGCTTAAAAGCCGATTCCTTCCTTAAAATAATTGAAGCTGCAAATTAATTTTAAAAAACATGCTTTTTACTCAAAAAAGGCTCTTTTAAAGAGCCTTTTATTTTAATATTTTATTGATACCCCTACCCTCAATTTTGTATATTTGCATGATTTTTTTCAAAATTTTTGGTAAGAATGGATAAACTTCTCAGGATAATAACTCTCATCTTATTGGGAACAGTTTCAATTTTCTCTCAAATTAAAGTTACATCTTTAATTTCTAATAAAAACAACTCTATTGATAATTTTATTTTTGGAAATTCATCAACAAGAACTGTTTTTTTAATTAATGATAATTGGAAAGTTTATAAAGAAAACTCATCATCAAAATTTTCTAAAACTAACCTGCCTGCTGTTTTTGTTGGCGATGATGAATTAGTTTTTGAAAGGAAACTCGAATTAACGCAAAGTCAAATTGATAATTCGATTGTAAAAATTGGATTTTTAGGAATTAATAATGTTGCTGAAATTTTTATAAATGGGAATAATATTTTCAATAATTCAAATGCCATTCTCCCTTTTGAAATAATATTGCCAAAAGATTTTTTAAGAGCAGATAAATCAAATATTATTTCTGTAAAAGTTAAATATAAAATTGATTCAGAAAATACAATTCCAATTAAACAAAGATTTTTATTCCCTGAAATTGGCAAAGGTATTATCCGTGATGTTTATGTTAAGATTTTACCAAAAGTAAATATTTCCAGAATTGATTGCATTAATAAATTAAATTCAAATGCTACTTCAGGAAAAATTAATTTCAACATTAAAATTGAAAATTATTTACCAAAACCAAAGTTTGGTCAAAGCAACGATGTAATTATAAATGTAAATATTTTTTCGCCGAACCAACAACTGTTAAAATTTGATTTCACCCAATCACTTGGAACAAAAGAAATTACTGATGCAAATTTTGAAGTACAGGTTTCTAACATTATTCCATGGTCTCCGGAAAATCCAAATTCTTATTCGTGTGAAATTAATTTAATTAAAGATGGTGTTTTAGTAGATAAGCAGCTAAAACAAATTTCATTTTATAAATTTGAAAAAAATAACTCACTTACTTTAAATGGAAATTCCTTTTCCTTTAAAGGAACTACTTATCTATTAAATGAAACTAAAAATGAATACGAAGATATTTATGATATAATTAAAAAGGATTTATTATTAATAAAACAAACTGGATTTAATTCAGTTAGATTTTCAAAAAGTTTTCCTCATCCATTTGCAATTAAGTTGTGCAACGAAATTGGTTTATTTGCTTTAATTGAAACCCCTTTAAATTCAATTCCCGAAAATTTTTTTGAAAATAATGAATTCAAATTAAAAGTTATTTCGCTTGAAAAAGATTTTATTTCCACATACTTAAATTTTTCTAATACTTTTTTATTTGGAATTGGAAGTAGTTTTTTACCAAACAGCGACATAACAGAAAAATTCATTTCGCAAGTAACCAAAGAAATTAATTACTACAATATCTTAAACTATGCTTCCTTTGTTGGTTTACAAAAAAATACAATCAGTAATTTAGATTTCTATGGAGTTGAAATTTTTTCTTCTCCAATTGAATCAATTAAAAATTCTTTTACAGAAATTAATCCTTCAATTAAAAACACATTGTTTGTATCTGAATTGACATATTCAAATTATAAAGGAACTACTTCTGGTTATTTAGTTAAAAATTCAGTTGAGGCACAAGCAAAATACTATGATGATTTTATTAATTTAACTGAAGAATTAAATATTAATGGCTTTTTCATAAATACACTTTTAAACTATAAAGGTGTTTATGAATCATTTTTTTCAGGTTATACTGGTGATTCAAATTATAAAATCAGTGTGCTTTCCAAATATAGAAATACAAATAATTTATCTTACAAAGTATTAGAATCAAATCTAAACAATGGAAGTAAAGTAGCTATACCAATTGGAATCAGAAAAGAAGAAAATCCGATTGAGTTTATATTAATTGCTTTGTTTCTGGCAATAATGATGGCTATTCTAATTAATTCAAAAAGAAAATTCAGAGAAGATGCTTCTAGAGCCCTTTTAAAATCATATAATTTCTTTGCTGATATCCGAGACCACAGAATTATTTCTTCATTTCATACAACATTATTAATGTTACTTGTTTCTGCTACCTTTTCTCTGCTCTTTACAATTTTACTTTATTATTACAAAGATAATTTTCTTCTTGAAAAAATTATTCTTTCATTTGCCAGCACAAGATTATCTAGTTCAATAAGCTTTCTTGC
>JAOADJ010000053.1 GCA_026417375.1 Melioribacteraceae bacterium | reverse complement strand
ATTAATCTGTTTGCCATTGTTGCATCAACTGATGAATCCCAAATTGTAACTACAGTTCTTAACAAACCAAATGCAATAATTGCAATTACAATTCCAAGTATGGTTAAAGTAGTTCTCAATTTATGTCTGAATGCATTTTTAAAAATTAATTTTAGAATTTTCATTGTTACACTCCAACCAATTCACCTTTTTCAAGATGCAATTGACGACTTGCTTTTTCTGCAGCATGTGGATCGTGTGTTACCATTACAATTGTTTTTTTGAATTCTTTGTTAAGTCTATCCATAAGAGTTAAAATTTCTGTTGCAGATTTTTTATCCAAGTCACCAGTTGGTTCATCTGCAACTAAAATAGTTGGATCAGTTACAATTGCTCTGGCAATAGCAACGCGTTGTTCTTGTCCACCACTTAATTGTTTCGGATAATGATTCATTCTGTCTGCAAGACCAACAATATTTAATGCAGTTTCAACATGTTTTTTTCTTTCAGCTTTTGAAAGTTTTGTTAATAAAAGTGGTAATTCTACATTTTCATAAGCAGTTAAAACAGGAATTAAATTATAGAATTGAAAAACAAATCCAACATTATCAGCACGCCACTTTGCTAATGATGATTCATTTAATTTTGTTATATCTGTATTTGCAACAAAAATTTCACCTTGAGTTGGACGATCTATTCCAGCAATTAAGTTGAGCAATGTTGTTTTTCCGGAACCGGATGGTCCCATTAATACTAAAAATTCACCTTCTTCAACTTCTAAAGATAAATCATTAAGAACAGGAATTTCTAAATTATTTCTCCAATAAGATTTATAAACATTTTTCACTTTAATAATTGAATTCATTTCTTCTCCATTCTGGAAATTATTTTGACACTTTAATTTTGGAATTATTTTTTATTTCATCAGTAATCTTATCAATTATAATATCACCATTTTCTAATCCTGAAATTATTTCGATATATGAATCGAACTCTTTACCTGTTTGAACAATAACTTCTTTAGCTAGATCATCAAATAATTTATAAACAACTTTATTTCCATTTCTAAACGCTAAAGCAGATTTTGGAATAACCAAAACTGATTTTTCATTATTCAGATTTTGAACATCATCTTTCATGAATAAAACTTTTGCACTCATTTCGGGCAATACTTTTTTATCGTAATGTTTAAAACCAATTTTAACAAGTACAGTTGCTTTTCCTCTATCTGCAGTTGGAACAATTTTAGCGACATAACCTTCGTAACTGTGACCGGGATAAGCATCTAAGGTTATTTTGCAACTTTGACCAACTTCAATTTTTTCAATATTGGATTCACTTACATCAGCTTCAACCTGAAGTGAATTCATATCTGCAATTGTAACTACAGCAGCTTTTGCATTTATTCCTGCACCTAAAGGTGCAACTACTTCACCAACATCGGCATTTTTTGTTAATACTGTGCCATTAAAAGGAGCGCGGATAAGTGTGTTTTCAAGTGCTACTTCGGCTGCAAGTATTTGTGCTTTTGCTAATTCAATTGATGCTAAAACTCTTTTATATCTGAATTCTGCTGCTTCAACTTGCATTTGACTTGTGGAGCCTGTTTGTAATAATTGTTTTTGTCTGTTAAAATTATTTTCTGCATCTAATAATTCAGCTTCAACTAATTTTAAATTTGCCTGTGCTTGTGCAAGTTGTGCTTTAATATCATTATCTTCCAAACGTGCAATAATTTGATTTGTAAAAACTTTATCCCCTTCAACAACACCAAGATAAACTAGTCTTCCCATTCCTTTTGATGCTACTGCTGCTTTTCTTTGTGCAACAACATATCCACTTGCTGTTAATATTGCATTACTTTGCGAAGATGATTGTAATGTTGCAACTGTTGTTGTTACATCAATTGTTGGTGTTGTAATTTTTGTCCAACCATAATAAATAATAATTATTAAGATTAAAACAATAACTGATGAAAAAATCAATTTAATCGTTTTTTGTTTCTGTTCGGGATTAATATTTTTTTTTGAACGATCAATTTTTAATGTTGATAAATCAGCATTATTTGATTCCACTTTATTCCTTTTCTCTTTTATTTGAAAATTTATTTGTAGAAATAACTTTTATACATTACTTAAGACGAAAATAATCATTTTTTGTTCATTTCAATCTAACATAAATTTTATTTTTTTGATATGTTTGTAAAAAATAATTGAGTATAAAATGAACATTATTGAATGGACTCCACAACTTCGTTTTATTGTTGCACTCGCTTTAGGATTTTTAGTTGGATTGGAAAGAGAAAGCAGTAAATCAAAAAACAAAAAAATTATACTTGGAGGAATAAGAACTTATCCTATTATTAGTATGCTTGGTTTCGGATGTGCTTGGTTATTTCAATTAGGAGTAACTTTTATTTTACCTGTTGGCTTATTAAGTATAACTGCATTAGCTGTAATTTCATATTTCACTAAAGTCCAAAGTGAAAAATTCGGAGCAACAAGCGAAATAACTGCATTATTAACTTTTATTGTTGGTGCTTTAGCTTTACTTGTTGATATTTGGGCTGCAATGGCGTTAGGAGTTATTAATACTGTTTTACTTTCAGAAAAGGCTAACTTAGAAGATTTTGTAGATAACACCGATAGAGCTGAATTTCTTGCAGTTATAAAATTTATTTTAGTTACTTTAATTATTCTTCCGATTTTGCCAGATCAAAATTTCACTAAGTTTGAGTTAAATCCATCTAATGTTTGGAAAGTTGTAATTATAGTTTCAACTATAGGATTCGTAGGTTATTTTTTAGCTAAACGATTTGGAAATAAATTTGGTTTATGGTTATCCGGGTTGCTTGGAGGACTTGTATCAAGCACAGCAGTAACAGTTGCATATGGAAGAATGGCTCAAAAAAAAGTTTCTCTTGGTGGTAGTGCTTTGCGTGGTGCAATTGTTGCTTCATCTATGATGTATGCCAGAATTTTAGTTCTAATTTTTATTATCAATCCAATTTTGATAAAATATAATTTTTGGCAGTATTTAATTTTAGTTTTTGTTGGTATTGGTTTATCACTTTATAACAACCAAGCTGTTCATGTTTCTGAAAAAAGTGAAAAGGAATTACAGAATTTGCAAAACCCATTTGAAATTAAACCGGCAGTTGTTTTTGCATTTTTATTTTTACTTTTATCTGTAGTATCAAAATTAGTAGTAGAATATTTTGGTGAACAAGGTTTACTTTCTTTAGCAGCTGTTGTGGGTTTGACTGATATTACTCCGTTTATTCTTTCAATTATTCAGCCAAAGAACTTAAATATAAATTTTATTACTAGTGCTATATTTCTTGCTATGATGAGTAATATGATTATGAAAGGAATTTATTTTGGTTATTTGGTTCCACATTTAAGAAAGGAAACTGCAATAAGATTTGGAATTATTACAATAATTAATTTGATTTTTGTAATCATCAATTTTATTTGAGTAGAGTAAAATCTCTACTCAAATAATTCAACTTGATTTAATACTTTTATCATATGTTGATGAATTTTACCATTACTTGCAAGTAATCTTTTATCAAAAATATTCATCGGAAAACCATTAAAATCGGTTACAAATCCACCAGCTTCTTCAATAATTAATTTACCGGCAGCAATATCCCAGGGATTTAATGCAACTTCCCAAAATCCATCAAAAACTCCTTCTGCAACATAGCACATATCAATAGCCGCACTTCCAAGTCTTCTTACTGCACGAGAATTTTTTAGAAAAGCAATAAATCTTTCAAATGCTTTATCGGGATTTTCAGAAACATTATAAGGAAATCCAGTAACCAACACACTATTTTTCAGGTTTTCGTTACTACTAACATTAATTTTATGTCCATTACAAAATGAACCAGCTTTTTTCTCTGCTGAATAAAGTGCATCTCTCATCACATCGTAAACAACACCATAAATTAATTCTCTGTTTTTCATTAAACCGATCGATACTGAAAAAATTGGTAATCCATGTGCAAAATTTGTTGTACCATCAAGTGGATCAATTAACCAAAGATATTCATCTGATAAATCTTGTCTTCCACTTTCTTCTGCTAAAATTGAATGATCCGGAAATTCTTTTTTGATAAAATCAATTATTAATGCTTCTGATTTTTTATCATATTCAGTTACAAGATTTGAAGAATTAGTTTTGAATTCAATTTCAAAATTTTTCTTAAAACCATCTTTTAAAATTTCACCCGCTTGTTTAGTAATATCAATTATTTTTTCAATCATATTTTCTCAAATTTTTTTCTGCAAATATAAAATTTTTTATTGATTGAATTTGATTAACAGTTTCTTGTAAGCCCAAATCATTATAGGTATATTTGCATAAAAATCATTCGAGAGGTTTGTAATTTAATGGAAGAAATAACAAAGTTTAGTAATGAAGTAACTGCAATAGACAACATACCAAAAGTTTTACCTGTTTTACCTTTACGGGATAATGTAATTTTTCCTTATATGATTTTTCCAGTTTTAGTTGGAAGAGAAACATCAATTAAAGCAGCAAATTTTGCTCTTGAAAGTTCTAAATACATTTTTTTAGTTGCTCAGAAACATGCAAATATCGAAGAGCCTACAAAAGAAGATATTTATTCGGAAGGGACAATTGCAAAAATTATTCAAATATTGAAACTGCCCAACGGATTATTGAAAATTTTAGTTGATGGTGTAATTCAAGGTAAAATTGTTTCATTCACTGAAAGAAAAAATTTTTTTGAAGCAGAAATTGAAATAGTTCATTCAAAAATTGAAAATCAAAGAGAAATAAATGCATTAATTCGTCAACTGACAAATCTTTTTAAAGAATATGTAAAAAGCAATAAAGTAATTCCACCAGAAGCTGTAAATGCTCTTGATAATATAGAAGAAAATGATCGTAAACTATTTTATGTGGCTGCAAATATTCAACAATCAATGGAAGTTAAACAAAGAATACTTCAAAAATTTTCTCTGGCTGAACAACTTTATGAAGTTATCAGAATTTTAACTTCAGAAATTGAAATTCTAAAAATCGAAAAAGAAATTGAAAATAAAGTACAAGAAAATATTTCTAAAACTCAAAGAAAATTTATAATTCAAGAACAAATAAGAATTCTTCAAGATGAACTTGGTGATGAAGATGAGATAAGTCCGGAGTTTATTAAGCTCAAAGAGAAAATTGATTCTGCAAAATTGCCAGAAGCTGTTTATGAAAAAACCATTGAAGAATTTAATAAGCTTAAAAAAACTCCTCCAAGTTCTCCGGAAGCAACTGTTATCAGAAATTATATTGATTGGATTTGTGATGTTCCATGGTATAAAAAAACAAAAGATAATCTCGACATTAAAAATGTTCGTAAAATTTTAGATGAAGATCATTATGGATTAGAAAAACCAAAAGAAAGAATTGTTGAACATATTGCTGTTCTTAATCTTGTTAAAAACATGCGTGGACAGATTTTATGTTTTGTTGGACCTCCCGGAGTTGGTAAAACATCATTAGGAAAATCAATTGCAAGAGCACTAAATAGAAATTTTGTTCGTATTTCTCTTGGTGGTGTACGTGACGAAGCTGAAATTCGAGGTCACCGAAGAACTTATATTGGTTCAATGCCCGGTAAAATTATTCAATCAATGAAAAAAGCAAAAACTATAAATCCGGTTATGTTGCTTGATGAAATTGATAAAATGAGTATGGATTTCAGAGGTGATCCTTCTGCTGCTATGCTTGAAGTTTTAGACCCTGAACAAAATCATACTTTTAATGATCATTATTTAGATGTTGATTATGATTTATCACAAGTTATGTTTATTACTACTGCAAATGTAAGATATAACATTCCACTTCCTTTGCAAGACAGAATGGAAATAATTGAACTACCCGGATATTTAGAACATGAAAAAATTGAAATAGCTAAAAGACATATAATACAAAAACAAATTGAAGCACATGGTTTAAATAAATTCAATATCGATTTTAAAGATGAAGCAATTAAAAAAATTATTTTAGAATATACACGTGAAGCTGGTGTAAGAAACTTAGAAAGAGAAATTTCTTCGGTTCTAAGAAAAACTGCAAAAGATATAGTTTTATCTCAAAGTCAAAAATCCAAAAAGAAGAATAAATTTGTTATTGATGAAAAAATTGTAGAAAAATATTTAGGCGTTCCTCGTTTCAGAACTCAAAAAACTGAAAAAGAATTACGTGTTGGAAGTGTAACTGGTTTGGCATGGACAAGTGTTGGTGGCGAAATTTTACAAGTAGATGCAACTGTTATGATTGGTCAGGAAAAACTAATTCTAACTGGTCAGCTTGGAAATGTTATGAAAGAATCTGCACAAGCAGCTCTAAGTTACCTACGCTCAAATGCTAAAGAATTTGGATTAGACCCAAATTTCTCGAAAGGTAAAGAGGTTCATATTCACTTACCGGAAGGTGCTATTCCCAAAGATGGACCTTCTGCCGGAATTACAATGGCATTAGCAATGTATTCGGCTTTCAGTGGCAAACCAGCTAAAAGCGATGTTGCAATGACCGGAGAAATTACTTTACGTGGTAAAGTTTTGGCTATTGGAGGATTAAATGAAAAACTTTTAGCAGCAAGAAGAAGTGGAATTAAAACTGTACTTATTCCTTTTGAAAATGAAAAGGATTTATCAGAAATTAAAAATGAAATTAAAAATGGATTAAAAATTATTCCAATTAAAACTATTAAAGAAGCTTTACCATATGTTTTTGAAAGCATAAAAAAATCAAATAAAAAAAATGTCAGAACAAATAAACATAAATAAAAACCTAAGTGATGAAGAAATTTATAAACAAATTCTTCCACAAGTTGATAGTTTGCTAAAAGAAAGTGAACCTTTGATATCATCATTGTCAAATTTAACATCTTTGTTAAAAGATGCATTTACAAAAATAAGTTGGGTTGGATTTTATCTTTCAAAAAACAATAAACTTTATCTCGGTCCATTTCAGGGAAAAATAGCATGCACCGTTATAGATTTTGGTAAAGGAGTTTGTGGCACTTCTGCATTGAATAAAAAAACTATAATTGTTAAAAACGTTCATGAATTTCCGGGTCATATTGCATGCGATAGTGGATCATATTCCGAAATTGTAATTCCTTTAATAAAAGATGATAACGTTGTTGCCGTTTTAGATTTAGATAGTTATAATTTTTCAGCATTTAACGAAACTGACAAATATTATCTCGAAAAAATTTCTGATATATTAATTAACAAATTTTCTTTTGAAAATTTAATTTAAATAATCAAATACAATAATTATGAACTTCATTGTAACAGCAAGAAAATGGCGTCCACAAACTTTTGAAGAAGTTGTTGGACAAGAACATATAACAACAACAATTAAAAATGCAATCGTTAATAATAGAGTTGCGCATGCTTATCTTTTTACTGGTCCACGCGGTTGTGGTAAAACAACAACTGCAAGAATTTTAGCAAAGACGTTAAATTGTCTAAACGTTAAAGATGGTGAACCATGTAATGAATGTGAAATGTGTATAAATTTTTTAAACTCTCAAACTCTCGACATTATTGAAATTGATGGAGCTTCAAATAGAAGAATTGAAGAAATCAGAACGTTAAGAGAATCAGTAAAATATGCACCAACAAAAGGCAAATATAAAGTTTATATCATTGATGAAGTTCACATGCTTACAACTGAATCATTCAATGCTTTACTTAAAACTCTTGAAGAACCACCAGATCATACTATATTTATTTTCGCAACAACAGATATTCATAAAGTTCCTTTAACAATAATTTCAAGATGTCAACGCTTCGATTTTCGTAGAATTGAAATTTCAACAATGAAAAATCATTTAAAGAAAATTGCTCAATCAGAAAACATTGAAATTGATGATAAAGCTTTAACATTAATTTCAAAAAAAGCTGATGGAGCTTTACGCGATGCTCAAAGTATTTTTGATCAGGTAATTTCGTTCAGTGGAAATAAAGTTGATTCAGATGAATTAGAAAAAATATTTAATCTTATTGATGAAGAAATTTACTTTGAAATTACTGATGCAATCCTCAATAAAAATTTTCATTCAGCATTTGAAGTAACAAATAAAATTTATGAAAATGGTTGGAGTTATATAGATTTTCTAAATGGTTTAACAGAACATTTCAGGAACTTACTTTCTGTAACAATTAGAAAAGACAGTAAACTTGTTGAATCAGCAGAAATATTTAAAGAAAAATATTTGAACTATAAAGATGAATTTTCTGAAGGCGATTTACTTAGAATACTTAATTTCATAAATAAAACACTCTATGAAATTAAAACATCATCAAATCAAAAAATAAAAATAGAAGTTGCTCTATCTCAAATTATTGCATTAGAAAAATCATCAACAATTAAAG
The DNA here is from genome assembly GCA_026417375.1 of Melioribacteraceae bacterium. Lineage (GTDB taxonomy): Bacteria > Bacteroidota > Ignavibacteria > Ignavibacteriales > Melioribacteraceae > Stygiobacter. The sequence continues at coordinate 1,046 of JAOADJ010000053.1, read as the reverse complement.
AATTAATAAATAAAATTGCTACAAAGCAATTTAATACATTAACAAATTATGATATACCTAGAGAACCATTAATAAGTCAACAAATCAGTGAAAAAAAAGAAAAAATAAATTTTGATTTAAAAACCAATTCAAAAAATGAAACCAAATTAGAAAACTTCGTTTTACCCCAAATCGATGAAAATCAAAATATTTCAGAATTAATATCAAAATGGAAAACTTTCATAGAACATGTACAAAAAGAAAAATTCTTTTTTGGATCAATACTCACCTCATCTAAACCAAATATTAACCCTGAAAAAATTGAAATAGAAATAGAAGACCCCCAAGATGAAGATATTATCCTCAAAAATAAAACTTACTTAAACACAAAAATTCAAGAAATATTTGGTAAAAAATATAATATTTCAATAAAAAACAAACCTTCCTTAACAAATAAAAATAAAGAAGAATCAAATATTGTCAACACAATAATTAATGATTTAGGTGGAAAAGAAGTAATTAAGTAATATCAATTTATTTAAAATAAAAAACCCTTCAAAATTGAAGGGTTTTAATTTTTAAATCTGGCAGCTACCTACTCTCCCACACACCTGCGCATGCAGTACCATCGGCGTTTACGGGCTTAACTTCTCTGTTCGGAATGGGAAGAGGTGTTTCCCCGTAGCTATAACCACCAGAAAACTTTGGATTATACAATCAAACTTAAAAAGATTGAAAGAGCGAGTCTCAGTAATATCAAACTATCAATAAATTTTTATGGAAAGTCGCACGACTTATTAGTATTGCTCAGCTAAATACGTTACCGTACTTACACCTGCAACCTATCAACCTCGTAATCTCCGAGGAGTCTTTAGGTCTTGCGACGGGATACCTCATCTTGAAGTGTGCTTCGCACTTAGATGCTTTCAGCGCTTATCACATCCGCACATAGCTACTCAACAATGCTACTGGCGTAACAATTGATGCACTAGAGGTGCGTTCACTTCGGTCCTCTCGTACTAGAAGCGACTCTTCTCAAGTATCCTGCGCCCGCATAGGATAGGGAC
>JAOADJ010000036.1 GCA_026417375.1 Melioribacteraceae bacterium | reverse complement strand
GGGTCTTGGCTTTATTTTAATGCAAGTTAAAAGCCCGATGCTTGTTTCTGTTGGTATGTATTTACCTTTAGAAACAACATTTGCAATTTTTATTGGTGGTATGATTAAAGGAATTGTTGAAAAAGTAAATGCTAAAAAAGGATTTAATGATGCACAAAAAGCTCGTGTTGAAAATACAGGTGTTCTTGTTGCTGCAGGTTTAATTGCAGGTGAAGCTTTAGTTGGTCTTGTGTTTGCTGGACTTGCATTCTTCGAAGTTTCATTATTCTCTATTTTTGAAACTCCTTCATTCTTAATTAGTTTATTAGTTTTTGTATTTATTGGTTGGTATTTAGTTTCTGTTCCTGTTAAAAATGCTGGCAAACCAGATGACGAAGCTCCGCCAGCTATTTCTATGTAATTTTTATTGAATGAATGTCAGTCAGTTTTATTAATGACTGACATTCAAAATTATTGGAAACATTATGAATTTTTTTGAAAGAAGAAAAATATTAAAGAACACTAACTCATTTGATTTAACACCAATTAAAATTGTTGATCATGTAATAGAGGATAATGGTTTAGTTTCTTTATTGATGCCTAAAGTTTATAATAGATTAATGAAGAAAATTTTAGAACCAAAATTGAAATCAAAATTCATAAAGATAAAATTAGATGAAATTGGTTCTTCAGTTTGGGTTGCTATTGATAATAAAAAAAATATTTCTAGTATTGCTAAAGAATTAGTAGATAAGTTTGGTGAAAAAATTCAACCTGTTGAAGAAAGATTACCAAAATTCTTTTCACAACTATATGAACAAAAATTTATAACATTTAAAGAGTTGGAAGGAGATAAAAAATGAGTGATTTATTAAAGCTCAAACCAGAATTACTCTGGAAACATTTTGATGAAATTTGTAAAAGACCACATCCAAGCAAAAAAGAAAAATTATTAGCCGAATATATTATCAGCTTTGCTAAGAAAAATAAACTTGATTATAAAGTAGATAAATTTGGAAATATTGTAATTAGTAAACCAGCATCTGCAGGTTTTGAAAATTTAACTCCGGTTGTTCTTCAAAGTCACATCGATATGGTGGCTGAAAAAAATGCAGATGTTAAACATGATTTTGATAAAGATCCTATTCAACCTTATGTTGATGGTGATTGGGTAAAAGCTAAAGGTACTACACTTGGTAGCGACAATGGAATTGGTGTTGCTGCAGCGTTAGCTGTTTTAGAAGATAATTCAATTCAACATGGACCACTTGAAGCTTTATTTACTTTAGATGAAGAAACCGGATTAAATGGAGCGCAAGCTTTAAAACCGGGATTTATTAATGCTGATATTATGTTAAATCTTGACTCTGAAGAAGATGGTGCTTTATATATTGGTTGTGCAGGTGGACAAAATACAACTGTAAAATTCAATTATAAACTAAACGATATTCCGGCAAATACAGTTGCAGTTGAATTAAAAATTACAGGACTAAAAGGTGGTCATAGTGGTTTAGATATTCATCTTGGTAAAGGTAATGCTATTAAGTTAATGGTTCGTTTATTACATGCATTGAATTATAATTATGGCGTTCGCCTTGTTAATATTAATGGAGGAAGTAAACATAATGCAATTCCTCGTGAATGCTTTGCAACTATTAGGGTACCAAAAAAATCAATAGATGATGTGAAAGGATATGTTGAACATTATAATGAAATTGTAAAATCTGAATTAGCAACAGTTGAACCAACATTATTGGTAAGTGCTGAAAATTCAAAATCGAAATCAAAAGTAATTGATAAATCAACAGCAAATAATTTAATTGATTCACTTTACGCTGTTCCAAACGGTGTAATAAAAATGAGTGCCGATATTGAAGGTTTAGTTGAAACATCTACAAATCTTGCAGTTGTTTCTACAAAAGGTAAATATGTTGAAGTTATTTTAAGTCATCGTAGTTCAGTTGAAAGTGAGAAGAAGGATTTAGCAAACTCAATTGCAGCTTTATTTAAACTTGCAAAAGCTGAAGTAAAACAAGGTGATGGTTATCCTGGTTGGAAGCCAAATATTAATTCTCCAATACTTGGTGTTATGAAAAAAGTTTTTCATGAAAAACTTGGTAAAGAACCGGAAGTAAAAGCAATTCATGCTGGTTTGGAATGTGGAATTATACTTGAAAGATATCCTCATCTTGATATTATTTCTTTCGGTCCAACAATTTTTGGTGCTCATTCTCCGGATGAAAAAGTTCAAATAAGCACAGTTGAAACTTTTTGGAATAATTTAACTGAAGCACTTAAAAATATTCCTGTTAAATAAATAACAATTATTTGTCACCCTTTAATAACTAAAGGGTGACTTTATTTTAAATTAACTCTTTACAATAATGACTGAAGAAAATACAATTAAACCAAATCCACCATTTATTTTTCGATGGATAATTTTACTTGTAATCTCTCTTGCAATGTTTGGAAATTATTATATCTATGATTCAATTAGTCCACTTGCAGATTTATTAAGTAAGCAACTAAAATTTACCGATTCAAATATTGGATTACTTCAAGGTATTTATAGCGTTCCGAATGTATTTATGGTTTTAATCGGTGGAGTTATAATTGATAAGATTGGAACAAGAATATCTACATTTTTATTTACAACATTATGTCTGATTGGTGCAGCAATTACAGCTTCGTTTAATGATTTAACAATGATGGCAGTTGGCAGATTAATTTTTGGTCTTGGTGCAGAATCTATGATTGTTGCTATTACAACTGTAATTGGCAGATGGTTCAAAGGTAAACAATTATCATTTGCATTTGGATTAAATTTAACACTTGCTCGTTTAGGATCTTTTGCAGCTTTAAATTCTCCTTCATGGGCATCACAATTTTATTCTACTTATAAATATCCATTATTAATTGCTTTAGGGGCCGGAGTAATTTCAATTGCAATGGCAACTATTTATTACGGAATGGATCTATACGCAGAAAAAAAATATTCATTAAGACCAGTTCCAAAACAAGATGAAGTTCGCTTTAGTCAGATTTTTGATTTTTCAAAATCATACTGGTTTGTTGTGTTATTGTGTGTTACATTTTATTCAGGAATTTTTCCATTTCAAACATTTGCAGTAAAATTTTTTATGGAAACTCATGGAACATCTAGAGAAATGGGTGGATTCCTTTCAAGTATGCTTACTCTCTCTGCAATGATATTAACACCTCTTTTCGGATTATTAACTGATTATATCGGGAAAAGATCTTTATTAATGATGATAGGTTCAGCTTTTTTAATTCCGGTTTACTTATTAATGGCTTACACAAATATTAATTTATATATTCCAATGGCAATGATGGGATTAGCATTTTCTTTAATTCCGGCTGTTATGTGGCCAAGCGTTGCAATAATTGTTGATGAATCTAAATTAGGAACAGCATACGGCTTAATGACTATGATTCAAAATATTGGTTTAGCATCTTTTAATTTTATTATTGGTTATGCAAATGATTATAGTGGTGGATATACTTTAGGAATGTGGATTTTTTCTTCTTTAGGTTTTTTTGGATTTTTGTTTGCATATCTGTTAAGAAAAAGTGAAAAAAGTGTAAATGGTCATGGTTTAGAAAATGGTATGAATAAATTTATCGCCAATTCTCAATAAGGTTTTATAATGAAAAAATTTCTTCTGATATTGTTTTTAATTAGTACTATTTCTAAAGCACAAACATTTGGTTTTGGCTGTTTAGGGTTATCAGGAATTTATGCAGGAGTTTCTGAATATAAATATGATGTACAAGCAATAAACAATTTTTTATTAAAAGAAAAACTATCTGTTAATGAAGAATTGAAATTTGAAAGAGGTACTGGATATCGAATTGGAGCTAATTTGTTTCGAGCTAAATGGGAAGGATTTTTTATATCAGCTAAAGGTTATTATCAGTTTATTAAAGAAGAAAAAATAAGTAAGCAATCATTTACAAAGTTAAATGAATTAATTCAATCAAATAAAAATTTTCAGTTAAAATTAAATAACTGGGCGTTAGGAATTGATTTCGGTACACCAATCTTTAAAGTTCTTGATTGGAAAATATTAGAAGGTCATATTTCATATTTTACACCTGAATTTAATATAGAATACTATGAAAACAATAATTTTATTGAAGGAAATAAATTTGAACCAGAAAAAATGAATATAAGTTATTTTGTTGGAAGTGGTTTAATATTACATTTGGTTCAGGGATATTTTAGTATTGAAGGCACTGCAGGTTACAATTTCTTAAAAGTAGAACATTTTAAAAACCAAAATAATATTATTATTGGTGATATAAATAATTATGCTGTTAAAAATGCTGGTTGGAGCTACACTTTACAAATTAATGTTGGATTTCCATTTTGAGGTGAAAAATGAAATTAACAAAATTAGATCGTGCATGTGTAATTGCAATTAAAGATTGCATGGGTGCACAAAAAGGGGAGTCAATTTTAATTGTTACAGATGAATTTAAAAATAAAATAGGTTATGCACTTTTTGAAAATGCAAAAAAGCTTGGTCATGAATCTGTATATCTGGAATTTAAGTCACGAGAAATGCATGGACAAGAACCACCTCAACAAGTTGCTGAATTAATGAAACTCTTCGATATAGTTCTTTGTCCAACCGAAAAATCATTAACTCATACAAATGCAAGAAGAAATGCTTCAGCACTTGGTGCAAGAATTGCAACTTTTCCCGGAATAACTGAAGAAATTATGATTCGTGGTTTAAATGCAGATTACAACAAAATAGCAGCTTTAACAATTAAACTTCAGGAAATATTAAATGATGTAAATATTGTTAAAGTTACTTCTCCGAACGGAACTGATATTACTTTAGATATAACAGGAAGAAAAGCATTACCAAGCAAAGGACTTTTTCATAAAAAAGGGGAAAGTGGAAATTTACCAACAGGTGAAGCATATATTGCTCCACTCGAAGGAAAATCAAATGGTGTTTTTGTTGTTGATGGTTCTATGTCCGGAGTTGGCGTAATTGATAAAAAACCAATTACAATTGTTGTCGAAAATGGCTATGCTACAAAAATAACTGGTGGAATTCAGGCAAAAAAATTAGATAACATTTTAAATAAATATGGCAAACTTGCAAGAAATATTGCCGAGTTTGGAATCGGAACAAATGACAAAGCTAAATTAAGTGGTGTTATTTTAGAAGATGAAAAAGTTATGGGAACTATTCATATTGCTTTAGGTGATAATAAATCTATGGGTGGAACTGTTGATGTCCCAATTCATCTGGATGGTATTGTAGTAAAACCAACTGTTTATTTTGATGATAAAATGATTATGAAAAATGGGAAACTACTTATTTAAAAAGTTTTAATTCACTCTTTTTTATCAGATTATTTATAGATTATAGTATTAACCATGGGGTTAAAAAAAAATAATTTTGTAAAACCCTATAAAAAATTCGTATATTTGCCCCTCAAAAAAATGACCAGTCTATGAAAATCCTTAATAATCTTAATGAAGCTCAAATCGAAGCTGTAGAATATAATGCCGGGCCACACATGATAGTTGCTGGTGCTGGTTCTGGTAAAACTAAAGTTTTAACACACAAAATTGCTTTTCTTATTGAAAAAGGAATGGAGCCATCATCAATTTTGGCTTTGACTTTTACCAATAAAGCTGCAAAAGAAATGAAAGAAAGAATTAAAAGCTTAATTGGTAAAAAAGCTGAAGAACTTTGGATGGGCACTTTTCATTCCATCTTCTCAAAAATATTAAGAATTGAAGCTGAAAAACTTGGTTATAAATCTAATTACTCTATTTATGATAGAGAAGATTCAGTTTCATTGGTTGGTAATATAATTGCGAATCTTAACATTAATTTAGAATCAATAACTGCTAATGGAGTTCAACATAAAATAAGTTATTTAAAAAATCATATGGTTTCTCCTGATGATTACGAAAAAACTTCTTCTAACACAGCTTCAGATAGAAAGTTTGTAGAAATTTATAAAGAATATAACAAAAGACTTTTTGAAAATAATTCAATGGATTTTGACGATTTATTGCTTAAACCTATTGAGTTATTTAATAAAAATGAAAAAGTTTTAAATCATTATAAAAAAATATTTAAATATATCTTGGTTGATGAATATCAGGACACAAATATTGCCCAATATGAATTAATAAAATTATTAAGTCCTAACAAAGATAAAGTTTGTGTTGTAGGTGATGATGCACAAAGTATTTATAGCTGGCGTGGTGCTGAAATTAAAAATATGCTCAACTTTAAAAAGGATTTTAAAGGAGCAAAAATTTTTAGATTAGAGCAAAATTATCGTTCTACAAAAACTATTCTTGCAGCTGCAGATTCTGTTATTAAAAATAATTCTGAACAAATTCCTAAAACTCTTTGGACAGAAAACAATGATGGTGAATTAATTTCAATAATAAGAGCTAGCGATGAAAAAGATGAAGCAATCCAAATTGCAAGAAGAATTAAAAAAGAAATAACAACACGTAAATTATCTTTAAATGATATAGCAATTTTTTATAGAATTAATTCTCAGTCAAGGGCTTTAGAAGAAGGTTTTAGAAAAGAAAAAATTCCCTATAAAATTGTTGGTGGTGTAGAATTTTATAGAAGAAAAGAAGTTAAAGATGTTTTAGCATATTTAAGAGTTCTTGCTAATCCTAATGATGAAGAAAGCTTACTTCGTATTATGAACTTTCCACAACGTGGAATTGGAAATACTTCTATAACTAAAATGATAGCTTTTGCTCGCAAGCTAAATCTTTCATTATATCAAACTATGTTAAGAGTTTTTGAAGTTATTGAAGTTAAAGAAAGAATTCAAAAAAATGTAAAACAATTCAGATTATTGCTTGATAAATACATTGGTCTTAAAGATAAACTTTCTGTTGGAGAATTAACCAGTGCTTTACTTGATGAGCTTGGTATTTTAAGAATGTATAAAGAAGAAAATACTGCTGATTCGATGTCAAGATATGATAATATTCAAGAATTAATTTCTGCTGTTCAGGATTATAGTAAAACAAACCCTAAAGCAACTTTGGAAGATTTTCTTTCCGAAGTTTCATTAATTGCTGGTGTTGATCAATATGACGAAAAAGTAAATTCAATAACTTTAATGACAATTCACAGTGCTAAAGGATTAGAATTTCCTGTTGTATTTATAACTGGTTTGGAAGAAGATATATTCCCCCTAAGCCAAAGATTTGATCAGGATTCTCGCTTAGAAGAAGAAAGAAGATTATTTTATGTTGCACTAACAAGAGCAAAAGAAAAAGTGTATCTTACTTATGCAAGGTCAAGATACAGATTTGGAGAAGTTGCATATCAAAGCCGTTCACGTTTTATTGACGAAATAGATCCAAAAACAATTGAAGAAAATGATTTTCTTGGTGCTAAAAAAGCTGGTAGAAAAAGAAAATATCAAGAAGGAACAGATGAATATTATCAACCCGATTATGATGATTTCGATCAGGAAAGAAGATCATTACGTGTCGGAAGCAGAGTAGTTCATCAAGTTTTTGGAATGGGAAAAATTCAACAGATAATTGGCACTGGCGATATGCAAAAAGTAACTATATTTTTTGAAAATCATGGAACTAAACAGTTGCTTACAAAATTTGCGAATTTGAAATTGATTTAATTACCAAACTAAACAATAGGAGTAAGTGAATGAAAATTGGTGTTTTAACAGGTGGAGGGGATGCCCCCGGATTGAATGCAGTTATTCGTGCTGTTGTAAGAAAATCTTTATTATATGGTCACGAACTAATTGGAATTAGAGAAGGGTGGAGAGGGCTTTTAGACAATATTTACGAACCATTAAACCGCAATGCTGTTTCCGGAATTCTACATCGTGGTGGAACTATTCTTGCTACTTCAAGAACTAATGTTTATAAAGAAAAAGATGGTGAAGCACGTGTAATTAAAAATATGGCTGATAATGGTATTGATGCATTAGTTGCTATTGGTGGGGAAGATACCTTAGGTGTTGCATCTAAATTAGCAAAAGCCGGTGTTAAAGTTGTTGGAGTACCAAAAACAATTGATAACGATTTAAATGCAACTGATTTCACTTTTGGATTTGATACTGCTGTCAACATTGCTACTGAAGCAATTGATCGCCTTCATACTACAGCTGAATCTCATAACAGAGTAATTGTAGTTGAAGTAATGGGAAGACATGCTGGTTGGATTGCTGCTTATGCAGGTATGGCTGGTGGTGCGGATATAATTTTAGTTCCGGAAAAACCTTTCAAAATTGATGAAGTTTGTGATTTAATTAAAAAACGCCATGAAGGTGGCAAAAGCTTTAGTATTGTTGTTGCTAGTGAAGGTGCTAAATTAATGACTGATGATGAAAGTGATAAAGATGGTTCATTTATTTTAAGTAGTATGAAAACGGATGCTTTTGGTCATGTTAAATTAGGTGGAATTGGTAATGTCTTAGCAGAAGAAATTGAAAAAAGAACTGGATATGAAACACGTTCAACTACATTGGGACATATTCAACGTGGTGGATCACCAACAGCATTTGATCGTGTACTTGGAACTCGTTTTGGTGTTTTTGCTGCTGAATTAGTTGAACAAGGAAAATGGGGTTACATGGCTGCTCTTAAAGGAAATGAAATTGTTGCTGTTAAATTAGAAGAAGCTGTTGGTCAACTTAAAACTATTGATTTAAGATTAATGGACGTTGCAAGTACTTTCTTTGGTTGATAATTTATTATTTGTTCACCCTAAGTTAATTCTTAGGGTGAACATTATTTAATATTAAACTTTCCCTTCTTTTCTCTTCCAAGATTTATGTATCAAATAAAATAACAATCCCAAAGATGAAATCATAAATACTCTTGCTGCTATTATATATGGTATATTAGATTCAGGAACATCTTTTAACAATAAAATTGGAATAGCATCATTGATTAACCACCAAATCATTACAACTAAAAGTAAAGTTGGAGTTACATATTTCATTATGTAGAAAAATATTCTGGGAATTTTTATTTCAGCACCAACATTAATTTCATTCCATGCTTTTTCAGCTCCAAAAATCCACATGAAAATTATTGATTCAATCAATGCAAAAACAACTAATCCAAAAGTACCTGCCCAATAATCCATTTCATCTAAATAACCATATTTCAAAAAGAAAATAACAAATTGAATTGAGATGAATACAAAACTACCAAAAACAATTGTAGATTTTTTTCTACTAAAACCAAATTCATCTTCAAGAAAAGCCATTACTTGTTGCCCCATTGCCACAGATGAAGTTATACCAGCAAAAAATAAAAGTAAAAACCATAGAAAACCAAAAATTTCACCAAATGGTATTTTCTCAAAAACTAATGGCATCGAAGCAAAACCTAAATCAAAAGAACCACCTTTAGCCATTGCGGTTGTTGTTGCAATACCAAAAAAAGCAACACTTAAAGGAATTGCAATTGAACCACCTAAAACAACTTCTGCAAATTCATTTGTTGATGCAGTTGCTAAACCAGAAAGTGCAATGTCATCTTTAGGTTTTAAGTAACTAGCATATGCATGAATTGTACCCATTCCTAATGAAAGGGTAAAAAATATTTGACCTGCTGCTGCAAGCCAAACTTTAGGATCATCAAGCTTTGAAAAATCAGGATTCCAAATAAAACCAAAACCATTTGCAATTGAATTTTCCGGTTGAGATGGATCTGGTGTACCAAGTGTAATAACTCTTATTGCAATTATTATTGCAAATAAAAATAATAATGGCATTGCAATTTTTGCTAACTTCTCAATACCTTTTGAAATACCACGATATAAAACCCAAAAGTTAAGTACGAAAGTAATTAAAAAGAAAATATATGCAGTTGTTAATCCATCAAAAAAATGTGATGTTTCTCTTCCTTGATAACTATATAAAAACGATTTCATCAATTCAAAATTTTCTAAACCAAAATAACTTTTTGTTATTGTCAAAAAACTATAACCAAGTGTCCATGATTCAATGTATGTATAATAAATCATAATTATTGTTGAAACAAAAAGTCCTAAAGCTCCAAAGTATTTAGATATTTTATTTTTCCACAAAACATCAAACATACCAGGAGAACTTCCATGCCCAAACTTTCCACCATATTTACCAATACCCCATTCCATCCACATTAAAGGAATACCAACTAATAAGAAAAAAATAAAATAGGGGATCATAAAAGCTCCACCACCATTAGAAGCTGCTTGAACAGGAAATCTTAAAAAATTTCCAAGACCAACAGCATTACCAGCAACAGCAAGAATTAATCCTATGCGGCTGCCCCATTGTTCTCTCTTTTTTTCTTCTTGCATTAATTCTCCAATTTGTTTTTGATAGGGTACAATAAATAATTTTTATAAAGCAAGTTAAAAATTATGAAATACTTATGCTATTAATTTTAAAAGAATTTTATAAATGATAATAAAAAAATATAAAATTGAAACAATAATTTATTGCAACGAATGAAAAAAAAACTTTATATTTGCCAACGCAATTTGAAAATGTTCTTTATAAGCCGGGATGGCGGAATTGGTAGACGCACAGGACTTAAAATCCTGTGGGTGTTAACACCCGTGCCGGTTCGAGTCCGGCTCTCGGTACTAAATAATTCAATGCTAAATGAATTTTATTTCTTTAGGGTTCTTAGCTCAGTTGGCTAGAGTGTCTGCTTGACGTGCAGAAGGTCATAGGTTCGAATCCTATAGAACCCACAATTATCGGAGTTGTCTCCGTTTTTTTTTATTTAGGAAGGTATGGAAAAAATTAATATTAAATTCCCTGATGGTACAATAAAAGAATTTGAAAAAGGAATTACTCCTTTTGAAATTGCTAAATCTATTTCTAACAGATTAGCTGAAGAAGCTTTAGTTGCTAAAGTAAATGGGAAATTAAAAGATTTATCTTCGCCAATTAATGAAGATTCAGAATTACAAATTTTTACTTTTGATTCACCAGAAGGGAAAGAAACTTATTGGCACTCTTCTTCTCATTTAATGGCACATGCAGTGCAAAGTATTTTTCCGGAAGCAAAATTTGGCGTTGGACCAGCTATTGATTCCGGTTTTTATTATGATATTGATATAAATAAAAATTTAACAGAAGAAGATTTAACTGTTATTGAAAATAAAATGTTAGAAATTGCTTCACAAAAAAATCCATTCAAAAGAAATGAATTATCTAAAGCTGAAGCAATGAAATTTTTTACTGAAAAAGGTGATCAATATAAACAAGAAATTATAAGTGAGCTTGATGAAAATTCTGAAGTAATAAGTATTTACAATGAAGGTGAATTTACTGATTTATGTACTGGTCCACATATTCCTGACACAGGAAAAATTAAATTTGTAAAACTACTTTCAGTTTCTGGGTCTTATTGGCGAGGCGATGAAAAAAATAAAAGAATGCAAAGAATTTATGGTATAACTTTTCCTAAAAAGAAAATGTTAGATGATCATCTTGCGTTTTTGGAAGAAGCTAAGAAACGTGATCACCGCAAGTTAGGAAAGCAATTAGATCTTTTCAGTATTCATGAAGAAGCTGGGGCAGGATTAATTTACTGGCATCCAAAAGGGGCAAGAATTAGAAATACTATAGAAACATTCTGGCGTTCTGCTCATCTTAAAAATGGTTATGATATTTTATATTCTCCTCACATGGGTAAAAGTTGGTTATGGCAAACAAGTGGTCATTTGACTAATTATAAAGATAACATGTACGCACCAATGACAGTTGATGAACAAGAATATTTTATCAAACCAATGAATTGCCCATTTCATATTTTAATTTATAAATCGCAATTAAGATCTTACAGAGATTTACCATTACGTTGGGCAGAATTAGGAACTGTTTATCGTTACGAAAAAAGTGGTGTGTTACATGGTTTATTAAGAGTTCGTGGATTTACTCAGGATGATGCTCATATTTTTTGTACTCAGGAACAAATTGAAGATGAAATAATAGAGGTTATAAGATTTTCAAACTACATGTGGAAATCTTTCGGTTTCGAACAATTAAAGTATTATATTGCTACAAAACCAGAAAAAGCTGTTGGTGAAGATTCTCTTTGGGAAAAAGCAACCGAATCATTAAAAAAAGCTTGTGATAAAGAAAATATAAAATATGAAATTGATGAAGGTGGTGGAGCTTTTTACGGTCCAAAAATTGACATTAAAATTAAAGATGCTTTAAATCGAGAATGGCAAATGAGCACAATACAATTCGATTTTAATTTGCCAGAACGTTTTGATATGCATTACATTGGCGAAGATGGAAAAGAACATAGACCTTTTATGGTTCACAGAGCTTTACTTGGTTCTTTAGAAAGATTTTTCGGTGTTTTAATTGAACATTATGGCGGTGCATTTTCAACTTTGGTTGCACCTGTTCAAGTTGCAGTTATACCTGTTTCTCAAGTATTTTTGAACTATGCAAAAAAAGTTAGTGATAAATTAAAAGAAAATGATATTATTGTTGAACTTGATGAAAGAAATGAAAAGATTGGTTATAAAATTCGTGATTGGGAAACAAAAAAAGTTCCTTACATGCTTATAGTTGGTGAAAAAGAAGTTGAAACAAATTCTGTTTCAATAAGAAAACATAAAATTGGTGATCAAGGAAAAGTTGATATAGAAGAATTTATTTCAAAAATAAAAGAAGAAATAAATAACAAAATTAATAACTAATTAGAGAGGTATTTTATCACTCAAATTAATAATCGTGTTAATCAAGATATAAAAGCAAGCGAAGTAAGATTGATTGGCACTAACGGAGAACAAATTGGAATTGTTTCTATAAAAGAAGCATTAAAAAAAGCTGAAGAAGCTGGTCTCGATTTAGTAGAGATTGCACCGCAAGCAAATCCACCAGTTTGTAAAATAATTGATTTCGGAAAATTCACATACGAAATTCAGAAAAAAGAAAAATTACAAAAGAAAAATCAGGTTGTAAGTGTATTAAAAGAAATCAGGCTTCATCCAAATACAGATACACACGATTTTGATTTTAAAGCAAGACATGCAGTTAATTTTATTCAACAAGGTGATAAGGTTAAGGTCTCCGTTATTTTTAAAGGAAGAGAATTAGCATTTACAGAATTGGGTGAAAATCTCTTAAAAAAATTTATTGAAAGATTAAGTGAAGTTGCAAAAGTTGAACAAGAGCCAAAGTTTGAAGGTCGTTCAATGCATGCTATATTAGCACCATTAAAAGGTAAAAAGAAAAAATAGATAGGGTGAACAATGCCAAAAATGAAAAGTAATCGTGGAGCTTCAAAAACATTCAGAAAATTAGGCTCCGGAAAGTTCAAAAGAAACAAGGCTTATAAATCACACATTCTAACTACAAAATCACGTAAAAGAAAAAGAAACTTAAGAAAAGGTGTGATTGTAGCTAAAGCCGATGAGAAAAAAGTATCAAGAATGTTACAACAATAGGAGAAAAGAAAAATGCCTCGTTCAGTAAATCACGTCGCTTCAAAAGCAAGACGTAAGAAAATACTAAAAATGGCGAAGGGCTACTGGGGTGCCCGTGGCAATGTTTGGACAGTTGCTAAAACCCACGTGGAAAAAGGATTAGTTCATGCTTACAGAGATCGCAAACTTAAAAAACGTGAATATAGAAGTTTGTGGATTGTTCGTATTAATGCTGCTGCAAGAGCTAATGGTACAACTTATTCACGATTAATTGATGCATTAAACAAAAAAGGTGTTGCAATTAATCGTAAGCTACTTGCTAGCTTAGCAGTTGAAAATCCTCAAGCTTTCGCCGAAATAGTTAAATTTGTTACTAACTAATTTATTTCCCTTCTGAAATTTTATTTTAAATTTTGGAAGGGAATTTTTTTAAATTGTCGGAATAATATATGCTTGAAAAAATTGAATTAATAAAAAAAAATTTTGATGAAGATATTAAAAAAGTAAATGATTTATCTTCACTTGAAGAGTTCCGGATTAAATATTTAAGTCGGAAGGGAATTGTTACGCAAATAATTGATTCACTCAAAGATGTTCCGAAAGAAGATAAACCTATTGTTGGAAAAGCAATCAATGAATTAAAAAAATATACACATTCTTTATTTGATGAATTAAAAAATAAACTTGAAAGTGAAAAATTAATTTCAGAAAAATTTATTGATTTAACTCTTCCCGGTAGAAAAAAAGAAATTGGTAGTAAACATATTATAACTCAAACCCTTGATGAAATTAAAAACATTTTCAAAGGATTAGGATTTTCTGTGTATGAGGGTCCTGAAATTGAAAGTGATTATAACAATTTTGAAGCACTCAACTTTCCAGATGATCATCCGGCTCGAGATATGCAAGATACTTTTTTTATTACAAATAAATTTCTTTTAAGAACTCATACATCTCCTGTGCAAATAAGATTAATGCAATCAAAGAAACCACCTTTACGTGCAATTATGCCGGGTAAAGTTTTTAGAAATGAAGCAGTTAGTGCTAAAAGTTATTGTCTTTTTCATCAAGTTGAAGGTTTATATGTTGATACAGATGTAACATTTGCTGAATTAAAAGGAACTTTAGTTGCATTCGTAAAACAATTTTTTGGTCAAGATGTTAAATACAGATTTCGTCCAAGCTTTTTCCCATTTACAGAACCAAGTGCCGAAATGGATATTTGGTGGGAACCAAAAGGAAAAGAAGGAAGATGGATGGAAATTTTAGGTTGTGGTATGGTTGATCCTAATGTTTTATCTAATGTTGGAATTGATCCTGAAAAATATGTTGGTTATGCTTTCGGAATGGGAATTGAAAGAACATCTATGAGAAAATATGGAATTGATGATATTAGAATTTTATTTGACAACGATAAAAGATTTTTAACCCAATTTTAATTTTTAAAACTTCAAGGTGTAAAAGTGAAAATCTCTTTAAACTGGTTGAAAGATTATATTGACTTAACTGGCATTTCTATCGAAGAAATTATTGAAAAAATTACTTATGCTGGATTAGAAGTTGAAGATGTAATTGACCAAAACAAAATATATCAAAATATAATTGTTGGTTTTGTAAAGGAAAGTAAAAAACATCCAAATGCCAATAAACTTTCTTTATGTTTAGTTACTGATGGAAAAAATGATTTCAATGTTGTTTGTGGTGCTCCAAATGTTGCTGCAGGACAAAAAGTACCATTCGCTAAAGTTGGAGCAATTATTCCTAATGGAAAATTCAAAATTGAAAAAGCTAAAATTCGTGGAGAAGTTTCTGAAGGTATGATTTGTTCAGAAAAAGAATTAGGAATAAGTGATAATCATGATGGAATAATGGTTTTAGAAGAATCATTACAAGAAGGAATTTCTTTTTCTGACGCTATGAGTTTAAACGATATTATAATGGAAATCAATATTACTCCAAACCGTTCAGATGCTTTAAGCCATATCGGTGTTGCAAGGGATTTGTCAGCAATTTTTAATCGTCCATTAAAGTTTCCAGAAATAAAAATAAATGAAACAAAAGTTAAATCGGAAGAATTAGCAAAAGTCGAAATAATTGATAATGTTAATTGTCCACGATACGTTGGAAAAGTTGTTACCAATGTAACAATTAAAGAATCTCCAGATTGGTTAAAAAGAAAATTAAAAAATGTTGGATTAAGACCAATAAATAACGTTGTTGATGTTACTAATTACATTTTATATGAAATAGGTCAACCACTTCACGCATTTGATTTAGATAAACTTGCTCAGAAGAAAATTGTGGTTAGAAATGCAAATGAAAATGAAAAGTTTGTAACGTTGGATTCAAAAGAAAGAATCTTAAAATCAACCGACTTAATGATATGTGATGCTGAAAGACCGGTTGCAATTGCTGGAGTAATGGGCGGAGAAAATTCTGAAGTAACTTTTGAGACAAAAAATATATTAATAGAAAGTGCTTATTTCAATCCATCATCAATCAGAAAAACTGCAAAACGCTTAGCTCTTTCTACTGATGCTTCATATCGTTTTGAAAGAGGAACAGATTACAACATAACTGTATGGGCTGCAAAAAGAGCTGCTCAACTTATACAAGAAACTGCTGGCGGAGAAGTAGCTAACGGAGAGATTGATGCTTATCCAAAAATTATTCAAGAGAAAAATACATTTGTCAGGTTTAGTCGTATCAAAAAAATTCTTGGTTACGAAATTGAAAACAAAGAAGTTGAAAATATTTTATTAAATCTTGGTTTTGAAATCATAAATAAAAATGAAGATAAATTAGAATTAAAAATTCCATCTTATAGAAATGATATTGAAAGAGAAATTGACATTATAGAAGAAGTTGCACGTATTTATGGATATAATAAAATTCCTGAAATAAATAAAATATCAATTACATTAGAAGAAAAAGTTGATAATTCAGATTTTACAGATAAAACAAGAAATGTATTTAATGCATTAGGATTTTATGAAATAATAACAAATTCAATGTTGTCAGAAAATATTGCAAAAGAATTCGGGAATCCAATTGCTGTATTGAATCCACAAAGTAGCGAAATGTCTCACATTAGGCCTTCATTAATTCCGGGAATTTTGCAAACTATATCAAATAACTTGAAAGTAAATGAAAAAGACTTAATGTTGTTCGAAATTGGAAAAATTTTCAATCAAAAAAATTATCAAATAAATTCTTTTGAAGATTTTGAAGAAAATGAATATCTAATTGCAGCAGTTACTGGAAAAGTGTCACGTGATGTTTGGTATGAAAAGGAAAGAGACTTCGATTTTTATGATTTAAAAGGTTTAACTTCAGTTTCATTAAACAAGCTGATTCCAAACATCAGTTTTAGAATTGAAAAAAATGAAAACATTAAAAATTATTATGAATATTCTGTCAAATTAAAAATTGATAAAGATGAAATTGGGTTGTTAAGTAAACTTTCAAACAAAATATTAAACCAATTTGATATAAATCAGGAAGTATTTGTATTAGAACTTAACTTAGATAAAATTAAAAATATTGAAATTCCACAAAAAGGATTTGTTGAATTACTAAAGTTTCCAAAAATTTACAGAGATTTTGCATTCATTTTAGATGAAAAAATTGAATCAGAAACAGTTATTAAATTAATTAAAGAATCTGGCTCTAAACTATTGCATAATGTTAACTTATTTGATATTTTCCAAAGTGAAAGTTTAGGTAAAGGTAAGAAAAGCCTTGCATTTCAGTTAGAGTATTTTGATTACAACAGAACTTTAACCGAAGAAGAGGTTGAAAAAGATTTTAGGTTTTTAATTAACTTAATAGAAACAAAATTAAATGCACAATTAAGAGGAGCTTGATTGTCTGAAACTTCTAAATATGATATTTTTTTGGATGAATTAAATTCATTAGAAAAACAAATATATATTTTCGTCCAAAAAGCTGATGAGTTAGAAGAAAAAAATCAAGGACTCAGTAACAGAATAACATTACTTGAAAGAGAAAACACAGAACTCAAAAAAAAATTAGCAGAAATTGAATCAAAATTAAGTAAGACTTTTATTAGTAATGAGGAACTTTTTGGTGAAAGTTTTAATTTTGAAGATAGGGAAGCAGTAAAAAAAAAAATAACAGAACTGATAGCTAAAATTGACTATCATTTACGTTCTTAAAAAAAATGTTCAACGGTTGGAAAATGAACGAAAAAAAGAAGCTTAAAGTAAAAATATTTGATAAAGAATATTCACTACTTGTTGAAAATCAAGAAATAGCTGTTGAATTAGCAGAGTATGTAAATTCAATAATGGAAGAAACAAGAGACGAATTACCAGATCAACCAAAAGATACTATTGCAATAATTGCAGCATTAAACATAGCATATGACTTATTCGTTGAGAAAAATAGATTTCGTGAATTTAGCATACAAGCAACAGATAAAGTAAAAAAAATTAAGCTTCTATTAAGCGAATCAAAATTAACTTCCAACCAATTATAATTTACAGCACAGCTGGTAAATTATACAAAAAGAACTAACAAATTATATAACCTAAGGGTTATTGACTCGCGGCGTGTATTACAGGCCTCAATCCGCTTTGCGGATTCTCAAGTTTTTACTTGGGACAGTGGACGTTAAAAAGCGTCGGGCAATTTCCCACACTGATAGGTAAATATAGTTCTTTAGTGATAATGAACCAGTCTGTGCACTTTAATTTTCTTTTATGGAGGTTATTGATAAATGGATATGAATATGATTATCGTTATTTCTGTTTCAGTTGTTCTTATTATTATTTCTTTTGTTTTAGGTTGGTTTCTTAATTCTAAAACAGGAAAAAATAGTATTGTTGCAGCAAAAGAAAAAGCTAAAGCAATTATCGAAGAAGCTGAAAAAGAAGCTAAACACATTAAAAAAGAAAAACTTCTCGAAGTTAAAGATGAATGGTTAAAGAAAAAACAAGAGTTTGATAATGATGTAAATACAAAAAAACAAAAACTTCAAAATCATGAAAAGCAGCTTGAAGCTCGCGAAGAAAATCTTGATAAACGATATGAAGTTGTAACTCAAAAAGAAAAAGAATTAAAAACTCTTGAAAAAACTTTAACTCAACAAAAACTTGAAATTGAAAAAAAGCAAACAGAACTAAGTGAATTAATTGCGGAACAAAACACTCGTTTGGAAAAAATTGCCGGTTTAACTTCTGATGAAGCTAAAAAAATGTTGATGGAAAATATTATCAACAAAGCAAAAACTGATGCAGCACAAATGGTTAAGGATATTCGTGACCAGGCAAAAGTTGAAGCAAAAAAAGAAGCACAAAGAATTATTGTTCAAGCTATTCAAAGAACAGCAGTCGATCATTCGGTTGAATCAACTGTTTCAGTTGTACAAATTCAAAATGATGAAATGAAAGGAAGAATTATTGGTCGCGAAGGTAGAAATATTCGTGCATTCGAAGCAGTAACAGGAGTTGATGTAATTGTTGACGATACTCCCGAAGCTGTTATACTTTCTGCTTTTGACCAATTTAGAAGAGAAGTTGCAAGAATTTCTCTTGAAAGATTAATTGCTGATGGAAGAATTCACCCAGCAAGAATTGAAGAAGTTGTTGCAAAAGTTCAGCAAGAGCTTGATGAAGAAATTCTAAAAGAAGGTGAGAATACTGTTATTCAACTTGGTTTACATGGTGTTCATATTGAACTTGTTAAACACATTGGAAAAATGAAATATCGTTCAAGCTATGGACAAAATTTATTACAACATAGTATTGAAGTTGCATATTTAACAGGCATTATGGCTGCAGAATTAGGTTTTGATACAAACCTTGCTCGTCGTGCTGGTTTAATGCATGATATCGGAAAAACAATTGACAAAAATGTTGAAGGTCCTCATGCACTTTTAGGTTATGATTTAACTAAAAAATATAATGAACATCCGATAGTTGTAAATGCAGTTGGTTCTCATCATGAAGATATAGAAATGGAACATCCAATTGCAGCATTAGTCCAGGCAGCAGATGCAATTAGTGGAGCAAGACCAGGTGCAAGAAGAGAACCACTTGAAAGTTATGTTAAACGTCTTGAAAATTTAGAAAACATTGCTAAAACTTTTGAAGGTGTAGCGAAAACCTATGCTATTCAAGCTGGTCGTGAAGTTCGTGTAATTGTTGAACCTGATAAAGTTGATGATGTTTTCGCAGATCGTTTAGCAAATGATATTGCAAGTAAAATTCAGGAAGAAATGGAATATCCGGGACAAATTAAAGTTACTGTTATTCGTGAGTTGAGAAAAATTGCTTATGCGAAGTAAAAAATAATTTCAAAATGAATAAAATTAAAGTTGCTATAACTGGCGGAATTGGTGCAGGAAAATCTTTAGTTTCAAATTATTTTTTGAATGAAGGTTTTCCTGTTCTTTTTTCTGATGAAATTGCAAAAGATTTAATGCAAAATGATGTTGATGTTGTAAAATTAATTAAGCATGAATTTGGAGATAATTCATATAATAATGGAAAGTTAAATACAAAATATTTATCAGAAATTATTTTTAATAATGATGAAAATGTTGATAAAATAAATGCTATTGTTCATCCAATTGTAGTTGAAAAAATAAACGAATTAACAGTGAAACTTTTTCAACAACATAATATTGTTTTTGTTGAAATTCCTTTGCTTTTTGAATCCGAACTTGAAGATCATTTCGATTTCATAATTTTAGTTTATTCAGATGAAAAATTAAGAATTTCAAGAACAATTGAACGAAGTAAATTAACTGAAGATGAAGTTAAAAAAAGAATGTTATTTCAAATTCCGGATGAAAATAAAAAAGATAAAGTCGATTTTGTAATTGATAATAATTCATCAATTCAGGATTTAGAAAATAGAGCTAAGTTAGTTTTAATGTTGTTAAAAGAAATAGCAAAGCAAAAATGAAAAATAAATTTTAGTGATTAATTCTATTCAATATAAAATCCGAAAGAATATTCCGAAACTTTTATACCATAATATTGCTTGAACAATTTCTCACCATTATAAAATGAAAAATAAATTTTTAACTGATTTGTTTTTTCATTTCCAAAATTAATTCCGGTCATAATGTGATTACTTCCGATATATTTTGGTATTGGTAATAAATTGAATTGATAGGCAAAGAAAATTTTATTTTCATTATTCCAAAAATTGTTGAATATATTTTCAAGCAATTCAAACCCAAATGATAAATTTAACTTATGCAATTCTTTAGGATGAATAATAATCGGGTAGTTAATAATTGAATACAAATAAAAATTATTTGTTAAATATTTTTGAAATGTAAAATCAAAAAAATCATTCACATAATTTTCTTTTGGTTGATAATTAATTTTTCTTTCTATATGACCATCAACGAAGTGTGCACTATTATGTAGTACTCTTAAACGAACATTAAAAAATTTAAGGGAATCTTTATAATTAAAATTTACACCAAAATAACCATCGGCTGCATCTATTGGTAATCTTTTCTCTTTAATATTTAATCCTAAACCATGCATAAAAAATTCTGTACCAAATGAATAATACTTTAAATTGGATTTGTAAGTTATTAAATCGAAAGATTTGCCAGCATCAACTTTGAAGTAACCAGTTTTAGGATAATATGCCAATCCAATTCGCGATTCGTTATAGTTGGCAGTAATTGGTTGAAAAATATTTTTCCCTGGTAATAATTTAATCTGTGAAAATAAAAATGTGTTTAGAAAAATAAATATTAAAAAAGAATAAAAGACTGATTTATTAAAAATCATTTTTGTTTTATTAAAAAACATTTATCTGATTTCTTCCCATTTTTTATTGAATGATTTTTTTAAGAACCATGATGAAATACTATTTAAAAACCAGGAAAACAAAATTTTAATATAACCCCAACTATGATACCTTCTTGGTGATTCATAAATAATTAAATTTTTAGCGAATAAAATTTTTCCTTTTTTTCTAATACGAGTGGATATTTCAAAATCTTCACCAGCATATAAATTAATATTGTAGCCCCCAACATTTTCATAAACACTTTTTCTAATTATCTGACATTCACCTCGCATCATTCCTATACCTATTGAATTTAATGCATGAACATAACAATTAATAAATGCAGAAAAAATTTTATCAATAAATTTTTCTTCATTTGGAAAGACTTTTATTTTGCAAGTACACGCAACATAAATAGATTTAACAAAATTATTTTCTAGATATTCGAAAAAGTAATTTATGTCATCAAATAATACATCAGCATTTAAAAAAATTAATATTTCACCAGTTGAATTTTTAGCACCGATGTATCTTCCAAACGATATATTTTTTATATCGGCACCATTTTTCTCAATCACTTTATCACATTTCTCTTTTGCAATTTCAATTGTTTTATCTTTGCTTCCACTATCAGCTACAATTATTTCAATTTTGTATTTTTTTCTTAATTCATTGGAAAATTGTTGAAGTAAATTTGGAAGAAGTTTTTCTTCATTTAAAGTTGGAATAATTACTGAATATTTAATGTCCATGTTGTTAAAAAATACCCTCAAATCTTAGACTTAATTTAATTATAATTTTATTTAGAATGTAATTTTAATTATTAATGAATGAAATAATTTTTATTTTAAAGTTAATTATAGAATAATTTATGATTGAAAAATCAAAAAAGTTACTTATTGAAAATATATTATCATTTTCATTGCTTCAGTTTCTAAATTACTTTATTCCATTTATTACATTTCCTTATATAATAAATCTAGTTGGTGTTGAAAAGTTTGGATTAATAAATTTTTCAAGTGCTTTCGTTGGATATTTTATTTTATTTATTGATTATGGTTTTAATATTTCAGCTGTTAGATTAATTTCAACCAATAGAGATAACAAGAGAACATTAAACGAAATTATTTGTTCTATTTATATAATCAAAATAATTCTTTTTATAGTATCAACAATTTTATTTTTTATTTTAATCAATTATTTGTCGTTTATAAAAAATTATAAATTGCTTTATATAATTACTTATTTCACTGTAATAGGAAATATATTTTTACCAATTTGGTTTTATCAAGGGATTGAAAAATCAAAAATTATAGTTTTAATTTCTTTTATTATGAAAATATTTTGGTTGTTTACAATATTTTATTTTGTACGCAATAGCAATGATTATTTAAGAATAGCTTATTTGAATAGTTTTAATTCAATTATAGTTGGGTTTACTTTATTTACTATGATGTTCATTAAATATAGTTTTAAAATATTCTTACCAGATTTAAAACTTATCAAGAAAATATTTAACGATTCAACAATAGTATTTCTTTCAACGTGTGCAATTTCTATTTACACCATTTCCAATACATTTATTTTAGGATTGTTTACATCGAATACAGTTGTTGGTTATTTTACGGTTGCAGATAAGATACGACAAGCTTTTCAAAATTTGTTATATCCACTTACACAATCAATGTATCCCAGAGCTTCATATTTATTTGCAAATTCATTTCAAAATGGTAAAAGATTTATTTTAAAATCTTTTATATATGTTGGATTATTTAGTTTTATTATTTCATTATTACTTTATATAACATCAAATGATTTAGTAAATATTTTATTAGGTTATAGTAATCAAAGAACAGTAATTGTTTTGAAAATAATTTCTTTTTTACCATTTATAATTTATTTAAGTAATTTATTTGGTATTCAGACGATGTTAAACATTAATATGAAAAAACAATTTTCATACATTATTTCATTTGCTGCAATTATAAATTTATTTACAACAATTTTATTAGTTCCAATATTTCAAGAAATTGGTACAGCAATTTCAGTTTTATTTACAGAATTATTTGTAACATCTTCAATTATAATATTTTTAAGGAAGAAAGGTTTTTTCAGTAATGAAATATGATTACTTAATTGTAGGTGCCGGTTTTGCTGGTTCTGTTCTTGCAGAAAGATTAGCATCACAAATGAATAAAAAAATATTAATAGTAGAGAAAAGGAATCATATCGGAGGAAACGCATATGATGAATATGATGAATATGGAATTTTAATTCATAAATATGGTCCACATATTTTTCATACAAATAGCAAAGAAGTATTTGATTATCTTTCACAATTTACAGAATGGATTCCTTATGAACATAAAGTTTTAGCTTTTCATAATAATGAACTTTATCCAATTCCAATAAATAGAATTACATTATCAAAATTATATAATAAAGATTTTACTGAAGAAGATGCAAAGAAATATTTTGAGAGTAAAAAAGAAAATCGTTATCCAATTTTAAATTCTGAAGATATTATAGTAAATCAAGTTGGATATGATTTGTTTGAAAAATTTTATAAATATTATACAAAAAAACAATGGAATTTAGAGCCTAAAGAATTATCACCAAGTGTATGTGGAAGAATTCCAATTAGAACAAATGATGATTGTCGTTATTTTACTGATAAATATCAGTTTATGCCAAAAGATGGTTATACTAAAATGTTCGAAAGGATGTTAAAGCATAAAAACATTGAGATTATTTTGAATACAGATTTCAAAAAAATTATTAATGATGTTAATTATGATAAATTAATTTACACAGGTCCCATAGATTACTTTTTTGATTATAAATTTGGCAAACTTCCTTATCGATCGATCAGGTTTGAGTTTAAGATTTTTCTAATCGAATTTAAACAAAAAACTGCAGTTTATAACTACGTGGATAATACAAAAAATTATACACGTGTAAGTGAATACAAACATTTAACGTTTCAAAAATCTAAATCAACTTCATTAAGTTATGAATATCCAATCTTTGATGGCGAGCCTTTTTATCCAATCCCAAATGAAGAGAATAAACATCAATATCATTTATATAAAATGGAATCCGAAAAATTATCCAATGTTATTTTTTGTGGAAGATTAGCTGAATATCAGTATTATAATATGGATCAAGTGGTAGCGAATTCGCTTACTATATTGAAGAGATTCTAAAATGAAAAAAATCTTATTCACATCTTTTACTGGTTTTCCAAATCCTTCGATCGGCGGACCGAACCGGATTATATATGATTTACTAAAGAATCTTGATTATACTAAATATGAACCGTATTTCCTTTCATATGATATGTTCAAAAAATATTCGTCTGGGGAAGAATTGGATTTGAATCAAAATAAAAACATTTATGCTAAAAGAAATTTAGGTTATAAATTATATGATAAAATAAATTTATATAGAGATATAGTTACAAGCGATTTCTATTTAAAATACCATTACCATAAAAAAGATAAATATTTTTATAATTATACAGATAAGTTTAGAGACTTTGATATTATTCATTCGCACGATTCACTTTCGGCATATTATTTCCTTAATCTTAAAAAACCGAAAAAAATATTGACGATACACTCAAAAGGAATGCAGGTTAGTGAAATGAAGGAATGTAATGTAAAATCAAATTACTTTAAGGATTTTATGCTCGAGTTAAGCAAAAGGGAAATGGATGCATTTTTAAATTTTGATTTAATAACATTTCCTAGTAATGCTGCTAAAGAAATTTTTCTAAAAGATGTCAATTTTAACGATACTAAGTCGGAGAGGATTAAAATTATTTGCAATGGGATTGATTTAGAGAAGATCAGGAATATTGAGGTAAATAATGTTTTAGAAAAATATAATATTCAAAAAAATAAATATGATATAACACTACTTAATGTTGCTCAGCATGTTAAACCAAAGAATATAGATTTAATAATTCGTTCTATTAAATCATTACGTGATGAATTTAATATCAGAGCACTTCTAGTAAACATTGGGGAAGGTTACCTTACAGAAGATTATAAATCACTAATTAACGCAAATCTTTTAAGTGAACAAGTAAAATTTTTAGGAATGATTTCGAATGATGATGTAATAAGATTAATGAAATCTCTTGATATTTTTATCCAGGCATCTGAAAGAGTAATATTTGATCTAGTGGTGCTTGAAGCATTAGCAAGCGGAATTAAAGTGTTAGTATCAAATGAAGGTGGAAATAGAGAGATTATAAAAGATGGGGTGAATGGTTTGTTCATTAAAGAACTTAGTCAAATGGGGATCGCCAAATCAATTATTCATGTTTGTAATCAAGCGATAAAGACAGATCATAATCTATTGGAACAAAACTATTCCACTAGACAAATGGTTACTGAGTACTTTAAAATATACTTAAATTAAATGTTTAATTTATAAAAATATAATTTATTATCCTTTGAAAACATTAATTATCACTAACGAACTTCTTACTACCTGCGGTGTTTCAAAACACTTATTGTATTTCTTATCAGAAGCGAAAAAGAGAAATGATGTTGAGTTCACAATTCTTTGCGCTGGTGGAGATGCTGTGGATATTTATAAAGATTTATGTAAAGAAGTTATTATTAACCCTGCAGTTAAGCATGAAAATAGATCTGCAAAAAATTTTATAAAAGCGTTTTTATTTTTATTCAAATTATTAATTAAGTATAAATACCAAATAATTCACTCACATAACCATTATGCTTCTAATATTGCAAAACTTGTCAGCTATTTTATTAAGGTAAAAACTTTACAAACAGTTCACGGAATTATAGAATCTGTTGGAAGACTTAATCATTATCCTTCGGAATACTTTATTACCGTTAATGAGCATATTTATTATTATCTGATAAACCAAAAAAACAAACAGTCAAAAAATGTAAGGCTTATAAGAAGTGGAATTCCTGTCCCTACAAATTTAATTAAACCAATCAATCAAACATTAAAGATCATCTCAGCGGGAAGGTTAATTCCAGAAAAGGGCTTTGATATTTTTATTGAAGCAATTAGTAAATTAAAAAAAGAAACTTTAACAAAAGCAGAATTTTTAATTGCTGGTAAAGGTGATTATGAATTTGAATTAAAAAAGCTTCTAGCAAAATTAAACGTAAGTATAAATTTTATTGGTGAAGTAAAAGATTTAAATACTCAATTGGTAATGACGAATATTTTTGTGACTGCAAGTAAGTCGGAAGGTTTTCCAATGACAATTATTGAAGCGGCATTAAATAAAAACCTGATATTAAGTTCAAATTTTTTGGGACACGATTCCATTCTGAAAGACAAAATTAATTGCCTAATTTTTGATGAAAATGATCCTAATGATTTAGCCAGTAAATTAAATTTTGCTGTAGAAAATTTTAAGGATATGAATGAAATAATTGAGAGTGGTTATCAGGATGCTAGTAAGGAGTTCAATATAAATAATATGGTTAGGAATACAATCTCATTCTATAAAGAAATTTTGAAATGAGCATAACAGTTTTAATGACAACTTACAACTGCGGCGAATATATTTCACAGGCAATCAATAGCGTGTTAAAACAGACTTATAAAGATTTTGAATTACTGATTATTGATGACGGCTCTACAGATAAAAGTGAGCAAGTTGTTAAAAGATTTGATGATAAGAGAATTAGATTCATTAAATCAAATCATATTGGAAGAAGTGCTGCTTTAAATCTTGGATTAAAAGAAGCGAAATATGATTTCATTTCTTTTTGTGATGCTGATGATATTATTCACCATCAAAAAATTCAAAAGCAGCTTTTACTTTATAAAAATAAAAATGATTTAGTTTTTACCAATTCAGCATTTTTCAATAGAAATAAAATTTTATATCAATTAATAATTCAAAACGATTTAAATATTATTAAAAGAAAAATAGCATTACATGGACATTTGGGACTCTCAGTATTATTTGACAGAAATTTTATTCTTGATAATGGAGGTTTTAACACTGAATTGTCCGCATTTGAAGATTACGATTTGTGGCTTAAAATCCTTAATAAAAGTAATATTATAATTGTACCCGAAGTTCTTTACTTTCAACGTCTAAGAAAAAATTCTTTAAGTACAACTGAGACTATGAAAAAGAAACATTTGATTTATGAAATTCAAAAACCATACTTTGATAAATTGGATGAACTCTTTGGTATAACTTCGTCAAATGAGCAATTAATATTAAAAGGTTGGCGCGAATTTTTTTATGGTGAGAAAAACAAAGCTAGAAAATATTGGATTGATGCTAGGCTAAAAAAATGGAGTATAAAACTTTTAATTATTTTTCTTCTTTCTTATTTACCTGAAAAATTTATTGATTACTTGAAAGATAAACGTATAAGATTAAGACTTGAATATCAGATTGAAAGATTGTTGAACAAGAATAATATTCAAAAAGAGTTCAATAAAATCTTGGGTATTATAAGTGAGTGAGAAAGAAATAAATATTCTTCATCTTCAAACTAACATAAATCTTTCATGTGGGGTTTCTAAAACAATTTACCTGATTGCTAAAAATACTCCATCACAATTCAAACATCATATTTTGTGCTTTGGTGGCGATGGGTTTTCCAGATTTGAATCAATAAATATTAAACCTATTATTCTAAAAAAACACAATAATTCAGTCTTCGGTTTTGTAATACATTGTATTAAAATTTATTCATTTTGCAAACAAAACCAAATCAATATCATTCATTCGCATCATCGTTATTTTGGTCTACTTGCTTTTTTAATTTCACGGTTGCTCAAAATTAAAACTGTTACTTCGGTTCATAGTAAAGTTTATGATTATAAGTTAATCAGTTATAAATCTGATTTATTGATTGCTTGTAGTAATACTATTAAAATTCATTTGATTAAAAACTATAATATTGATGGATATAAAATAAAAGTTATTTACAATTGTGTTGATCCGACGGAAGTCGTGTTCACCAAAACAAAAACTGAATTGTTGAGAATGCTTGAAATTCCTACGAACAAATTTGTTATAGGATTTTTTGGTCGTTTAGATTTTAAAGAAAAGGGAATTGATATTTTATTGGAAGCATTTCTTAATTTAAGTAAAGTTCATAAGGATTTATTTTTATTATTAATTGGTAATGGAAAAGATGAATATAAAATCAAAGAGTTTATCGCACAAAATAAATTAAATTCGAAATTGATAAATTCACAAAAAGATGTTTTTAATTATTATCAACTTATTGAAGTGTTTGTGCTTCCATCTAGAATTGATCCATTTCCACTTGTTATGATTGAAGCTGGACTAATGAAAAAGCCATTAATTGGTAGTAATGTTGATGGCATTCCAGAGTTAATTGAAAATGAAAAAGATGGGTTGCTTTTTGAATCAGGAAATTCTGATGATTTGAAAAATAAAATCCAAATAATTATTAATAATAAAAATTTTGCTAATCAATTAGCAGAAAATTTGTATTGTAAAATTTCAAAATATTATACTGTTAAAAACTTCATATTTAAGTACCAAAATTTATATTTAAGTCTAAATGATAAATTTTAATAAAATAGATATTCAGATAATAAAAATATGTAACGTTGATTATAATGAAATCATTAATTTGATAATGAATGCTTTAACAGAATTAAAACAAATTATAATTTCGTATGCAAATATCAATACAATTAACTTAGCATTAAAGGATATAAAATTTGCAGAGGTATTAAATAAGTATGATATTATTCATCCCGATGGCATTGGTGTCTTTTTAGCTTCAAAGTTTTTATATAATAAAAATGGTTTTAAGAAAAGAATTACAGGTTCCGACTTTTATATTGATCTAATAAAAGAATCATTAATAAATAATTGGTCATTTTTTTTCTTTGGTGATACTGATGAGACTCTGAGTAGAATTCCTAAAGTGCAACCGCATTTAAAAATAGCTGGAAGTTGTAATGGATTTAATTATTATTTAGAAGATTTGCTTAATCAAATAAATAAATCAAATCCAGATATTCTGATTGTTGGATTAGGTTCACCAAAACAAGAAGAATGGATTATTAAAAACAAAGATAAATTAAATACTAAAGTAATTATTGCAGTTGGTGAAGGAATTAAAGTTTTTGCCGGAATAAAAAAAAGAGGTTTCAAATTTGTCCAATCGATTGGACTGGAATGGATTGTCAGATTACTTCATGAACCTCGACGTCTCTGGAAAAGGTATTTTATTGGTATTCCTATGTTTATTTTTAGAATCATAAAATATAAGTTTTTCAATTCAAGGACAGGTCGTTAACATGAATAATAAATTTATTTATTTATTATTTATTACATTCAATTTTTCTTTATATATAATTGGACAAAATAAAATTGAGAAAGTTGAAAATGGTTTTATTATATCAGTGTTAAATGATAAATATAATTTTAATATTAAAGAATATGGTCAATATAAAATTATAGATTATTATGATTATACAAATCCTACAAATGAAGAAAATATAAAATTACCTTCTAAAGTAATGCTAATCGCAATTCCTCCTTATTCTAAACCAAAAATATCAGTATTATCTTATGATGAGGTTAAAAATGAAAAATCCATTCCTTTATTAAATCCTATTTTAGAAAAATTTAATGACTCAACATTAATAGAAAAAGAAAATTATATAGAAAATAATTTCAAAAATATCTCTGATAACAAAATTTATGATATTATTGGTTACGGTTGGTATAGAGGAAATTATTGTATAATAATTAAAATTAACACACACTATTTCAATGCAAATGATGCTTCAATAATTGAAAGAAAAAATGTCAAATTAAAAATACATTTTGATGAAAATTATGAAAACAATGCAACCTTAAACCCAAAGATTGATTTACACGATTTTTCAATAATTGAAAATTTAGGATTTAGTCACTTTGAAAATTCAAAAAACAATTTTCTTAATGATTCAACAGGTAATTGGATCGATTACAATATGCAATATGTAAAAATAGCGACATATGAAGATGGAATTTTTAAAATAGGGAAGAAGGATTTAGATTCACTAGGTGTTAATACTTCATTAATCATTCCAAAAACATTTCAACTATTTGAATCTGGAAAAGAAGTACCTGTTTTATTTTATGGAAAAGATGAAAATTATTTTTCTGATTCAGATTACTTAATATTTTATGGTAAAAAAAATTACTCACGAAAAGATTATAGAATAACAAATTCAAAAAATGAAGAATACAATGAATTTATGAATCGCTTCACAGACACAACTTATTTCTTTCTAACATGGGGTAAAAATAATGGGTTAAGAATCCCCAAGTCAAATAGTGTTTTAATATCAAACGATACTATAAACTATTACAAATCTTTTAACCATATTGAAGATAATCAAGTTCTTTTCTTTGCAAATAATGATGAATTACAAAATCAAATGCCTAATTATTTGGGAAATAAAACATGGTACTTCCATCAATCTCAATGGTTATATTCTGGGACAGTAAGAAATTATAATTTCAATGCAATCGATTTGATACCAAACAAAGAAGCATATTTTTATTTTAAAGGTTCAAGTGGCGGTTCTAATCAAATTATTAATGCACATAATCTTACATTAAGAGTAAATAATTATTTATTAGATTCTATTTCAATTAATAGATATGATCAAGTTTTATTGAAAGGTAAATTAAATGTAAATTTATTAAAATCAACTAATAACATTTTATCGGTTAAAAATTATAATAATGGAACATCAATTAATACTATTGCAGTTGATTGGTATGAGTATGAATATCCTCGTAAATTGAAAATGGAAAATGATAAGCTTTTGTTTCAAATTTATAGTGATGTGAAATCTTCTGTTAAAACAATAAAAATAGAGAATACTAAAAATCAAGAATATGTAATAATTAAATATCATGATAATTTTAAACTTATAAGTAATTACTCTATCAATAATAATAATTTAATATTTTCTGATACTGTAAAAGCAAATGATAAATATATTGTCATATCTATAAATAATTTATTTAAACCAAAATTTATTTCTTATAAAAATTTTGCAAATCTACGAGACAAAACTGAACAAGTAGATTATATTGCAATCACTCATAATAATTTTGTAAACAGTGCCAAAGAATACGTAAATCAAATATCCAATCTTTATAATATTAAAACGGAGCTTTTTAATGTAGAAGATATTTTCGACGAATTCTCGTTTGGTTACCCAGATCCAAGTTCAATACGATTATTTTTATTTACTACTTTTCAAAAACGAAAAATTCCAAAACCTTCATACACAATTTTAATTGGTGATGCAAATTATGATTATAAAGATTATTTCTATAAAGCTACAGGAGTAAAAGGAGGAAGAAATTATATTCCATCATACGGTTATCCTGTGAGTGACAATTGGTATGTAGTTTGGGATAATATTATTACAATACCTCAGTTAAAAATTGGTAGATTACCTATTAATAATATTTTCGAATTAAATAATTATTTATCAAAAGTAAAGAATATTTTGTTTTCTAAATACGATGAATTTAATAAAAGTTACTTATTTTTTTCCGGAGGTCCTTCTAATGATATAAATCAAATAAATAATCTTAAAAGTATCAACGATTTCATTATTAAAAATTATATTGAACCACCTCCAATAGCTGGTATTTATTCTCATTTTTATAAAACTACAAACCCACAAACTGATTTTGGTCCTTATTCTACTGACGAAATTTCAACAAAAATTAGAAAAGGTGGCTTATTTATTTCATATATAGGACACAGCGGTACATCAACTTGGGATAATAGTATAAATGAAGTTGACCAGTTAACAAATAATTACAATAAAAATCCTTTAATTACTGATTTCGGATGTTCGACTAATAAATTTGCTGAACCAGATATTTCATGTTTTGGTGAAAGATTTATATTAAATAAAAATGGACAAGCAATTGGTTACATCGGAAATTCTTCATTAGGTTTTACTTCCACAGCTTATACTGTTCCAAAATATTTTTACGAAAATTTATTGGTTACTAATAATTTTGAAGTTGGTAATGCAATATTAAAAGCAAAAGCAAAAATGTTTAGTAATGCTGGTAACAATTATTCAACAAAAATATTTTCATTGACGAATACATTAATTGGTGATCCAATTATAAAAATTCCTATACCACCAAAACCAAATTTAGTTATCTCTAATAATGATATTAAGTTAAATGTCATTAATCCTACTTCTAATAAAGATTCATTATCATTAAAAATAATTATTAAAAATTATGGTCAAACAAAAGATGATAGTATCGATATTTCTCTTGAACACATTTACATGAACAAATTAGAAAATACAATTATCAAAAAAATCCCATTACCAAAATATTTAGATAGCTTAGATTATTCGATTTATATTAAAAACAAACCTGGTGATCATAAGATAAAGATAATGCTAGACTCTAAAAATGTAATTGATGAAATTTATGAAGACGATAACCAATTAACTTATCAAATTAATGTATATTCAACTGAAGTAAGAGATTTATTAATCACTCAAAATGAAAATTCAGTTGAAGATTCTATTCTAATATTAAATCCAACATTCTCAAATGAAAAAAAATTATCTTTAAAATATCAAATATCAATGAACCCTAATTTCTTAAACACAACTGAAAAAATTATTATGCTAGATACATTAAGGACATTTATAAAAATTCCAGATATAAATTCAGAGAGATATTGGTTAAGATATAAACTTGATTTACCTAATAGTAATTTTAGTCTAACGAAATCATTTAAAAAGTTTAAGAAGAATTATATTATTTATGATGATTCTATTTCATTTTCAAATACATTTTATGATAATACATATCTAGCAAGTGATGGAATAAAAATCAAAGACAGCAAAGTAAATATTTCAATTACATCTGCAGGTTGGTCAGCAGGAGCTACTTGTGTTATTGCAAAAAACGGAATTAATTTATTAAGTAATTCTTATTTCGCTGGTATAGGAATAGTTGTTTTTGATCCTATAACCTTCAATGTAGACTACTCTAACTGGTATGAATTATTTAATAATCCTACGAATGTTAAAAAACTTGGTGATTATATTAATTCAATTCCTTATGGAAAAATAGTAGCTTTAGGAGTAAGTGATGATGCGGCTAACAATATCACTGTTGAATTAAAAAACGCAATTAAAACTTTAGGAAGTACAAAAATTGATCAACTAAAATTTAGAGGATCATGGGCATTAATTGGTAAAAAAGGAGCTAATCCAAAAGAAGTAATCGAATTTGTAAAAGGTCCTTATGATGGACTTATTTATGTTGATACAACTTTTGTTATAAAACAAAAACAAGGAAAGTTTGAAACAAATTTTATTGGACCAGTTGATTCTTGGAAACGAATTGAAATAGATAAAAAATTGAATTATGATTCAAAAATAAATATTAACATAATTGGTAAAGATGATAATGGCAAGATTCTTAATCTTATTACAACTGAAAATAATGACATTGATATTTCAAAAATTGATGCTAATAAATTTCCTTATATTAAGCTGCAGGCAGAGCTTATATCTGATTCTTTGTTAAATTCACCAACTATTAAGTCGATTAGAATTACTTATAATTGTTTACCAGAACTTGCAATAAATTACCAAACTGTTTCAATATCAAAAGATTCAATTGAACTTGGTGAGAATATTAATGGATTAATAAAAATTTTCAATGTTGGTGAAACAACTGCAAAAAATTTTAATGTAGTTGTCGAAATAGAAACAAAAAATTACAAAGAAAAAATATTTGAACAATTAATTGATTCTCTGCATGCAGATTCTAAAAAAAATATTTCATTTAATTATTTACTAACTAAAAATTATGGGGACTATTATTTCAATATCTATGTTGATAAAGAAAATAAAGTGAAAGAAATTTATGAAGATAACAATAACTTTAAAATTCCTTTCTATGTCAAAAAAAATAACAAACCGGCAAAACTATTTCTTACTATTGATGGCGTAGATATTTACGATGGCGATTATGTTTCATCAAATCCTAAAATTGAAATTAAATTAAATGATGAATCATTAGTACCAATTAAAGATACTTCCAAAATTGATATATTCTTAAACAATAAAAGAATTTCATACTTATCTAATCAAATATCTGTTAACTTCTCAAATTCAAATCCAAAAGTAATTGTAAATTATCAACCAACTTTGGTTGATGGAAATTACATCTTAAAAGTTGTAGGTCGTAATGCTACTAACGATTTAATTGATTCAAGTGGAATTATTAAAAAATTTATAGTAAAAAATTCATTGGAAGTATTAAATGTTTTTAATTATCCTAATCCAATGAAAGATAAAACAGACTTCACATTTAAATTAACTTCACTACCAGATGAGTTGAAAATAATAATTTATACTATAGCTGGAAGAAAAATTAAAGAGATTAAAATAAATTCATCTTTTCTTAAAAATGATTTTAATACAATAAACTGGGATGGAAGAGATGAAGATGGAAATAAAATTGGTAATGGAGTTTATTTCTATAAAGTAATTATTAAAAAAAATAATAAAGTAATAAGTAAAATTGGAAAACTTGCTAAAGTTGAATAGTTAATAAAATGAAAGAAAATTTAAATTTTGCAATAACTGGTGTTGGGGGTTATATAGCTCCAAGGCATTTAAAAGCAATAAAAGAAACTAACAATAATTTAATTGCATCATTTGATCCTAATGATTCTGTTGGAATTCTCGATAGTTATTTTCCTAATTCACAATATTTTTATCAGTATGAAAGATTTGAAAGATTTCTTTCCAAAAGAAATGATATTGAATTTTTATCAATATGTTCTCCAAATTATTTACATGATACACAAATACGTTTAGCATTAAACAATGGAATAAATTCTATCTGTGAAAAACCAATAGTTTTATTTCCGCATAATTTAGATTCAATTGAAAAGTTGCAGGAAAAAACAGGTAAAAAAGTTTTTACAATAATGCAATTAAGATATCACCCACAAATAATGAAACTCAAAAATCAATTAGCATTTAACAAAAAATATAATGTAGAACTTAATTATATAACTCCAAGAGGAAATTGGTATTTTTATTCATGGAAAGGTGATGATACAAAATCTGGTGGATTAATAATGAACATTGGAATACATCTTTTCGATTTAATGATATTTTTATTCGGTAAAGTTATTTCTATCGAAAATAATTTAAATGAAATTAATAAAGCATCCGGAAAAATTGAATTTGAAAATGCATTTGTAAAATGGTTTTTGTCAATTGATGAAAAAGATTTACTTAAAAAAAATTTTTCTGGAAATAAAAGAACTTATAGAAGTTTAATAATTGATAATGAAGAAATTGAATTTTCAGAAGGATTTCAGGATTTACACACAAAAGTTTATGAAGAAATTATAAATGGAAACGGTTTAGGAATTGAAGATGCTAGACCATCAATTGAATTAGTTAATAGAATTAAATTTTTAAAAACTAAATAATGGAAATAAATTGAATAATAAATATTTTGTTCATCAGTCATCTTACATTGATGAAAATGTTGAAATAGGAGAAGGAACAAAGATTTGGCATTTTTCACACATTCAATCTGGGGCAAAGATCGGTAAAAATTGTGTATTAGGACAAAATGTTAATATTGCAAATAATGTTATCATTGGTAATAATGTCAAAATACAAAATAATGTTTCTGTTTATGAAGGTGTAATTTTAGAAGATTATGTTTTTTGTGGTCCTTCCGTAGTATTTACAAACATAAAAGATCCACGTTCTAAATTCCCACAATCTGGTAGTAAATTTTACATTAAAACAATTGTCAAAGAAGGTGCAACTCTTGGTGCAAATTCAACTATTGTTTGCGGTGTTTCAATTGGCAAGTATGCTTTTATAGGAGCTGGGGCTGTTGTTACAAAAGATATTCCTGATTATGCTTTAGTAGTTGGTAATCCTGCAAAAATAATTGGTTGGGTTAGTGAAGCAGGTCAAAAATTAATTTTCAATAACGAAAACTATGCTATCTGCAAAAAAACGGGGGAAAAATATATGTTACTAAATGGTTCAGTTAAAAAACTGTGATAATTATCAAATATTAATTTGATATATTATTTAATATACTTAAGTTAAAACCGAGTTAATTCTTAATATCCTTTCATGCTGTTTATTAGAAGTTGTTAAAATATAAATTATGTTCTTTAATAAAAGCTGGAGGATTTATGAAAACTTTAAAGTATATATTAAATCTAATCATTTTATCTCCATTAATTATCTTTTCACAAACAATAACTTCAACAACTAATGGTGGTCATTGGAATAGTGCTTCTACATGGATAGGTGGAGTAGTACCAGGACAAAATAATGATGTTGTAATAAATGGTCCTGTTGTAATTTCTAATCAGTCATGTAATAACCTGACAGTTAATACTAATGGAATTATTGAAGATGAACCTTCAGCAGGTAGAACATTAACTATTTATGGAAACCTGACAAATAATGGTACTATAAGAATAGGGAATGGAAATGCTGGAGTAACTTTAGATATAAGAGGTAATTTATTTAATTATGGTAATTTGATTAATAGAGCAATTGTATTTGGCGGTTCTGGTGCTCAACAGATTACCAGTTCAAAGAAAATAAGTTGTTACAATATTTCGAAATCACCAAACGGTACAATTCAAGCTGCAAGTAATATTGAAATTGATTCTGTAACAACTGTTGATTTGAATGGTGATATTTTAAATATGGGTAGTTTCAAATTGACAAAACATTCAAGAAAAAATATTGATAATGCAACTGATATTATAATTTATGGAACAGTTTTTTCAAATGGTGAATTAGATATTAGTGGAAGATTTGGTTCAAATTTAGATGGTAATCCAACATTAGTAGGAGCAACTCCATTATTATTTACAGGTGGAAATATTATAAATCAAAATTTAACTATTGCTAGTGGCAAAATAATTTCAGATGAACCTTCAGCTGGAAGAACAATAACTATAAATGGAAATCTTATAAATAATGGAATTATTAAAAATCGTTGGGCAGGGTTAACCATTGAAGTAAAAGGCAATATAATTAATAATGGTGAGTATTCAGGAAACCTGAGATTTATAGGTAATGATAATCAAACAATGAGTGGTAGTCAAAAATATTCTTGTGGTTGGATTGAAAAAAATCCCAATGGAAAAATTAATGCTGCTTCTGATATAACAATTGATTCCACTACAACATTTTATTTAGATAATGATGTTTTAAATATGGGAAATTTCAAGTTAACTAAAATTTCCAAAAAGGATATTGATAATTCCGGAAATATTATCCGAGGTGGTACAGTTTTATCAAATGGTATTTTAGAAATTGGTGGAAGATTTGGTTCACATTTAGATGGGAATCCAACATTAGTAGGTACAACTCCATTACTTTTTACAGGTGATAATATTGTGAATCAAAACTTAACAATTGGTAGTGGTAAAATAATTTCAGATGAACCTTCGGCTGGTAGAACAATAACAATAAATGGAAACCTAACTAACAATGGAATTATAAAAAATCGTTGGGCAGGTCTAATAGTTCAAATTAAAGGGAATGTAATAAATAATGGTGAATTTAGTTCTGCAATTAGATTTATTGGAGATAACAATCAAACAATGAGTGGTAGTCAAAAGTACTCTTGTGTTTGGATTGAAAAGGTTCCTAATGGTAAAATAAATGCAGCTTCAAATTTAGTTATTGATTCTACAACAACATTTAATCTATTTGATGATGAATTAAATATGTTTTCTTATAAACTAACAAAATTATCAAAAAGGGATTTTGTTAATTCAACTTCAATTTTTAATGGTGGTAAAATATTTTCAAATGGTGAAATTGATGTTAAAGGAAGATTTGGTTCTAACCTTGATGGTGAATTTGTTTTAACAGGAAAAGATACAATGTTATTTACTGGAGAAAATATTATTTATAAAAATTTAAGAA
Source organism: Melioribacteraceae bacterium (assembly GCA_026417375.1). Taxonomy (GTDB): domain Bacteria; phylum Bacteroidota; class Ignavibacteria; order Ignavibacteriales; family Melioribacteraceae; genus Stygiobacter. Next base: position 223,795 of record JAOADJ010000036.1, on the reverse strand, counting down.
TTGCAAAAGATAAATGTGTTCAGGAAGAATGTTGCGCCGGAAGAAAAATTTATGTTTATGGTGACATTTATAATAATGGAATAATTAAAAATCGGTTTGGCGGACTTGAAATACAAGCATTCGGTAATGTTTATAACTTTGGTAAAATTGAGATTAACTGGCTTATTGTTAAAAGTAATAACAATAATCTAAAACTTTTTGGAGAAATAAATTCTAATATTAGTTTAGAAAAATCAGGAGGAAGTTTTGCTAATGTCACAATTGACCAATTTCTTAAAACCAGAAATAGATTTTTAATTAATACCAATGTAACACTTAATATAAATACTAATGCAGAGTTGATTGTTTATAAAATGATAGAAAATAATGGAACAGTTAATAACAACGGAAAAATTACAAACAGGTACAGAATATTTTCTAATGGGGAAATTGATTATCACAGTTTTATGAAAGCAAAACCTAAAGTAATTGATAGAGCAACATCAGATTCTCTGATAGTTACTGTTAGTAATTTCATTCACCCAAAAATGACTTCATCAATTTCAAGATATTGGCAATTAAGTGGAAATAAAAAATTAAATAGCTATACAATTGAATTATATTATGATGATAATGTATTAAACGGACAAGATCCAAATTTTTTAGAAGCATATATTACAAGTGACAATGGTATTAGTTGGAAAAAAATATCTAACCCAATTAATACACAAAGAGATTTGACTAACAAAAAAATTACAATCGGAACAGCAAATAATCCAATTACTTTGGTTGGGGATATAATATTGAGCTCCGGTAATGTTACAAATGTTCCTTCAATATCAGTTTCAATTTCAGGAAGGAAAGAAGTTCGTGTTGGTCCACCAAATCGATACACAATTTCTTATTGGAATAATAATAATTTCCCAACAGATAAATTTTTTATCAAATTAAATGCAAATCAAGGTGTTTATTTTGATGCTATTTATTCAAAAAAAATAGGAACAGATTCAATTAAAACGATACCAATAGATTCTCTGGTTTATGACAATAAAAAAGATGAAGTGATTTTATTAGTACAACCACTTGCTGCTAAAGAAGTAAGAAGTTTTGACATTATAGTAAAATCCGCTCTTGGAACTACATTTAAATCAACTGAAGCAATTACTTTAACTGCGATTGCATTATGGACAGTTGGAGCAATTGTTGAAGAATATGTTTCAAACACAATTGTTGCTGGTTGTTATGAAATGTGGAGACCTGTAAGACACGATGAATCATTAACTGATGCTTCTGTAAAAGTTATTAAAAATAGTTTAAAGGAAGCTGTAACAGTTGAAAATGGACTAAAAGGAATTGCAAAAAAGGGAGCCGAAGAGGTTATTAAAAAAACTACGGGTTATGCAATTTGGCCAATTAACTTAGCTAAAGATGTTTTTGATTGTTTAGGCAACACAGTTCGTGGAATGAAAGATTATGTTAATGGAAATTTTGATAAACAAGAAAAAGAATTAGTAAAAGTAACATCATGGGATCCAAATGCTAAAGAGGGACCAGCAGGTTTTGGTCAGAATGGATATATGGCTTCAACATCACCGATGAATTACACAATATTTTTTGAAAATAAAAAAGAAGCAACTGCGCCTGCATATCAGATAGTAATTTTAGACACTTTAGATACAAATGTTTTTGATATTAACTCTGTTAAATTTTTAGAAACAAGTCACCCACAAGCTAAACCAACAATAACAAGAAATAGTAATATTCTTAAATGGGATTTTGTTGGAATTGAATTACCACCAAACGCAAAACCTCCAGAAGGAGAAGGTTGGGTAAAATTTACAGTTAATTTAAAATCAAATTTGCCGACAAAAACTGTGATTAAAAACAGAGCTACCATAACATTTGATATCAATAAACCTTTATCTACAAATACAACTATTAACACTTTAGATTTTGATTCACCGACATCAAATATTTCAAGTATAGTAAAATCATCAAGTAATGAATTATCTGTTTATTGGAATGCAGATGATGGAAATGGAGCAGGAATAAAAAACGTTATTGTATATTTAGCAAATGCTGATGGTCCATTTTCTGTTGCTGCTGTTGGTGATAAATCTCCAATTAAAATTCCTGTACAAAATAATAATACATATAAAATTTATCTTTTAGCTACTGATAATGTAGGAAATACTCAAAAATCACCTACAAAGATTCATGATGTAGTAGTTGATATTGAAAAAGAAGATAAAATAATTCCAACTGAATTTTCATTGGAACAAAACTTCCCGAATCCATTTAATCCTGAAACAACAATTAAATATCAAATTCCGATTTCTTGTGATGTAATCTTAAAAGTATATGATATACTTGGAAAAGAAGTTTATAAATTGGTTAATGAATTTCAAAGACCGGGAGTTTATAATATTAAATTTGATGCTAAATATTTATCAAGTGGAGTTTATTTTTATGTACTGAAAGCTGGTTCATACATTCAAACAAGGAAGATGATTTTTATGAAATAATATTTTAATAATTGATTTCACAAATTATAAAAAGCTATTCCCAAAAAAATGGAATAGCTTTTTTATTATGATTAAAAAATTTTTCAATAAATTTGCATAAATATTTTTCAATTAAGAGGTGCAAATGAAAGTTCCTTTGTTAGATTTAAAGCCACAATATCAATTATTAAAAAATGAAATTGATGAAGCAATTCAAAGAGTAGTTGATTCACAATATTTTATTAACGGACCAGATGTTGCAAAGTTGGAAGAAGAAATTTCAAATTACCTAAATGTAAAATTTTCAGTTGGTGTCAGTTCAGGTACAGATGCATTGTTAATAGCGTTAATGGCTTTGGATATAAAACCAGATGATGAAATAATTGTGCCGACATATTCTTTTTTTGCAACTGCTGGTGTTGTTGCACGTTTAAATGCAAAACCAGTTTTTACTGATATTGATCCAATTACTTTTAATATTGACCCAAAAGATTTTGAAAGAAAAATTACTAAAAAAACAAAAGCAGTTATTCCGGTTCATCTTTTTGGTCAAAGTGCTGAAATGGATGAAATTATTTCGATTGCAAAAAAATATAATTTGTTTGTAATTGAAGATGCAGCACAGGCAATAGGAGTTCAATATAAAGATGGTAGATTTGTCGGTTCAATTGGTGATATTGGTTGTTTTTCATTCTTCCCAAGTAAAAATCTTGGTGGTTTTGGTGATGCCGGAATTGTAACAACAAATGATGAAAATTTTTATAAGAAATTAAAAATGTTAAGAATGCACGGAATGGAACCAAAATATTATCATAAGTATATTGGTGGAAATTTTAGAATAGATACTTTACAAGCTGCTGTATTAAGAGTAAAACTTCCTCATCTTGATGGTTGGTCTGCAAAAAGAAGAGAAAATGCAAAACTTTATTCTCAACTTTTTATAAACAAAGGATTATCTGAAAGAGAAGGAATTATTAATTTCAATGAAAAGAATAAAGTTTTAATTCCAAAACCTGTTTACAAAGATTTTGAATTAAATGTAAAAAATTATCACATTTATAACCAATATGTTATTAGAGTTGAAAAAAGAGATCAACTATGGAATTTCTTAAAAGAAAAGGAAATTGGTTGCGAAGTTTATTATCCGGTTCCTTTTCACAGACAAGAGTGTTTTACTTTCTTAAATGAAAAGGATGAAAATTTTCCACATTCGAATTTTGCTGCTGAAAATTCTTTGGCTTTACCAATTTATCCCGAATTAACTTTTGAACAAATAAATTATGTTGTAAATTGCATTGAAAAATTTATTCAACAAAATTAAGAGGGCATAATGAATTACAAAGAAAATCTTCTCAAAAAAATTGAAGACAAATCTGCAACTGTTGGAATTATTGGTCTTGGTTATGTAGGATTACCTTTAGCTTTAGAATTTGTACTAAAAGGATTTAACACAATTGGATTTGATATTGATGAAAAGAAAATTCCCATTTTAATGAATTGTAAAAGTTATATTAAGCATATTTCTGAAGAAAAAATTTTTCAAGCTGTTCAAACTAAAAATTTTATTGCAACAACAGATTTTTCTAAATTAAGCATATGTGATGCAATAATTATTTGTGTTCCAACACCACTTGATCATCATCGAGAACCTGATTTAACATTTATTGAAAAATCTGGAGAACAAGTTGCAGAATATATTAGAGCGGGACAATTTATTTCATTGGAATCATCAACTTATCCGGGAACTACAGAAGAAATATTACAACCTTTATTTGAAGCAAAAGGATTAAAAGTTGGAGAAGATTTCTTTTTAGCATTCAGTCCGGAAAGAGAAGATCCGAACAATCCTGATTTTTCGACATCAACAATTCCAAAAGTAGTTGGTGGAGTAACGCCATCATGTTTGGAAATAGCACAAAAATTATATGATCAGGTCATTATAAAAACAGTACCAGTATCGTCACCAAGAGCAGCTGAAGCAACAAAACTCTTAGAAAACATTTATCGTTCAATTAATATTGCTTTAGTTAATGAATTAAAAATGGTATTTGATAAAATGGAAATTGATATTTGGGAAGTTATTGAAGCTGCAAAAACAAAACCATTCGGATTTCAAGCTTTTTATCCTGGACCAGGTTTAGGTGGGCATTGTATTCCTATCGATCCATTTTATTTGACCTGGAAAGCAAGAGAATATGATGTAAATACTAAGTTTATTGAATTAGCAGGAGAAATTAATACTTATCAACCATATTATGTTGTACAAAAATTATCCGAAGCATTAGATAAAAATGGTAAAACATTAAAAGGAAGTAAAATATTAATTCTTGGAGCTTCATATAAAAAAAATATTGATGATATGCGTGAATCACCATCATTAAAGTTGATTGAAATTCTACAAAGTCGATTAGCTGATGTTGAATATAGTGATAATTATGTGAAAGTTTTACCGGCAACAAGAAAGTATAATTTTGAAATGAAATCCGTTGACCTTACCCCGGAAACTATAAAAAGTTATGATGCAGTATTATTATCAACAGATCACGATAATTTTGATTATGAAATGATTTACAAAAATGCTCAACTTATAGTTGATACCAGAAATGCTTTTGCCAAAAGAGGATTTATAAATGTAGTAAAAGCATAATTTTATATAAAAAAATAGGGAATTATTTTAATTCCCTATTTTTTTGTTTAATTTATATATCAATAAAGTAAACAATAAAGTCAAATGGTGAAAAATGGATAATGAAAAAGCTGTAACTTTACAGGATATAGCAAACAAATTAAATTTATCTGTAGTTACAATTTCAAAAGCTTTGAGAAACCATCCTGATATTTCAGTTAAAACAACTAGATTAATTAAGAAAGTTGCTGAAGAAATGGGTTATATGCCAAATATAATGGCAAGAAATCTTTCAGCCAGAAAATCCAATACGCTTGGTTTAGTTGTTCCCAAAATTGCACATCATTTTTTTGGAGCAATAATAGAATCAATTTACGATTTAGCATTTCAACAAAACTATGAAACTATTTTGACAGTATCGCAAGAAAATGCTGAAAGAGAAAAAAAACATTTACTGACTTTATTGTCAATGAAGGTAGATGGAATTATTATTTCAGTAACACAAGAAACAAAAGACTTGTCAGTTTTTGAAATAATTGAAAGAAGAGGAGTTCCAATTGTTTTTATAGATCGTGTCCCCGAAGCTGCTCAGAATTATAATATTGTTAAAGTTGATGACTACAACGGAGCATATAAGGCAATTGAACATGCTTATAATTTAGGATATAGAAAAATTGCTCATTTTGGTGGAGTAACAAATATTAATATTGGTCGAGACAGAATGAATGGATTTAAAGATGCGATGAAAAATTTTGGTATTGAAATAAATCCTGATTGGATTTTTGAAGGCGGTTATGGTGAAAATTCAGGTTACGAATTCTTTATGAAATTATACAAAAATAATAATTTACCTGAACTTATATTAGCTGTAACATATCCTGTAGCATTAGGTATTTATATGGCAGCAAAAGAAGTTGGATTAGAGATTCCAAAAGATATTGACGTTATTTGTTTTGGTAATGCCAAAGTTCAAAATTTCCTTTCACCACCACTTAGTTGTATTGATCAACCCACTGATTTGATAAGTAAACATGCAATTGATTTAATAATGAAAAAAATTGATGATGAAGATAACGAGATTGCTCCGCAACAAATTGTACTTGATACAAATTTAGTATTAAGAGGTACATGTATTAGAAAACATTAGAAAATCAGAAATTTACTTTTTTAGAAATAAAAAACCGCAATTAATGCGGTTTTTTTATTAAAATTTGGATTTTCACTAAAGGCTGGTTCTACATTTTTGCTAAAAATCGATTATATAAATACATCAATAAAGTTGCTAATAATCCAATACCAATCATAGAATACCAAACTAATTCAGGAGAATTTGCTTCCTTTGCTGTTTGATAAATCCAACCACCAAAGGGATCACCTACAAATCTTGCAATTGCAATAGGTAAAAATGCATAACCTTGATATAAACCTTGTTGTCCTTTGGGAGCAATTTCGGAAATATATTCATAATACCTTGGCGCTTGTATCATTTCACCAATTGCAAATGCAATTATACCAGCTACAATTGTTGGGATTGATGGATATATACCAATAATTATCCAAATTAAGCTTGAAATTGCAAAGCCACTTAAAATTGCATTTTGAGGTGTAAGATTTTTAGTAATTCTATTTAAAGGAATTTGAAATAAAATAATTGCTCCAGCCCCCGCCCAAGATTGAATTATTTCGTAAGGAGCATTTTTGTCAATAAAATCTGTAATATAATATGGAACAATTATAAATTCCTGCCAGAAAATTATCCAATAGAGTGAATAAATTACAAGAAAAATCATGAATTTAAAGTTTTTCAATACAGCAATAAGATTTGAAAAAATAGTTATAAATGAATTATTATTTTTTGATGTTTCAGTTTGTAACTCTTTATAAAATAATAAGTTAATAATTAACATTAAAAAACAACTTATAGATGAAACTAAATAAACAAACTGATTTCCATAAGAATCTCTTACAAAATATGCGATTGTTGGACCTATCATTGCACCAGCATTAACAAGCCAATAATAAATTGCAAATCCTAATGATTTAACATCTTTACTTGATCCTACAGCTACAGAACCCAAAACTGATGGTTTAATGAACGAACCTCCGAAAGCTGTAAAAATCAGAAATAGCATTAGTAATAAATACTTATCTGTTGCTCCATACAAATCGGCAAAAAGATTCATTCCAACAGAACCTATAAGAAAATAACCTAAACCTAAAATTGAAAATGCCACACTGAAAGCATTTTTAAATCCCCATTTATCTGCTAAAGAACCACCAATAATTGGGAGCAAATAAATTAATCCACCAAAAATGCCAGAAAGTTGTCCAGCTTCAGATTCAGAAAATCCTAAATTATTTCTAAGATAAATCATAAATACAATTTGTTGTCCATAGTATGCAAGGCGTTCAAATAGTTCCATTCCATTTGCAACCCAAAAAGATGAATGAAAGCCAATTTTCATTTTTTGGATTTCATCTTTGAAATTAAATTTTGCACTCACATTAACTCCACAATTTTTCTTTTGATAAACTAAAATAAATCATTTCATTTTAGATATTCAAACCTTATTTATAAATTTGTATATAAAAATTAAAAAAGTGGAAAAGATATGGGAAGAATTTTTGAAACAAGAAAACACAAAATGTTTGCACGATATGCAAAAATGTCCAAAGCATTTAATCGTGTAAGAAAAGATATTGAAATTGCTGTTAAAGCTGGTGGACCAGATCCAAAATCTAATTCAAAATTAAGAATTGCAATACAAAATGCTAAAAGCGTTAACATGCCAAAAGATCGGGTTGAAGCTGCAATTAAAAGAGCTTCTTCAAAAGATACAACTGGTTACCAGGAAATAATTTATGAAGGATTTGGTCCTCATGGAGTTGCAATTTTAGTAGAAACCGCAACCGATAATCCTACAAGAACAGTGGCAAATGTACGTCATCATTTCAGAAAACATGAAGGTTCATTGGGTAATGCTGGTTCAATTGCTTTTATGTTTGAAAAAAAGGGATTAATAAAAATTTCTAAAAATGCTGTTTCAGATATTGAATCATTCGAACTGGAAATGATTGATTTTGGTCTAGATGAACTTTCTCATGATGATGAATTCATTTACATTTATACAGCTTTCCAAGATTTTGGAACAATGCAAAAAGCTTTAGAAGAAAGAAACATTGAAATTAACGCAACTGAAATTCAATATATTCCTAATACATATAAAGAGTTAACAGAAGAACAACAAAAAGAAGTTAATGAACTTTTAGAAGTGCTTGAAGAAGATGATGATGTTCAAGCGGTTCATCACAATATGCAATAAATTTATTTTGTCATCCTTTCTTAATTGAAGGATGACAAATATTATATCCAAACTTTTTTAACTACGTTTAATAAAATCAAACCACTTATTATAAATATGCTTAGTAAAATAAATCCCATTTCTATTCTTCCATATAGAAAATTTCCAATCGTAAATAATGATGACCAAATTGTAATTGTACCGGTTATCCATCCAAGCAAATTTAATGGAATGTTTTCTGAGAAAATTTCTCCGTTCATAGAATCATTTGAAATTTTATTTTTAATGTAATTCCAACCTGGTCCAATTGGTTTAACTTTTTTGTAGAATTCAATTAAAACTTTTTCATCTGTCGGTTTAGTTAATAATGAAACAGTTATCCAACAAATTGAAGTAAATAAAACAGTTATTATTAATGCTAAATGAGTTGAGATAGTAATTCCATTTTTATTTAATACAAGAAAAACAATTGAAATAAAAAATGAACTTATCATTGCAGCAACTTCACTCCAAGCATTAATTCTCCACCAATACCAACGAAGTAAATATAATAAACCAGTCCCAGCACCAATTTGAAGAATAATATCAAAAGCGTCTTTTGCACTCTCTAAAAAGAAAACTAATAATGATGAAAAAATAAACAGAATTACAGTTGCAACTCTTCCGGCAAAAACATAATGCTTTTCATCAGCATTAGAATTAATAAATCTTCTGTAGAAATCATGTACTAAATATGAAGCTCCCCAATTCAAATGAGTTAAAATAGTTGACGAATTAGCTGCAATTAATCCACCAATTATTAAACCTAAATATCCAATTGGTAAAAATTTAAGCATTGCGGGATATGCAATATCATGATTAATTAAACTTGCATCCAAGTGTGGAAAAGCTTTTTGAATATCAGATAAATTTGGAAAAACAATTAAAGAAGAAAGAGCAACTAAAATCCATGGCCAGGGTCTTAAAACATAATGTGCAAGATTAAAAAATAAAACAGCTCCGAGAGAATCTTTTTCTGATTTAGAAGCTAACATTCTTTGAGCAATATAACTTCCGCCGCCCGGTTCAGCACCAGGATACCAAACAGACCACCACTGAATTGCAATTGGCATTATAAAAATTGCAATTGCTATATCCCAGTTGTTTGTAAAGTCGGGTAAAAAATTTAAATAATTAATTCCTGTTGTTTGACTTAAGTTTGTAACTTTTTCAACTAAACCTGAAAGTCCACCAACCTGTGGTAAAGAAACAGCAAAATAAGCGGCAGCAATTACTGATGTCATCATAATTAAGAATTGAACAAAATCTATTACCAAAACTCCCCACAAACCAGAATGAGTTGCAAAAATTACGTTAAGTAATCCAACAAATAATAAAGTTTGCCATCGTTCAAACCCAAATAAAATTCCTGCAATTTTGCAAGCAGCTAAATTTACAGTAGCCATAATCATAACATTAAAGAAAAAACCTAAATAAATTGAACGAAACCCACGAACAAAACTTGCAGCTTTACCGGAATAGCGAACTTCATAAAATTCTAAATCGGTTAAAACTCCGGATCTTCTCCAAAGTTTAGCATAAAAGAAAACAGTTAATAAACCAGTTAAAGTAAAAGCCCACCAAACCCAATTTCCTGCTACACCATTTCTACGAACAATATCAGTAACTAAATTTGGAGTATCGCTGCTAAAGGTTGTTGCAACCATTGAAAAACCTGCAAGCCACCATGGAACTGAACGACCAGAAGCAAAAAATTCTGAAGTGTTTTTTTTAGATCTTTTCGCAAAAAATAATGCCGGGAAAAAACAAATAATTAAAGAAACAACTACTATTATCCAATCAATTAAATGTAACTGCATTAATTCACCAATTATATTTTTTATTTGTAACTTAAAGAAACTGTAAGTTTTATAAAAGAAAATTTTATTATTACAATTTCATTTTCATAAATTTGCAAAAAAAATTCTGAGGGATTTTTGAGTGTTTTAAAAATTTCAACACCTGGAAGAATTTGTTTATTTGGGGAACATCAAGATTATTTAGGTTTGCCGGTAATTGCTGCAGCTATTAATAAAAGAATTAATATTAAGGCTACTGAAAGAAATGATAATATTTTAAAAATTAAATTCAATAATTTGAATTCAACTGATGAAATAAATTTATCTGAAAATATCAATTACTTAAATGAAAAAGATTACTTAAGAAGTTCTATAAATGTATTAAAAAGAAAAGGATTTGAATTTTCACAAGGATTTGATATTGAAATTTTTGGAGATATTCCTATAAATAGTGGCACTTCAAGTTCTTCGGCATTAGTAGTAGCATGGTTTAATTTTTTAATCAAAATATCAAATCAAAAAATAAAATTAACACCAGAAGAAATTGCATATTTAGCTTATGAATCGGAAGTTTTAGAATTTAATGAACCCGGTGGAATGATGGATCATTATTCTACTTCAATTGGAAATATAATCTGGCTCCAAACTACTCCATGTATCAAGGTAAAAAAAATTAATGCTGAATTGGGAGATTTTATTTTAGCTGATTCGGAAGAACCAAAGGATACAAAATTTATTCTTTCTCGCGTAAAAAATAATGTTACTGATGCCGTAAATAAATTAAAAAATAAATTTGATGATTTCGATTTGCAAAAAATTTCGATTGAAGATTTAGAACGATATAAATATGAAATAAGTGAAGATCAATTTGAATTATTAAATGGAACTTTAAGAAATAGAGATATTACATTCGAAGCTGAAAAAGTATTAACAGCGAATGAAATTAATAAAATTAGAATTGGAAATTTGTTAAATGAACATCAGAAAATATTAAAAGATGTATTACAAATCTCGACAAATAAAATTGATAAAATGATTGAAATAGCTTTGAATCATGGTGCATTAGGTGCAAAAATAAATGGTAGTGGCGGCGGAGGTTGTATGTTTGCATATGCACCTAAAAACTCTGAAAAAATAATTGAAGAATTAAAAAAAATAACACATCGAACTTGGTTAATTAAAACAGATAAAGGAACAATAACAGAATATGATTAACAAACTTGTAATTCTCGCAGGTGGTGTTTCTTCAAGAATGAAGAAATCTTTAGAACAAGAACAATTGTTAAACGATCCATCTTTAGCAGATGCTAAGAATAAACCTAAATCAATGATAAGAATTGGTAAAGAGGGAAGACCATTTCTAGATTATTTGATTATGAATGCAAAGAAAACCGGAATAAACGATATAACAATTGTAATTAGTGAAAAAGATAATTCAATTAAAGAATATTATGATTCAATAATAAATGAAAATTGGTTAAAAGAAATTAAAATTTCCTATGCTTATCAAAAAATTCCAGAAGGAAGACAAAAGCCACTTGGAACAGCAGATGCGTTATTGGAAGCTCTTCTTTCAAGAGAGGATTGGAAAGGCGAAAAATTTTTAATGACAAACAGTGATAATCTTTATTCACAAAATGCGATGAACATATTAATTCATTCAGAACACAAGAATGCATTGATTGATTATAATCGTGAAGGATTAAAATTTGAAAAATCTCGTGTTTCAAGTTTTGCTGTAACTTTAAAGGATGATGAAAATTATTTAGTTGATATTTTGGAAAAACCTTCAGAAGAACAGGTAAAGAATGCAACTTCAAGTGATGGAGTTATTGGTGTAAGTATGAATATTTTTATGTTCAGCTATGATTTGATATTGCCTTACTTAAAAATTACACCATTAAGTCAACGAAATGAAAAAGAGTTGCCGACTTCAATTAAGATGATGATTAATGAAAATCCAAAATCACTTTATTGCTATCCCCTTAAAGAGCATGTACCGGATTTAACGAGCAAAGATGATATTAAAATAGTTCAAGAATATTTAGAGAATGAATTTAATGAAAACTAAAATAGTTGTAACTGGGGGAGCCGGCTTTATTGGTAGTCACATTGTTGAATATTGGTTAAATCAAAATGCAGAAGTTCACGTTATAGATAATTTAAGATCTGGTTTTGAAGAAAATGTTAAAATATTCCCAGATGTAAATTTTCATTTTGGAAGTGTTACAGATAAAGATTTAGTTTTTAATGTTTTAAAAAATACAGATTATATACATCATCTTGCAGCATTAGTTTCTGTACCTGAATCAGTTTTGAAACCAGAAGAGTGTTATGAAATAAATGTTTTAGGTACAATAAATATCTTAGAAGCTTCAAAAGAATATAACGTAAAAAAAGTTGTATTTAGTAGTTCTGCTGCAATTTATGGTGATAATCCTGAATCACCAAAAAGAATATCAATGAAACCAGAACCTAAAACACCTTATGCAGAAACGAAATTAGAAGGTGAAAAACTTTTGCAAGAATATTTTCAAAAATTTAATCTTGGAACTGTTTCATTAAGATATTTTAATGTTTTCGGACCGCGTCAGGATCCAAAAAGTCAATATGCTGCTGCTATACCAATTTTTATTTCAAAAGCTTTAAGAAATGAAAAAATTACAATATATGGAGATGGTGAACAAACACGTGATTTTATTTATGTAAAAGATGTAGTTAAAGCTAATGTACTTGCAGCAACTAACGAAAAAGCAAATGGGGTTTTTAATGTTGCAAGAGGCAATGCAATTACAATAAATCAAATTGCCAAAAAAATAATTGAAGAACTAAATTCAAAAAGTGAAATTGAATATCAACCTGAGAGATTAGGAGATATAAAACATAGTTTAGCATCAATTGATGAAACAAAAAATGAATTAAATTTTTCTCCAAGTTATGAATTAGATGAAGGATTGAAAGAAACAATAAAATATTTTGAAAAATTATATAAATAGATTTGCATAACTTTTTATAAAAGTCTATTTTTGGCACGCAAATTTTGATTTGATGGGCCCATAGCTCAGTTGGTTAGAGCAGCTGACTCATAATCAGCGGGTCGGAGGTTCAAGTCCTTCTGGGCCCACAAATAAAATTTTATAATCTCAAACTTTTTCCTCTTTTTTAATCACTTAAAATCTTCCTGAAGAATTTTATCCTTTTCTTTCTTATTAACTTATTCATTAAATAAATCATATTATATTTCATTAATTATAAATTATTGTATAAGTTAACATCAAATATTTTGTCTAAAAAAATATAAATGCATATGAATTCTATCTCAAAAAAACTTTCCTTTTTAGACCGTTATTTGACTCTATGGATTTTTACTGCAATGTTTTTGGGTGTTATCTCCGGATATTTTTTCCCAAAAATTGTTGCCTTCTGGAATCAATTCCAAAGTGGTACAACGAACATTCCTATTGCTATTGGACTTATTTTAATGATGTATCCACCTCTTGCAAAAGTTAAATATGAAGAATTATTTGATGTATTTAAAAACTTCAAAATATTATTCCTGTCTCTTTTCTTAAATTGGATTATTGGACCAATCTTAATGTTTTTGCTTGCAATTTCATTCTTATATAATTATCCGGATTATATGGCAGGATTGATTTTAATTGGTTTAGCTCGTTGTATTGCAATGGTTATTGTATGGAATGAATTAGCTCAAGGTGATACTGAATATGCTGCCGGACTTGTTGCATTTAATTCTATTTTTCAAGTACTATTTTTTTCAATTTATGCTTTTCTTTTTTTATCAGTTTTTCCAAAGTGGTTCGGAATAAAATCATTTAATGTTGATATTACTATTAGTCAAATTGCTGAAAGTGTTTTTATTTACTTAGGTATTCCTTTTATTGCTGGCTTAATAACAAGAATTTCATTGATTAAATACAAAGGTAAAGAGTGGTATAATTCTAAATTTATTCCAAAGATTAGTCCAATTACTTTGATTGCTCTTTTATTCACAATTATAGTTATGTTTTCATTAAAAGGGGAATATATTGTTAAAATTCCTTTAGATGTAATCAGGATATCTATCCCATTACTTCTTTATTTTGTGATTATGTTTTTCATATCATTTTATTTTGCAAAAAAAATTGATGCCGGTTATTCCAAATCAGCAACATTGTCATTTACAGCTGCAAGTAATAATTTTGAATTAGCAATTGCTGTTGCTGTTGCAGTTTTTGGAATTAATAGTGGAGAAGCATTTGCTGCTGTAATTGGTCCTCTTGTTGAAGTTCCTGTACTAATTAGTTTAGTTAATGTTTCTTTATGGTTAAAGAAAAAATATTTTTAAAAAGTTAAGTTATTTGATGTTCATAAAAATATATTGTTATAAAAATGTCGAAAGATCATTTACATAAACATGATTTAATAGATTCAGAAAAAAAGTTATTCTTTGTAATCATTTTAAATTTTCTTATTACTGTTTCACAAATAATCGGGGGAATGATTTCAGGAAGTTTAGCTTTAATTTCAGATGCTTTACACAATTTTAGCGATGGTGTTGCAATTTTCATTAGTTATTTTGCATTAAAATTAAGTAGAAAACCAAAAACTTTTAAATACACTTTCGGGCTGAAAAGAGCTGAAATTTTAGCTGCTATTATTAACGCAAGCACATTAATTGTAATTAGTATTTTTTTAATCAAAGAAGCAATTGATAGATTTTATTCACCTGTACAAATTACAGGAGAAATTATGCTGATTGTTGCTTCAATTGGATTGTTTGCTAATTTGTTTTCAACATTACTTTTGAAAAAAAATAGCCACAATAATTTAAATATTAAAACTGCATATTTGCATTTATTGGTTGATACAATATCAAGTGTTGTTGTTATAATTGGTGCAATATTTATAATTTTTTACAAGATTTATTGGATCGATCCATTATTAACAATTTTAATTTCGATTTATATATTTAAAGAAACTTATGAAATAGTAAAAGAATCTGTAGATATATTAATGATGTCAAATACTTCTGAAACAGATTTAAATGAAATTAAAAATTTTGTTGAATCAATACCGCTTGTAAAAAATATTCATCATGTTCATTTATGGAAATTAAATGATACTGAAACACATTTTGAAGCACATGTTGAAGTTGATGATATGAAAGTAAGTGATACATCAAAAATACAACTTTTGATTGAGCAAGAATTAAATGAAAAATTTCAAATTACACATACAACTTTACAATTTGAATGTGGCGTTTGTGAAGAAGTAAATTTGATAAATACAAATACCGAAAGTAAATGCTATTAAAAAAAGTGAGTAATATGAATAATTATATTATTGTTTTTATTGGAGCTGGTTTTGGCGGTATATTAAGATATTGGGCTTCTAACGTTGTTTATAAAATTTTGCCAGCAGATTTTCCATATGGAACTTTATTAGTAAATGTTCTTGGTAGTTTTATAATTGGAATAGTAATGTTTTACTTTAATGAAAATAGATTAATTTCACCTCAGTTAAGAATATTATTAACTGTCGGATTTTGTGGTGGACTTACAACATTTTCAACTTTTTCTTTCGAGACAATTAACTTACTTAAAGAAAGAGAATATTTATTTGCAAGTCTTAATATTTTATCTAATGTGTTACTTACCTTAATTGTTTTATTTGTTGTTTATAAAATTTCAAAATTCATTTCATAATTTGGAATTAATATGGAAATCAAAGGAGAAGCAAAGTTAATCAGAATTTTTATTGGCGAATCTGATTTAATTCGTCATAAAACTTTGTATGAAACTATTGTTGAAGAAGCAAAAAAATTTCATCTTGCAGGAGCTACGGTTTATAAAGGTGTTATGGGTTTTGGAAAAGATAGTAGAATTCATACTTCAAAAATTTTAAGACTTTCTGAAGATATGCCAATTGTTATTGAAATTGTTGATGAAGTTGAAAAGATTGAAAAATTTTTACCAATTCTTCATGAACTTTTTGAAACTGCTAAATGTGGCGGATTAATAACAATGGAAAAAGTAGAAGTTATTAAATATGTAACGGGTAAATAATTTATTCTTCTTCTAATAACCAAACTTCAGCCATTTGTTCATCAATTCCTTCGATAAACCTTGATGGTTTTGCAAAAGTAAATCCTTGATATCTATCAAAAATTTGCATAGGATAACAAACATATAAATTTTGTTTTGCTCTTGTTGAAGCTACATACATTAATCTTCTTTCTTCTTCCAGAGTTTCTAACTTTTCGAATGATTGACTTGAAGGGAAAAATCCATCTGCAGCATGAATAATAAAAACAGTATGCCATTCTAATCCCTTTGCAGAATGAATTGTGGATAAAGTTAATATTTCTTTTTCTTTATCAATTGCTTCTACATCAGTTACACTATCTTGAGGTGGATCGAGTGCCATATCAGTTAAAAAACTTTCTAATGATTTATATTTTTCTGCAATGTTGATAAAAATTTCTAAATCTTTTTTCCGTTTATTGTAATCATCATATTTAGTTGTAAAAATTGGTTCATAATAATTAATAACAAGTTCTGCTTTGTCCGATGGTAAAATATTTTTTGTATTTATTTCATGTAACAAATTGAAAAGATTAAAAATTCTGTCATCAATATTTTTTGTTAACATTTTTTCTGGATGAACAGAAATTGAAAATTTACCAAGATTTATTGCATCAATAATTTGTTGTGCTTTTTTAGGACCAATTCCATCGTGAAGGAGTAACACTCTATACCAACTAACAAAATCGTTTGGATTTGCAGCAATACGTAAAAACGCAAGTACATCTTTGATGTGAGCTGTTTCAATAAATTTCATTCCACCAAATTTTTGATATGGAATATTTGCTTTATTTAATTCAATTTCCAAATCGAAAGAATGAAAAGAAGAGCGAAACAAAACTGCTATTTCGTTTAATGGAATACCTTCTTCACGTAATTCTAAAATTCTTTCTGTAATAAAACGTGATTGCATATTTTGATTTGCTGCTGAAACTATACCAGGTAATTCGCCACCAATTTTTTTTGTAAAAAGAAATTTTGGATATTTTTCTACAGCCTGTTCAATTATGTGGTTAGCAAAATTCAAAATCTCTTGTGTGCTTCTATAATTTTCTTCCAGTTTAATAATTTTTACATTAGAAAATAGTTTTGGAAATTCCATTATGTTTTTGAAATTCGCTCCACGAAAAGAATAAATTGATTGGCTATCATCACCTACAACCATTACATTATTATTCCTTTGTGCTAAACCTTGAATTATTTCGGCTTGTATTTTATTTGTATCTTGATATTCATCAACCATTACAAAATTAATTGTATTTAAAAATGATTTTGTTGCAGTTGAATTTTCGAAAAGAAAATATTTCAAATAAATAAGTAAA
This sequence comes from Melioribacteraceae bacterium, assembly GCA_026417375.1. Taxonomy (GTDB): domain Bacteria; phylum Bacteroidota; class Ignavibacteria; order Ignavibacteriales; family Melioribacteraceae; genus Stygiobacter. Next base: position 206,141 of record JAOADJ010000036.1, on the reverse strand, counting down.
TCATCATAATCAAGTAAATTATTTTTTCTTTTGTATGATTGATAAACTTTGTTAATGTCAATTATTTTATTTGTGTATTCAACAAAATGTGGTAAATCATCTTCAAGAATACTTTCAATACTTCTGCCTGTGTTAACACTTAAACTTATTACATTATAAATTGTTGATTTATTCGGGAATCTTTTTTTGAGTTGAGAAATTTTTAATTGAGAGCGAATAAGATTTATTACATCTTCACTATCACTTTGATCTAAAATTGTAAATCCATTATCTAAGTTAACAGCTTTAGCATATTTTCTTAATGTAAGATTTGCAAAAGAATGAAAAGTTCCACCATTAATTTTAGAGCATCTGTTATCTAAAAGAATTGATGCACGATCCATCATTTCCTTTGCTGCTTTTCTTGTAAATGTTAACAATAAAATTGATGATGGATCATAACCCAATTCAATTAATCTTGCAACACGATAAACTAAAGTTCTGGTTTTTCCACTTCCTGCACCTGCAATTACTAAATAAGCACCTTCAACAGCAGATACAGCTTCATATTGTGCCGGGTTTAATTCGTTGTGATAATTAATTAAAAAATTTTTTTCAACTTTTTGAATTTCTTGAATCGAAGAATCTTTTTTAAGTATATATTTTTTTGCCATTAACGACGAAGCGCTTTGGGTTTGTTAAGAATTTCAGAAATGATAATTGCATCTTTCAAAGATGACTTGTTTTTTATTTTGTTTACTATTTCATTTGTTGGAGAAACTTTCTTTTGACTATAATTAATATCTGAAACATCAACGGTCAAATTTTTTTGTTCTTTCTCAAGTGCTGTTAATTTATCATAATCAATATTCCATTGTGTCATAGTTTGTTTAGTAGATTCTAAATCTTCAACTTCTTTTTCTAAATCTTTATTTTCATACGATTCATATTGTTCATCGCTCTTAGGAATTTTAAAACCAAACAAATCTTCCAAAATTTCTTCAGGTGGTTTCGAAGTAGGAGGCAAAGGTCTGTTCACTTTGCCTCTGTAATTGTTTGGTATTCTTTGAGCTGGTGTTTTTTTCTTTTTATTTTTATTTGAAGTTAAACCACCAATAATACTCCAAACAAAGAAAAGAAAAACTATTATTCTAATAATATCATCCATTAGGATTTTGCTCTTTTTTATCTTCAGGTTTTGCTATTGAATTTCTCATTTCAGTATCTGCTTGAATATTTCTCAGATTATAATAATCCATAACACCAAGATTTCCATTTCTAAATGCTTCAGCAATAGCACGTGGAACTTCAGATTCAGCTTCAACAACTTTAGCACGCATACGAGCAACTTCTGCATTCATTTCCTGTTCTAAAGCAACAGCAGCAGCTCTTCTTTCTTCAGCTTTAGCTCTTGCTACTTTTAAATCTGCTTCAGCTTGATTTGCTTGTAAAATAGCACCAATGTTTGAACCTACATCAACATCAGCAATATCAATTGAAAGAATTTCATATGCTGTTCCTGCGTCCAGTCCTTTTGATAATACAACCTTAGAAATTTTATCAGGGTTTTCTAAAACTTCCTTATGAGAATCACTTGAACCAATTGTTGATACAATTCCTTCGCCAACTCTTGCTAATATTGTTGCTTCTCCAGCACCACCAACTAATCTTTCTAAATTTGTTCTTACTGTAATTCTTGCAATTGCTTTAAGCTGAATTCCATCTTTGGCTACTGCAGCAACCATTGGTGTTTCAATAACTTTTGGATTAACAGACATTTTCACTGCTTCTAAAACATCGCGACCTGCTAAATCTATTGCAGAAGCTTTTTCAAAACCTAAATCTAAATTTGCTTTATTGGCAGAAATTAATGCATTAACAACATTTGTTACATTTCCACCAGCTAAATAATGTGCTTCTAACATTGAAGTAGTAAGATTAATTCCGGCTTTGGTTGCACTAATTAAATTTCTTACAATTATTTGTGGTGAAACTTTTCTTAATCGCATTCCAATTAAATCGCGAAATATTTTTACCTTTACACCAGAGAAATATGCGGTTATGAATAAACCAATCGGAACGAAATATAATATTAAGAATAAAACAAATATTGCAGCAAAAATGACAACAACAGATAATCCCGTTAAAGCTTCCATCTTTTCTCCTGATAATTAATTCTATTACTAAAATATTAATAAGATTAATCAAACAAAAACCTTTTTTATAATTTCTTGATATGAGGTAAACCTCTGTTTATATTTGAGCAACTATTTAATGAAATTATTTGTTAAAGTGATAAAAAAGGAATTTATATGGAAGGAAATTTTTCTGAAAGAGTGCAAGAGGTTATAAGACTTAGTCGTGAAGAAGCTTTAAGATTAGGGCATGATTATATTGGCACCGAACATCTTCTTCTTGGAATTATTCGTGAAGGTCAAGGTGTTGCTGTAAGAATTTTACGAAATCTTGATGTTGATTTAGTAAAACTTAAAAAAGCAATTGAAGATACTGTTCGTGCTTCTGGCGGAACTTTGACTATTGGCAACATTCCACTTACAAAACAAGCCGAAAAAGTTTTAAAGATTACTCAAATCGAATCAAAAATTTATAAATCAGATGTAATAGGAACAGAACATATTTTACTTTCATTATTAAGAGATGAAGATAATATAGCAACTCAAATTTTACATCAATTCAATGTTACATACGAAAATGCAAGAGCAGAACTAAACGATATACTTGCTAATCGTGAAAGTGGAAGTAAATCATTTTCTAAACCTCAACAATTTCAGTCAACTAAAAAACCGGAAAAAACAAAAACACCAGTATTAGATAACTTTGGTAGAGATTTAACTAAACTTGCAACTGAAGACAAACTTGATCCTGTTATAGGAAGAGAAAAAGAAATTGAAAGAGTTGCTCAAGTTTTAAGTAGAAGGAAAAAGAATAATCCTGTTTTGATTGGTGAACCCGGAGTTGGTAAAACAGCGATAGCTGAAGGATTAGCGGTAAGAATAGTTCAGAAAAAAGTACCAAGAATTTTACAAGAGAAAAGAATAGTTACTTTGGATTTAGCCGGTTTAGTTGCTGGTACAAAATATCGTGGTCAGTTTGAAGAAAGAATGAAAGCTTTAATGACAGAATTAGAAAAAGCCGATGATGTAATTTTATTTATAGATGAATTGCATACAATTGTTGGTGCTGGTGGAGCTTCAGGTTCGCTTGATGCTTCTAATATGTTTAAACCTGCTTTAGCTCGTGGTGATATTCAATGTATCGGTGCAACAACTTTAGATGAATACAGAAAATACATTGAAACTGATGGTGCTTTAGATCGACGTTTTCAAAAAGTTATGGTTGATCCACCATCTGCAGAAGAAACTATTCAAATTCTTGAAAGTATTAAATTTAAGTATGAACAACATCATCATGTTCGTTACTCTAAAGAAGCAATCGAACATGCTGTAAGAATGAGTGAAAGATATATTACAGATCGTTATTTCCCGGACAAAGCTATTGATGTAATTGATGAAGCTGGTTCTCGTGTTCACATGGGAAATTTTACTGTTCCCGAAGAAATTTTGAAACTTGAAGAAGAAATTGAAAAAGTAAAACAACAAAAAATTCAGGTTGTTAAACAGCAAGATTTTGAAGAAGCTGCCCGTCTTCGCGATCTGGAAAAGAATTTACAAAATGATCTTGAAATTGCTAAAAGAGAATGGGATGCAAAAACTAAAGACATTATTTATGATGTAACTGAAGATGATATTGCAACAGTTGTTTCTATGATGACCGGTATTCCGGTAACCCGTGTTGTTCAGGCAGAGTCAGAAAAATTAATGAAGATGGAAGATGCTCTTAAATCAAGAATTGTTGGACAAGATGAAGCTGTTATTAAACTTACTAAAGCAATCAGAAGAACAAGAGCAGGATTGAAAAGTCCAACTAAACCAATCGGAACATTTATTTTCTTAGGACCAACAGGAGTAGGTAAAACTGAATTGGCAAAAGAATTAGCACGTTATTTATTTGATAGCGAAGAGGCTTTAATCAGGATTGATATGAGTGAATATATGGAAAAATTTGCAGTGTCAAGATTAGTAGGTGCACCTCCCGGTTATGTTGGTTATGAAGAAGGTGGTCAATTGACAGAACGTGTCAGAAGAAAACCTTATTCTGTAGTTTTATTTGATGAAATTGAAAAAGCTCATCCGGATGTATTTAATCTTTTACTACAAGTTCTTGATGATGGAATTTTAACAGATAGTTTAGGAAGAAGAGTTGATTTTAAAAACACAATTATAATTATGACATCAAATGTAGGAACAAAAGATATTAAATCAACTGGTGGGTTTGGCTTTGGTGGTGAGTCAGATGAAGATTTGTATGCTAAACTTAAAAACACAGTTGAAGATGCTATGAAAAGATTATTTAATCCAGAATTCTTAAACAGAATTGATGAAACTATTGTGTTTAGAAGTCTTGATAAAGATGATATTAAGAAAATAACTTTAATTGAAATGAAGGATTTAATTAAAAATCTTAATACAAATAAAATTGAAATTGAACTTGATGAATCGGCTTTGAATTTTATAGCTGAAAAAGGATTCGATCCTAAATTTGGAGCAAGACCTTTGAAACGTGCTATTCAAAAATATATTGAAGATCCACTTGCAGAAGAATTACTTTTAAATAATTTCAAAGAAGGTGATAAAATTATTGTTACTCATGATGTTGCTAAAGATGAACTTGCATTTATCAATAGTAAAGATAGAGAAACAGAAATTCATAAAGATGCTGAAGAAAAAATATAATTGATAAGTTTTATGTTACTATCAAAAAATGAAATAGAAGATGAATTAAAAAATCTTAAAGGATGGAATGTTGAAAACAATTCTTTAATAAAAGAATTTATATGTAAAGATTTTTCAGATGCAATTTCACTTCAGGTTAAAATTGGCTTTATTGCAGAAAAGATGGATCATCATCCTGATTTTTTCCTTCATTCTTGGAATAAAATAAAAGTAATAATTACTACTCATAGTGAAGGTGGAATTACAAACAAAGATATAGAACTTGTTAAACAAATAGAGAAATTATTTTAATGAAAAATCAAAATATTCTAGAAATTTTTTATGAAACAAATGCCCTTTTAAATGGGCATTTTTTATTAACATCTGGAAGACATAGTAATCAATATTTTCAATGTGCATTGGTTTTACAATATCCGGAATACAATAAAATAATCTGTGAACATATTGCTGATTTCTTCAGAGACTATGAAATCGATGTTGTTATTGCACCGGCAATTGGTGGTATTGTTGTTGGTCAAGAAGTTGCCCGTCAACTTAATAAAAAATTTATCTTTGCAGAACGTGAGGATAAAAATTTAACATTAAGACGTGGATTCAAAATTGAAGAAGGAAAAAAATATTTAGTTTGTGAAGATGTTGTAACTACCGGTGGTTCAGTTTTCGAAATTATTGATATTGTTAAACAAAATGGTGGTATTGTTTCCGGAGTTGGATTTATTGTTGATAGAAGTAATGGTAAAGTTAATTTTGGAGTTCCTCAATTTAGTACAGTTAAACTTGATGTAGTTTCATTCTTATCGGAAGAATGCCCATTATGCAAACAAGGTATAGAATTAATTAAACCCGGTTCAAGAAAAATTCCTGAGGTGAAAAAATGAAAAAAATAATTATTGCGTTATTATTTACATCTTCATTATTTGCTCAAATAAAATTTGATGAATATTTTGAAAACAAAACTTTGCGTTTTGATTTTTTTCATACAGGTAACAGATTTAATGAAACAATTTCTTTTGATAGATTAATTGAAGAAGGTGAATGGAGTGGCAACCCAAAAAATTTAATTGACCCATTTAATTATGGTTATTACTTATTAAAAGTTTTTTCAGTTAAAGATAACAAACTAATTTATTCTAAAGGTTTTTCAACTTTGTATCAGGAATGGCAAACAACAGAAGAATCCAAAAACGTTACTAAAAGTTTTTCAGGTTCGGTTTTAATTCCTTATCCAAAAGAAAAAATAAAATTAGAGATTGATAGACGTGATAAAAAAAATATATTTCAAAAAATATTTGAAATGGAAATAAATCCTCAAAATTATTTTATAGTTAAAGAAAAAATTGCACCATATAAATCATTTAAAGTGCATTATTCAGGTGAATCATCAAAAAAACTTGATCTTGTTTTTATTCCCGAAGGTTATTCAAAAGATGAAATGAAAAAATTTGAAGATGATTGTAAAAGATTTACAACTTATCTATTTGAATATTCACCATTTAAAGAAAATAAAGATAAAATAAATGTTTGGGGAGTAGAAGCTCCATCAACAGAAAGCGGAACAGATATTCCTGGACAAAACATTTGGAAACAAACTTTACTGAATTCAAATTTTTATACATTTGATAGTGAAAGATATTTAATGACAAACGATTTTCATCAAGTAAGAAATGTTGCAGCAAATGTCCCTTACGATCAGATTTATATATTAGTAAACACGGAAAAATATGGTGGTGGTGCTATCTATAATTTTTATTCAATGACAAGTGCTTATGATAAAAGGGCTAATCAAATTTTTATTCACGAACTTGGTCATGGTCTTGCTGGTTTAGGGGATGAGTATGGTTATGATAATACTTATCAAGATATGTATCCGCCTGATGTTGAACCCTGGGAGCCAAATCTTACAACCTTAGTTAATTTTGAAACTAAGTGGAAACATTTAGTTAAAAAAGATACACCTGTTCCAACTCCTAATGATGAAAAATATAAAAATGAAATTGGAGTTTTTGAAGGAGGTGGTTATGTTGCAAAAGGAGTGTATAGACCAACTTCAAATAGTATTATGAATTCATTTACTTCAAATGAATTTAACGAAGTATGTAAAGAAGTTTTATTAAAATTTATTAAATATTATTCTGAATAATGGAACAAAAAAAATTATATCGAACTATCGCAAACATTGCATCGAAAGATTATAATTCTGAAAACGAATTATTAATTGATGTTTTAAAACAAATAATTGAAAGTGAAGAAATTAAATTAACAGGTGGAAGAATTTGGAAACTTGATACAAAGAAAAAAGCTTATAAACTTTTGTTTCAAACAGGTAAAGTCCAAAAAATAAATGAAGATTTTTTACTTCCACTGAGAGATTATCCATTTTTTGATAAAGTAAGTTCAGAAAGAACAATATTAGCTGAAGAAACTAATAAAACATTAATTAGCAAAGGAATACTTAAATATTCGGCTTCGGGTGTTGGAAAAAAAATTAAGATTGGTGAAAAAAGGTATTATGAATTTTTATTAGCAGTTAATAGTGATATGATTGGAGATGATTTACGTGATACGTTAAATATTGTAGCAACAGTATTAACATCAAAACTAAATGAAAGATATTTGCACCAATCACAAAAAAATTTAATTGAAGATATTGATAAAGCAAAACAAATTCAGAGAAGTATTCTTCCCGAACATCAATATAAATTTTATCAATATGAAATATTTGGTGTAACAATTCCAGCACAAATAGTTGGTGGAGATTTTTACGATTATTTAAAAATTGGTGAAACAGAAGATAGAATTGGAATTGTTGTTGGAGATGCTGCATCAAAAGGATTAGGTGCTGCTGCCGAGGCAATGTATATTTCAGGTGCATTAAGAATGGCAAGTAATTTTCAAATAAAAATTTCTCCAATGATGTCCCAAATGAATCAACTTGTAAACAAAATTTTTAGTGATGATAAATTTGCTTCATTATTTTATGGTGAAATTTCTGATGATAAAAAAGGTTTATTCTTGTTCGCAAACGCAGGTCATAATCCACCAATGTTTTATAAAAAAAATCGTAATGAAATTATTTATTTAAATCCAACTGGACCGCTTTTAGGTCCAGCCCCAAATGCTAAATTTGAAACTGATCATGTTAATTTTAATAGTGGTGATATTCTTTTAATTTATACTGATGGAGTTGTTGAATCAGCTAATGATAAATTTGAGTTTTATGGTGAAGAAAGATTAGCTAAAGTTTTTTTAGATAATCTTGAAAAATCACCAAAAGAAATTGCTTTATTAATTATTGAAGATGTAATTAAATTCAGTACATCAGAAAGTAAATATCAGGATGATAAAACTATTGTTGTAATAAAGAGAAAATAATTATGGATATTGTAGAAAAAATTTTTAATGCTGGAGTAGTTGGAGCAGGAGGAGCCGGATTTCCAACTCATATAAAAGCAAAATCAAAAGTAGAATTTGTTTTGGTTAATGGAGCTGAATGTGAACCATTAATACATAAAGATTATGAATTAATGTGCAACTTTGCACCGGAAATTTTAAATGGTGTTGAAGTTATGTTAAAACAAACTTCAGCTAAAAAAAGTTACTTTGGTATCAAAGCTAAAAATTCTAAAGCAATTGAAATAGTTGAAAAAAATATTAATAACGGAAAAATAGAAATAACACAACTTGGTGATTTTTATCCAAGCGGTGATGAATATGAATTAGTTTATGCTGCTACAAAAAGATTAATTCCACCTCATGGTTTACCACTTGATGTTGGATGTGTTGTTAATAACGTTGAAACATTTTTTAATATTTCAAACGCGATTAATGATATTCCTGTAACTGAAAAATTTGTTACAGTAACCGGATTAGTTAAAAATCCATCTTCATTTTTTACACCTATCGGAACAAGTTTCAAAGATTTAATTAAACATGTTGGTGGTGTTACTACTTCAGAATTTGGAATTTTTGTTAGTGGTATTTTAATGGGAAAGTTAACATTTGATTCAGATGAAGTAGTTACCAAAACAACTGCCGGAATTATTATTCTTCCCATTGATCACTATTTAATTAAAAGAAATTCTAGACCGTTACAAGATATGAATAGAATTGGTAAATCTGCATGTGACCAATGTAGTTATTGCACTGAATTTTGTCCCCGATATCTTTTAGGTTATGATGTTCAGCCACACAAAGTAATGCGATCTTTAGGATTTACTACAATTGGCGAAGCAGTCTGGAATCAATATGCTGATTTATGTTGCTCATGCGGTTTATGTTCTCTTTATTCTTGTCCCGAAGATTTATATCCACGAGAAGCATGCGATCAAGGTAAAGTTGAACTAAGAAAAATGGGAATTAAATATCAACAGAAAAAAGAAGTTAAAGTTCATCCAATGAAAGATGGAAGAAGAGTACCTCTGAAACAACTTATGAAAAAATTAGATTTACTCAAGTATGAAAAACATACACCATTTATAAATAATTATCCAAATCCAAATGAAGTAAAAATATTTTTGAAACAACATGTTGGTTCACCTGCTATTCCAAAAGTTAAATTAGGGGATTTAGTTTCAAAAGGAGATTTAATTGCTTCAGTTGAAGAGGGAAAACTTGGTGCAAATATTCATGCATCAATCAATGGTAAAGTAACTCACATTAATGAAAATTATATTAAAATATCATCATAAAGGTTTAATATGGAAATGAATTCACTTGGATTAATTGAATTAACAAGTATTGCAGCTGGAATGCAAGCAGCTGATATAATGTTAAAAACTTCAAATGTTCAATTAATTGTTTCAAGAACAATTTGCAGTGGAAAATACATGGTTTTAATTGGTGGAGAAGTAGCTGAAGTTCAGGCAGCAGTTGATAGAGCAGCTCAACAAATAGATTTTGCAGTTATAGACACTTTTGTAATTCCTAATGTTCATAAAGATATTTTCCCGGCTTTATCAGGTCATTCAAATATCGAAATGCTTGAAGCTCTTGGAATTATTGAATCATTTTCTGTAGCATCATTAATTGAGGGCGCTGATGCGGCAGTTAAAGCAGCTAATGTTAAAATTATTGAAATCCGTTTAGCTATGGCATTAGGTGGAAAAGCATTTTGCACATTAACCGGTGAAGTTGCTGCTGTTACAAGCGCTGTTGATTCCGGTGCCAAATTAATTGCAGATAAAGGTTTATTAGTTAATAAAGTTGTTATACCTCAACCTCGTCAAGAATTATTGAGTGAAATGATATGATAAACTTCTCTGAAAAATATGGCAAATGGGTTTTAATAACCGGTGCTTCATCTGGAATTGGGGAAGAATTTGCTAGAAAATTTTCTGAACTTGGGTTGAATGTTATTTTAATTGCTCGTCGTTTCGATAGATTATTAAAACTCAAAAATGAACTTGAATCGAAATTTCAAAATATTGTTTTACCAATCGAAGTTGATTTATCTGAAAATAATTTTTACGAAAAAATAGAAAATCAAATAAACGATAAAGAAATAGGAATTTTAATTAATAATGCCGGTTTTGGTTACAGAAAAGATTTTATTGAGTCTAATATTGATGATAATGTGAAAATGGTTAAGGTTAATTGCATTGCACCAGTAATTTTGACACACAAAATTCTTCCTAAAATGATTGAAAGAAAAAAAGGTGCATTAATATTTCTAGGAAGTATAGTTGCTTTTCAACCAACACCAACAACTGCAGTTTATGCAGCAACAAAAGCTTTTGATGCATATTTGGGTGATGCTCTTTGGTATGAATTGAAAAAACATAATATTGATGTTGTCACAGTTAATCCAGGTGGAACTGAAACGGAATTTCATTTAGTTGCTAAATCAACTATGGGACCTTTTCCAAGAACAAGCAGAAATGTTGTTGATACTACATTAAAAGCTTTAGGAAAGAAACCAAGTGTTGTTGATGGCTTTTATAATAAAATTCTGGCAGTTTCTTCGAGATTAATATCAAGAAAATTAACAATTACATTAGCAGGAAAAATTTCAGAAAGTTTATATCAATCAAAATAAATTATTTTAATGTATCTCTTATTTTTTCAACATCTTCCAGTGTAATAGTTTTTAGATCAACATCTTCTTTTTCATAGATTGAAAAAATTCTTTCCTCTTGATTTGTAATTGCTTTGAATAAAATATGTTTTGCAAAATTACCATTGTCGAAATTCTGATCGCGTGTGTTATAAATATCAATAAATAAATCCATTAATTCTTGTAAAGCACCTTCATCAAGAATGTATCCATTTTTTTCTGCTAATGAAAATGCAATTGCAAGTAATTGTCTTGGTGAGTAATCTTCAAAATAAAAAATGTTTGGTAAAAGACTTTTCAATTTTGAATTATGACTAATAATTTTTTCAAAGTTAAATTTTTTATCGGCAAGAATTAAAATTAGTTTTCCTTTGTAATATTCAATGCCTTTTAAAAGAGTATCGACAGCTTCTTTAGAATATTCATCATTCTGGAAAAGAGAAGTAGCATCTTTAATGTATAAAATTCCACCAAAAGCTTGTTGAAGAATTTTGTTTGTATTAATTTCTGTTTGACCTTGATAGCTGGCAATAAAATCTTTTCTGTCAACTTCTAAAACATGACCTTTTTCTAAAGTCCCAAGTTCTTTAAGAATTTTTCCTAATAATTTTGCAATTGTTCTTTTTCCAACACCATTATTGCCAATAAAAATGGAATTTAAATTTCTCTCTGGTGATTCTAAACCTTGTTCTTTTTTAAGTTTTGAAATTTTTGCAAAGCTTATGAGTTTGAAAATTTCTTGTTTTACATTTTCAAGTCCAACAAGATTATTCAATTCATTAATTTCATCTTGTAATTTTAATGGATCTCCTTTTACCTGATAACTTTTTGCTTCAACTTCACGACTTAGAACTTCTTGAATGTCTTCTGTTTCAATTGTCAAAATATTTTCATCATTTCGTTGATTTGATGGTGTTTCTGCTAATCTTAATAATGTTTTTTGTTTAATTGCTTCCAATATATTTCTAACTATTCTTGCATTACCAAATTTTTTGTCTCTGTTTTTATAAATTAATTCAAAGTGTTTTAATAATAATTTTTCTGCTTCTGTGTTTAATTTTTTATTTTCTTTATTTAACGAACGATGAACAATTTCCAATAATTCAGCAGGAGTGTAATCTTCAAAAATAAATGATTTACTGAATCTTGATTTTATTCCGGGATTTGCAGAGATAAATTTATTCATTTCATCTGTATAACCAGCAGCAACTACAATAAATTTACCACGATCATCTTCCATTCTTTTTAATAATATATCTATAGCTTCTTTACCAAAATCGCTTCCAGAATCATTTGGTTTAATTAGTGAATAAGCTTCATCAATAAATAACATTCCACCAATTGCTAAATCAATAATACGAGTAGTTTTTTCTGCAGTTTGCCCAACAAATCCGGCAACTAAACCTTGTCTGTCTGTTTCAACTAAATGCCCTTTAGGTAAAATTCCAAGTGCTGAATATATTTTTCCAAAAATGCGAGCTACTGAAGTTTTTCCGGTTCCGGGATTTCCTAAAAACAAAATATGTTCGGAGTATATTTTAGATAAATCTTCGCCTTGCTCATGTAAATATCTTGCTAGTTTTACCATGTTATCAATTTCTTTTTTAATGTTCTTTAAACCAACAAGATTTTCTAATTCCTTTAAAGCTTCAGAAAGTATTTCTTCATTTATTGAAATTCTTACTTCTTTTGTTTTGCTTTTTGAAAAACTTTGTAAAATAACTTCTTCGGTAAAAGTAGTTAAAGCCTCTCTTGTTCTTTCTTCTTCTTTTAGCTGCAAGCAAATTTTGCTTAAATTGATTTTACAATTTTCATATAGTCTTTTTATTAACCGAGCATTGCCAAATGATTTATCACGTTTTCTATAAATATTAATTAATTCTTTCTTTAAAATTTCTTTTGCATTTTCAGTAATAACATAATCCTCTTTGATAATCATTTTTTCAAAAATCTCAATCAATTCATCTGGTGAATAATCTTCAAAAACAAATGTATGTGTAAATCTTGATTTTAAGCCCGGATTTGAATTTAGGAATAAATTCATTTCATCTGGATAACCTGCAACAATTACAACAAATTCACCTTTACGATCTTCCATTCTTTTAAGTAAAATATCAATTGCTTCTTGTCCGAAATCGTTTGAAGCACCTTGTTTTACCAAAGTGTATGCTTCATCAATAAATAAAACTCCACCAATAGCTTCATTGATTTTTTTTTCAGTCTTTTGTGCAGTTTGACCAACATATTCTCCAACTAATGCAGCTCTATCAACTTCAACAACATGACCACTTGGTAAAATCCCCATCGCATAAAAAATATCTCCAAGCATTCTTGCTATTGTTGTTTTTCCTGTTCCGGGATTTCCCAAAAAAACAGCATTTACTGAAATGTTTTCATCTGCTTTTAGTCCAAGCTTTTTTCTTTCTTTAATAAATTCAAGGTATGCAATGAAATTTTTTATTGCTTCTTTAATGCTACTTAAACCAGTAAATGAATTTAATTCATCAATTAATTCATTTAATGGTCTTACTTCTCTTTTTGTAAAAGTTTTAGTTTTAGGCTTTTCTTCATCTTGCGAAATTGAATTTGAAGTAACTTTTTCTTCTTCCGGAATTGATTGGCTATTTATAATGAAATATTTTTCACCTACTTTGAAATTGTTAATATAAAATTCAACTTTAGCTTGTCCTTTTTTGAAATCAATTTTTGATTTGTTAAATGTTTGAACAAATATTACAGAATCCCATTCTTTTTTAATATTTATTTTGAAATTGTTTTTATAAACTTCAAAATCATTGAAATACCAAATAGCTGTTGCATCAAAAATTTTATCAGATTTATTATAAAATAAATTGTTAAAAATAACTTCGGCACCAAATGTTTTTGTATTGAAATCAAATTGTGAATAATAGATTCTATTATTAGTAGTTTGTTCTTCTTCAACATTAAAAATTTTTATTGAAAAAATATCTACATATTCATTTGGATAAAATTTTGATTCAGTAATGAAAGAAATCGATTCATCAATTTGTGTTGTAAACTTTGTTTTGTTTTTCTTTTTCTTTTTATCGAAAGTATAATCATCTTCTTGTTCAAGTTCACTAAATTTTTTTATTAAACTATAAACTTTGTTAAATAAATCATTATTGGAGAATTTCGATTTTATATTTTCTGCTTTTTTAAGTGCAGGTTTAATTTGGAATAAATATAACATTGACTCTAGTTCAATTATTTCTGCATTCGGATTTTCTTCAACTTCCAAAATTTTTCTTGCGGTAAAAAGAGAAAACCAATATTCTTTTGATTTTATTGCCTGATTTGATAATTCAATTAATGAAGGAATTTTTTCTTTTTCTTTACTAATATCTAATGATTTAATTTCATTTGCTTTTTCTAAAAAATATTTTAGCTCTTTCCAATTTTTATGATTATAATCATCAATTATTAAAGCTAAATCTAATAAGTGATTAGCATCATCAAATTTTTGTAATCCAGCTAGTGAGCGTGCTTTATTTAAATAAGACCATGCTAATTCATCTTTTTCTTTTTCAATGGCAATATCTAAATCTGCAATTGCTCCTTCAAAAATACTCATACGTGAAAGTAAATAAGCTCGGTAAACTCTTGCTTTTGTAGAATCACCTTTTAATTCAACTGCAAGATTTGCAAGTTCAAGTGCTTTGATTGGATTTCCATTTTCAAGTAAAGCCCAGGCATAACAAATTGCTGCGTCGCTGTCATCTGGTCTTGATAAAAATAATTTTTCTGCAATTGGTAAAGCAATTCGAAAACGTCCATTCCATAAATGGTCGAATGCTTCCTGTTGTAGTTTGTTTAAATCCTGATCGCCAGTAAAGAAACCCATAATTACTATAATTGTTATTTTATTTTCGTAGTTTAAAATAAGAAGTTAAGTTCACTATAAAAATAATTAGCTAACTTTTTATAATTTCTTTCGTCTAAAACTATAAAAACCGGGTGTAATTATGAATAAGAATATTATGATGTTTTTTTTATTAACAGTTCTATTTTTTAATGGATGTACATTTTGGGGTGTTCGTGGAAATGGTAAAATTACAACTCAAAAAAGAACAATTGAAAGTTTTGATAGACTTGAAATAAGTGGAATTTATAATGTAAAAGTAGAAGTTGGAAAAAATCCCTCATTAAAAATTCAAGCTGAAGAAAATCTTTTGCCGTTAATAAAAACA
Source organism: Melioribacteraceae bacterium (assembly GCA_026417375.1). Lineage (GTDB taxonomy): Bacteria > Bacteroidota > Ignavibacteria > Ignavibacteriales > Melioribacteraceae > Stygiobacter. Next base: position 191,085 of record JAOADJ010000036.1, on the reverse strand, counting down.
GATATAATTGATGGAACTTTAATAATTGAATCAAAAAAGGGTTTATCTCCAAGAAGAGAAATTAAAATATTAATTACAACACCAAGTTTAAATTTTGTTGATGTTTCTGGTGCAAATAGTGTCCAAATAAATAATTTGAAAGAGGAATTGTTTGAAGTTAATTTAAGTGGAGCTGGTTCATTAAACTTAAATGGAGAAGTTGATAAACTAATTGCAGATTTATCAGGTGCTGGAAGTATCGAAGCAAAAGAGTTGCGGGCTAATGATGTTGAGATTTCTGTTAGTGGTGCTGCATCTGCGAATGTTTTTGCAAAAGAAAATATTAATGCTTCAGTTTCTGGAGTTGGTTCAATAAATTATTATGGTAATCCGGCAAAAGTTAAAACTAATATTTCTGGTGTTGGTTCAATAAACAGAAAATAAAAACAAATTTTTGATATATCGTTTCTTCATTTTATCTTTTATAAAACAATTTTAGATAAAATGACAGAAAAAGTTACAATAGGAATTTTAGGTGGCGGTCAACTTGCCCGGATGTCAGCTCTTCAGGCTTATAAACTTGGCTATGAAATTGCAATTCTTGAAAAAACAATTAATTCACCAGCAGGACAGTTAACTCATAAAGAATTTGTTGGCTGGGTTGATGATTATAAATTGTTAAAAAAATTTTCACTTTCTTCCTCAATTATAACTTTAGAAAATGAATTCGTAGATTATCATCAATTAGAATTTTTAGAACAACTTGGCAAAAAAGTAATTCCTTCCTCAAAAACAATTTCGCTTATTCAGGATAAATTTATTCAAAAAGAAACTTTAAAGAAAAATAAAATACCTGTAGCAAAATTTATTAAGATAAATATCAATTCTGAATATGACGATTACACAAAAATTTTAGGAAAAAAATTTGTAATTAAATCTAGAAAATTGGGTTATGATGGTTATGGAAATTTTATAGTTAAAAGTGAATCATCCTTTAAAGAAGGAATAGAAAAACTTTCAAAAAGACATTCAGAACTTTATGCTGAAGAATTTATCGATTTTAAAAAAGAGCTTGCAATAATTGTTGTAAGAAACAGTAAAGAAATAAAAACTTATCCGGTTGTTGAGACAATTCAAAAAAATAATATATGTCATTTAGTTATTGCTCCGGCAATTCTCAATAATGAATTAATTAAAAAAGTAAAATCAATTGCTATTAAATGTGTAAAAGCAGTAAATGGTTTTGGTGTATTTGGAATAGAATTTTTTCTGACAAAAGAAAATAAAATATTAGTTAATGAAATGGCACCAAGAACACATAATACTGGCCATTACACAATTGAAGCATGTGTAACTTCTCAATTTGAAAATCATATTAGAAGCATTCTCGATTTGCCACTTGGTTCAACAGAAATGGTTGATAAAAGTGCTGTAATGATAAATTTATTAGGAAAAACTAATGGATTAAATTTTCCCAAAAACATTGAAGATGCTCTTAAAAATAAAAACGCGCATGTGCATATTTATGGGAAGGAAGAATCAAGAAAGGGGAGAAAACTAGGTCATATTACATTAGTTGGTAAAAACAAAAATGAATTATTAAAGCAAGCAAAATCTTTAGAAAAAAAAATAATTTACTAGGAATTATTTATGAACAAAAAACCTGAAATAGGCTTAATAATGGGAAGTGATTCGGATTTTCCTGTAATGGAAAAAGCAATTGAAGTGTTAAAGGAATTTAATATTCCATTTGAATCAAAAATTGTTTCTGCACACCGAACTCCAAACAGAATGAAAGAATATGCTGAAAATGCTGGTAAAAGAGGAATAAAAGTTATTATAGCTGGAGCAGGTGGTTCAGCACATTTACCTGGAATGACAGCTTCATTTACTACTTTACCTGTTATTGGAGTTCCAATTCAAACAAAAATATTAAAAGGATTAGATTCGTTACTATCGATTGTTCAAATGCCGGCCGGTGTTCCAGTTGCAACAGTTGCAATAGATGGTGCAAAAAACGCTGCTCTTTTAGCGTTGCAAATTTTAGCTATAAATAATAAAAATCTTCAAAAAAAATTATTTGAATACAAATTAAAAATGGAAAAAGAAGTTATTGAAAAAGATAAAAATCTTTTCGGTTAATCATGAGGAATTGAATAAACCGGATCACCTAAAAATCTTTTTTCATTCCATTCAAAATTTATTTTAAATTCTTCACTTCTTTTATCGCAAGTATAATTACAAAATTTGCAAACTTCTGGTTTGCAATAATCCATGTGAATTCTGACACCTGAATTTGGTAAAATCTCTAAAAGATTTTTTTCAATATATTCTTCTTCTAAATGTGATTCTTTAACAGTTAAATAAAAGGGAAGAATTAAATGGAAATCTATAAATACCTTTTCACCGGATTTCCAAAATCTCAAATGGTGAATATCAATCCAATATTCTTTTTTAATACTTTTTAATTTATCTGAAATCAACATTAACATTTCTTTATCAGTTTCGTGCATCAATCCACCAATTGATTCACGAACTAATTTATAACCTGTAAATAAAATATTAGCAGCAACAAAAATTGCAACAATTGGGTCAAAAATTTTAATATCTGTAATCAACACAATCAATAAACCAAATACAACTCCAAAACTTGTAATTGAATCTGTTAAAACATGTTTACCATCAGCAATTAAGATTAATGAATTTGTTTTTTTACCTTTATTAATTAAATACAATCCTAGCAAAAGATTTATTACACTAGCAGCAGCTATAATTAAAGTACCAACATCTAAACTTGAAGTTTCAACACCATAAATTAAATCTTTTGCAGATGAATAAATTATTGTAACAGCAGCAAGAATGATTAAAAATCCTTCAACACCAGCAGAGAAATATTCGATGTTACCATGACCATAAAGATGATCCTCATCAGCAGGTTTTGCACTTAAATATATGCTATACAATGCCATCGCAGTGGCAACAACATGTACAACTGATTCAGCAGCATCCGAAAATATAGCGGTAGAATCAGTAATTAAAAAAGCTACTATCTTAAAAACAAACATAAAAATTCCAATAACCAAAGAAATCCATGCTGCTTTCTTTTTTATCAAAAAGTTGTTTTCAAATTCCATTAAAAACCCGAAAATTTTATAAGTAAAAATAGGTTATTTTGATATAATCACAATAAATTTCACTCTTAACTTTAATAATCATTAATAAAAAATTTCTATTCAATAAGAAAAGTATAAAATAAAACCCTTAAAAAAGACCTAAAAATCGAGATTTTATTGGCATTAAAAATGAATTTATAGATAAGCATTTGAAACAAATAAGAGAAAAAGATGGAAAATCATATTTTGACAAAGTACCCAGAAAGAGACAGAAGTTATTTAATACCTTTACTTCAGGATGTTCAAGATGAATTTGGATATCTACCAGAAGATCAATTAAAACAAATTGCTGAATATGTTGGAATTCCATTTGTTACTGTTTACGGAGTTGCTACATTTTATAATCAATTTAGATTAACACCACTCGGTAAAAATGTTATTCGTGTTTGTCGTGGCACAGCTTGTCACGTTAAAAATTCTGCAAATATTTTAACAGCACTTGAAACTGAATTAGGTATAAAAGCTGGTCAAACGACACGAGATAAATTATTTACACTCGAAACTGTTGCTTGTATTGGTGCTTGTAGCATTGCACCTGTTATTAATATTAACGAAGAATATTATGGAAGAATTACTGTAAAAGAAATTCCAAAAATTTTAAGTAAGTATAAAAAAGAAGAAAAATCAAAAATTGAACAAACTGTAGGTGTTGAATGAAAACTTACATTGATAAATGTTGTGACCAATGTTGGCATTCAAAAGATAACCCTTGTGATTTATTTGTAACTTGTTCACTTGAAGGGCCACTTTGTCACCAAAATGAAAATTGTAAAGAAAAATATTTAAATCTTTATAATGAGTTGAAATATGTTAATAGCCAGGTTCCGATTATTTTTATTGGAATGGGAACTTGTGGTTTAGCATCTGGCGCTGATAAAGTTAAGCAGGCAATTGAAAATGAGTTAAAACAAAAAAACATTATAGCAGAAATTGTCCCAACTGGTTGTATTGGATTTTGTGCAAAAGAACCAATAGTTGATATAAAACTTCCTGGTAAAGATAGAATTTCTTATTGCGAAATTACTCCTAAAGATGTTCCTTCTTTAATTGAAACTCATATTATCAAAAACAATATTTATGATAAAAAGTTGCTTGGCTCTTTTGGCAAATCAACAGATAAAATTCCTAACATAAATGAAACCCCATTCTTTAAAAGACAACTTAAAATAGTTCTTGAAAATAGCGGTATAATAAATCCAACATCAATTGATGAATATATTGCTGCAGGAGGATTCAAAGGATTAGATAAAGCAATTAGATTAATGAGTCCGGAAGATGTAGTAAAAGAAGTCAAAGAAAGTGGATTAAAGGGAAGAGGTGGTGGAGGATTTCTTACAGGACTAAAATGGGAAATAGCTCAAAAGAAAGTTGCTGATCAAAAATATATTATTTGTAACGCAGATGAAGGTGACCCGGGTGCATTTATGGATCGCTCCGTTCTTGAAAGTGATCCTTTCCGTGTAATTGAAGGAATGTTAATTGGTGCTTATGCTATTGGTGCTTCAATGGGATTTATTTATTGCCGGGCTGAATATCCATTAGCAATTGAAAGATTAACAAATGCAATTAATAAATGCCGTGATTATGGCTTACTTGGTAAAAATATATTAAACAGTGATTTTGATTTTGATATTAGAATTAAAAAAGGTGCAGGTGCTTTTGTTTGTGGAGAAGAAACTGCATTGATAGCATCTATTGAAGGAAAACGTGGAATGCCAAGACCTCGTCCACCTTATCCAAGCGATTCTGGATTATGGGGAAAACCATCTGTAATTAATAACGTTGAAACTTTTGCGAACGTTCCTTCTATTATAAATAAAGGTTCACAATGGTTTTCATCAATAGGTACAAAAAATAGTAAGGGAACAAAAGTTTTTGCACTTTCTGGTAAAATTAAAAATAGTGGGTTGGTTGAAGTTCCGATGGGTATAAAATTAAAAGATGTTGTTTTTGATATTGGTGGCGGAATTCCAAATGATAAAAAATTTAAAGCTGTACAAATAGGCGGTCCTTCAGGCGGTTGTTTACCAATGGAGGTAATGGATACTGAGGTTGATTATGATTCATTAAAAAGTATCGGTGCAATGATGGGTTCTGGTGGATTTGTTGTAATGGATGAAGATACTTGTATGGTTGACGTTGCAAAATATTTTCTCACTTTCATTCAAAATGAATCTTGTGGAAAATGTGTTCCATGTCGTGAAGGTACAAAAAGAATGCTTGAAATTATTGAACGAATTCCTGTTAGTTATAATCATCATAAAATTCAATATGAACCTTTGCAAAGGTTTAAAGGAATTATTCATTTACAAAGATTAGCTGAAGTTATAAAGGATACATCACTTTGCGGATTAGGACAAAGCGCCCCAAATCCTGTTTTATCTGGTTTAAAATATTTCAGGGAAGAATATGAAGAACATTTATTTGAAAGAAAATGTGAAGCAAAAGTTTGTAAAGATATTTTAACATTTACTATCGATCCCGAAGCTTGTACAGGTTGTGGTTTGTGTGCTAAAAAATGTCCAACTGAAGCAATTATTGGTGATAAAAAACAACCACATCAAATTATTGAAATTAAATGCTCTAAATGTGGAATGTGTTTTGAAACATGTCGTTTAGATGCAGTTCAAGTTAATTAAGGAGTTTAAAAATGGTTGAATTGACAATAAATAATATAAAAGTTAAAGCAGAAGAAGGAATGACAATCCTTGATGCTGCAAAATCTGTTGGAATTCATATTCCAACTTTATGTCATATGAAAGATATGTTCCCAACTGGTGCTTGTAGAATTTGTGTTGTAGAAGTTGATGGTATGAGAGGACTTACACCATCTTGTGCTTATCCGGTTGCAAACGGTATGAAAGTAGAAACAAATTCTCAAAGAGTAAGAACAGCTAGAAAAACAATTGTTGAATTATTAATAGAAAATCATCCACAAGATTGTTTGATTTGTGTTAGAAATAAAAATTGTGAATTACAAGATCTTTCAGAAAGATATAATATTCGCGAACATCGTTATTTAGGTGAAAAGAAAGAACATGCAATTGATATTTCCAGTGCTTCAATGGAAAGAGACCCTGCTAAATGTATTTTATGTGGCAGATGTGTTAGAACTTGTAATGAAATTCAAAAAGTTGGTGCTATTGATTTTACTTACAGAGGATTTCAAAGCACTGTTACAACTCCTTTTAACAAAGGATTAAATGTAAGCGATTGTATTCTTTGTGGTCAATGTATTTTGGTTTGCCCTACTGCTGCATTACGCGAAAAAAGTCATTCGAAAGAAGTTATAAATGCAATTAAAGATAAATCCAAATTTGTAATTGCTCAGGTTGCTCCTGCTGTAAGAGCAAGTATTGGTGAAGAATACAATTTACCTTTAGGCACAAACGCAACTGGTCAGTTAGTTACAGGATTAAGAAGATTAGGATTCAAAAAAGTATTTGATACAAATTTTGCAGCAGACCTAACAATAATTGAAGAAGCAACTGAATTGATAAACAGAGTAAAAGAAAATGGTGATTTACCAATGTTTACAAGTTGTTGTCCGGGTTGGGTAAAATATATTGAACAAAACAGACCTCACTTATTAAAACATGTTTCAACTTGTAAATCTCCTCATGAAATGGAAGGAGCAATTCTCAAAACATATTATGCAAAGAAAATGGGAATTGATCCTAAAAATATTTTTGTTGTTTCAATAATGCCATGTACAGTTAAAAAATTTGAATCTGATAGACCAGAATTATCAGAAAATCATTTGCAAGATGTTGATGCTGTTTTAACAACAAGAGAATTAGTAAGAATGTTTAAAATGTTTGGAATTGATTTTAACGATTTACCGGAAGATAATTTTGATAATCCACTTGGTGAATCAACTGGTGCTGCAGCAATCTTTGGAACCAGCGGCGGAGTTATGGAAGCAGCGTTAAGAACTGCTTATGAAAAATTATCTGGAAAGGAATTAGATACTCTTGATTTTCAACAAGTTCGTGGTTTGGAAGGAATTAAATCTGCATCAATTCCTATTAATGGGTTGAATGTAAATGTTGCTGTTGTAAATGGAATTGGAAACGTTTCAAAAATTCTTGATGAAATTGAAAAAGGGGAATCTAAATATCATTTCATTGAAGTTATGGCTTGTCCCGGTGGTTGTATTAATGGAGGTGGTCAACCAATTCATCAAAAACCGGAAAAAGTTAAAAAACGTGTTCAAACATTATATGATATAGATTCTAAAATGAAAAATCGTAAATCTCATGAAAATGAGTCTGTAAAAAAATTATATAAAGAATTTTTAGGCGAACCGAACGGAAATACTGCACATGAAATTCTTCATACTCATTATGTTGATAGAAAAAAATTATTAAATAATAACTAATTAAAATTATGTCACTTGCAATAGTTACAACGATAGGACAAAAATGTAAAAGATGTTACTCTTGTGTAAGAGAATGTCCTGCTATTGCAATTAAAGTTGTTGAAGGGCAAGCAGTTGTAATAAATGAAAGATGTATAAATTGTGGTCATTGTGTAAAAGTATGTTCACAAAATGCAAAATCTGTTAAAAGTGATGTTTCAATTGTTTTGAATGAAATATTAAATTCTAATAAAGCAATTGCAATGATAGCTCCATCATTTCCAGCTTCTTTCCCAAACAACTACTCAAAAGTTGTTTCTGGACTAAAATTGTTAGGATTCAAATTAGTAACAGAAGCTGCTTTTGGTGCAGATTTGATAAGTAATTATTACAAAGATTTATATCAAAATTCTGATAAACAAACTATTATAAGTTCTCCATGTCCCGCAATTTATAATTTAATTGAAAAGTATTATGAACCACTTGTTAATCAACTTGCAACTATAGTTTCTCCTATGATTGCAATGGGAAGATATCTTAAAAGTAATTATGGAAATGATTCAAAGGTTGTTTTTATTGGACCATGTGTTGCAAAAAAGAGTGAATATGTTGACGAAGAAGTAAATGATGCTGTTGATGCAGTTTTAACTTTCAATGAAATAAAAGAATTATTTGAAGCAAAAAATATTAACCTTGAAAATTTAGATGATTCAAACTTTGATCCGCCACATGCATTTATAGGTAAATCTTTTCCATTAGTTGGAGGGTTATTAAAAACTGCAAATATTTCAGAAGATGTTCTTGAAAAAGATATAATTGTTGTAGAGGGTAAAAACAAAGTAAAAGAAATTCTTGAAGAAATTTATGCAGGCAATATTAAATCAAAATTTGTTGATATTTTATTCTGCGAAGGTTGTATCAATGGACCAGCAATTGATTCCGATTTGAATTATTATTCCAAAAGAGAAAAAGTGATTACATTTATCAATGAAAACATAAATTCATTTGATAAAAGAGAATGGCAAAGTAATATTTTTAATTCTCGTTTTTTAGACCTGAATAGAAAATTCACTTATAAACCACAAAGAAAACCAACTCCAACCGAAGATGAGATTAAAACAATTTTAGCAAGAACAAATAAATATTCTAAAAGTGATGAATTAAATTGTGGTTCATGTGGTTACAATACTTGCCGGGATTATGCGATTGCAATTGCTAAAGGTTTAGCTGAAGATGACATGTGTTTACCATATTTAATTGATAAACTTGAAAAAGCAAATCAAGAAATACAAGATGCACATGAACAACTTCATAGTGCAGAAAAACTTGCTTCAATTGGTCAATTAGCCGCCGGAGTTGCTCACGAAATTAACAATCCACTTGGTTCAATTATACTTTATGCTTCTTTATTGAAAAGAAAACTTGAAAAAGCAAATTGTAGTGCTGAACAAAATTTAGAAATTCAAACAATTGTTGATGAAGCAAATAGATGTAAATCTATTGTTTCAAACTTATTAAATTTTGCTCGTCAAAATAAATTAAGGTTATCAAAATTTAATTTGTATGAAACAATTAAAAGCGTTGCCGATACGATTAAAATAAATCCAGATTATTATGATGTTGAACTAATTATTAAAAATGAAATTGAAAATACAATAATTGAAGGAGATGAAGATCAGATAAAACAAGTGTTTATTAATGTGATTAATAATGCTGTTGAATCATTAGAAAATTCAAACAAGAAAGAAGTGTCTATTACAATTAAAAATAACTCGAACGAATTCATTATTGAAATTTCTGATACAGGGTGTGGAATTTCCAATGAGAATATTTCAAAAATATTCACACCTTTTTTTACAACTAAAAAAATCGGAAAAGGAACTGGACTTGGATTAGCAATATCTTATGGAATTATTAAAATGCATAAAGGTGATATTAAAGTTAAAAGTACTTTAAATTTAGGTACAACATTTACAATTAAATTACCAATTAATCAAAATAAAAATGTAATAATGAATTAAGGACATAAAAATGGATCCAAAAGAAATTAAAAAAATATTATTAGTTGATGACGATATTGATCTACTTGAACAAAACAAACTTTTATTAGAATCAAAAGGATTTCAGGTAATTACAGCAGAAAATTCTGAAGATGGATTTAAACTGTTTCAAAAAGAATTACCAGATGCTGCTATTCTCGATTTGATTATGGAGCAAATGGATGCTGGTTTTATTCTTTCATATAAGATTAAAAAAACTGAACATGGAAAAAAAATTCCAGTATTTATTTTAACATCTGCTACTTATGAAACCGGATACAAATTTAGTGCAGCAACAGATGAAGAAAAAGAATGGCTTAAATGTGATGGAGTATTGAACAAACCCGTTGTTGTTGATGAATTAATTGCTAAAATAGAAAGCTTTAATTCATAAGATTGACACTAAGTGTTAATTATATAAATGTCTGTAGATTTACAGAAAAAAAATATTTTAATTGTAGATGATGAAAAAAGTCTAAGAGCAGCAACCCAACTTCTTTTAGAAGAAGAAGGTTACTCTGTTGTTTCTGCAGATTGTGGTACAACTGGAATTGAAATTGGAACATCAAATGAATTTGATATTGCTGTCATTGATTTAAAAATGCCAGATGTTGATGGAATAGAAGTTTTATCCAATATCAAATCAAAGTTTCCAAATACAATCTGTTTTATTGCAACTGCTTATGCAAGTTATGAAACTGCAATTGAAGCAACACGTAAAGGTGCTTTTGGTTATATTCCAAAACCATTCTCTCCTGAAGAATTAATCTATAACATTGAACAAGGAATTAAACAAAGAAATCTAGTTCTCGAAGCAGAACGTCTTAAAAAAGAACGGGAAGAAAGACTCTTAGAAATAGCAAATGAAAAATCAAGATTAAATACCATTCTTAAAACAATTAATGATGGTGTTCTTGTAATAAATCTTGACGGACAACTTACCTATTTTAACTATGCAGCATTACGTTATTTAAATATTTTAGATTTTAAAATTGGTGATAAAGTAATTCAAAAACTTCCAAATGAAATAATTGAACTCTATGATAAAATAATTTCTTCTGAAAAATTTCTTATCAAAACATATACTAAGCAAATTGAAATCCTACCAAATAACGAATTAGTAATTGAAGCAGCAGTTACACCAATTGCAAATCCTGATGGTAGTCTTGCAGGAATTGTTATTATTCTTAGTAACATTACACAATTTAAAAAGATTGAGCTAATTAAATCTCAATTTGTTTCAATGGTAGCTCACGAATTAAAAACCCCAATTGCAGCAGTTCAGGGTTTTATTAATATTATTCTGGATGAATCTCTAAATATTTCTGATGAACAAAAGAAAGAATATCTTCAAAGATCAAGTGTAAGATTAAAAAGCTTAACAGATTTAGTGAATGACCTTTTAGATATTTCACGAATGGAATTAAAAACCAAACAAAGAGAAATTGAAAATGTTAACATTTCAGATGTAATTAACTCAACAATTCAATTTTTAGAATTAGAGATAAAGAAAAAGAATATTACAATTGATAAAAATATTCAAGAAAATTTACCATCAATAAAAGCTGACATAAATGAAATAACAAGAGTTTTTACAAATCTTCTAAGCAACGCAATAAAATATAACAAAGATGATGGTTCAATTTACATTACTTCGCATCAGGAAAATAATTTTTTAATAATAAAAGTTCGCGATACAGGCATCGGTATGAAACCAGAAGAAAAAGAAAAATTATTTAATGAATTTTACCGTGCTAAAAATGAAAAAACAAGAAACATAAGCGGAACTGGATTAGGATTATCAATAGTGAAAAAAATTGTTGAATCATATTATGGAAAAATTGAAGTTGATTCAGTTTTTGGATATGGAACAACTTTTACAATTCACTTACCAATAAATCAAAACTAAATAAAGGAGAAAGATATGGCACTAATTGCTATTATCGATGATGATCCAGATATTATTGATGCAAGTTCAATTGTTCTCAAGTCTAAAGGACATAGTATTATCACCGCATCAAATCCAAATGATGGTTACAAAATAGTTACAGAAAATAATCCTGATTTAATTATTCTTGATGTAATGATGGATGAACCGGACGATGGTTTTTACCTTGCTCAAAAATTTAGAAGAGAAAAAATTACAACCCCGATACTAATGTACACTTCAATTTCTAAAGCTGTTGGAATGGATTTTAACAAAAGCGAAATGGTTCCGGTTGATGATTTTGTCGAAAAACCAATTTCTCCCGAACAATTAATTAATAAAGTTGATGCTTTACTTAACAAAGTGAAGGAGAGTATCTAATGTTAGTATTTGAAAAAAATAATATGACAGACGAAATTGAACAATTGGTAAACAAATATGGAAAATCAAGATCTTCACTTTTACCAATTCTTCAAGATATTCAAAGAAAACATAAATTCATTCCCGATTTTGCTCAACAGGAAGTAGCAAGATTATTAGACATTCACCCGGTTGAAGTTTATAGTGTAATAACATTTTATTCATTTCTAAACACTAAACCCAAAGGAAGAAATATAATTCGTTTATGTCAAACAATAACTTGCGATTTAGCAGGCAAAGAAAACATTGCAAAAGCAATTGAAAGAGAATTGGGAATTAAATTTGGCGAAACTACAAAAGACAATAAAATTACTCTTGAATATGTTAACTGTTTAGGAATGTGTGACCAAGGTCCGGCACTTTTAGTAAATGAAAGAGTTTACTCAAAAGTTACTCCCGAAAAAGCTATCCAAATTTTGAATGAGATTAAGTGAGGTAATTATGGAAAATAAAAAACGTGAAGGAAGTGTAATATTTTCACCATATAACAGAGGTGAAGCAATTAAAAAAGTTGTAACTATTTCTCGTGAAGATGTTCTGTTTGAAATTCGTGAATCAAAACTTAAAGGAAGAGGAGGAGCCGGATTTCCTACTGCAACAAAGTGGACATTAGTTTCAGCTGCAATTTCTGATGAAAAATATGTTGTTTGTAATGCAGATGAAGGTGAACCGGGAACTTTTAAAGATCGTGTGTTACTTTTAGAATATCCTGAATTAATTTTTGATGGAATGGTTGTAGCTGGATATACAATTGGTGCAAAAAAAGGAATTGTTTATCTGCGTGGTGAATATGAATATATGTTAAAATCTTTAGAAGATTATCTTGAATCAATGAGAAAAGATAATTTGTTAGGGAAAAATATTTGTGGAAAAGATGGATTTGATTTTGATATTTCTATAAGATTAGGAAGTGGTGCATATGTATGTGGTGAAGAAACTGCATTAATTGAATCATTAGAAGGACAACGCGGTGAAGCACGCAACCGTCCACCATATCCGGTTAATACAGGTTATTTAGGAAAACCAACAACTGTAAATAATGTTGAAACATTTGCAGCTGTTTCTCACATTATTACAAAAGGTGGTTCTTGGTTTGCAAAATTCGGAACTGATAAATCAACCGGGGCTAAACTATTTTCTGTTTCAGGTGATTGTGAAAAACCGGGTGTTTATGAATTACCATGGGGTACATCTATTAATGAATTACTTGAGATTGTTGGAGCAAAAAATACAAAAGCAGTTCAGGTTGGTGGTGCTTCCGGAATTTGCATTCCTAAAAATCAATTTGATAGAAAACTTGGTTATGAAGATGCACCGACTGGTGGTTCTATAATAATTTTTAATGAATCAAGAAATATGTTGCATGTTCTAAAAAACTTTATGGAATTTTTTGTTGAAGAATCATGCGGGCAATGCACTCCCTGTAGAATTGGAAATGTTAAATTACTTGAAGGTGTTGAAATGATTGAAAATAGCAATTTCACATTTAATTACCTAAATCATTTAAAGGAATTAGGTAAAACAATGCAAGTTGCTTCTAAATGTGGATTAGGTCAATCGAGCCCGAATGCATTTCTTTCAATTATAGAAAACTTTAAAGATGAAATTTTCAATAACGGAGGTAAAAATGGAAAGTAAATCAAATTTAAGGTCACCTGTCAGTCAACAAGCTCACGTTATTGAAAAACCAAAAGATATAACAACAATTGGTGGAACTGTTACAATCGAAATAAATGAAAAGAAAGTATCTGTTCCTTTTGGTACAACAATACTAGAAGCTTGCAAAATGAATGGTATTTCTGTTCCAACTCTTTGTCATCACGAAGATTTATGTGTTGCTGGTGTTTGCCGTATTTGTGTTGTAGAAGTTGAAGGAATGAGAACTCTTCAGGCTTCTTGTGCTTTCCCAATTACAAATCCAATAAAAATTAAAACTTCATCACCAATGGTTCGTAAAGCAAGAAGACATATTATAGATTTGCTTTTAAGTGAACATTACGGAGAATGTTATTCATGTTTTAGAAATGGAAAATGTGAACTTCAAAATCTTGCAAAAGAATATGGTGTGGATACATATACATTCGGACACGTTACCGAGCCAAGATATGAAGTTGATAATTCTTCATATTCAGTTATAAGAGATATGAGTAAATGTGTTTTATGTAAACGCTGTGTAAGAACTTGTATTGATTTACAAGAAGTTGGTGTTTTAGAAGCTGTCAATCGTGGTCATGAAACAATGATAAGTACATTTTTAGATAAACCACTTTTAGATGTAATTTGTATTAATTGTGGTCAATGTATTAATCGTTGTCCAACAGCAGCATTACGAGCAAATGATCCTTCAGATGAAATTTGGGCAGCTATTGATGATCCTAATAAACATGTTGTAATTCAAACAGCTCCATCTCCAAGAGCAGCAATTTGCGAGGAATTTGGAATGGAAGCTGGTCATTCTTTAACCAAAGAATTAAATACAGCTTTAAGAAGAATTGGATTTGATAAAGTATTTGATACAAATACAACAGCAGATTTAACAATATTTGAAGAAGGCACAGAATTATTATTGAGATTATATAAAGCATTGGTTAAAAAAGAAGAAGTTGCATTACCACAATTTACTTCATGTTCACCAGGATGGGTAAAATTTTTAGAACATTATTACCCGGAATATATTGATAATTTATCATCAGCAAAATCACCTCAACAAATGTTTGGTGCATTGATAAAAACATTTTATGCACAAAAAGTAGGAATAGATCCTGCTAATATTGTTTCGGTTGCAGTTATGCCTTGCTCTGCAAAAAAATATGAATGTAACCGACCAGAAATGAATAGCAGTGGTTATAAAGATGTTGATTATGGATTGACAACACGAGAATTAGCAAGAATGATTAAAGAAGCTGGAATTAATTTACCAGAAATGCCAAAGAGTGATTTTGATTCACCATTTGGTGAAGCATCCGGTGCAGGATTAATTTTTGGTGCAACTGGTGGTGTAATGGAAGCTGCTATCAGAAGCGTTTATGAGTTTATAACAGGTAATAAAACTGAAGATGCTTTTGAAAATGCAAATGTTACTCCTGTAAGAGGATTTGAAGGAATCAGATATGTTGAAATTCCACTTGGTGATAAATTTGGACCAGTGCCTGATATATTAAAGCATTTAATTCCAAATTGGGATTGGTTAAAAGGTGTTACTCTTAAAGTTGCAATTGCACACGGTACTGCCAATGCTAAAAAGATTATGGATGATATTAAAGCAGGTGGAAAATTTAGTGAATGTCATTTTATAGAGTTTATGGCTTGCCCCGGCGGTTGTTTAGGCGGTGGTGGTCAACCAATTCCAACTACACCCGAAATAAGAAAAAAACGTGCTCAGGCAATTTATGCCGAAGATGAATCCCTTGAAATGAGAAAATCTCATGATAATCCTAATGTTATTCGTCTTTATGAAGAATTTTTAACTGATGGACCTTGTGGACATACATCGCATAAATTATTACATACTCATTATACAAAACGTGGAAGATATATTGTGTAAGTAATTTATTTGAGCTGCAAATGAAATTATAAACCATTTGCAGCTCATTATTTGTCAAATTATTAGAATATCTTTAATACAAAAGTGAAAATTTTATGCTTGATTTGATACCAGCTTGGGCAGAGCATTATGATGAATTTTGGAAAGCAATTAAAAATAGAAATATATGGTTTATTAAACTTAGATATTTTGCCGTTATATTATTAATATTATTTATTATTCTCGGTCAATTGTTCCTCAATTTTCAATTAACAATTTTTCAAATGCAGGTTTTCATTGCAATTGCATTTCTCATATTAGCCTTCAATATTGTGTTTGATGTAATAAATAAAAAAACTGACTACCATTCTACCAAATTGGGATGTATGCAAATTTCAATAATTATGATGACTTCGGATTTATTTTTCCTTACGATCTTAGTCTACATAACCGGAATCTATTTTTCTCCTTTATTCCTTTTATATGTATTTCATATGATTATTGGAAGTTTAATTCTTCCTGGTAGTTTAGTTTATGTCTATGCAGTTATTTTATCTTTAACTAATACAGTTCTATCATTTTTAGGTCATTATTCATTTATACCAATTTTTAATATTAAAGGTATATATGAACATATGCATGATCATACGATTGGTTTTGAAATTTTATTTTCGATTGTTTTTTCATTTGTATTGATTACAATTGTTTATTTAGCAAATAATATTGCAAAGGAATTATATCAAAGAGAACAGGAATTAAAAGTTTCATTGGATAAATTAAACGAAGCAGAAATTGCAAAACAAAAATATACTTTAGGAATTGTACATGAGATTAAATCTCCAATTGTTGCTGTAAAATCGATATTGGAATTAATATTAGGAAAGTTTATTTCACCATTAGAACCGCAGCTTGAAGAAAAAATTATTCGTGCTAAAGAAAGAAGTGAAGAAGCAATTGATTTAATTAATGATGTGTTAAAATTTTCAAAAATAAAACTTCTTGAAGTTCAGTTAACAGAAAAAATTAATCTTATTGAATTAATAAATAAAATTCATGATCAACATTTGGAAGAATTAAAAAACAAAAAAATTAATCTAATTGTAAGAAATATAAATAACAGTGAAAAATTAATTAAAGGGGATAAGACATTAATTGAATTAGCTTTATCAAATTTAATTTCAAATTCAGTCAAGTTTACAAATGAAAATGGTAATATTTTTATAATCATCAAGGAAAATGAAAGAACTATTGATTTGGAAATAAGTGATGATGGAATTGGTATTCCTCAAAATGAGATTGATAAAATATTTAGTCAATTATATCGAGCTTCAAATGCTAAAAAAATTGGTATTGAAGGAAGCGGAATGGGTTTATCAATCGTAAAAGAAATTATTGAAAAGCATTCAGGCACTATTAATATTTTAAGTCCATCAAAAATCGGGAATCATTTATCTCCCGGAACAACTGTATTAATAACTCTTCCAAAATATTCCATTTAAGAATCATTTTTAGAAATAAAAGAAAAGTAATTATCAGGTAATTTACTTATAACATTTTTTATTTCTTCTTCGTTATTAAAAATACCATAAACTGTAGAGCCAGTACCTGACATTGATGAAAATAGTGCATTATTCTCATACATAATTTCCTTAATTCTTTTTATTTCAGGAAATTTTTCAAAAACTGAAAATTCAAAATCATTAATAAAAAAGTTTTTATAATCATATAAATTATTTTTTTGTTTTTCTAAAAAGCTTTTTATTTCAAGTTCTTCATTAGTAGGAATTATTTTTTCAAAGGCTTCCTTAGTAGAAATTTTTATTTTAGGATTAACAATCAGAATAGGGTAGTTGATTTCAAAATCAATATGTTCTAATATTTCACCACGCGATTTTCCAATAGCAGGTTTAGATTTAATAAAAAATGGGACATCACTTCCTAAATCTAATGCAAGTGACATTAATTTTTCATTAGTAATATTCAAGGAAAATAATTCGCATAAAGAAATCAATGTTGCGGCAGCATCGGAACTTCCGCCACCTAATCCTGCTTCAGATGGAATATTTTTAATTAATTCGATTCTAACATTAAATTTTTTATTTGTCTCTTTCTCTAAAATATTTTTTGCTTTTATTACTAGATTCTTATCATCCGAAGGAATACTTTTATCATTACACAAAAAAGAAAAATTATCAGCTATTTCAAAAATCAAAATATCATATAAATCATAAATTGGGTAGAACAAAGTAGATAAATTATGATATCCATCTTCACGTTTTGAAACAACTTTTAATCCAATGTTAATTTTAGCCGGAGCTTTAATTTCAATGTAAAGCATCTATTAATCCTCGTAATTCTTTTATATGATTGGGATTAGAACCACAACATGCACCAACAAAAGTAGGATTTAATTTAAATAAAGGTGAAACAATCTTTTTGTATTCAGTTGGGTTGATACTACAAAATATTTTTTCTTCTTTATAATCTCCAAGACCACAATTAAAATAAAAACCCCAATTAGATGGTAAATTTATTTTATCAATATTGTTTAAAAAAATATCTGGTTTAATACAATTAAAACCAATTACATCTGGATTATATGATTTTAAAATATCAATTACATCATTTATCGATTCACCACTTAATATTTTATTATTGTCATTAAAAAAAATATTGATCGAAAAGGGAATATTATTATCACTACAAAATCTTGATATTATTTCTATTTCATCAAAATGTGATTGAGTTTCATTCCAAATAATATCTACACCGGAATCATATAATAACTCAATATGTTTTTTGTGATTGTATTCAAGATCAAATTTTGTAACAGTTCTTTCTTTTTGATAACAATCTTCGGCAGGAGCATTTGAACCAGCAATTATTATATTTTTTTGTTGAGAAAGATTTTTAACTAGTTGTACGCTTTTTTTAACAAGTTCTGAATTTGTTATTTCTAAATTACTTTTCTTTTTTGCAATTGGGTTGGTTCTAAATGTATTTGTTGTAATAATATCAGCACCAGCATTTATATAATCGTTGTGAACTTCTTCAACAATTTCAGGATGAATAATATTCAAATAAGAAAACCAAAGATTTTTATCAGGTGAAAATCCTTTTTCTTGGAAGAAAGTTCCTAAAGCACCATCAAGCAAAAATGGTTTTTTTATTGAATTATAAAATTCAATGATAGATTTATTATTCATTTTTTAATAAAAAATTTTTTTTAATTAAAGAATCAATCTTAATTAAAATATTTTCGATTGGTAAATTTCTAAAACATTCATGTTGTTTAGGACAAACTAATAAATTACAAACAATACAATCTAAATCAGGAAGATTTATCCACTCATGTTTTTCACCAAAAGGTCCTTGTAGTTGTGGAGCAGTAGGACCGTGAATACTTAATACAGGAGTTCCAATTGCAGTTGAAATGTGCATTGGTCCACTATCATTCGCAATTATAAATTTACATTTTGAAATTAAACCCGCCATTTGTTGAATTGAAGTTTCTGGTGCTAAAATAGATTTGCCTTTTAATAGGTCAAATAGTTTTTTAGAATCTTCTTCATCACCTTTACCCCAAATTATTAATATTTTAGCACTATACTTATTGATAACATTTTCAGCAATATCAGCAAATATTTCCGGGTCACATTTTTTAGATTGCCAGCTTCCAGTTGTTGAAATTCCAACTACAAAATCATTTTCATCAAAAGTATTTTTAAAATATTCTTCTGCAAATATTTTAGCTTCATTATCTAATGCAAATAATAAATTTTTATGATGTGTTGAAAATCCAAATTTCTCTAAAACTTTTAGATGTAAAATTGCATTATGCCATTTAGCTCTTTCCGATGGTCCAAAATAATTGTAAGCATATTTTCTTCCACGAAAGGGAAAACCAATTCTAAATTTTGCATTTGAAAAAAAAGTAATTTGTGCTGAACTTGGATTTCCAAAAAAATCAAATACTAAATCATATTTCTCTTTTCTGATTTTCAATGCAAGTTTAATTCTTCTTAATAAACTTTTTTTATCAAATATTAATACATTGTTAATTTGTTTTAAACCAATTAAACCAAATGAAGATGGTTTTTCAACAAGATAATCTATTTGTGCAGTTGGAAAATCTTCTCTTAAATTATCAATAACAATTGTTGAACAAATAACGTCTCCTATGCCTCTTAGTTTTACTACTAAAATCTTTTTAATATTCTCTTTTTTTATTTGTTCAGTTTTCAAAGTCTTTCTCTTAATAAAATTTTTTTATTAATTTGATTGCAAATTTAGATAACAATTAATTGAGGTGAAAATGAATCTTGAAGGTAAAAAAGTAATAATAACTGGAGCTGCAATGGGCATTGGATTTGCAACTGCAAAAATGTTGTTGAAAGAAGGTTGTATTGTAACTGTTTGGGATTTAAATGAAAAAGAGTTATTAAATGCAAAAAATGAATTTGAAAAAATATCAAACAAATTTTTTCTTTATGTTGCTGATGTAACCGATAGAAAAAGAATTAATGAATTAGTTGAACAAGCAATTAAGGATATGGGAAGCATTGATATATTAATTAATAATGCTGGTTTTGTCAAAAAAGGAAATTTAATAGAAAATTCTTTTGAAGTATGGGATAAAACAATTGATATCAATTTAACATCTATGATCTATATTATTCATTCAGTTTTACCAAAAATGTATGAAAAAAATTTTGGTCATATTGTGAATATTTCTTCGGCATCCGGATTATTAGGAGTTGCCGGACTTTCAGTTTATGCAGCAACTAAGTGGGCAGTTTGGGGATTGACAGAATCGATGCGATTTGAAACAATGAATGCGAATAAAAATATTAAATGGACTTCAATTCATCCAAGTTATTTGGCAAAAGGATTATTCGAAGGAGCTAAGCTCAACTTTTTAGGAAATCTTATTGTGCCACTTGTTAAAAGTCATGATGTAATTGCAAAAGCAATTGTTGAAGATGCATTGAAAAAAGAAAAGTATTGTGTAAGAAGACCTCGAAGTTTAAGATTAGCTATTATTTTGCGTGGGTTGTTACCGGATTTTCTTTTCCAAAAAATTGTTTTATTAATGGGTGTTCATAATAGTATGAATCAATTTAAAGGAAGAGAAAATTAATCTTCAATATATACACAATCATCGGGGATTTCGGGTTTTACAAGTAATACTTTTTCTTTTAAAACAGAAACCTGTCCCGGTTCATGTTTCGAATTTTTTACTACATATTTTTTTAGTGTATATGTTACAGATGCAAGCTTTGATGTTTTAGCTTTACTATAAAATGCTGTTATTGATGCTGCTTTTTCTAAAATATTTTTGGGTATAGCTTCTTTTGTATTTTCAACACGTAATACACCATGAGAACCGGCTACAGAACGAGCATGAAACCAATAATCATTTTGTTTGGCAAATTTAGTTGTTAATAAATCATTACTCTTACTATCTCTACCAATATAAAAATGATATTTATCCTGAATTAAAAAATGTCTAAACGGCAATTTTTCTTTTTTTTCTTCATTCATTTTTTGGTTTGATTTTATTTTAAGTTCATTTTTAATTTCGTTTAATCTCTCAAATGTAATTTCATTTTCAATTTCATTTTTAAGATTTACCAATAAATCATATTTGTTTTTAGTTTCATTAAAAATTTGATTTGATTTTTCATAATCAACTTTTTCTGAACGTGATTTATCGAAATAATAATTAATATTTTGCTGCGGTGATAATTTGGGATCTAATTTAATTGTTGTTTCTTTATCATATAACCAATCAAAAACTTGAATTTCTTTCATCCCTTTTTTTATTAAATTGATATTTGAAAGGAGTAACTCACCATGATGATTATATTCTTTCTCTCTAGAACCATTTTCAATTCTTGATTTTAAATTATTAAGTTTATTAGAGATTCTTTCTAATTCATTATTAATATTTTTTACTAACATTTTTTTTATTGAATTATAAGAATCACTTTTAAATTCAATTTGAAAATATTTTTCAACTGCTTCAATGTATGAATCAAATAATTCAACTTCTGTTTCATCATTTTGATTTATTAAAGAAAGTGGAGAGAAAATTAATTCATTTTTAGAATTATTAATTCCTACGGCTATTTTTTCATAAATTATTTCTTCTACCAAGTTTAAGAAATAATCAATTGAATTAAATGATTTTATTTTTTCTTTAACATGTTTTGATATAAATGGAAGATTATAAATTTCTTCGAATGATAGTGATTTTATTTTTTTAATGTAATCATTAAATGAATTAATTAATATTTTGTTTTGGAATTCAGAATAAAAATTATTTAAAAAGGTGTCGTCGGTTTTTTTAAATGGAAATATTTTTTCATTAAATAAATAATAACAATTTGAATTTTTACCTGTCAGAGAAATAATGAGAAAACCTTTATTGGTATCAAGTTTAATAATTCTTTCATTGAAAACTATGTTAATATCTAAAATTTTTGATTCGATAAAATCATCAAAAAAAGAAATAACATTTTTTTTAGCTTTTTTGAAATTAGTTTTTATTGTTATGAATAAATTATTGGTATCAATTACTAAAAAATTGTTCTCGTTACTTTTATCAACTAAATGAATAAATAGTTTATCTTTTTCTTGAGTAAAACAATCAAGAACTAATTTATCTTTTATAATATTTTTTAATTCAAGAACAAGTCTGAAAAGGTAAAGATAGTTTTTATACATTTATTTAACTTTTTGTTTTTCTGCTAAAGATTTATCATAAATTAATTTTAACAATTTAGTATAAGTATCTTTCAACTCTACATTTCTCCTTTTCATTACAATATTTGCAGTCTCTATAAATTTATCGAATTCATAATTAATAATTTCATCAGAGCCACCCCAAGAAAAAGAGGGTAAATATTTTGGAGGAAACCCATCACCATAAATATTACAACCAATACCAAATATTGAACCTGTGTTTATCTTAGTGTTAATAGCAGTTTTTGTGTGATCACCAATTACAACACCAACAAATTGAGAATTTGTGAAAACATTTTTACCATTTAACAACACCGAAATTTTAGAGTAATTATTTTTTAAATCACTGTTATTTGTCCCAGCACCTAAATTAATCCATTCTGCTAAATATGAATGACCTAAAAATCCATCATGCTGTTTATTTGAATAAGAATGAATAATTGATTCTTCAATCTCACCACCAACTTTGCAAAATTGTCCAATTGAAGTTCCATGATAAATTGATGTGTTGGCTTTTACTAAACTATTTTTGCCAATATATATTGGACCTTTCAAATAAGTATGAGATAAGATTTTTACATTAGAATCAATTATAATTGGTCCTTCAGAAGCATCAAAATAAACGAATGGAGAAATATCAGCCGAAGAGGAAATGAAAATATCTTTTTTATTTTTTATTGATACATAATCAAGTTTCTTATTAAGATTATTACTTTTATTAAACAATTTGAAATCATTTATTATTTCATTTGAGTTATTGTTTACTAAGTCCCATGGAAATTTAATAGTTATAGTATCGTATTCAATTTTTGTTAAATTTATTTTATTAAAATCCAGCAACCCATTTTCATCAAAAATTAATTTTTGAATATTGTCCTTAGATATAAATGCTGCAAGTAAATCATCATTATTAACAAGTGCTTCATTTGGTTTTAAGTTAAGAACATCGAACTTAAATTTATCATTAAATAAAACTTTACCATTTATAAAAATTATATCTTCATCAGGAAAATTACTTGTAATTATACTTTCATACTTTTCATCAAGAACAGAAGACAAAACATTTCTGGAATGATGATAATATTTATTATCACCTAAATAAATTTTAATTTTATCCAATAAAGAATAGATACCACATTTAAGTTCATATATTGGTCTTAGATAAGTTAAAGGATATAAATTTTCAAATCCATTATCTTCAAAAATGCAAATCGTTTTTTTCATTTTTTATTAAAAATTTTTGTTGAAAAATAGTAAAAAATATCTTTAATGTATTAACATAAAATAATTTTGAGTAAGAATTACAACGTGTTTATATTTGAAGCATGAAAAAGACAATTATTAAAATATGGAAACCTGCAATTGCAATTTTTATTTTATTCGTTGGAATATTAATAATTCTGGATTCAATCTTATTACCTCTTTTTGTAAAAGGAAATGAAACAATAGTACCAAAAGTAATTGGATTAGATAAAAACCAAGCAATTAGCTTACTTGAAAAAAATAATTTGACGCCCGTAATTCAAACTACCAGATTTGATGATAAGTTTGGAAAAGATAAAGTAATTTTTCAAAAACCTAATAATGGTAGTGTAGTTAAAGAGGGAAGAAGAGTTTATTTGACTATAAGTGGCGGTGAACCTTTGGTAAGAGTCCCTTTTATTGTAAATAAAACTTTGAGAGATGCACAATTAACATTAGAAAATGTTGGATTAAAACTTGGTCAAATTGATTCTATTGAATCAGAATTACCAGCCAACTTAATAGTTGAACAACAATATTTTCAAGGTAGAGAATTACCAAAAGGATCTTATGTTAATGTGAAAATTAGTTTAGGCCCACAAGAAGGAATGATCCGTGTTCCCGGTTTAATTGGTAAATCATTAACCGAAGCTGAAGCAATTTTAAAGTCATTATCATTAGTTGTTGGTCATAAATCATTTATTCATTCAAATAAATTACTTCCCAACACAATTGTTGATCAACAACCAAGTGAAGGAAATCTTTTAAAAGTTGGTGATAGTATAAATGTAGTATTAACTACTAATAAAATTGGTGAAATAAGATGAAAAAATATTTAGCACCATCAATACTTAATGCCGATTTTTCAAACATCGCACAACAAATTAGATATGTAGAATTAGGTGGTGCTGATTGGATTCACTGTGATATTATGGATGGAAATTTTGTACCTAATTTAACCTTTGGACCATATGTTGTAAATGCAATAAAAAAATCAACTAAATTAATTGTTGATTCACATTTGATGATTAATAATCCCGATTCACTAATTGAAAATTTTGTTGAAGCAGGTTCTGATTTTATTACTGTACATCAGGAAGCTGTAATTCACTTAGATAGAACATTAAATAGAATTAAGGAATTTGGTGTTAAAGCAGGTGTCTCGATAAATCCATCAACACCTGTTAATCTTTTATTTGAAGTTTTAGAAATTGTTGATTTAGTTTTAGTTATGTCTGTCAATCCAGGATTTGGTGGACAAAAATTTTTATTAAATTCTTTAAAGAAAATTCATCAATTAGATTCTTTTAGAAAAGAAAATAATTTGAATTATTTAATTCAGGTTGATGGTGGAATAAATAAAGAAAATATAAAATCTGTTTCTGATGCTGGTTGTGATGTTTTTGTTGTTGGTCAATCAATTTTTAAATCCGATAACATAACAGCTTCAACAATTGAACTTAAAAATCTCATTTCTTAACTGAAAATTCATTTCAAATATTTTTCTTAATTTATAATTAAGAAATAATAAATTGAGGCAAAATTGATTATACAAATAATAAATTTATTTTATCAGGAAATATTCAAAAGATATTCTGATAAATATAAAATATTTAGAGATTTGTATGAATACGATTTACTTGGTTTAGAAATTAGAAATTTAGATTATCAAACTGCAAAAAAAGTAAAAAAAATTATTTTAAATAACAAAGAAATTTGTTTTCTAACTGAGAAATTTGAAAACGATTTATGCAATTTATTGGTACTTGGAAATTTTTCAATTTTCAAAGACTTATCCAAAGAAATAACCGCATTAGGAAAAGAAGAACTTGGATTTAAAATTTTAAAAGTTATTCAAAACGTAAGTTCATTTAATAAAAAAACTATTTTAATAAATCAAAAAGAATTTAAACTAAATAAATCTTACACTTTTGGAATATTAAATGTAACACCAGATTCATTTTCTGATGGAGGTAAATTTTTTAATACTGAAAAAGCAGTTGAACATGGATTATTTCTATTAGAAAATGGTGCTGATATTTTAGACATTGGTGGAGAATCTACACGGCCCGGAGCTGAACAAATTTCAGCAGAAGAAGAAATTCAACGTGTAATACCTGTCATTAAAAAAATAATTGAACTTAAACCTGATGCAATAATTTCAATTGATACTACAAAATCTGAAGTTGCAAGGATTGCAATTGAAAATGGTGCCAAAATTATTAATGACATTAGTGGTTTATCTTTCGATCCCAAAATGAAAGATTTGATAAAAGAAAAAGATATTCCATGTGTAATAATGCATATTAAAGGTAATCCAAAAACAATGCAACAAAATCCATATTATGATGATGTTGTTTCAGAAATTTATGACCAATTATATTCCAAAGTTGAAGATCTTAAAAAGTTTGGTATAAATAATATAATAATTGATCCAGGTATTGGATTTGGAAAAAGAGTTAAAGATAATTATGAAATATTAAAAAGATTGAATGAATTTAATGGAATAGGGAAACCAATACTTATTGGAGTATCAAGAAAATCATTTTTAGGTAAATCATTAAACTTAAATGTAGAAGAAAGAGAAATACCGACATTAATTGCTGAATCAATTGCAATTAAAAATGGGGCTCGTTTTATTAGAACACATAACCCCAAAAATTCTAAACTTACAAATGAAATAAATTACTTAATTGAAAATTTTGAAACATTAAATGATTGAACTATTCAAAATATCATTCTTACCAGTTACTGTACTAGATATTATAGATATAATATTAGTAACAGCAATTTTTTATAAAGTTTATTCTATTATCAGAGGAACAATTGCTGTTCAAATATTTTATGGATTGATTTTCCTTTTGTTTCTTTCTTTTGTTGCACAAGCTGTAAATTTTATTGCACTCGGTTGGTTATTAAAATTATTATCAGATATTTGGGTATTAGCATTTATTATTTTATTCCAACCGGAAATAAGAAGAATGTTAGTAATTATTGGTAGAACACCAATTATTAGAATATTTTTAAAAAATTATAATTCAAATATTGCTGATATAATAAGCGAATCCGCATATGAGCTTGCACAAAATCAACATGGAGCTTTAATTGTAATAGTGAAATCCGGCGGAATTCGTGGTGTAGTTGAAACCGGAGAAATTATAGAAGCAACGTTGACAAAAAATTTGATTAAATCAATTTTTTTCCCTCGTTCTCCTTTACATGATGGAGCTGTAATAGTTAGAAATGATATTGTCGAAGCAGCAAGATGTACATTACCTTTATCTGGTGAAACAAAAAAAGAAGGAAGAATTTTAGGAATGAGGCACAGAGCCGGGCTTGGTATTTCAGAGATTGCTGATGTAATAAGTGTAATTGTTTCTGAGGAAACCGGAAGTATTTCAATTGCTGAAAATGGGATGCTTAAAGTTGGAATTTCTAAAGAAACTTTACGTAATTATTTAAATGAATCTTTAAAAAAATCATCAGATAAAAGTTTTAGAAGTATTTTAAAATCAAAAAACACAATTTAATATGAATAATAAAAACAAGTTTTACATAAAAAATTTAGACATAAATAAAAAATATTATAAATGCTCTTATATTGTTTTAGAAAATAAATTAAAAATTGTTCTTAAGCTTGTAAAAAAATATTTAAAAGAAGAATCAATCGAAAATTTACATCAGTTAAGAATAGCTGTGAGAAAATTACGTTACGTTATGGAAATATTTTCAGGTTGTTACAATAAAAAAGAATTTATTAAAGCTTATAAAAAAGTGAAATTTCTTCAGGATGAATTAGGTAAAGGAAGAGATTATGATGTGTTAATTGAAAAATTGAAATCCTTAAATGAAATAAATTTTAATACAATTAAAGAAAAATTTGAAATCGAAAAAGAAAATATTCGTCAAACTATAAAAAAAGAATTAATTAAATTTGTAGAAGAAAAAAATGAATTTAATTTTTTAATTAATAAAAAGTGAGGTTCTTATGAAACTAAGATATTTCTCACATTCAGCATTTTTAATAACATCAAATAGTGGAAAGAAAATTTTAATTGATCCTTTCTTAGATGATAATCCGATATCACTGGTTAAATCTAATGAAGTAGATGCTGATTATATTATTTTAACACATGGACATGGAGATCATTTAGGTGATGCATTTAAAATTGCTAAAAGATGCGATTCATTATTTATTTGTTTGAATGAACTTGCTAATTATTGTTCATCAAAAGGATTCAAGGCTCATAATATGCATATTGGTGGAGCATTTAATTTTGATTTTGGAAAAGTAAAATTAACAATTGCTCATCATGGTTCGATGACACCTGATAATTATTATGCAGGTGAACCAAGCGGCGTTGTTTTAACAATTGATGGAAAATCTATTTATCACACTGGTGATACTGGTTTATTTTACGATATGAAATTAATTGGCGAAATGACAAAAATTGATTACATGCTTTTACCAATCGGTGATAATTTTACTATGGGAATAGATGATGCAGTAAAAGCTGTCGAATTAACTAATCCAGAAATTGCAATTCCAATGCATTATAATACATTCCCAATTATTCAAGCTGATCCTTTTGAATTTAAGAAAAAAATAGAAGCACTTGGTAAAAAATCAATTGTAATGAATTTTGGTGAAGAAATAGAACTTTAAAAACATTCTCATTATGGCAAAAACAATAGTAATAGCAAATCAAAAAGGTGGAGTAGGAAAAACAACAACAGCAATAAATTTGTCTGCTTCTGTTGCCGCCGCCGAATTCAGAACTTTATTAATTGACATCGATCCCCAAGCAAATTCAACTTCCGGAATTGGTATTGACAATAATGACTTATCTGTATATCAAGTTTTAATTGGTCAGGAACCAATTGAAAATTGTATTAAAAATACTTACATGCCATTTCTTGATATTTTACCATCAAATATAAATTTAGTTGGTGCTGAAGTGGAAATGGTTTCTCTTGAACAAAGAGAATATTTATTAAAAAATGCAATTAGTCGGATTAATGATAAATATGATTTTATTTTTATTGATTGTCCTCCTTCTTTAGGTTTATTGACACTTAATGCTTTGACATCTGCAAACTCTGTTTTAATACCTGTTCAATGTGAATATTTTGCTTTAGAAGGATTAGGACAATTATTAAATACAATAAATATTGTAAAGAAAAACTTGAATGAAGAATTAACAATTGAAGGTGTATTATTAACAATGTTCGATACACGATTAAGATTATCTCATCAAGTTGTTGAAGAGGTTAAGAAATATTTTGGAAATAAAGTATATGAAACTTTAATTCATAGAAATGTAAGATTATCAGAAGCACCAAGCCATTCTAAGCCAGTAATACTTTATGATGCTAGTTCAGTTGGTGCTCAAAATTATATTTCATTAGCCTCAGAATTAATTCAAAGAAATAATTTAGAAAAAAAGGTTGAATTGTGAATAACATAAAACCAGGTTTAGGAAGAGGATTAGAAGCTTTAATAAATCCAAAAGTAAAAGATAAACTTGATTCTCCGGTTGCGTTATCTTCTAATGAAATTAAAAATGATGATGGAGAATCTTTTGACGTACTTGTAAAAATTCCTCTTGATAAAATAATTCCAAATCCTTATCAGCCAAGAACTGAATTCAATACCGAAGCTTTAGAAGAATTAAAAAAATCAATACTCGAAAATGGATTAATACAACCAATTACAGTAAGAAGAATTTCTAAAGATAATTATGAATTAATTTCTGGTGAAAGAAGATTACGTTCTTGTAAAGAAATTGGATTAAAAGAAATACCTGCATACATAATTAAAGTTGATTCTAAAGAAGCAATGATTGAACTTTCTCTTATCGAGAATATTCAAAGGGAAGAACTCAATCCGATAGAAATTGCTTTAGCATATAAAAAATTGATTGATGAGTGTAATTTATCTCAGGAAGAAATTGCAACAAAAGTTGGAAAAGATAGAACAACAATAACCAATACATTACGTTTATTAAAGTTACCTCAAAAAATACAGGAAGGATTAGCTAAAAATATTATTACAACTGGGCACGCACGCGCATTAATTAATTTACCAAATGAAATAACTCAATTAGATTTTTATGAAAAAATAATTAAACAAAGTCTATCAGTAAGAAAAGTTGAAGATTTAGTAAGAGCATTTTTTAACCCACCATCCAAAAAGAAATTAAAAAAACTTACTAACAATGGTTCAATCACTTCTCCAATGAAAAAAGAAATTGAAGAAAGATTACAAAGAATATTTGGTACCAAAGTTTTAATGAATCAATCTAAAGAAGGAAAAGGAGAAATTATAATAGAATTTTATTCATTAGCTGAATTTGAAAGACTTTATGAGTTATTTGAATCGCTTGGAAAATAAATTAAATAAACAATTTTTATTTTTTACATTATCATTTTTACTATTCACTTTTAGTTTTATATTTTCATTTCAGTTACAGGCTGATACAACTTATAAATTTAAATCCGTTGATTCTTTAAAGTTTGAAATGAAAAAATCTCCTATTGGTGCATTAGTTAGAAGTGCTTTGATACCCGGATTAGGACAATTTTATAATGAATCATATTGGAAAATTCCAGTTATTATTGGAGCGTTTGGTTACCTTGGTTATCAATGGAATAATAATGATAATTTATACAAAAAGTATAGGGATTTATATTACAAAAGTATAAATAATAATCAGGGAAATTTAAGTTACTATAAACTTAGAGAATTTTATAGAGATCAAAGAGATTTATTTGCAATATATATTGGGTTGGCTTATTTGTTGAACTTATTTGATGCTTATGTTGATGCACATTTATATGATTTTAATGTAGAAGAAAATACATTGTATAAAAACTTGAGTATAGCTATAAGAATAAAATTATGATTAAAAATACTTTAACATGTAACATTTGTAAAAAAGAAAATCCATTATATTCATTAAATTGTATTAATTGTCAATCATTCCTAAGAAGTAAAATTGCAAACATAGATTTTTGGGATATTGCATGGAAAATTTTATATGAACCTGTTCTAACATTTCAAAAAATAATTCAAGCAGATAAAAAAAATTATTTAATATTAATCTCATTTTTAATATTAATTAGATTTTCATTTTTAGATTACATTATTACAAATATTAAAGCATCAATTTATCACACAAATGAAGCCACATTTAATTTATCTCTTTTGAAAGGTACTTTTATAATATTAACTATAACACTCTTTTCATATTTATTAACATATGTTTTAAAATTAATCAAAATACAAACAAGACCTAAAGATAATTTTACAATTCTTGCTTTTTCATTTTTGCCAAATGTAATTTCATCAATTTTTCTATTACCATTTCAAATTGCACTTTTTGGATTATATTGGTTTACTTTTAATCCCAGTCCATTAATTATTAAACCATTGCAAAGCATAATATTCTATATTATTGAGTTAAGTTTTATTATTTGGTCAATCTTTTTAATAATTATTTCTATATATACTCAATCAAGTAAACTTCTTTTATCAATATTTTTATCATTTATTTTATTAATTACTTTAATTATGATATTAATAAATTAATAATTTAAATGATTTTAAACTTTTTATTATCTTTAAACTAAATAAAATGAAAATCTATGTTTAAGAAAAAATTAATATTTAATATAGTCCAGTTATTTTTAGTTATTAGTTTTATTCTTTGGTTGGGTACTTATGTTGCAAGACATTTAGTTGTATTTCAACTGTTTGATGCTGAAACAATGGAACTAAAAAGTTTATTCAACAATATAGATTTAGCACCTTTCTTTTATTCATTTTATCCTTTAATACTTTCAAATATAATTTTGTATTTATTGTTTATTCTATTATTCATCACTTTTTTATTTTTATCTGATTTAAAACTTAAGAATAATGGATGGTTACTTATAATAACAATAATTATTTTCGCAACACTACCATTTGAAATATTTCTGTTATTAAAAGACTATTTAATTGCACAAAAAATTTTAGAGTTAAATAATAAAGAATCATTAGAATTAATAAAACTAATTAAAGAACGTTTAATTATTTTAAGCAATTTCTCAATTATTGAAATTTTTTCATATTTCTTCATCATTTATTTAGTAATTTTTAAACCACTGCAAAAATCAATATGAAATTAAAAGAAAAAGAGTTAGAAAATATTTTAAATGACTTGAAAGAAATTGCAAATCAATTGGGAGCAAAGGTTAGATTTGAAAGGGGAGATTTTCAAGGTGGTTATTGTATAGTTAAAACAGATAAAACAATAGTAATTAATAAATTATCTTCTCTTCAAAAAAAAATAATAATTTTAACAACTGCTTTAAAAGAACTTGGTGTCAATGAAATATACTTGCCACCTAAATTGAGAGAAGTTATAGAAGAAATAAGTGAAGTATCATGAAGAAAATTTGTATAATAAATGGACCCAACTTAGATATATTAGAAAAAAGAGAACCTGAATTTTATGGTGGCATTAGTTTTAATAAAATTTTAGAAGAATTAAAAAATGAATTTAATAACTTTTCTTTTCTTTATTTTCAGTCAAATGTTGAAGGTGAAATTTGTGATTTTATAAATAATTTTGATAAATCAATTTCAGGATTGATAATAAATCCAGGTGCTTTAACACATAGTTCAATTACATTAAGAGATTGTTTAGGATTATTAAAAATACCTGTAATTGAAGTTCATCTTTCAAATATATCTAATAGAGAAAATTTTAGAAAAATTAATATAACAACAGCAAATACAATAGGTTATATATCTGGATTTAAACAAAATAGTTATTTTGCAGCATGTTATTTAATGCAAAAACACCTAAAATAAATTGAGTTTAAAAATGAAAGATTTTGAATTAAAAAAATTATACTACTCAATTAGCGAGGTTAGTAAATTAACTGGATTAGAACAGTATATTTTGAGATATTGGGAAACAGAGTTTGAACAGCTAAAACCTGCAAAAAATAACGCTGGAAATAGAATTTATACTAATAAAGATATTAAGTTAATTCTTCAGATTAAACAATTATTAAGAGAAGAAAAATATACGATTGAAGGAGCAAAAAAAATACTTGAAGAAACAAATTTAGAGATTCCTGTTCAGACCAAAAATATTAAAAATGAGACACAAAGTGAAAATAAAATTAATCTACAATCACACTCAATAAAAAAAGATCTTCAAGAAATAAAAGAATTTTTACAATATTTGAATTCATTAATTTAATCGGAACGTAGCGCAGCCCGGCTGGCGCATTTGAATGGGGTTCAAGGGGTCGCGGGTTCAAATCCCGCCGTTCCGACAACAATTTTATTTAATCATGTGTGGAATTATTGGTGTTATAGGGAGCAATACCTCTGCTTTGCAATCATATTATGGGCTTCATGCGCTTCAACATAGAGGACAAGAAGCCTGTGGTATTTTAACTTCTTATTTTAATAAAAATAAATTTAATTTTTCATATCATAAAGGTATTGGATTAGTTTCTGAAGTTTTCTCAGATAATTCATTATTTTTTAATGAATTAATTGGAAATATTTCAATCGGTCATACTAGGTATTCTACTTCTGGTTCATCAGATTCACGTAAAAATATACAACCATTTTATGTTCAATATAAAAATGGAAATTTGGCTGTTGTTCATAACGGAAATATTACAAATGCTTCAAAATTAAGAGATGAATTAATTAAAAAGGGAGCAATTTTCCAAACTTCCAGTGATACGGAAGTTATTTTACATTTAATAGCAACCAGTCCATTTGATAATCAGATTGAACAAATAAAATATGCACTTTCTAAAATTGAAGGAGCATATTCATTATTAATTTTAATTGATGGAAAATTAATTGCTGCACGCGATAAATTAGGATTCAGACCTTTATGTTTTGGAAAAACTGGAGATTCAATAATTATCACTTCTGAAACATGTGCTTTAGATATTAATTCTGCTCAATATATTCGTGATGTTTTGCCAGGCGAAATATTAATATTTGATGAAAATGACATTCATAATCCAAAATCTATTTTATTAAAAAATAACAAAGATTATAAACATTGTATTTTTGAATTCATTTATTTTTCCAGACCCGATAGCCAAATATTTAATGTAAATGTTGATAAAATTAGACGAAAACTCGGTAAAAAATTAGCTGAAAAACACCCGGTTTTATTAGACGAAAATGAAAAATTAGTAGTTATAAGTGTACCTGATAGTTCTAATACTATTGCCATTGGATTTCAATCACAATTAATGAAGAATAATATAAAATCCAAACTTGATATAGGATTAATAAGAAGTCATTATATTGGAAGAACTTTTATTTCTCCGGAGCAAGGGAAAAGGGAAGTAGGAGTAAAGATAAAATTTAATATTGTTAAAGGGGTTTTAGAAAATAAAAATGTAGTTGTTATTGATGATTCAATTGTTAGAGGAACTACATCAAAATTATTAATAAAATTGATAAGAGAAGCTAATCCAAAATCAATACATTTAAGAATAGCATCACCAACAATTCAATTTCCATGTTATTACGGAATGGATTTTCCTTCTAAAGAAGAGTTAATAGCGCATAAATTAGATAATAATATAGAAGAAATAAGAAAATATTTAGAAGTGGATTCACTAGAATATTTAACGATTGAAGAATTACTACAATGTGTTTCAGATATAGAACCGCAAAACTTTTGCACTGCATGTTTTTCAGGTGAATATCCGACCAATATTGATGAAAATTTTAGTAAAAATAAATATGATAATTAACTTTAAAGAAATTAAATTAATTCCAAATATTATAAGTACTTTTAGATTATTACTTTTAGTACCTTTAATTATTATTTTCGAATATGTAACAAATCCATTTTATCGAAATAATTTATTATTAATATTAATTTTTATAGCTTTCTTAAGTGATATTTCGGATGGATTTATAGCTAGAAAATTTAATCAGATATCAGAATTAGGAAAAATAATTGATCCTTTTGCAGACAAAATATTAGTAGCAATTTTTGTCTTTTATTTTTGGAAGTTAAATTATTTACCAACATTTTATATTTTAATAATTTTGCTCCGAGATTTATTGATCTTAATTGGTGGCATTTTAATCTCAAAAAAAATAAATAATATTGTTATGTCAGATTACATAGGTAAATTAACTGTCTTTTCGATTGGTGTTTTCTTTATAGTAATTTTAACAATTGGAGATTTAAATTCAATTTTTTATGATATTTTACTATATTTTACAACAATTATGATTTTTGTTTCTTTCATTAACTATTCAATAAAATCTTATAAATTAATCAAAAAATAATATGGCTAATATTTTCAAAGAACTTCTAAAAGAAACTTTTAACAAAACTAAAAACAATATTCTGAATTCAATTCAAACAATTTTTACTAAAAAAGATATTAATTTGGATGAATTAGAAGAAGTATTAATTAAAAACGATTTCGGAGCAGAATTTACAGAAGAAATTATTTTTGAATTAAAAAAGAAAAATAATATTAGTAAAAGTGAAGATTTAATTAAATCATTAAAAGAAATTTTATTAAATAAGTTAAATTTTTATGATAATCAATCTAAACATGAAAATAACAAATTGACAATAATTCAAATAATTGGCGTTAATGGTTCCGGAAAAACAACAACAATTGGAAAGCTTGTAAATTATTATAAATTAAAAGGGAAAAATATAATAGTGGCATCTTGTGATACATTTAGAGCCGCTGCAAATGAACAATTAAAAAGATGGGCACTAACTTCAGATGTAAGAATAATTGAAGATTTTTCAAAAGACCCAGCTGCAGTTGCATTTGAAGCAATTAAAACAGCTCAAAATGAAAAATTTGATTTACTATTTATAGATACTGCAGGAAGACTTCATACAAATAAAAATTTAATGCTTGAATTACAGAAAATTAGTAATATTGTCGAAAAAAATGTCAATGAAAATGTAAAAAGTTATAATTGGTTAATTGTTGATGGAAATTCTGGACAGAATGCTAACAATCAATATAATGAATTTTCAAAATATGTAAGAATTGATGGGATCATAATTACAAAATTAGATGGAACTTCTAAAGGTGGTTCTGTTTTTCAAATATCAGTTAATAACAAAATTCCTATATTGTTTTTAGGAGTAGGTGAAAGCAAAGAAAACATTGTTGAATTTAATGCTGAAGAATATATTGATTCAATATTAGAATAAAATTACTTTACATAATATACATTATGTAATAAAATAATTAATATTTATAAAAACCTTCACCAGTTTTTCTACCTAATTTACCAGCATTTACCATATTTCTAAGTAATGGACATGCCCGATATTTTGAATCATTAAATCCATGATATAATACGTCCATTATATTCAGACATACATCTAAACCAATAAAATCGGCTAAAGTTAAAGGTCCCATTGGATGATTCATTCCTAATTTCATAACTTGATCTATATCTTCTTTAGAAGCTACACCTTCATATAAAGCAAAAATTGCTTCATTAATCATAGGCATTAAAACACGATTTGATATGAAACCTGGATAGTCATTAACTGAAACAGGTTTTTTCCTTAATTTTAATGTTAAGTCGTATATTGTATTAAAAGTCTCTTCAGATGTAGAATAACCTTTGACAATTTCAACTAATTCCATAATTGGAACTGGATTCATAAAATGCATACCGATAAAATTTTTTTGAATAATTTTAGGAGCAAGTTCTGTAATAGAAATTGATGATGTATTTGAAGCTAGAATAAAATTATTTTTATCATTAATAAAATCTAATATCTGACTATATAAATTTATTTTTGATTCTTTATTTTCAAATATTGCTTCGATAATTAATTCACAATTATTTAAATCATCATCAAGGTTGTTTTTGAATAAAATATTATCAAGGGTATTTTTTTTAGTATCTTCTGTAATTATTCCCTTTTTGATTTGTTTATCTAAGTTTTGACTTATAATATTTTTAGCTTTATTTAAAGATTCTAAATTATTATCATATAATAAAGTATTAAAATTATTTAAAGCACAAACATGAGCAATTCCATTGCCCATTGTACCTGAACCAATTACAGCTATCTTGTTTATTTGCATAATTAAACCTATAATTTTTTAATTAGAATTGCTGATGCTTCACCACCACCAATACATAAAGATGCAATGCCATATTCTAAATTCTTTCTTTCCATTTCATAAATCAATGTTGTTAAAATTCTAGCACCACTTGCTCCAATTGGATGCCCTAAAGCAATTGCTCCACCATTTTGATTTACTTTATTAATATCAAGATTTAGCAATTTATTAATGGCTAAAGATACAACTGCAAATGCTTCATTTATTTCAAAAATATCAATATCAGAAATAGTTAAATTTGTTTTCGAAAGTAATTTTGAGATAGCATCTGCTGGAGCTGTAGTGAAATGAATCGGATCTTTTGCTGCAGATGCTTGAGCAATAATTTCAAAACGTGGTTTTAGTCCAAATTCTTTAATTTTATCTTCATTTGAAATTAAAACTGCTGCTGCTCCATCATTAATTTTAGAAGCATTTGCTGCTGTAATAATTCCATCTTTTTCAAATGCTGGTTTTAAAGAAGGTATTTTTTCGAAATTAACTTTTGATGGTTCTTCATCTTTATCAACTATTTTTTTTGTTTTATCATTAATTTCAATTTTTGTAATTTCATCATTGAATTTACCTTCTTCCTGAGCTTTAATTGCTCTTTTATATGATTCAATTGCAAATTCATCAAGATCTGTTCTTGAAAATCCAAATTCTCTTGCTGTGATTTCTGCACAATTTCCCATGTGGATATTATTATAAACATCCCATAATCCATCATAAATCATTGAATCATAAAGTTTTGAATGTCCTAATCTCAAACCATTTCTTACATTAGGCAACAAAAATGGTGCATTAGACATACTTTCAATTCCTCCAGCTATAATTAAATTGGCATCACCAACAGAGATTGCTTGTTGAGCTAACATCACAGCTTTTAATCCACTACCACACATTTTGTTAATTGTCAAAGTTTCAGTTTTATCTGATAAACCTGCGAAAATAGCTGTTTGCCTTGCCGGAGCTTGCCCTATTCCTGCGCTTAACACATTACCCATAATTACTTCATCAATAGTATTGGGAGCAAGATTATTTCTCTTCATAATATCTTTTATAACTTCTGCTCCCAACATTGGAGCTGATAAATTTGAAAGACTACCTAAAAAAGAGCCTATAGGCGTTCTTTTTGCATCAACAATAAATACTCTTTTCATTTATTCTCCAATTTTATTGATCTGATTCGAAAGATAAACAACATTTAAGTTTATTACATGGACCACTTAATTTATTGATATTAGAAGCAAGATTTTGATCTGCGGCAATTTGTGTAGATATTTTCTTAAAGCTATTAAGAAAAGAAATACAGCAAAATTCTCGACCACATGAACCTAAACCACCAATTTTTTTAGCTTCGTCTCTTACTCCTATTTGTCTTAGTTCAATTCTTGTTTTGAACTCGGCTGCTAATTCTTTAGCTAATTCTCTAAAATCAATTCTTCCATCAGCAGTATAAAAAAAGAATAATTTTTTCCGGTCAAATTGAAAATGAGTGCTAATCAATTTCATTTCAAGGTTTAGCTTAGAAATTAATTGTTTAAAAACTACGACTGCTTTTTCTTCATCTAATATGTTTGTTCTTATTTTGGAAAGGTCTTCATTTGTTGCTTTTCTAACAATTATTGGTAAAATTTCATTGAAAAGTGCTTGATTTTGTCTTTTAATTTTAACCAAATCACCTAACAATTTTACTTGAGCTATTTCGTATGAATCTTCATTTTGAACAATAATAAAATCATCTGGATAAATCGGTTCATCGAAATTTTGAGGTATCTCAATATAATTAGTTGGTAAAAGACCATTGCAGGTTATCTCAATAATATTTCTATTATCAAATGGTACATCATAAAATTTTTTTGATTCACAATTACAGCAACCAAGTTTTGAATGATTTCGATAATAATTATTTAAAATTAGTTTTTCTAATGAATTTGATGTGATGTTTTTTTCTGAAGGGATTAAATTTTGATCTATGTTTTTGATTTCTATATTGTTCATTTTATATCCTTTTTACTACAGAATTTATTTCAAATATAAGACTAAGAAAAAAGACATTCAAGTTCAAATTTCTCTTGTAATAGTTTTCTAATGTGTCTAATGAATAAATTAATTTATCAAGATTAGCATTCGGATATTTTGTATTGAATTTTTTAAAAGTTTCTGAATACTTTTCGAACGAATAATTGTTAATTCCCTTTTTATTTCGAATAGCATCAATTAACCAAAGTTTAACTAAATTGATGAAAAAAGGAATTTGCTCTTCTCCAAATTCTTCTAAAAATATTTTCAAATTATTTGAAGCACTAAAATATCTGTTCATAGTAAATGCATTTCTTAGAAAGTCGATAGTTAATTCAAGCATTTTATCTAATTCATAATTTGCAAGTTTTAATGCTTGTGTAAAAGAACCAAATGAAAATTTAGAAACATTTTTTGCTAATTTATCAGATATTTCAAAATATTTAATTAATATTTCAGATACTGCATGTTCTGAAAGTGGTTCGAAATTAATTATTCTACATCTTGATTGAACGGTTGTTAAAAGTGATTCTAAATTAGTTGTAATTAAGATTAAATAAATATCCGAAGGTGGTTCTTCTAATGTTTTAAGTAAAGCATTTTGAGCTTGTTCATTCATTAAATGAGCATCTATAATAATTACAAATCTTGGTAAATCTTTTGAAGAGAGGTTTGAAAACTTTTTTATATCTCTAATACTATTAATTCTTATTTGATTTGCATTTTCAATTAAAAAAGGAATGTATGGATTTTTGGATTTTTCAAAGATTTTTTCTTGTAATTCTTTTAATTGTTCTTTAGATAATTTATCCAGGGGTGAATCATCTGCTTGTTCATTTTTAGCTCTGGGCATTGGAAAAATTAATTTAATATATGGTTCCTGCAATTCTTCATATTTCTTTAGAATAGATTCGTCATTATAATTAGTAATAAATTCTTTAATAAATTGGATTGCAGTATTAAATTTTCCAACACCCTCTTGTCCATTAAAAATAAAGGCGTGAGGAACACGCCTTGATAAAATTATTTTTTCTAATTCAGATTTTACTTTGTTTTGTTCAATTACTTTTTCACGAAAAGAATTCATTTTTATTAAGATTTGAATTCATCGTCATCGTTATAAAAGAAATCTTCATCTGTTGGATAGTCTGGCCAAATATCTTCAATTGATTCATAAGGTTCATCAGAATCCTCTAGTTCTTGAAGATTTTCAACTACTTCTAAAGGTGCTCCGATTCTTTCAGCATAATCAATTAACTCTTCTTTAGTTGCTGGCCAAGGAGCGTCATCAAGATAAGAAGCAAGTTCGACGGTCCATATCATAAAAGAAACTCCTTATTTTGTTTTTGAATTTAGAACTTCGAATAATGAAACATCATCATAAATAAAATTAATTGGATCAAGAGCAACACCATTATGATGAACTTCATAATGTAAATGCGGTCCGGAAGATAGTCTTCCAGAATTTCCTGAGTATGCTATTAAATCCCCACGTTTGACTTTCTGCCCTACTTTTGAAGATGTTTTATCTAAGTGTGCATATATTGTTTTATAACCAAAACCATGATCAATTTCTAATGTTAAACCATAACCGCTTTTCCAACTTATATCAGTTATTGTACCTGCACCAGGTGCGTAAACTTTAGTTCCAACATCTGTAATAATATCAATTCCGTTATGCATTCTTACAAATTTCAAAATTGGATGTAATCTCATTCCAAAATCATCGGCAATTCTTCCTTCACATGGTCGGATAGCTGGTAATGCATCGTATAATAATTCGTTTTGTTTTAATGTTGATGAAATTTCTTCATAGTTATTTTTTGTCAACTTCACTTTTAATGATATTGCATCAATATAATTATCAATTTCATCTACAAAGCTGGTTATTTCATTTCTGTTTAATGAAGTTATTGGAGTAAAAACATTACCACCAATACCAAATAGTTCATCGTTATTTTCTGTTTCTAAATTTGCTTTTAGTCTTAAATCTTTACTTTGTTGGTTAAGATTTATAACAACGTCATTCAACTCTTCATATTTCTTAACTAAATTTTCTAATTTAGATCTTAATAATTTATTGTCCTTCTTCAAGGATTTTATTTCGGAATCGGGGTTAAGAAATTCGTTGAATACAGTAAATGTACCTAAAATTAGAAAAGAAATAAGAATAGAAAAAAAACCTACAAGAAATATAAATTTCTTGTAGAAATTTCTTATTTCGACAAATTGAAGCTTAGATTTTGAGAAGTAATAAAATTTTTTCATATCGCGTTGCGAAGATAACAAATGACTTTTGAGTAGTCAAGTAATTTTTTAAGTAAAATATTACTCAAAATCATGTTCAAAATAGTCAACTGCTCTGTTCAAATTACTTTGTTTTTGGCGAATTTTGTCAATTAATTTTTGTTGCATAATTTTAGCAGCATCATATCCATAGTGTTTAAGGAGATAGTTCAAAGAAATAATTTCAGAAATTACAGTTATATTTTTACCCGGTAGAATTGGTAGTTTGACATAAGGAATTTCAACACCCATTACATTTACAAATTTGTCATCTAATCCGGTACGTGTATATTCAAAGTTTTCGTCCCAAATTTCAAGTTCAATAATAATTTCCAATCTTTTTTGATAA
Organism: Melioribacteraceae bacterium; assembly: GCA_026417375.1. Taxonomy (GTDB): domain Bacteria; phylum Bacteroidota; class Ignavibacteria; order Ignavibacteriales; family Melioribacteraceae; genus Stygiobacter. Next base: position 149,869 of record JAOADJ010000036.1, on the reverse strand, counting down.
CGAATAGCACGAACGCCAAACATACTTCTAATGTCTATTATTCCAATTCCACGCACTTCCATAAAATGTTTAACTAATTCAGTTCCAGATCCAATGAGAATGCCTTCCCCTTTTTTGGTTAAAATAACAACATCATCAGCAACTAATCTATGACCTCGTTCAACTAAATCTAAAGCAACTTCACTTTTCCCAATTCCGGATTTACCCATAAAAAGCATTCCTACACCATAAACATCTACAAAAGAACCGTGTAGAGATATTCTTGGGGAAAATTGATCTTCCAAAAAATCACTTATTAAGTATGCAATTTTAGTTGTTTCATATTTTGATGAGAAAATTGGAATAGAATATTTATTAGCAAGTTCAAGCATTTCATTTGGTGGTTGAATACCATTAGTTATTATTATGCATGGGACATTAAATTTAAATATTCTTTCACAAGCTAATTTCCTTTCTTCAATGGGTTGATTTTCTAAGAACCGCATTTCTGTATTGCCAAAAACCTGAATGCGATTCTTAGAAAATAATTCTAAAAAACCAGCTAAGGGTAAGCCTGGTCTATGAAGATTTTGTTCGTAGATTAATCTATTTAAACTAACTTCTTCATTCAATAATTTTATATCAAATCTATCTTTTACATTTTTATAAAAGAAATCAACTGTAATGCTTTCTTTTTTTGTAATATTTTTTTCATCAATCTTCATTGATTTCCTTAACTTTTAATCTTTTTGAGGCAACTTTTTTCTTATCAACTCGTTTAGTTTTTATTTTAATTAATTGTTTTTGAATTTTTTCAACAGCTTGTGAAACAGATTTCTCAAATTCATCTGTTGAAACTTCAACTGAAATTGTATGCCCCGGTAGTTTAACAATAATTTCAGCAGTTTTAATGCTATCTTTCATGTGTGTGAAGCTAAGAATTACATTGCAATCAAGAATTTCATCGAAATATCTTTCAAGAGATTTAACTTCATCTTTAATAAAATCTTTCAATGAATCTTTTGCTTTGAATTTACGTGAAGTGATTCTAATATTCATAGCTTTCCTCCTTTTAGGATTTTGGATGTGCTTTTTTATATGAGCGTTTTAATCTTTCAATACTTACATGTGTGTAAATTTGAGTAGTTGAAAGATTTTCGTGACCTAAAATTTCTTTTACAGCAAGTATATCTGCTTCGTTGTCAAGCATATGTGTTGCTGCACTGTGTCTTAATATATGAGGACTTTTTTTCTCAATATCAGAAACCTGACTAATATATTTTTTGACTTTTTCGTAAACGTAAAATCTATCAATGCGGGTATTATTATTTTTTGTAAACAAAGGTTGTTTATTATTAGTTATTTCAATTGTATTCAAATATTCTTTTAATACTTCAATTGATTTTTTACCAATTGGGACAATTCTTGTTTTAGAACCTTTTCCAATTACTCTTAAAGTTTCATTTGGCATATCTAAATTTTCGATATTAAGAGAGCAAAGTTCTGAAACACGTAAAGCACAACCATAAAGTAACTCAAAAATTGCAATTAATTTTTTTGCTTCTAAATTTTCATTTTCTTTGGTTATCAATTTATAAATTTCCAGATAAGAATCAAGGTTTAAAGTGCTTGGAAGTTTTCTTTTTACTTTAGGGTTTTGAATTTTCATAATAGGATTAAAATCGATAAAATTATTTTTTATTGCATATTCAAATAATTTTCTTAATGATGAAAGTTTTCGTGAGATTGTTGTTTTTTCTGATTTTTCCGAACTTAAAAACATTATAAAATTTTTGATTGTCTTTTCTTTTACATCACTTAAGTAAATAATTCCTTTTTCATTACAAAAAGAAATAAATTGTTCTATATCTTTTTTGTAGGCTTGTACAGTATTATTTGATGCACGATTAACACCACTCAATTCAGTTAATAATTCATCTAAAACATCATTTAATTTTTTGTATTCCATTAGTATTCATCTTCTTCGGTTATAACTTCATCATCTTCTGTTTTTGGTTTCGGCAAAGTCCAGCTTGCATAATCGCAATCGGGATAACGATTACAACCGTAGAATGTTCTTCCACGTTTTGTTCTTTTAGTAATTATTTCACCTTCGTTACATTTTGGACAAGTTAAACCAAGAGTAATTACTTTTGTAAAATCGCAGTCGGGATATTTTTCACAACCAATAAATTTTCCAAATTTACCTTCACGATAAACTGTTTTTGAACCACATTTTGGACAAGAGTCTCCAGTGTATTCGGGTTCTAAACTAACTCCAGAAATTTCTTTTAATGACTTAATATTTTTACATGTCGGATAATTTGTACAAGCAAAAAATTTTCCGAATCTTCCAATTTTTAATTCCATTTCTGAACCACATTTTTCACAAATTATTTTTTCAAGATTAGATTCAACTTCTTTCAAATCTTTTATAAATGGTTCATAAAAATCATTTAAAACTTTTAAGTATTCAATTTCTCCATTTGCAATTAAATCAAGTTCATCTTCCATTTTTGCAGTGAAGTTTACATTTACTATATCCGGAAAATTATTTACTAAAATAGAATTTACTTTTCTTCCTAATGGAGTCGGAATTATTTTTCTATCAATTAATTCTACATATTTACGGTCAACAATAGTACCTAATATCATGGCATAAGTGCTAGGTCTTCCTATTCCATTACTTTCTAATTCTTTTATAAGTGAACTTTCGGTATAACGTGCAGGAGGTTTAGTAAAATGTTGATTTGAGTTTATTGATAATAAATTAAGTTTTTGATTTTTTAATAAACCAGCTGGAATTTGTGAATTACCATTACCATTTTCCGATTTTTCTGTCTCTTCAATATCTTCATCATATAATTTGAGAAATCCATCAAATAAGATTGCAGTACCAGATGCTCTGAAATTATATTCATCTGCAGAAACAATTATTGAAGTAGTTTCAACTTTAGCAGATTCCATTTGACATGCAATAAATCTTTTCCAAATTAAGTCATAAATTTTAAATTGATCGTCACTTAAAAATTCTTTTACAAAATCGGGAGTATATTTAAGTGAAGTTGGACGAATTGCTTCATGAGCATCCTGAACATTTTTCTTGTTTTTTGATTCATATGATTTTGGATTTTCGGGCAGATAATTATTTCCAAATTTATCGTTTATAAAATCTCTTGCATCATTAACAATATCATTACTTAATCTTGTTGAATCTGTTCTCATATAAGTTATTAAACCAGTAGTGCCTTCTTTACCTAAATCAATACCTTCGTAAAGTTGTTGAGCAATCATCATCGTTTTTCGTGGACGCATTCTGAATTTTTTTGATGCTTCAGCTTGAAGTGTGCTTGTAATAAATGGCGGATATGGATTTTTTTTACTTTCTTTTTTAACAATATCGCTGATAAAATAATTCGTTTTATTTTTTAATTCATTTAAAATTTTATCAGCTATTTCTTTTGAAGATATTGCAAAATTAGATTTTAAAAATTCTTCCCAGTCTTTATTTGACATTTGTGGTTTAGGAGGAATTTTAATTTGCTTTCCATCAACTTCGAATAACTTTGCAGAAAAAGTTTCACCATTTTCTGTTTTGAAATCTGCAACTATTGACCAATATTCAGTTGGTATAAATTTATCAATTTCATCTTCACGTTCACAAATAAGACGTAAAGCAACAGATTGAACCCGACCAGCAGATAATGAGCTTCCGTAAGAATCAAGAACGGCACGCCAAAGAAATGGACTTACTTTGTAACCAATAATTCTATCCATTACTCTTCTTGCCCGTTGGGATTCAACTAATTTATCATCAATTTTAATTGGATTTTTTAAAGCTTCATTGACTGCTTTCTTAGTAATTTCATTAAATAATACTCTTGAAATTTTTTCTTTTTCATTTTTATCTAAAATATCGGCAACATCTTGTGCAATTGCTTCACCTTCTCTATCAGGGTCGGTTGCTATAAAAATTTTTTCAGATTTAGAAGCAAGATTTTTTATTTTTTTTATTAAATCTCCTTTACCACGAATATTTAATAAAGTTGGTGTAAATCCATTTTCTATATCAACACCAAGTTTAGTTTTAGGTAAATTTTTAATATGACCAATTGTTGCTTCAACAATATAATTTCTTCCAACGTACTTATTTATTGTTTTTGCTTTCGAAGGTGATTCTACCAGAATTAAATTTTTTGACATGTATTTTCCTTAATTAACGATATCTGAAGAGTTTAATAAAAATCTACTTCCCGGTAATAGGTTATTATTGTTTTCCATTAATGATAAAATAATCATCCAGTTAATATCATTTTTAGAAATTTTTAATTCAGGGAACAAAGTAATTTGATACAATATTTTTTCAAGGTTTATTCTATCAATTAAACCAAGGTTCAATAAATGAATTAAATAATTTTGATTATCAATTCCAATAATTTCAATTTCTTCATCAGAAAAAATTCTAAAACTTTTAGAATCATTTTCCAAAACATCTGAAGATTTATTTAAAATAATTTTATCATATAATAATGCAAAAGCTACATTAATAATTTTTTCATCATATTCTTTAGATTTTTTTAAGTTTTTACCAACTTCTTCAAGAGTTTTATTTTTATTAATTGCTTCTAAAATTTTTGTTAATACTTCAACAATTTTTGATGTCATTACAATAATATTCCTTTAAAAATTTTATCTAATTTGTTAACAAAATAATTTTCATATTTTTTCATCGTTTTCTTTTTGTTCGGAGTTGTATCATCATAGCCAAGTAAATGTAAAACTCCATGTATTATTAATCTTCCAATTTCATTATCGGATTTAACTTTATATTTTTTAGAATTTTCAATAGCATCTGGAATAGAAATAAAAATTTCGGCGTCAAATCTATATTTTTCTTCTGAATAATTAAAAGTTATTATATCTGTAGAACCATTATGATTAAGAAATTTTTTATTTATTTCTGAAATTGTTTCTGAATTAACAAAGTTTAATTCAAAGCTTTCTATTTTAAATTCAATTTCGTCTTTTAATTTTTGAATTATAAGATCAATCTTTTTCTTATTTACTCTTATTCCTTTTTCAGTAAATATCTTTAATCCTTTCATTCATTTCCCTGAAAATAATTATAAATTGATTCAACAGTTTTTTCAACATAGCTAAAATATCTATTAGCAGATAATTCAAATTCTTGCAATTCCGTCTCGGTTAAATCTCTAACAACTTTAGCAGGAACGCCAGCAACTAATTTTTTAGAAGGCACAACAAATCCTGGTTTAACAACAGATCCAGCTGCAACCATTGAATATTCTTCAACAATTGCTCCATCTAAAATTACTGATCCGATTCCAATTAATGTTAAATCATTAATTATACATCCATGAAGTGTAACAGAATGACCTATTGTAACTTTGTTGCCAATTATTAAAGGATACTTTTGATTTGTAACATGAAGCATGGAATTATCTTGAACATTTGTAAGACTTCCGATTTTAATAAAATTAACATCACCTCGAATAACTGTATTATACCAGACAGAAGATTTTTCACCTATTTCAGTATCACCAATTATTTTTGAACCGGAAGCTAAAAATACCGATTCATCAATTTTTGGAAGTTTGTTTTCATATGGAATTAATTTTAATTCGTTATTTAATTTATTTACAAAATTAATTTTATGAATAAGAGTCATTTAATTAAAAGTCCTTTCATTTCTTGATTGTTTTTTAATAAAGAAAAAGCTTTTTGATATTGGTTATCATTTTTTAACATTGTTAAATACCAACCTTCTCTTTTAAATAAATCGCGTGCAAGAAATGCTTTTAAAATGTTCAAAATATATTTTTTATCTAAATTGAATTCTTTGGAATTAAATTTAACTTTATGGTTTTCGGCAAATTTAATAAACTCATTTATTTGATTTTCAGAGAAAGTAAACTCATTAACAAATTTATCAATATCATTTGAAAATTTATTTCTTATTACGTTACCATTTGCATCCATTAATTTTCTTACGAATAAATAAAAAATATTATTTTTTCTTAACTCTACTGAAAAATTGGTTAAGCGACCGGCATCAATTATATAATCAGGCGTAATTCCACCACCACCATAAACAATACGTCCAGAATTTGTTTTATACTTTGGTCTTGATGAATCTTTTTCAGCTTGATGATTCAAATTATCTTGTTCATTTTCATTTCTTGTAAATGCTTGAAGATAATATTTTTCTTTATCTGTATAATTTCTTTGAATTTGTCTTCCACTTGGAGTGAAATATTTTGCAATAGTAATTCTTACTGCAGAACCATCATTCAATTCAAATGGTCTTTGTACTAAACCTTTACCGAAAGTAGTTTCACCAACAATTAAACCACGATCCCAATCTTGAATTGCACCAGCAACAATTTCACTTGCAGAAGCTGAACCTGAATTAACCAAAACAACAATAGGAATTTTTTCATATGGATATGTTTTTTCTGCACGGAATTCTTCATTAAAATTTTTAATTCGTGATTTTGTATAAACAATCATTTTATTTCCATCAATAAATAAATCTGAAATATAAAATGCTTGATTTAACAAACCACCGGGATTATTTCTTAAATCAAGAATTAATTTTTTCATCCCTTTTTTTTGTAGTTTATCTAAAGCATCAATAATTTCATCTAGAGATGTTTCTGCAAATCGTGTTAGATAAATATATCCGGTTTCATTATCAGTCATTAATGAAATATCAACAGAATTTAAATTTATTTTATCTCTTGTAACAACAAATTCAATCTCTTTTTTATTTGAAGGTCTAAAAACAGTTAAATTAACTTTAGTTCCTTTAGAACCTCGTAATGTTTTAATTACTTTATCATTTTTCCATCCAATACAACTGATGCCATTAATTTTAATAATTCTATCACCAGAAAAAATTCCAACTAATTCACTAGGTCCACCAGTAATTGGAGAAACAACTGTGATAGTATCATCAATAATCTGAAATTCAACACCAATACCTTCAAAGTTACCTCTGAATTCAACTTCACTTAATTTTTGTTCTTCAGCATCAATATATGAAGTATGTGGATCTAATGAAGAGAACATTCCGTTTATTGCATCTTCAACTAGTTTTTTTGAGTTTACCGAATCAACATAATATTTCTCAGTGTAATCTAGTATCTGAGATATTTTATTTGCTTCTCTTTGATTTTCATCAATTGAAATATATCTCGATAATTTTAAACCAAGATAAACACCAATGATAATAGCAAGAGTTAGTAATGGAATATTTTTAAAGTATTTAATCATTTTTGTGGTTTCATTTGTGGAAATAATAAAACATCTCTTATTGATGATTGATTAGTTAATAACATTACTAATCTATCAATACCAATACCTAAACCAGCCGTAGGTGGCATACCATATTCCAAAGCACGAACATAATCTTCATCAATTTGATGAGCTTCTTCATCTCCTTCATCACGCATTTTTGATTGGTCAATAAATCTTTGTTTTTGATCCAGCGGATCATTTAGTTCGCTAAATGCATTACAAATTTCTCTTCCTAAAACAAAACCTTCAAATCTTTCAACCAATCCTTCGCGTGAGCGATGTTTTTTTGCTAGTGGTGAAAGTTCAACAGGATAATCCATTACAAATGTTGGTTGAATTAATGTTGGTTGAATTGTTGCTTCAAATAATAAATCAATTAATTTTCCTTTGCTTTCACCACCTTCTAAATCAACATTTTTAGATTTCAAAACTTTCTTTAATTCATCATTTGTAGCTTGAAGTACATCAATTCCGGTATAGTTTTTTAATTCATCAACCATCGAAATTCTTTTCCATGGTGGATTAAAATTAACAATGCTACCTTCTATTTCAAATTCAGTTTTTCCAAAAACTTTTTTTGCAATTGTAGCAATCATATTTTCAACAAATTCCATCATCCAGAAATAATCTTTATATGCAACATAAAGTTCTAACATTGTAAATTCTGGGTTATGAGTTCTATCCATTCCTTCATTTCTAAAATCTTTTGAAATTTCGTAAACACCATCAAAACCACCAACAATTAATCTTTTTAAGTAAAGTTCATCAGCAATTCTTAAATATAAATCAATATCAAGAGCATTATGATGAGTTACAAATGGACGCGCACTTGCTCCGCCATATAATGGTTGAAGAATTGGAGTTTCAACTTCAAGCAAACCATTATCATCTAAATATTTTCTTATTTCAGTGATAATTTTTGAACGTTGAATAAAAACTTCTTTTACTTCTGGATTAACAATTAAATCAACATAACGTTGACGATAGCGTAATTCTTTATCTGCAAATTGGTCGTAAACAATTTTATTTCCATTTTCATCTATTACTTCTTTTGCAATCGGAATTGGTCTTATTGATTTAGCTAAAAGTTGAAATGATTTTGCATGAACAGAAATTTCTCCAGTCTTAGTTTTAAAAACATAACCTTCAACACCAATAATGTCTCCAATATCCAGTAATCTAAAGATATCGTAATATTCACCAATATCATCTTTTTTGAGATATATTTGAATTTTACCCTGATTATCTTGAATGTGTGCAAAAGATGCTTTACCCATTCTTCTCATTGTCATAATTCTTCCGGCAATTTTAACATCTTTGCCTTCATAAGTTTCATAATTACTTTTTATATCGTTTGAATAAGCATTGACATCATAATTATATGCGTACGGAAGAATACCTTTTTTATTTAATTCATCTAACTCTTCAAATCTTCTTTGCATTAATGAATTTAATTCTTGTTCATAATTTAAATTTTCCAAATTGTCCTCCTATTTCTACTATTAATTTCTATTAAAATTTATTAATCTTTGACAAACACTATCCTGAATGTAATTGGCTAATACTGGTGGAGCTAAAAAATTATTTGCAATCATTGAGAAAGCTAATGTTTCACCTGATATTGTTTTTAAATAACCTGATAATGCTGAAACGTTATCTATGTAACCTGGTTTTGCTCTTACATTATTTTCTGCAATTGTTCTTTGCATTCTGTCAATTAAAGTTCCATCAACACCGGCTATTGGTAGTGAATCATAAAATTTTTCAAACTCTTCATGTTTGTACATAAAAGTCAAAAGGTTTACTATTTGTCTTGGAGTAACTAAATTCAAACGAGATAAACCAGAGCCATCTGCCAATACTAAGTTCTCCATATTTATTCCCATTTGATTAAAATATTTTACACATGCATCAACTCCATTTTGAATTGTTCCGTAATCATTTTCTTCAAGACCAATAGTTTTTAAAATTTGTTCAGCATAAAAATTATTACTGTTTTTATTCATTTCTTTAAGGATGTATTTCATTTGAACTGAATAATGAGATAAAAGTGGAATTAAATTATTATGATCAATATTAATTTTATCTTCACTGATAACACCGGTTCTTCCACGAATAATGATTCCCTTTCTTTCAAAAGTTTCTTTTAACACTGTTAAAAAATATTGAGATGGATTTGAAATTGGGACATTTTTTAAAATTGATTTATCAGTAATCGATATATTACCTTTAACTTGAATTATGTTTGTACCTTTTATTCTGTTAATTGAAATATTTGATTCTTTTGTTTGATCTTTAGTAAAAACACTTGAAATAATAGAAACAAAATTTGTGTTCGGAATGGTATATATTTTTGCAGGAAAATTTATTTGTGTTGGTTCAATTACAACTTGGATAGTATTATTGTTAAAAGATAATGCACTTGAAGGTGCAGCATACCAATTATTTTCGTAATCTGATAACCAACCACGTCCATAATCGTTGTTATCAAAAAAAGAATCGTCACCATAAATGTTACCGGTAATTTCATAAATTCCTTTTGCTTTTAATGAATCAGCCCAATTTTCAAAAATTTTTGTTACACTACCTTCAATAAAACGGTTTGAAATTGTTGGGTCGCCACTTCCTTGAATTATTAAATCCCCTTTCAAAGTTCCACGTAATAAAATTCCATTTGCTAATAAATCAGTTTGATATTTGTATTTAGAACCAAGAATAATTAATGCTGCAGCACTTGTAAATAATTTAATATTAGAAGCTGGTATAAAAAGTTTATCGGCATTTCTTTTATAAATTATTTCACCTGTCTTTAATGATTTTACCATTACACCCCAAAAAGCATTTGAGAAATTTTGTTCTCCAAAAAAATCATCAAGTTGATCTCGTAACTCTTGAAGAGTATTTATATTCTTTTGTAAAGAATCTTTTTTTACAACTTGCGAAAAATTTATTGAACTAATAATTAGTAACAAAAAAATTGATTTAAGAAAAATCTTCATAAACTTTTTTAATTTCTTCTTTAGATATTATTCTGTATGAACCTAAAGGCATTCCTTTTACATTGAAGTTTGCATAACTGATTCGTTCAAGTTTTTTTACATTGTATCCAAGAGCTGAAAACATTCTTTTAACAAAATGATTTCTTCCTTCGGTAACAGTTGCTATTAAACTTTCTTTATAATCTTTATTGGGATAATAAAGTTTTTCAAATTTACTTTTTTTACCATCGAGAGTAATTCCTTTGACTAATCTTGATTTATCTTCATCGGTAATTGGTTTATCGAGCATAACTTTATATTCACGAATTATTTTATTTTTGGGGTGCATCAAAAAATTTGCAAAGTCACCATCATTAGTTAATATTAATACACCTGTTGTGTCAAAATCTAATCTTCCAACTGGAAATATTTTTTGTTTAGTATTTATTAAATCGGTTACTTTTTTTCTTCCTTTTTCATCATCAGTAGTTGTTATGTAACCTTTAGGTTTATTTAATAAATAATAAACTTTTTTTTCTGGCTTAACAATTTCACCATCTACTTTTACAATATCATTTTCATCATCAATTAAAGTTGCTAATTCTACTACAACTTTATTGTTAATTGTTACTCTGCCTTCTTTTATAAATTCTTCTGCTTTTCTACGGGAAGCTACTCCGGACTCTGCTAAAAATCTGTTTAATCTAATTTTCATAATCTAATTCTTCATTTTTTCTATCTTGTTCTACATCTAAATCAATAGTTTGTTCTAAGTCTGAGAAATTTTCATCAAGTTGTTTTTCAGCTTCTTCTTCAATATCGCCCATCATTATTTTTCTTTTTTGTTCAAGAAAATCTTCATCTTTCATAATTTCTTCTATTTCTCTTGGTTTAGGTAAATCATTAATTGAGTGTAATCCAAAATATTTCAGAAATTCATCGGTAGTTACATAAAGCAATGGTCTTCCAACAGAATCTGCTCTGCCAGAAATTGTAACCAAATTTTTTTCGAGTAATGTATTTAAGGTGTAATCGGAATTTACTCCTCGAATCATTTCTAATTCTGGTTTTGTAATTGGTTGTTTGTAGGCAATAATAGCTAAAGTTTCCAATGCTGCATTGCTTAATCTTCTTTTACTTTTTTCTGAAGAAAGAAAACCAACATATTTTGCATGATTAGGTTTTGTAGCAAAAGAATATCCATGTGCAATTTTTAAAATTGTAAATGCACTTTCATTTTCATCATATTTTTTATTTAATTCATTTACAACATTATCAATTTCTTCAGTTGTAATTTCTGTATCAACACCATCAATGCCTTTTATGGCATTAATTATTTCATTTGGTGTCAAAGGTTCATCGGAAGCAAAAATTAATGCTTCAATAACAGAGTTATATATACTATCCATTTTGTATTAAGTAGATTGAAAAATCGTTAATTATTCCTGTTTCTCTTAAACCGATTGTTCCGGATTTTACCATTTCGAGCATTGCAATAAATGTAACTACTATTTTTACTTTATCATTAAGATCTTTCATCAGATCGTAAAAATTCATTTCAAAATTTTCGTTTAATTTGTTTTTAATGTATTCAATTTGGTCATCAATTGTAATATTCCATTTCCTTATTTGATGAACAGGTTCTTCTTGTTTACTCATCAAAACTTTTTTGAAGGCTTTTATCAAATCATATATTGAAATATTTTTAAGAAGAACTTCATAATCAGGGGGCGTTTCTTTGTAATCAGAATCGAAGTTTCCGCGATAATTATAATTTCTTTGATTTGCTTCCATGAAAGAAAGCTCTTCAGACATTTCTTTATATCTTTTATATTCCAATAAAGCTTTAACTAAATCAGCACGGGGATCAATTTCTTCTCCTTTTTCATCAACTTCGCGAGGTAAAAGCATTTTAACTTTTATTTGCATTAATGTAGCAGCCATCAAAATAAAATCACTTGCAACATCCAAATCTAATTGTTCAAGAAGATGTAAATAATCGATAAACTCTTTGGTAATTCTTGATATTGGAATATCATAAATATCAAGCTCATCTCTTTTAATAAAAAAGAGAAGCAGATCAAGTGGACCTTCAAAATGCTGTAATTTTATTTTATACATCTTAACCTAACTTCATTTTTTCACGAACTTCAAACATTGTTTGACGAGCAACTTTTTTTGCTTTCTCTTCACCATCATTAAGAATATTTTTCACTAAATCTAAATTTGATTCATAAAATTTTCTTTTATCAATTATTGGAGTAAGCCATTCATTTATTTTAGTTGCACATTTTAGTTTACAATCAACACAACCTAAACTACCATTTTTACAATTAATTTCAATTTCCTGTACTTCATTTGGATTAAATTTTTTGTGATATGTAAATATTAAACAAACTTCGGGACGCCCCGGATCATTTTTTCTTACCTTTTGAGGATCTGTTACAGCTTTTCTTAATTTTTGTTTAACTGTTTCTGCATCATCAGAAAGTAAAATTGTATTATTTAATGACTTACTCATTTTTGCATCACCATCTAAGCCGGGTAATCGCGCAAAATTTGTAAGTAAAGCTTCAGGTTCAGGAAAAACTTCTCCATATTGATTATTAAATCTTCTTGCAATTTCTCTTGTTATTTCAATATGTGGAACTTGATCTTCACCAACAGGAACTGCATCTCCTTTATAAAGTAATATATCTGCAGATTGCAAAACGGGATAACCTAAATGACCATAAATTACATTTTCGATGTTTAAATCTCTCACCTGTTCTTTTAAAGTTGGATTTCTTTCTAATCTGGAAGTTGTAATCAACATTGAAAAAACTAAAAATAGTTCAGCATGTTCCTTTATTTGCGATTGACGAAACATAGGACTTTTTTCAGGGTTTAATCCTGCTGCAAGCCAATCAATTAACATTTCAATTGAATTTTCATAAATATCATCAGTTGATAAATTAGTAGTTAATACATGATAGTCTGCTATAAGATGATAACTTTCATAATCATCTTGAAGTTTAATCCAGTTTTCTAAAGCACCAACATAGTGACCAATATGAAGTTTACCAGTTGGACGCATTCCGCTTAAAATTCTTTTTTTCTGCATAATGAATTATTTTTATTTAAAAATTAGTTTGTTAAGATTGAAAAAGAAAAGGTTTCCAGCTTTCTTCTAATCTGCCAACATTGTGTTTGATGAACATGATATGATTTGGTGCGTATGGTTTAGAACGCAGTTTCATGTCAGCTTCATCAGGAGTTCTATCACCTTTCTTATTGTTGCAAGGCATACAAGCTGCAACAAGATTTTCCCAGCTGTCATCTCCACCTTTTGATTTTGGAATGATATGATCAATTGTTAAAGGTAAATCACTTCTTCCGCAATACATACATTTATGATTATCTCTTTTTAATATATTTTTTCTTGTTAATATTATTCTTTTGTAAGGGACTTTTCTATAACCACTTAAACGAATTACACTAGGCCATTCAAAAACTTTAGATACAGTTCTGATTTTTCTTTTCTCGTTTGGTATTAACAATTCAGCTTTTCCTAAAAGCATCAAAATTATTGCTTTCTTTACACTACAAATTGTAAGTGGTTCATAACTTTGATTTAATAATAATACTCTCGCATTTAAAGCGCCATTTGTATTATTAAGATGTTCGAAGATGTTCCTCCAAAGTTTTTATTTTTTCTCGTCGCAAATATCTATAAAAGAATTGTTTTATGAAAGAAATTAGATATTTCAATTTTTTGAAATTATTCCGCCTGCCAAAACTAATCCTTTTTCATCATATAAAACTAAAGATTGCCCCGGCGTGATTGCACTTTTTTTATTATGAAAAATAATTTTTATAAATTTTTCATTTGCTTCAATTACAGTTGCAATGTCAGCACTATCTGAATATCTGATTTTTGCGTAAACAATTTCATTTTCATTTAACTTTTCAACAGATACATAATTTATATCAATTGCAGTAACTAAATTATCATATAATTCTTCTTTATCACCCAATTCAACAATTCCATTTTCTGCATTAATTTTTTTAACGTAAACAGGTTTTCCAACTGCTACACCTAATCCCCTTCTTTGACCAACAGTATAAAATGGAATTCCTTTATGTTGACCTACAATTTTTCCATGATATACAAAATCACCTTTCGGAACATTGTTTATTAAATCCGGAACTCTTTCACGTAAAAATCGTTCATAATTGTCATCAGCAACAAAACAAATTTCCTGACTATCAGGTTTTTTAGCAGTTTTTAAATTAAACTTAACAGCTAATTCTCTTACTTCATCTTTTGTAAAGTCACCTAACGGGAAAATTGTTCTACTTAAACTTTTTTGTGTTAAACCCCAAAGAGCATAAGTTTGATCTTTTTTATTATCAGAAGAAGATTTTAATTGGAATCGATTTGTTTTTTCATTATAAATTACTTTTGCATAGTGACCAGTGGCAACATATTTTGCATCAAGTTGATCTGCTTTTTTTAATAATTCTTCCCATTTGATTTTTCTATTACAAACCACACAAGGATTTGGTGTTCTACCATTTAAATATTCATCAACAAAATTATCAATTACTTCTTTCTCGAAAGCTTTTGTAAAATCAACAGTGTAATGAGGTATTCCAAATGAATTAGCAACATTTTTAGCATCAAAAATTGCATCTAAAGAGCAACAACCCGATTCATGTTTTGGTGCACCGCCGACCTCCATAAATCCCCATGTTTTCATAGTAATTCCAATTACATCGTATCCTTGTTGATGAAGTAAAGCAGCTGCAACTGATGAATCTACTCCGCCACTCATTGCAACTATAACTCTTTTATCGTTCAATTTAAACCTTTCTTTTTTACAAAAACAAAAATAAGTCAAAAAAAGTTTAGATATTGGAATTGTTAGTTTGAAAAAGGATAGCAATACATGTTACATAATTTTCGGAGTGACTCATTGAAATTTTAATTTGCTTTTTGTCGTTCAAATAATCTTTTAATGCACCATAAAATTTTACATTTGGTAATCCATTTGCTTCGTTATAGATTTCAACATCTTGCCAGCTATAAATTTTATTTGTATCAGAAGATAGTGCTTTATAAATAGCTTCTTTTGCTGCAAACCTTGCTGCAAAATGCTGATATTTATTTGGTTTATTTATTGAATAATTAATTTCTTCTTTAGTGAAAATTTTATTTAAAAATTTATCACCATATTCTTCAATACTTTTTTTTATTCTTTCTATTTCTATTATGTCTATACCTAATCCTAAAATCATACTATTAAAATATATTTGTTTTAACTTCTATTCCTTTTCCTTTTAATTGTTCAATTAAAATTTTTGTTAGTTCTTTCAATTGTGAAATTGATGTTTTAACATCATTTAAAAGTTCTTTATCATTTAAAATTTTTCCTAAGTTATTTTCGTTATTGTTTGTCTGATCAATTAATTGATTTACTTTTATAACTAAACTCTTAGTTTCATTTAATGTTGATTTGACTGAAGAAATTGTTTGAGATAAAGAATCTTTGTTTGACTTGATAAAATCATTTACTTGAGAAGTAAGTTCGTTACCGGATTTGAGTAATCTGTTTATTTCATCAGAATTTTGATTTATCAGTTTATCAAGTTTATTTGAAATATCAACCAAGTTTTCGAGAGATGTTTTAAGATTTGAATTAAAATCTTTGTCTGTTAGGATATTGTTTATATTAGAAAGTGTTATTTTAATATCTTTAATAACATCAACTAAATCTGTTTGAACACTACCTAACATTGCCATAGCTGAAGCAATATCACCAACAAATTCTCCATATTGAGTTTTATTATAATCTATTTCTTCTTGCATTTCACCGGGATAAATTTCAATTTTTTTACCACCCATTAAATCAAGCATCATTACAGAAAATTTAGAATCTTTTTTTAATTCAACATCACCATCTAATTGTAAAAATGTTATTACTTTATTTTTTTTAAGGTAAATATCTTTTACATAACCTTTTCTAACACCGTTAATTGTTACCGGATCACCAATTTCAAGTCCAGCAACAGAAGAAAATTCAACATGTATTTCTTTTTTATGAGAAGATAGTGTTAAATTTTTTGCCCATCCAAAAACCCAAACAAAAATAATTAGTGCTATAAATACTGTAATACCAACTTTAATTTCAGTTTTTCTTTGATCTTTCATCGTTGATTACCAATTTTTTAATTTCAATAAAATCGAGTGAATCAATTTTACCATCTTTTGTTAATTTATTTATTAAATCACTAATTTCACCAAAATTTTTCATTGCTAAATTAAATTCTTCATTTTTTAATCTGTTTATTTTATCATTTAATAAAATTTTGATAGAATCTTTATATGAACTTTTTATAAAAGTTGAATCAAATTTATCTTCAAATTTACTGTAAGCAAAATCAAGGATTTTTTCTTTACTAACTTTTTTAAAAATTTCACCATCATTTTTAAAAAGGTAAATTGAAACAGCAACAATTACTGTAATTATTAAAACAAAAATAAAAAAGCATCCTTTTTTCAATTATTAACCTTTTCAATTAATACTTTATTAATTCTGTTATTAATTACTTCTTTAACAGTAAACTTATAATTATTAAAAACAAAAGAATAATCTTTTGAAGGAATTTTTCCGGCATGATTAAAAACGAATCCACCGACAGTATCATAATCATCATTTTCGGAAGAAAAATTTTCATTGAGTAGTTCATTTAATTCATCAATAGATAATTTACCAATTATCTGGTAACATCCTTCTGATAATTTAATAATTCCATTTTCTTCCTTATCATGTTCATCCCTTATTTCACCAACAATTTCTTCTAAAATATCTTCAAGTGAAATTATTCCAGCCGTACCACCATATTCATCAACAACAATTGCTAAATGAATTTTCTTTTCCTGGAATTCATGTAGTAAATCATTTATATGTTTTGATGAAGGAACAAAGATTGCTTCTCTTGCTATTTTCAACAGGTTTATATTTTTTGCTTTTTCTTTATCCTTGATAAATGGTAATAGGTCTTTGGCAATAATAATTCCTTTTATATTATCCAAATCTTTTTCATAAAGAGGAATTCGACTATGTCCGGAACTATTAATAACTGTTAATAAATCTTCGAAGGAAGCATCAACAGAAATTGCGGCAATATCAACGCGAGGTGTCATAATTTCGCGCGCGGTAACAGTTTTAAAAGAAACTATACCATTAATTAATTCATGTTCATCAACTTCTATTGTCCCTTTTTCAACGCTTAAATCAGCTAAATCTTTTATTTCACTTTCGATTAATGCAGTCCTGGATTTTTTATCACTTATATTTTTTGAAAAATAATTTATAATGTTAGATATAATAAAAGAAATTGGATAGAAAAGAATATAAAATGAATAGATTGGTATAATTACAATTCTTAATGCTGATTTTTGATATTTATTAGACCAAATTTTTGGAGTTATTTCTCCAATTGTTAATAATAAAATTGTCAAAACAACAATTTGGAAAAAAATAGCTACATCTTTTTGATAATTATATTTTTCAGCAATTAAAAAAGTTAATTGTACACTTATTATTGAAGCCCAAACTGCAACTATGGTATTTGAAAGTAAAATTGTTATAAGAACTTTTTTTGAGTTGCTTAATAATTCATTTAAATATTTTCCAAGAATTGGATGATTTTTTTTGTAATCATTTAAGCTCTTTTTATCAAACGAAAATATTGCAATTTCCGATGCCGAAAATAATGCTGATAATAATATGCAAACTAGAATTGTAAATAAATCAACAGACCAACTTATATCCAATTAAAAAAATCCTCAATTATTTTAAAATCAAAATGGTAAATCTGAGTTATCAGTATTTTCTACTTCGGGTTCATCTGGTTTTTTATTTTCAAAATTTTTATCATTTGTTTCACTTGAATCAAGAAGGATAATATTTTCTGAAACTATTTCAGTAATATTTCTTTTAATATTTTCTTTATCTGTATATTCTCTTTTAGAAATTCTACCTTCAACATAAACTTTTTTACCTTTTTTTAGTTTTTCTTTGTAATAATCAGATAAATTGTAAGCTACTATATTATGCCAGGTAGTTTCATTTGCCCAATTATCATCCTTTGTTTTATAACTTCTTGAAGTAGCAATTGAAAAAGTAGTAACAGAAATATTATTTGTAGTAAAACGATTTTCGGCATCCTGCCCTAAATTTCCAATCAACATCACTTTGTTTAATGAGAAAGCCATAACCTCTCCTTTTTTTGTTAAAATTAAAATAAAAATATGATATACAAAAATAGATATCGTTAAAAATATATTAAAAATAAAATTGTAATAAATATAGGTATTAAAATGTTATCAAAATCTTTTGGACTTATTGCTTCAATAATTGTTGAAGTAATTGCACATAAAAATAAAAAGTACCAATTAATTTCTATATTAAAAATAAGATGAAAAATCATTGTGCCAATTATTCCAAAAATAAAGAATGCAAAACTACCCTCAATAGATTTTTCAGATAAAATTCTAAATTTATGTTTACCAAATCTAGTTCCAATAACAGGAGCTAATCCATCTCCCCACGTTAAAAATCCCATTGCATAAAAAGATAAATTCGAACCATAAAATAATGTTCCAAAAATATTCATAACAATTGTAAAATAAAGCGGACCTTTTAAAAGTTCTTTTTTATCTCCGGTTCTTGTCATTGTTTTTACTGCCTGATCATCAGCTTTGGCAAAAAATCCTTTTTGTAAAAGTAAAAATGTCCAAAGTAATGCTGGTGAAATATTTAAATATTTCGTCCAATGACTTGAATCATACAACAGCCAAAAAATTAACCAAGAACCAGCTGCAATATGAACCACTTTTCTAGATAAATCTTGCGGAAATCCCTTCTTTACAAAAAAATCCATTAATGCAACAATTCCAAAAACATATATAAATGCAAAAATTGTAACTAAAATATTTTGTAATAACGGATTCATTTATTTTTCAATTTGAATTGTGAAAGCTTCTTTAAAAGGAGGGAAATTTTTTAATATATCACGGATTTTATCAGCTTCTTCTTTTGTTGAGTATGGTGGAATTTGAACAGAATATAATTTTGTATTTTGATTATAAAAAATTTTCAAAGGAAAAGAAGTTTTATTTTGATTTTGATTAATAAATTGTTCAGCTCTTTCTTTTGAAGTAAAAGCACCAACCTGAACGGTAAATTTAATTTCTGTTTTAGTTTTTTCTACAGGAATGACTTCTTCTTTTTTATAAATTTGTTCAGGTTTTTTTTCTTCAGGTTGTATTTTAGTTGTATCAACGTTACTTACATCATCAAATACATAAATTTCTTTTTCTTTACTATTGTTATCTTCAGTAACATATTCACTTGAAACACAGGAAAAGAAAATTAATGTTGTCATCAACAAATAAATCTTTGTTTTCATCTGCAAATCCAAAAAAAAATTAAAGAGTGGCTTTAATATAAAAAATCATTTTTAAAACCACTCTTTAAAATACTAAAACAAAAGATTATCTAAAGCACCTTTTGGAATTATTGGTGTTCCTAATTGGCTTTGTTGAATTTTTTTAGATAAGATTAAACTACCGGGAACAGTTGATACATTTATCAAAGGTATGTTACTTCCCCATTTCTGATTTATAACTTTAATAAATTCATTTGCAACTATAGAATAACCTTGACTAGTTGGATGAACTCCATCAAGACTAAATAAACCTCCATTTACAAATTCAGTAGTAAATTTTATTCCATCAGCCGTTATTCCATTTTTTGCTATGTTGTTAAAAAATGTATTAAAGTCAACAATTGCAAATCCATTTGAATTAGCTAATGATGCCAAAGTTGAATTATAAGAAGAAATTACATTTTGAATTGTTGCAATTTCATCTTTATCTAAAACAACAGCATCTGGTAATGGTCTTGAAGAACTTAAACCAATTCCTGTAGCATTACCACTTGCATCAGTCAAAACACTAGTTGCTTGAAGAGTAACTAAATCTTGACCTAAAATTAATTGCCTTATTCCGGTTTTTGTTTGACCATAAAGAGGAATAATTTGACCTGTTGCTGGATTTTTTGTTACCGGCGGAACTGTGGTAAAAAATGGAATTGCAGTAACTGATGGAATGTTAGCAATTACAACTTTTGTTTTTAACGAAGCTAAACTATCAGCTAATTGTTTCCACATCGAAGCAAATTGTGTGGGATCTGTATAAGGAATTGTTCCACCATTTGTTGCATGCCCTAAAATATCATTGTTCCCTATCCAACAAAAAACTAAAGTTGGTTTTAATGTTTTTGCTTGTTTGAAAGGTGAACCAAGTCCACGTAAAACAACATCAAATAAAGGATTTGGCTTTCCACCTTTTGCTGAATAACTATCAGATGTTTTAGTTGCATTTAATATATCGTATGTAAAAGCACCCGGAACTGCAAGATTATTATATGGTGCTGAATAATTTAAATTAGTTGGTACACCTTGATTTGAATTTACCTTTAATGTAAATGGTGATAGAGAGGAAATTTCAATTCTTGAACCTAAACCCGGATCTGATGCATATGGTTGTTCAAAATTAGCTTTTACAATATTAGCTATTTGCTTTCCAAAGCTATAATCTTGCGCACTTTTATATAATGAACCAGATTGATAACCAGCTGTTAAACTATTTCCAAGTACAACAAATCGTTCAAAGCTAACCTGATTATTTAAAGGTGATTGATTTTCAGTAAGTTCAGAACGATCCGCACATCCAAAAAATATTATTAAGATTATGTTAAATAAAATTATTTTAAAAATTGATTTCATTTTGTCCTCTCAATTTAAATTATATGAAAAATTTATTCCGAAAAGATTAGCACTTGAATTATAAGTGCCATTGAAAGGAGCAAATCCTTTTGTATAACTAACTTGAGAATTACTAATTGTTCTTTCATTAAATCTTAAAAACAAATAAGCTACATCAACATTAATATTTTCGGTGATTTTATAACCTAAACCAACATTAAACCCTATCCTATTTGCATCTGGTAAAGTTGGTTCAACCATTTCATCTTTCACTGGATTTTTATCAAAGAAAATTCCTGCTCTGAGATCAAAACCGTAGAATAAATTATATTCAGCTCCTAATCTTGCAATAAATGTGTTTTGATAATTTCTGTCAGCCGATAAATCGGTTAATTTTTCATCTTTGAAATCAACGGTTAATTTATCATAACTTGACCAGCCAACATATTGAAAATCTGATGATAAAGTTAAACCGCAATAGGGTTTAAATGCTGCTCCGATTGTAACATTCAATGGTGTAGTTAATTTCGAAGAAATATCTCCTTTAGGCAATAAAGGAAGTATTGCATTCGGACCGGTTGATGTAGCTGTTCCATTCAACAAAAATGTACTTTCACTTCTTACTGATAATCCTAAAGATAAATTTTCAGTTGGCTTGTATAACATTCCAAGGTTAAATCCGAAAGCTGAACCATTACCTTCTAAATTAACATTAGCTTCACCAGTGAAAGGAGTAATTTCTGCATTGCGATTAATTAAAACTTCACCATAAGCATATACTAAACTAAAGCTCATAGAGAAATTATCATAAAATTTAATTGCCATTGTTGGTGTAAAATAAAAAGTTTTTAGATCAGTTTTCACTGCAAGAAATCTACCTGGCCAGTTATTTTCCCATTCAGTGCCAAGTCCATATTGATTATTTACTGAAAAACCAAGAAATAAAAAGTCATTTGTTTGATAAGTTAGATAAAAATTTATAGGATGAAATAATTGATCCACCATTTTATATTCTTTAATACTTGGTAAAGGTCCTCTGAATCCGGCATTTGGTTTAATAAGAGTAGTTCCAAACATTAAATGCATGCCTTTAAGTTGAGTAATACCAGCACCATTAAAATATAATGCCGAAGGATCGTTGGCTAAAGCTGTAAACGCACCAGCTAAACCCATTGCTCTGGCTCCATGTTCATTAATTTGGAAACCGCCACCAAATGTCCTATTTAACAATAAAACCATAGAAATAAAAATTATTTTTTTAATCATTTATTCTCCGAATTTTTTAAAATAAAAAATGTCAGCCTAAAAAATTAGACTGACATTTTAACAAATTATAGTGAGTATGAAAGATTGAATCCAAATAAGTGAGCAGAACTTGAATAAGTTCCATTAAAGTTATAGATAGATCCAGTAACTTTTCTATCTTTAAATGAGAGGAAAAGATAAGAGAAATCAATACCTAATTTATCAGTTAATTTTCCACCGAATCCAACATTAAATCCAACTCTGTCAGCATCTGGTAATGTTGGTTCAACAAATTCTGTTTTTACAGGATTTTTATCGTAGAACAAACCACAACGTAATTGTAAATTATCTGTCATTGTGTATTCCATTCCACCACGAACGATGAATGTATTTTGATATTCTCTTTTTGCTGTAGATACATTTTGTTGACCGTTAGCAGGATTAAGATCCAAATCATATGTAGCAAAGGTAACTTCTAATTTATCATAACTTGACCAGCCGACATATTGAAAATCAGCTGTAACAGTCAAATCTTTTTTAGGCATATAAGCCAAACCAAATGTAATATTTTGTGGAGTTGTCAATGGAGCAGTAATATCACCATTTGGGAAAGGTAAATTTACTTTTAATACAGGATGAGTAAAAGTAGCTGGTGTGCTTGTAGCAGTACCAGAAAAATCAAACTGAACCTGACTTCTGTAACTTAAGCCAAGTTGTAAATTTTCAGTAGCATTGAACAATAAACCAGCAGTAAAACCAAAACCGGTTGTATTTCCTTCCATTTCAATCATTGGTTCTTGTTGAGCTGGATTTGGATTTGAAGATTTTCTATCGATTGTTACATCAGCATAGGCAAAAGAACCACCCACACTTAAAGCTAAGTTGTCAAATAATTTATATGCAACAACTGGAGTAAAAAAGAAAGTTCTGATTTCAGTATTAACAGCTAAATATCTTCCTACCCAATTTTGGTCCCATTTAGTTCCTAATCCATAAGGATTATTTACACCTAAACCAACAAATAATTTATTTGTTAATTCCTGAGTAACATAAAAATTTATTGGTGTAAATAACTGACCTTTCATTTCATAATCTCTTGCTTTTTCATTTTCGCCTAATGTAAATGATGCCATAGGAGAAATAGTTGTTGTTCCAAAATAGAATTTTGTTCCTTTTAATTGAACAATACCTGCAGGGTTAAAATAAATCGCAGATGGATCATTGGCTAAACCTGCAAAAGCACCACCTAATGCCATTGCACGTGCACCATGTTCATTAATTTGAAATCCACCAGCAAATGAAACGCTTGTAAGAATTGAACAAGCAAATAGTAAAGTAAGTAGTTTCTTCACACAACCTCCTCTTTGGTTATTGAAATTTGTTCGAAAAATAAATAAATGATTTAAAAAAGCAAAAATTAAATTTATTCAATTACCATTATAATTGAATTTTTTTCTACTGAATCTCCTTCTTTAAAATTTATTGTTTTTACTATTCCTGTTGCCGGAGAATGAATTTCATTTTCCATTTTCATTGCTTCAAGAATTAAAACTGGTTCACCAATTTCAACTTTCTCCCCGACTTTCTTCTTTATTTTTAGTATTAATCCGGGCATCGGTGCTTTTATTTCTGAATGATGTTTTTGTTTTTCAATATTTCTTTGTAGTTCAAATGCTGTTTCTTCAATTTTTGTTCTTGCAACAGAGTCAATATACCAACCATCAATTAAAAACCTTGTTTTTTCATTTTCATTTTTATTGATTGCTATTTCGTAAACTTTATTGCCAAATAAAAATGAAATTAAATTATTACTAATTTTTTGAAGTGATGTTTGAATAACTTTTCCATCAATATCAACTTTATTTTCTTCAAGAATTTTAACCAACTTTTTTTTGTTATTGACAGTTACAATGAATTCATTCATAAAGAAGGTCTCTCCATTTATTTTTTACTTCTTTTGAATTTGATGAAGAGTTAAAATATTTTTTTTCGTTTTTTAATAATGCAGTTACAACAGTAATTACATTTTCAAGTTCTTCAGGTAGATTTTCTCTCCATTTATTTGGAATTAATGGCATTAACTTTTGTTCTAAGAAATTTATATCAAAACTTCCATCTAAAAACTCATCTTGATTTAATATCCATTTAAATACTGGCATATTGGTAGTTACACCACAAATTTGATATTCACTTAAAGCTCTTTTCATTCTTTCAATTGATTCTTCACGTGTTCTTCCCCATGCAATAACTTTAGCAAGCATTGGATCATAATAAATCGGGACATCACTTGAAATATCTATTCCTCTATCAATTCGAATTCCCGGACCCGATGTTAATCTATGTAAAGTTATTTTACCAATTGATGGTGAAAAATTATTATCAATATCTTCGGCATAAACTCTGCATTCAATTGCATGACCATTAATTTTCAAATCATCTTGTTTAATACTTAACTTATTTCCTTCAGCAATTTTTATTTGTTCTTTTACAATATCAAAACCTGTAATCATTTCTGTAACGGGATGTTCTACTTGTAGTCTTGTATTCATTTCCAGGAAATAAAAATTTTTATTTTTATCTAATAGAAATTCAATAGTTCCTGCGTTAAAATAATTACAAGCTTTTGCCGCCTGAATTGATGTTTGAGTTATACGTTCTCTTATACTTTCATCAATTGAAATAGATGGTGCTTCTTCAATTACTTTTTGATGTCTTCTTTGTACAGAACATTCTCTTTCAAAAAGATGGATATAATTTCCATGTTTATCTGCTAAAATCTGAACTTCAATATGTTTTGGATTCTCAATATATTTTTCTATGTAAACAGAACTGTTACCAAAAGCTTTTTTTGATTCACTTGAAGCAAGTTGAAATGCGGTTTCAAATTCATCATCGTTATAAATTTTTCGCATTCCTTTTCCACCACCACCTGCAACAGCTTTTAACATTATGGGATAACCAATTTCCTTTGCAATTTTTTTCCCTTCTTCAATTGTATAAATTGGTTCTGTTGTTCCTGGTACAATGGGAACATTATTTTTCATCATCAGATCTCTTGCATCGGTTTTTCCACCCATTAATTTTACAGATTTTGATGAAGGACCTATAAAATTAATTCCGGAATTTTCAACCATTTCGATGAATTCAGAATTTTCGGATAAAAAACCATAACCGGGATGAATTGCATCAGCATTAACTTTTTTAGCTAATTCAATTATTTTTTCTTTATTAAGGTATGATTCATTTGCTGGTGAATTTCCAATTAAGTATGCTTCATCAGCTCTTCGAACATGAAGTGCATTTTTATCAGCTTCTGAATAAATTGCAATAGATGTGATATTTAACTCTCTGCATGCTTTTATTATTCGATGAGCTATTTCACCACGATTTGCAATAAGTATTCTTTTTATCATTTTAATTCTACAATTGTTATTCCGTCACCACCACTTTCTATTGGTGCAAAATAATAATTTTTAATTCCGCTATGAGTTTTTAAAATTGAATGAGTTAATTGTTTTAGAACTCCGGTACCTTTTCCATGAAGAATTTCTACACGGTCAACATTTCCCATCATGGCGTTATCAAGAAATTTTATTATTTCATATTCAGCATCTTCATATTTTTTTCCACGAATATCTAATCTGTAATTAAAAGTTTGGAAATATGCTTCATAAGTTTTTTTATAATTAATAGTAGCATCCGATTTTTTGGCAGGTATCAAATCACTTAGTTTTGTTTTTATTTTTAATGAACCTACAAGTAAAACAGCTTTATTTTTATCAGCATCAATTTCTTCAACAATTCCAACTGTAGATGTATTTTGAATTGAAGCATAATCACCAATTTTAATTTCTCTTTTCTCAATTTGAATTTCTTTTTTGGGGATAATTTTTTGGGTTTCTTTTTTTAGTGATTCAATTTTTTGTTTTTCTGTTTTGATTACATCTTTTTTAGCTTGAGATTCTTTTATGTTTTTGATTGCATCTTCAATTTTCCGGTTAACATCTTGCAAATAAATCTGAGCTTTCTCTTTTGTTTCTGCTAATATATCGTTTTTTTGTTTCTCTAATTTTTCAACTTTTTCTTGATAAAGATTTGCAAGACTTTTCAATCGTAAATTTTCTAATTCCAACTTATTCATTTGTTCACGTAATTCTTGCGATTTTTTTTCAAGATTTACAAGAAACTCTTCCACTTTAGTTTTATCTGTATCAAGATGTTCTTTGGCAAGATTAATAAAATCATCATCAAATCCAATTCTTTGAGCAACTTCAAAGGCATAACTGGAACCGGGCATTCCTTGTTTAAAACGGTAAGTTGGTTTTAATTCATCGGTGTCAAATTCCATTGATGCATTTTGAAATCCATCTAATTGATTAGCTAAAATTTTCAATGAACCATGATGAGTTGTTGCTAGAACAATTGAGCCTTTATTTTTTAATGTGATTAAAATACTTGCAGCAATTGCTGAGCCTTCGGCAGGATCTGTTCCTGTTCCGATTTCATCTAATAAAACTAATGAATCACTATCTGCATTTTTCAAAATATTTCTAATATTGGTTAAGTGAGAACTAAACGTGCTTAAATCATCTTCAATTGATTGTTCATCACCAATATCAACTAAAACATTTCTGAATATGTGAAAATTAGAATCCGGGAAAACCGGAATAGGAATACAAGCTTGTGAGAGACAAACTAACAAACCAAAAGTTTTTATGGTAACTGTTTTTCCACCTGCATTTGGACCAGTAATTAAAATAACTTTTTGATTTTCTAATTTTAAATTCATTGGAACAGTTCTGTTGTGCCCCAAGCGTTTAATTAAAATTGGATGACGAGCATCAATTAATTCAATTGGTTTTGAATTATCGAAAGTTGGATTTGCACCAATAATTTCAATTGAATATTTAGCTCTTGCAAATAAAGAGTCAAGTTCTGCAATTGAAAATAAACTTTGTTTTAATTCGTCACTTCTCGAACCAATTTTTTCAGTTAAACTTTTTAATATTTTTTCAATTTCTCTTTTTTCTGCAAAATGAAGTGAAAGTATTTCATTATTTAATTCTAAAGTTTCTTCGGGTTCGATATAAACTGTTTGTCCTGTTGCTGATTCAGAATGTATAAATCCACGAACATGGCGTTTATGTTCTACTTTAATTGGTAAAACAATTCTACCATCACGGAGTGTTATAAATTCTTCCTGAACTAAATATGAATCACTAAGTTGTTTGAGAATTTTTTGAACTAATTTCTGGAGTGAGTTTTCTTTTTCTCTTATCTCAATTCTTATTTCGCGTAATTTTGAACTTGCTGAATCTTTTATCTCACCATTTTCATCAAAAACTTTTTCAAAATAATGTTCAAAAACTTTATCAATAAATAATTTACTTAATAGAGTTTCGAAAATATTTTTTTCGTCCTGAGGTTTTAAGAACTGATATACTTTTCTTGATTGTTCCGCAAGTTTCAGAATATCTAAAATTTCTTTAACTGAAAGAATAACTCCTTCTATTTTACTTTT
Source organism: Melioribacteraceae bacterium (assembly GCA_026417375.1). Taxonomy (GTDB): domain Bacteria; phylum Bacteroidota; class Ignavibacteria; order Ignavibacteriales; family Melioribacteraceae; genus Stygiobacter. Next base: position 122,008 of record JAOADJ010000036.1, on the reverse strand, counting down.
TGAGATTACTTCATTTAATTCAGGTAAATATTGAAATGGTGGTTCGTCATTTTTTATTATTATTTCTTTAGCTTCTTTAATTCTTTTATTTATTAATTCTATAATTTCTTTTTCATATAAAGGTTCTAATGATAAAATAATTTGTTTACCATTTTCAGTTGAACAATATTTTGTAATGTGAGAAACTACTTTTGGATATTCAAGTTTTTCTAAAATTTCTTTTGTTATCATTTTTTCCCATTTTGTGAAGTTGAATCGGATTCGGAATTCTCAATGTATTCTTTAATAAAATCAGATGCTTTTGCTTTATGCCCGAGAAATAATTCTATCGTGTTAGGAATCAAATCTAAAACTGTGTTAAATGTTAATGATTTTTTTCTGTCTTCATTACTTGGTAATCCTAAAATGTTTATTAAGATTAAAAAGGCACTTGTGAAAAATAAAATTTGAATTATTCCAACTAAACCACCTAAAAATTGATTAATAAATTTATTTACTTTGTCAAGTGGATGAATAATTCTTTTTAATATTGATGTGACTAGTACAACTAATATGAAAATTAAAATTCCAGCAATAAGATTTGATAAATATTCATCACCATTAAAAAATGGTAAAATAATTTTTCCTGCTTTACTGTTGAATTCAAAAGCTAAAGCAATGGCAATTATAAGTCCAATTAAACCAATTAGTTTTCTTATTAGTCCATCTTTGAATCCTAAAAGAAAACCAATTAAAACAATAAATAAAATTATGTAATCAAGATAGTTCAATTATTCCCAAGAAATTTTTCAACAATTTCACGAATTAATTTTCCATCTGCTTTACCTTTAAGAGTTTTAGCAGCAACCGGCATTACTTTAGAAAAATCATTTTTATCTTTTGCCCCAACTTCAGAAGCAATTTTTTTAACTTCTTCTAAAATTTCATTTTCATTTAATTGTTTTGGTAAATATTCTTCAATTATTTTTAATTCAGCAATTTCTTTATCAGCTAAATCTTGCCTTTTTGCTTTTGTGTATTGTTCAATTGCTTCTTTTCTTTTTTTAGCAGCGGCGGTTAAAATCTTTAATCCTTCTTCATCATTAAATTCTTTACCGCTACCACTTTTATCAAATTCAAGAATTAATGCACGAATAGAACGAATTGTTTCCAAACGAATTTTATCACCACTTTTCATTGCATCTTTTAAGTCGTTATTAATTTTATCTTTTAAGTTCATAAAACCTCCAATTAATTGGCAATAAAAAATTTTGCTGCAACAGGAAAATGGTCACTAAAACCACCAACATATTTATTTCCCATGTAGGTTGGTAAAGCTCCACCTTTTCTGTTTCCTTCTTCAATAACCATAAAATCAGGTTTTAAAACTTCGAACGAATCACATACATAATCAATTTTTTTACCATCATTAAGAGCAGATGAAATAACTATTTGATCAATCATATCCCACTGTCCACCAAAAAGATAAGAACCTTCTTTATTTACAGATTTTTTATATCCAAGATTTAAAAGTTCTTTTTTAAGATTTTTAACACTACAATCAAAATCTTTTGCTTTTAAAAATCTTGTAAATGAAAAATCAGTTGGTTCATCATTGAAATCTCCAATAAGAATAATATTAGCATTTTCATCTTTAGCAAAAAGAGAATCAATCGAAGATCTTAAAGTCTGAGCAGCAGTTATTCTGTTGACTTCAGATTTTTCTTGTCCTCCTCTTCTTGAGGGCCAATGATTAACATATATATTTAATATTTCATTAGTTTTTAAGTGTCGTAACGAAACAAATAAAATATCTCTTGTTGGATTTCTCTTTGGCAGATCAATTCTTATTGGATAAACATTTTCAATATCAAAAACATTACGGTCATAAAGTAAACCAACGTCAATTCCACGTGTATCACGAGACTCGCGATGAACAGGAATATAATCGCGATCTTTTAATTTGTATGCTAAACGTTTAAGCATGTTAAAATTTTCTAATTCCTGAAATGAAATTATATCCGGACCTTTACCATCATTCATAAAATTAATCACTTTAGCTAAGTTATTAAGTTTTACTTCAACCTTGCCTTCTGTCCAAAATTTTTCTGATTCCGGAAGAAATTCAGAATCATCTTTTTCAGGATCATCAATTACATCAAATAAATTTTCGATATTCCATTGTGCTACATAAATTATATTTTCTTTTACTTGTGCTTTACAAGAAATTAACATTACAAGAAGAATAAATAAAGTTTTTTTCAACATTATTTTTCCAAATTAGTTTATGAATAAATGAATTTATATTTTCGACACAAAATATAACCATTTTTCAGAGAGAAATTATTATATGAGTAAATATTTAAACAAAAAGTTTGTAATTATAGATGCAATGTCATTAGCATATAAAGCATATTATGCTTTTATAAGTCGTCCTTTAACAAATTCAAAAGGTGAACCAACCTCTGCCGTTTTTGGATTTACAAATCAATTGTTAAAAATTATTGAAGATACAAAACCAGATTATATAGCAGTAGCATTTGATTCAAAAGAGAAAACTTTTCGTCATGAGCGTTACGAAAATTATAAATCATCACGTGAAGAAATGCCTGAAGATATGGTGCCACAAATTGATAGAATCAAACAAATTATTGAAGCATTTAATATTCCTATTTACATTTTACCCGGTTATGAAGCTGATGATTTAATTGGTACTGCAGTTAAGAAAGCTGAAAGTCATGGATTCATTTGTTATGCAATAACTCCAGATAAAGATTACATTCAATTAATTTCTGATAAAGTAAAAATTGTAAAACCCGGTAAATCAACGGATGAAATTGAAATAATAGATGAAGAGAAAGTTCTTAAAGAATTAGGATTTGAACCAAAACAAATGATTGATTATTTAGCTTTAGTTGGAGATTCAAGTGATGATATTCCGGGTGTTGCTGGCATTGGTCCAAAAACTGCTCTGCCATTAATTCAAAAATTTAAAACTGTTGAAAACATATATAAAAATATAGATGAAATTGAAAAACAAAGCATAGTCAATAAACTTTTAGAGAATAAAGAAAATGCATTTTTATCTAAAGAATTAGCAACAATAAAAACCGATACCCCATTTGAAATTGATTTTGATGAAGCAAAATTTACACAACCAGATTTAAACAAACTGTTTCAATTAATGAATGAATTAGATTTTAAATCTTTAGCTTCAAAAGTGAAAAAAATTTTTACAGAAACTATTGATGATAATAAATTAACAAATGATGAGTTATCAAATGTAGCAGAAGTTAAAGTGAAGCGGTTGGACAAAACAAAAGTTAAATACAAATTAATTTTAAAAGAAAACGACGCAAATAATTTAGCAGAAAAATTATCTAATGCAGAATTATTTGTATTTGATACTGAAACAGATGGGCTTGATGTATTTAATGTAAAACTTGCTGGTTGTTCATTCGCAATGAAACCGGGTGAAGCTTTTTTTGTTGCAACAAATCCTCAGGAAGATAGTAATTCATTATTTACAAGCAATCTTTCAGATAGATTACCTATCGAAAGTTTTATAAAAATCTTTTCACCAATATTTAAAAATAAATCAATTAAAAAAGTTTGCCAAAATGGAAAATATGATATAGCAGTTTTAAGGACTTACGGTATAGAAGTTGAAAATTTTTATTTCGATACAATGCTTGCAAGTTATGTATTAGATCCGGATCAAAAACATGGAATGGATGAACTTGCTTCAAAATATCTTGATTATCAAACAATTCCACTGATTGAATTAATTGGTTCAAAAAAAACTCCCGAAAAAATTTTTGATGTTGACCCAAATATTTTGTCTGATTATTCATGCGAAGATGCTGATGTAACTTTTCGTCTTTATGAAATATTTAAAGAAAAATTAATTAAAGAAAAAGTTGATAAAGTTGCATTTGAAATTGAATTTCCTCTTGTAAAAGTTCTTGAGGATATGGAAAGAACAGGAATTAAAATTGATGTGCAAAGTTTAAAGTCATTTAGTAATGATTTACAAATTCTGCTTGATAATTATTCAACAGAAATTTATAGATATGCAGGAGAAACATTTAATATAAATTCTACACAGCAGTTACAAACTATTTTATTTGACAAATTAAAATTACCAGTTACAAAAGAGAAAAAAACGGGTTATTCAACAGATGCAAAATCTTTAGAAAATTTAAAAGGTACACATCCGATTATAGATTTAATTATTGATTACAGACAAGTAGCAAAACTAAAATCAACATATGCAGATTCTCTTCCTGAATTAATAAATCATAAAACGGGAAGAATACACACAACTTATAATCAATCATTAGTTTCAACTGGTAGATTATCAAGCAACAATCCAAATTTGCAAAACATACCAATAAGAACTGAACTTGGAAAAGAAATCAGAAAAGCTTTTGTAGCTAAAGATAAAAATCATGTACTTCTTTCAGCCGATTACAGTCAAATTGAATTAAGAATTATGGCGAGTATTTGTGGTGATGAAACTTTAATCAATGCTTTTAAAAACAATGAAGATATTCATAAAAGAACCGCAGCTTTAGTTTTCAATGTAAAACCGGAAGAAGTAACTAGTGAAATGAGAAGAAAAGCAAAAGAAGTAAATTTTGGAATATTATATGGTTTAGGACCATTTGGTTTAAAATCACGATTAGGAATTTCTCAAACTCATGCTCAGGAAATAATTAATAATTATTTCAACTCGTTCAAAAATGTTAAAAAATTTATGGAAGATTCCATTGAAAGTGCCCGCAAAAAAGGATATTCAGAAACTTTATATGGAAGAAGAAGATTTTTAAAAAATATTAATAGTAACAATAGAACAATAAGACAATTTGAAGAAAGAGTTGCAATCAATATGCCTATTCAAGGGACTGCAGCAGATATGATTAAGCTTGCAATGATTAAAGTATTTGAAACTATACAAAAAGAAAAAATGAAAAGTAAAATGGTTTTACAAGTTCATGATGAATTAGTTTTTGATGTACATAAAAGTGAATTAGATGAATTAAAACAAATAATCAAAGAAAAAATGGAGAATGCTTTGCCATTAAATGTTCCGGTTGTTACAGAAATTGGTATTGGCGAAAATTGGCTTGATGCACATTAATCTGTTAGAAACTTGTAAATCAAATATCCAAAATTAATTTGTAATAATGTGAATGATATTCCACTTATTAAATCATATTTGTTTACTTTCTTTAATGTAGATGGATTTTTTGTAACAGAATATTCATCATAAATCTTATCAGCATTTATTTTATAATATGCTGTTATTGTTCCTAAAACAATCGAACTTCCGATTAAAGCTTTAAATAAATTACTTTCATAAAACTTATTGTTATTATTAACATAATTTGAGAAATCTATTTTACTTATTAATAAATTTTTATCAACAATAATTTTATTTTTAATGGTATCTGCTTTTAACTCATTAATTAAATTTTCATGATATTCATTTTTATCAATAAAAGTTATTGTATCATCAACTACAGAAATATTTTTATCAAAATCATATTTAAGATTTTGTGATAAAATTAATGTATTAAAAAGTATTAAACTAATAACTGTTAACTTTATACGCATTTATTATTCCTCTATCAATACCAAAGTAAATTATTCCATCAAAGTAAAGTGGAGATAATTTTACTCTTCTCTCAAATTCCAAGCTTGATATTACATTTCCATTTTCGGAATTAATCAAAAGTATTCTTTTGTTATTATCTGGAATTAAAATAATATTATCAAACAATATTGGTGTTGAATTAAATAATCCATTCGAAGAATAATTCCATATTATTTTTCCAGATTCTTTTTCAATACAAATTAATTCACCACTTAAGTTTGATGTAATTATTTTATTTGTATTATGAACAGGAAATGAAATTGATTTCGATTTGGTTTTTACTTTCCAATTATAGGTTTCATTTAAATAATTTATTGATACAAAACTACCTTCTTCATTTGAAAAAAATAAATCATTGTTATCTATTGCAATACCTGATGTTACATTTGAAGTTAAATTAATTTTTTTAATGATTTTTCTTAAAACTAAATCATAAATAATTAATTCTGATTTATTATTACCAAAGAAGCATAAATTATTTTTAATGATGCCATTTGAATTAATATCAAAATTAAATTTTTCTTTCCAATCAATTTCACCAAGGAAATTAAACTTAATGATTTCACCAAAAGAAGAAAAAACAACAAATCCATCTTGAACTTTTATCATCTCAAAAGAAATTTTTCCGTTTAATTTTACCTCATTTAGAATTTTACCATTTAAGAAATCAAAAGTAATGACAGAAAAATTTATTTCATCTTTTTTGTTTATTGGGATATAAATTCTAAAAGAATTAATAATTGGTGTAACAGCAATTTCACCTGAAAATTTTTCATAACCAACTAATTTCCCATTTGATTTATTAAAAACGAATAATCTTCCTGACAAATCCGGAACAAATAAAAATTTATCATAAAGTAACATAGATGAATTAGAAAAACTTCCATAAGTTTCATTAGACCAAATTAATTCTAAATCCGGTGATATATTTTTTTCATAATAAAAATTTCTGTCACTTGTATTTCCAAATTGAAATAGACCTTTATTTGTTTCAATATTATTCTTTAAAATAATTGGTTGACTACATTTTGTAAGAAATAAAAATGCAAGAATATAAATGAAGTATTTAATAAAATAATTCATTAGAAATCCCAACCAAAGAAAAATTGGTAAAACAAACCCTTTTGAAAATTTGATAAATTATTTTGTAGCTTTTTACCAATATCATAACGTAATGCAATAACATTGAAAAGATTTAATCTTATTCCAAATCCAACACTACCTAAAGTTTGATTATAATTTTTATCCCAGGCAGATCCTAAATCCAAAAATGTAGCGCCACGAATGTTAAAAAATGATAATCCGAAAAATGGAAAATTTACACTAACTCTATCAATTAATGGAAATCTTAATTCGCCGGAAAATATCCATAATTTATTTCCACGAATTGAAAAACGAGGATAACCACGTAAATCCCAACTTCCACCAGCAATAAATCTTCTAGCCTCTTTCCCATCATTTATATAAAATGATGTTCTTGTTGCAAATGTTGAACGTAATCCAAGCCGAAAATATTTTCTGTAATCAAACATTAATGTGTAATAGTTTACATTGCTGAAACGGACATCGGAAGTATATCCAAGTAAAATTCTGAAACGTGAACCATCAATTGGACCAGTAGAATGCCAAATTGAATTATCGTGAACAAAAGATAAAGTGTTTGAAACTAACAAAGCTTTACGCGATAAAAATTTACCAAGCAATTCTTTATCACTATTTGCAACGCTTAATTCAGCTTCAATTCTTTGAAAACTTGAAAATGGAAAATAAAGTGAAATGTAACCACCAAAAATTCTTTCATAAAAATATTCATTTGATTCTCTTATATCATATCTTCTGCCTGCAAAATGAAAAACACCAAAACCATAATTGGTTCTGTCTTTTAAGTTTATTCTGCTAATTGCAACATTAAAATTTTTTAAAATTTCACTTTGAACTTCTGCAGTATTATAAATATAAAATACATATCTGTCATCGCCCAGCATATCACTCAAAGTTAAAAATGCTCCCCCTTGATTACCATAAACCGGATCGGCTATAAATTGACTAACTGCGTAATCTAATGTGTATTCTTTCTGATATTTTATTATATCTTTTTGAGGATTAACAGCAATTAAATTTTCTTCCCATGATTCATCAATATTTTTGAATTCAAATTGAACATAATTTTTTTCATTAAAATTATTTAAAGATAATTCATAAAACTGAAATGAAAATTTTTCGAAAGCAGAAGTAATTAATTTATCATCTGTTAAAAAATCAAAATCATAAATGCTAGTTATAAAACTTGAAATCTGTGTCATTCCTTTTGAAGAATCATCATTAGTCATTTGCCAAATATCATATACTCCGTTAAAGTCGCAATTAAAAAATAATTTTTTACCATCTATTGACAATTTTGGATTGATAATATTTGCATTAACATACGTTAAATATTTTAATTCAGAAGTTGTTAAATCTATTTCAAAAAGATTTTTCTTTTTTTTGTATTTACCACTTGTTCTATCAGAGCTAAAAATTATTTTGGTATTTTCTTTATTAAATATTGGAGTAATATCTTCGTAATAATCATTTGTTAATCTTGTTAATGATTTATCAGTTAAATTATAAATGAATAAATCATTAAAACCTTTTTTGTCAGTTGCAGAAAAAACAATTTTATTCCCATCATTTGAAAAAGAAGGATTTTTAATTCTAATTAGAAAATTAAATTCCAGACTTTCTTCTATTTTACTTTCATTAATTGAAAATAAATGAATAACATCTTTCCCTTGAGAAAAAGTTACAAAAGCAATTAGTCCATTTTTTGAAACATCAATGGAATTTTCGAGCAAGTGAAAAGCTTCAAATGTTTCATCTCTTTCCCCTTCTATTAAAACAACAGGGTTTTGAAAATCATTTTTTAAAGAATCATATTCCAATTTCATTAAAGAAGTATAACCATTATGATTTCCAATGAAATAGATTTCTGTTTTATCATTTTTAACATATACTTTTGGTGAGAAGTTAAATCCATAATTAGTAAGCTTCTTAGATTTTAATAAATGAGGATAACTAAAATTGTAAAGTGGAAAAAATATTTTTTTGATTTCATATTCCCATTTTTCGTCAATCGTTTCAAATTTTTCATTTAAAGTAAATTCAATTACATCTTCAAACTTTTTAAATCTCCAGAAATTTTCTAATAGTTCTAAAATTTTATTTTCACTATAATTTTTTGCAACAAATTTTAAAAACATTTGCCCTTCTTTATACATTAAATAAGAACCATAAATTGATTCAATATTTCTTAGATTAGCAAAAAGTCCATTTAACACTGCATCCCGCATAACCATTTCAGATTGAGTATCCCAATCTGCTGACCAATATTCAGCTAAACCTTCAACAAACCAAAGAGGTGGAAAACGATCTGTGCTTAATCTTCTATCATAAAGTTGATTATAAATTTTGTTTGTCATAAATACATGAACAAGTTCATGTTTAATAACATGCTGAAATTCACTCATTGAACCTAAGTATGGAATTACAACACGTCCTTTCATAAATTCAAAAAAACCACCAACACCTTCAGGTATAAATCCTGGTGTTGTGTTTGTTTGCTGAAAATGAGTATGTGAATTATAAAATATTAGAGGAATTTTGTTTGTAACGATATGATTGAATTTTACTTTTAAATCCTGATAAGCTTCTTCTGCAAAATTAGCTCCAATTTTTGCAACTTCATCTAAATCATCATAATAATAAATATTAAAATGTTCAGTATGAATAACTTTCCAATTAAAATTTTCATATTGAACTTTGTTTCTTCCAAAAAAATAAAATTGTGCAGAAATTAATTGAGGTATAAATAAAAATAACCAAAAATATTTCTGGTAATTTTTTTTCAAAGATTTTCTTTCAAATAATTTATGTTATCAATTTCAGTTGGATCAACATTTCTTAATATTGCTAAATAATAAGTAATCCAATCGCCAAGATAAATTAAGTCAATTAACCTTAATCTAAAATCTAATTGATTGCTTATTAAATTAATTATTTCACATCCATTTTTTTTAATTAATTCAGAAGTTATTTCAAATCTTTTCTTTATTTGGTTATGATAATTATCATCTAAAATATTTATCACTTTGAAGTTCATCGTTGAACGATAACTTTCCCATCCAACAATTTCATTATGATCTAACTCAGGATAAAAATTGTAAAATGCATGAACTTTAGAATTCTCATTAAATTGTCCTTTTAATCTAACTGCAACGACAGAAGTAATATCACTAACAGAATAAATTATTGGTGTTACTCCTAAAAATGATTGAGCTAACATTATTGCATTATTATTTTCATTGGAATATTCATCAGCTCTATTTTTTAATAAAGTAATTATTTGATTTACAATTTCAGTTTTATCCACGATTAACTTAAGTGAGTTAAAAATTTTTAACAAAGCAAAGAAATTTACATACAAAGCAAATCTTGGTTGAAAACCTTTCATTAATTTAACAATTGGAATATTATGATTATTTGAAATTTCTTCTAATTTACCACCAGTAATAACACAAATTATTTGACATTTTTTTTGAATTGCATTATTCAAAGCGGAAATAGTTTCTTCAGTATTACCACTATATGATGATGCTATTACCAAAGTTTCTTCATTTGAATAATTTGGCAAACTATAATTTCTATTTACCAGATATGGAATATTTAATTCATCTTTCAAAAAATTATAAATTAAATCACCACCAATAGCCGAACCACCTAATCCTGTTACAATAATATTTTTAATTTTGGATAAATCAATTTTTGATAAATCTAAATTTAAATTCCAGGCATATTCAACTTGATGATAAGAATTTTTCAAAACATCAAATTGATTTTGAGTATCGATATTTTTTATCAGTTCAGAAATATTCATAAATCCTCAATAAAGGTTTTTAATTTGATCTTTAATTTTTTTGTTATAAAAATGATGAAGTGCATCATTAATTTCTTTTTCTGTTTTTAATGTTAAGCATTTATCTGCTAGCTCTTTAGCTTCTTGAAAAGAAATGCTTCTTATAATTTTTTTAATTTGTGGAATTATTGATGGAGAAATACTTAAAGATTCCAATCCTAAACCAACTAATAAAGGTGCAGCAAAAGGATCTGCAGCCATCTCACCGCAAAGACTAACGGGTTTATCAGCTTTTTTCCCTTCATTAGCAACGTGATGAATAAATCTTACAATAGATGGATGAAATTCTTGATACAACCGTGATACAATTTCATTTCCTCTGTCAACAGCTAAAGTATATTGAATTAAATCATTTGTCCCGATACTTAAAAAATCAGATTCTTCTGCAAATTCTTTTGCCATTGCAGCAGCAGATGGAACTTCAATCATCAATCCAACAGGTAAATGTTTATCAAAGTTTTTCTTTTCTGCTTTCAACTCTTTTTTGCACTGCTCAATTAATAATTTTGTTTCTCTTACTTCTTCTAATGCAGTAATCATTGGAATCATAAAGTGAATATTTTTATGTTCACTTGCTCGTAAAACTGCACGAATTTGGGTTTTAAATAATTCCGGATTATCAAGAAGCAATCTTATTCCTCTCCAACCTAAAAAAGGATTTGGCTCATGTAAATCAACAGGTAAAACTTTATCTCCGCCTATATCAAATGCACGTATTGTAACAACTTCAGGATAAATTTTATTAGCTAAATCTTTGTATGTTGAATATTGCTCTTCTTCATCGGGAAATGCATCAAGATGATTAAACAATTGTTCAGTCCTTACTAATCCAATTCCTCTAGCACAGTTTTGTTTAATAAATTCAAGTTCTTCAATTAAATCTAAGTTTGCAAATAGTTTAATAATTTTTCCATCTGTAGTTTGAGCTGGTAAATCTTTTAGCTTAATTAATTCTTCATCATAGTTATGAAGTTTTTCGATTTTAATTAAATATTCATTTCTTGTATCATCATCAGGATTTATAATTACAATTCCTTTAAATCCATCAATAATTAATTCATCATTCTCATGAATTTTATTTGTTGCATCGTGAAGACCTAAAACAGCAGGAATATTTAAAGAACGTGCTAGAATTGCAGCATGAGAAGTTAACCCACCAAAATCTGTTACATATCCTTTAACATTCATTCTTGTAAATAAAAGAGTATCTGATGGTGAAAGATTAGTAGTAACAACAATAACATCACTGACAATTTTAGATTTCCACTTTTTCTTTTTTAGATTTTTAATGATTCTATTTTTAATATCTTCAATATCATGAGAGCGTTCCTTCATATAAGTTTCATCAGCTAAATTCATTAAATGAGTATATTTTGAAATCTCACTATCAACAATAAATTCAGGTACCTTTTTTTCTTTTTTAATTCTATCTTTAATAGTGGAAATTAAAATCGGATCATCAAGAATCATAATCTGTGCTTCAAAAATTGCTGCTCTTTTTTCACCTATTTTATCAACTGCAAGTGAAAAAATTTTTCGCAATTCTTTTTTAGAAAGTTCTAAAGCAAAATCAAGATTGAGAATAGCTTCATCAACATCAACAATGGAATCATCGGAGACCAATTCTTTTTGCTTTGAATAAATATGTGCTTTTGCAATCGAGATACCGGGTGCTGCCGCAATGCCTGTTAAAATTAAATTTTTTTCTTTAGAGCTCATCGAAACCTCTGTTAAAATAATCTACTATTTCTTTTGCCGCTTCTTCTTCATCTTCTCCATCAAAAGTTAATTTAAATTCTGATCCCTTTTCAGCTGCTAAGGTCATAACTCCGATAATACTTTTACCGTTGATATTTAATCCATCTTTATTAAGAAAGAAGTCGCATTTATATTTTGATGCCAATTTTACAATAGTTGCTGCTGGTCTTGTATGTAAACCTGCATTATTAATTATTTTGACAGTAATTTCTTTCATTTATACCTGTTAATTAAAGAGTTAGCTAAATGTATCATTAATTCTTTCCCTTCGTTATTAGGAAGAGTATCTAAACTTCTTAAGGCTAATTTAGTGTATTTTTCAATTTCTTTTTTGGCTGCTTTTAAAACTCCTAATTTTTCATAAAGATTTTTATACATATCAACTTCTTCTTTTTTTATTCCTTTGTTCAGAATAACATTATTTAACAAACTGATATCATTTTGATCTTTTGCATTTTTTAAAGCAGTTAAAAATAAAAATGTTTTTTTCCCTTCAATTAAATCACTACCAATTTTTTTTCCAAATTTTTCTTGGTCTGCAGTAATATCAAGCAAATCATCTTGAATTTGAAATGCCATTCCTAAATACTTTCCAAAATCTGAAACTGCCTTTATATTTTTTTTGTTTGAATTAACAATCAATGAACCAATTGCACAACTCATTTCTGCAAGTGCTGCAGTTTTTTTGTAAATCATAGTTTTATATTCATTTATAGTAACATTTTCTTTTAATTCAAATTCTTTATCTAAACTTTGCCCTTCACAAACTTCAATTATACCATTCGTAAATGTTTCAATTATTTGTTTAATATTTTTTTTACTATCCATTAATAATAACTTATAAGCAATTGCAATTAAATTATCACCTGCTAGAATAGCAGTATTAACATCATATTTTTTGTGTAAAGTTAATCTTCCTCTTCTCAAATCAGAGTTATCCATTATATCATCATGAGCTAAAGTAAAATTGTGCAATAACTCAATACCAATTGCTGCATTATAAACCTCTTTAAAGTTACCACCAGAAGCTTTAGCAGAAATTAAAACTAAGAATGGTCTTAATCTTTTACCACCACCACTTAATAAATATGAACAGGGTTCATAAAGAGATTTTGGTTTTTTGTTTTTAAATAAATTTGAAATTAATAATTCAATTTTTTCTGTTTCTTGATTATAAATTTTTAGAAATTTTTCATTAGTAATTTTCAAAACAACTCCGACTTTTTAATTAATTTTATTTTATGTAATTCATTAAGATTTTTAACACCAGTCAAATACATAATTTTTTTTACATCATCAAACCATTCATTGATTAAATTAATAACACCTTTAATATCATTTTCAAAAAGTTCTTTTAATATAATTCTTGCAGAAGCGGATAAATCTGCACCTAAAGCTATTGATTTTGCAATGTCAATTCCATTATTAATTCCACCAGATGAAATTAAAACAAATTTATAATTCTTTTTTAATTTACTAACAGTTCTGACACAATATGAAGTAGGTAAACCCCAATTAGAAAAATAATTATTAAAATAATTGTTTCTCACCATTTCAACTTTTGCCCAACTTGTTCCACCAGAACCTGCCACATCAATTCCTTTTATACCAACATCTAATAATTTTTTTGCAATATCTTTAGATATTCCTGAGCCAACTTCTTTTGCTATGAATGGAATATTAATTTTATTTGTTAGTTTTTCAATGTTTTTGAGTAAACCTTTAAAATTAATTTCTCCCTCTTTCTGAAATAATTCCTGTAAAGGATTGAGATGAATAACCATTACATCAGCATCAACCAAATCAGTTAAATATTTAATCTCATCAACTATTTTATTTGAACTTGCAATTTGTGCAGCTCCAATATTTCCAAGTAAAGGAACATTTTTAGCATTTTCTCTAACTATCTTGTAAGTATGAAGCAAATTTTTATTTTCTAAAGCTTGTCGTTGAGAACCAAGACCAATTGGAATATTTAAATCTGAAGCAACAATAGCTAATTTTTCATTTATTTTTTCAGCTTCATTTGTTCCACCTGTCATGCATGAAATTAAAAATGGTAAATTGATTTTTTTATTAAAAAATTTTGTTGTTAAATCAATTTTATTTAAATCAACTTCTGTAATTGCACAATGTGGAAATTCATAATTTTCAAAACCATTCGATTTTTCATAAATAATTTTATCTGATAAACATATTTCTATATGTTCTTTTTTTCTTTCAGAAGTTTTTGATTTAATCATAATGAATTAATTTATTGATAATTCAAAATAAAAATTTTTTAAATGATAAACTTTACTAAATAAAAATTTTTCATTTGAATATGATTTTATAATTTTACAATAGTTAATCAACAAGGATTAATATGAAAAAAGTTCGATTATCTTTCTGGCAAATCTGGAATATGAGTTTTGGATTTTTAGGAATTCAATTTGGTTTTGCACTACAAAATGCAAATGTCAGCAGAATTTTTGAAACTCTTGGTGCAAGTATTGATGAAATTCCGATATTGTGGATTGCAGCACCAACAACAGGATTAATTGTACAACCAATAATTGGATATTTAAGTGATAGAACCTGGGGTAAACTTGGAAGAAGAAGACCATATTTTTTGATCGGAGCAATTTTAGCTTCTTTAGCTTTAATAATAATGCCTAATTCTCCAACTCTTTGGGTTGCAGCTGGAATGCTTTGGATTATGGATGCTTCAATTAATATTTCAATGGAACCATTTAGAGCTTTAGTAGCAGATTTGCTCCCATCCGAACAAAGAACTACCGGTTTTGCTATTCAAAGTTTTTTTATTGGCACGGGTGCAATAATTGCTTCAGCATTACCTTATATTTTTACGAACTTTTTTAATATTAAAAATACAGCTCCCGAAGGACAAATTCCCGATTCTGTTATTTATTCATTTTATATTGGAGCATTTGCATTCATCACTGCTGTTTCCTGGACTGTAATAAAAACAAAAGAAAATCCTCCGGATAATATTGAAGAATTTAAGCGTAACTTATTAAAAAATAGTGGTTTATTTAATGGAATAAAAGAAATATTTAATTCTTTTTTTAATATGCCAAAAACTATGGTTCAATTAGCTTTCGTACAATTTTTTTCTTGGTTTGCTCTTTTTGCAATGTGGATTTATACAACTCCTGCTGTTACACAACATATTTATGGTACTAATGACCCCACAAGTGAATTATATAATAAAGGAGCAAATTGGGTTGGTGTCTTATTTTCAATTTACAATGGTTTTGCAGCTGTAATGGCATTTTTAATTATTTGGATTGCAAATAAAACATCGAGAAAAACTGTTCATTCGATTAGTCTGATTTTTGGTGGCATTGGTTTAGCATCATTTTATTTTATCAAAGATCCGAATTTATTGTTAATTTCTGAACTTGGAATTGGTTTAGCCTGGTCTTCAATTCTAGCTATGCCATATGCCATTTTAGCTGGTTCTTTACCCGCTGAAAAAATGGGTGTTTATATGGGAATTTTCAACTTTTTTATTGTAATTCCTCAAATTACTGCAGCTGCTATTTTAGGATTTATTGTTAAAAATTTATTTAATAACGAAGCCATTTATGCATTACTCATTGGCGGAGCATCTTTGCTATTAGCTTCATTTCTTGTTTATTTTGTAAATGATGTTGATGAATAAAATTTATTATTTCCAAATTTTGATAAATAATTTATCTTTTTCTGAATATATTAAAATTTGAACATTAGTTTGATTTTTATCATAAAACAAAACTGAATTTTTATTTGAAATATTTTCCCAATCTGGAATACAATTTTTCAGTTTATTAAACAATACTGAAAAAGAGTTATCATTGTATTCAAAAATTAATTCACCTTTTTCATTTATGAACAAATTTCCGCAACTCTCTATTTTATATTGAGTTATATCATTTACCAAAAGCATAAAATAAGCATTAGCATGACTAATCAGAAAATTAATTCCTGAACAAAAGTCAAAGTTATAAAAATTAAAATCATACAAACTAATTGCGTATTTAAGGTTAAACTTTCCAAAATCATTTTTGCCACCAATTACATAAATAATCCAAATTCCGGAACTTGGAATTTTAGTTATCAATGAAGCAAAATTATTTTTACTATTTGTTTTCTTAAAAACATTACCATTCGGATCAATTAAAATAATGTTTGGTAAAAAATCATTGGATGAAACAATAAAATTAACTATTTCTCCTTCATTTAATGGAAATTCAAAACCTTTATATTTTACTTTATTATCTAAAATCGAAGATTCATCTGACAAATTTCCATTAATTTCGTCAAATTCAACATATTGTGCATAAATTGATAAATTTATAATAAAATAAAAGACTATAAAAATTTTTAATTTCATATTAAATCAAATTTATTTTTCTTTTACTAACCACCATAAAATTGCAGAAATTGTTAATGTTATGGAGCTTATGATAAAAATTAAACTTTTATCGGGAGCATCGTTAATAGCTTGACCAATTCCAAAACTTGCTACTAATTGCGGCAAAACAACTGACAAATTAAACAAACCCATAAATAATCCCATTCTTGATTGGTCAATTTGTTGAGACATAATTGCAAAAGGTAAACTAATTGTAGATGCCCAACCAATTCCTAATAAAGCCATAATTATAAATATTATTGTTGGGTTATACCCCAAAAAGAGCATTAAGAAATATGAAATTGCCATTGTTGAAATGCTTAAAAAATGAGTTTTGTTTTTTCCGATTTTTCTTGCTAAAGGTTCTAAAACCAAAACTGGTAAAACAGCAGCAACTGCATTAAAAATTAAAAATGATATTGTTACAACTTTTCCCATTTCTATTGAAATATTTTCAGGAATTTTTGTGCTCCCGTCATAACCATATACTTTAAACTGAACATAAGCAAACATATAAACAAACATTGTTTGAATACCAATCCATGTAAATGAATGTGCTGCTAAAACTTTCTTAAAACTATTTATTCCCTCTCCTTTTTCATTTTTCTGAGATATTACTTTGAGAATAAAAAATATTGTTAAAACAAAACAAATTATTTCAGCATAGTAATTTTCAAGATGTATGTTTAAAAGTTTCATTACAATTGCATAAACAGAATAAATTAAAAAACCCCAAAGAGGTTCAATATAACTTAATATCGATAAAAATGAAGTTTTTGTTTCTGCACTTTTATCATTTGTATTACTATTTTTTAATTCTTTTGGTTCTTCAATAAATAAAGTTGGAAAAATTGAAAGAATTAATACAAGAAAAACACCGAAATAAATTAAAACATAATTGTTCCAAACAGCCCCAATAACATAAGCTAAAACACCAAATGTTCCGGAAATTGTTTGCATCCATGTATAACCTTTTGTTCTTTCATTTCCTTCTGGTGTAACATCAGCAATAATTGAACGGGTTGGATTAAAACTAATATTAATTGCTAAATCAAGTGTTAATGCAATAGCAATAGCCACACCTAAAATTCCATTTATTCCTAAAGAAGAAGAAATAATATCAATATTAGGAAGTGCAAGTAACATTAAAGCTGCTAGAACACCACCAATTAAAATGAATGGTCTTCTTCTTCCATTTAAGAACCAGACATTATCGCTGATAATCCCAATAATAACTTGACCTAAAATTCCGGCAATTGGTCCTGCTGCCCAAACTAAACCGACTTCATGAATATCGAGTTTATACTTTGTACTTAAAATCCAGCTAAGCGCAGAAATTTGAATTGATAAAGCAAAGCCCATTGCTGTTGCAGGTAAAGCTAATATTGCATAAAAAGTATTTGTCAATTTTTTCTGAATTTCTAGCATTCATCCTCCGGTAATTTATTTGCTGATTAACAAAGTTTCATATCCAAAAGTTATTACTTCTCTTAAAATTGGAATATTAGGAAGCTTAATTGTTGGTAGTCCAAATCTAAAAGAATAAACAGGACGGAACAGAAAAAGATCTTTTATTAAAGGTTCAAAAGAAAATTGTATACAAAGATTTTCAAATTTATTAATTGCCATCCCAGTAGAATAATGAAGTTTAATTTCCTGAACATAGTCTGAATTTTCATTAAAGTTTTTTGCAAGTGTATTTAATAAATCATTTGGTAAAAGGTGTAAATATGGAATCATTTTAAGAAAACTTTTTGCAATTTGTTGATGACCAGCAAATGGTGAATATTTTGGAGGAAAAGAAATAAAAAGTAATCCATTTGGTTTTATTAACTTTTTCAAATTTGAAAAAACTAAATCCTTTTGAAAAATATGTTCAATAACTTCTCTCATTATAATGAAATCATATTTCCCGAGTTTATCAATGATTGAAGTATCAGTAATATCGCCAACTATAATTTTTAATTTATCATTTTTATCTAATGCTATATTAACACGTTCTTGACTAATTTCTAATCCAGTAACATCCATTCCTTTTTCATATAAAACATTTAATAAACCTGCTTCAGCACAACCGATTTCCAAAATTTTTAGTTTTGTAAAATCCTTTATATACTTTTGAAAATAAGGTAATAAATAATTATTCGTGTATTCGATTTGTTCATAAAAGTGTTTTTCTGCCATTTCTATTATTATTTTTTTATTGCAAAATAAAATAAAGAATTCACTTAACGAAAAATTTTTGTTTATTTTTATATAAATTAAATAAGGTTAATCTGAGTTCAACTAAAAAAATTATATTTATTAAGTTTTTTTCAAGATTACTTGCATAACTTTAACTAAAAAGATAATTTTTGCACTCAATTTTTTGACTTATGGCTGAAATTACTGAAAAAAACATTGTTACCAATAGAAAAGCACAGCATGAATATTTTGTTCATCAAAAATTCGAAGCTGGAATTGTTCTTGTTGGTACTGAAGTAAAATCTTTAAGGCAAAATAAAGTTACATTAGTTGACAGTTATGCAGTTGTTAAAAATGGTGAAGTTTGGCTTTTAAATTGTAATATTAATTTATATGATCAAGGAAGTTATAACAATCATAATCCTTTAAGAGAAAGAAAATTATTATTAAATAAAAACGAAATAAGAAAATTATCAAAAGCAGTATCAGAAAAAGGTTATACATTAATTCCATTAAGAATGTATTTTAAAAATGGTAAAGTAAAAGTTGAATTGGCAATTGTATCCGGTAAAAAGAAGTATGATAAAAGAGAAGATATTGCTAAAAGAGATATGCAAAGAGAACAATTAAGAAAATATAAGTAACGGAGAAAATATTGGAGAAAAAAATTCTCTTCCCCCCAATCAATGAACAGATGGATTTGATTAAAAGGGGCACGGTAGAAATAATTCCGGAAGAAGAATTAGTTCAGAAGCTGGAAAAATCATTAAAAGAAAATAAACCATTAAAAATAAAACTAGGATGCGACCCAACTCGCCCAGATCTTCACTTAGGCCATTCAGTAGTATTAAGAAAATTAGCTCAGTTTCAAACATTAGGTCATCAAGCTATATTAATTATTGGTGATTTTACCGGAATGATTGGAGATCCATCTGGTAGAAATTCATCTCGCCCCCCTTTGTCTTTTGAAGAAGCAAGAGCAAATGGGCAAAGTTATTTTGAACAGGCATCTAAAATTTTAGATAAAGATAAAACAATTATCGTGCATAATTCAGAATGGCTTGGCAAAATGACTTTTGAAGATGTTATTAAACTTTCTTCAAAATATACAGTTGCAAGAATGCTTGAAAGAGATGATTTTACAAAAAGATTTAAGAATGGAATACCAATAAGTATGCATGAAATTCTTTATCCTCTTGCTCAAGCTATGGATTCTGTTGCAATTGAAAGTGATGTTGAACTTGGCGGTACAGATCAAAAATTTAATTTACTAGTCGGTCGCGATATTCAAAGAGAATTTGGTATTTCACCACAAGTTATTTTAACAATGCCACTACTTGTTGGAACCGATGGCGTTGAAAAAATGAGTAAATCTTACGACAATTACATTGGTATCAATGAAATTCCAAAAGATATTTATGGCAAGACTCTTTCTATTCCTGATAATTTAATTTACACTTATTTTGAACTTGCAACTGATGTTACTAATGAAGAATTAAAAAAAATAAAAGAAGATTTAGAAAATCCAGATATTAATCCAAGAGAT
The DNA here is from genome assembly GCA_026417375.1 of Melioribacteraceae bacterium. Taxonomy (GTDB): domain Bacteria; phylum Bacteroidota; class Ignavibacteria; order Ignavibacteriales; family Melioribacteraceae; genus Stygiobacter. The sequence goes on along the minus strand of JAOADJ010000036.1, from coordinate 101,532 downwards.
ATTAAACGCTCTTTAGCAAGAAAACTTGTTGAAATGTATAATTCAAAACAAGATGCTATTGATGCAGAAAATGAATTTGATAATATTTTTGTAAAAAAAGGTTTACCTGATGAAATACCTGAAATTAGTTTTGATGAAAAAGAATTTGAAATACTTGACCTGATTGTTAAAGTTGGTTTTGCTCCATCAAAAGGTGAAGCAAGAAGATTGTTAACACAAGGTGGTGTTTCAATTGATGGTGAAAAAATTAATGATATAAAAAAAATTATTTACTTAGATAAATCTTTCATATTAAAAGTTGGAAAAAGAAATTTTATAAAAGTAATCGGAAATAAATAGGAGGACCATAAAATGTACGTCCCAACAAAAATATTCTTCACCAAAGGTGTAGGAAAACATAAAGAATATCTTGCTTCATTCGAATTAGCATTAAGAAACGCCGGTATTGAAATATGTAACTTAGTTTCTGTTAGTTCAATTTTTCCTGTTGGTTGTAAAGTTATTCCACGTTCACAAGGATTAAGATCATTAAAACCAGGACAAATAACACACTGCGTTATTGCAAGAAATTCAACAAACGAACCAAATAGATTAATTGCTTCATCTATTGGTGTTGCAATTCCTGCTGATAAAAATATGTATGGTTATTTGTCAGAACATCATCCTTATGGAGAAACTGAAAAAGTTGCTGGAGATTATGCTGAAGACTTAGCAGCAACTATGTTAGCAACAACTTTAGGAATTGATTTCGAAGCTGATAAAGCATGGAATGAAAGAGAACAAGTTTATAAAATGAGTGGAAAAATTGTTCGTACTTTTAATGTTACACAATCTGCTCAAGGTGATAAAAATGGTTTATGGACAACTGTAATTTCAGTTGGTGTATTATTACCTTAATTATAAATAATATCTTATTATTTATCTTTTTTTTATGATAAAAATTAATTGTCAGTCAAAAAAATATTTTATTTGACTGACAATTTTTTTTGAATTAACAATCCGATTGAATGAATAATTACTGCTATAATTAATCCAACAATCATTGGTTCAATTTCGTTAAATATACTTTTTTGAAATAAACTTCTTGTAAATTGCCAGGTAATGCCTAAAACAATTGTAAAAATAATTTCAAAAACTGCTAATGTGTTATTGATTTTTAATTTTAAAAAATATGAACTAATAATTAATAAAATAACAGGTGGAATAAATATACTTCCTATTAAATACCATAAATCAACTACCGATTGAACAAAGTATGATAGCAATATTGCAACAAATGAAGAAATTATAATACCAATTTTTACATAATAAACATCTGACAATTTCCTTTTAATATTAATTTTTGAAAAAAAATCTTTTCCAATAGTTGTTGCACTTAAGAATAAAAAACTATTTAAAGTTGATAAAATAGTTGCAAACATAGCAGCAACAAAAATTCCTTTAATTCCAGATGAAAGAAATTGATTTGCAAAAATTGGAAATGAAAGAATTGGATTTTCTAAATTAGGTATTAATGCCTTTGCATATAATCCTGTTGATGTTGTTAAAAAATCGAACAATGCCCAAAAGAATATTGATATAATAATTCCCCACTTTGCAACGAAATTATTTTTAGCTGCATAACATCTTTGATGAAATCCCGGATCAGCAAACGTCCATATTGCAATTAAAAACCATACAATTAAATAAGTAATTGATACATTTCCGGTAAATGATAAATGTTGCGATGGTAAATTTGATTTTAAAAATGTCAAGCCACCATAATTATTTGTTATAAAATAAAGTGATAAACCAAATCCAATAAACATCACAAAAAATTGAAATACATCAGTATATAAATCGGATTTATAACCACCTTTAAATAAATAAGTTGATGTGAATATTATTCCAATTATTAATCCATAAATTAATTTAATGTTGAACACATAACTTATTAAATTACCAATCATAAGAAGATAAGGTGCTGGCGATACTAAAATAAAAACAATAATTGAAGACAAAATTCCAACATTCTTTCCATAGATTGACTCAATTTTTTCAGGAATTGTAAAAAGATTTGATGAACGAATTTTAGAAGAAAATAACAACGCAAATATTAAAGCAAAAATGTAATAAGGTAATCCTTGAGTTGTCCAACTTAAAATTCCATATCTATAAGTAAATTCGCCAACACCTAAAATTCCACCATACCAGGTAGAAACATTTGTCATTATAAATAGAAATAAACCAACATTTCTGTTTGAAAGGAGAAAACTTTCAGATTCATTTTTACTTTTCGGAATAAATCCAATAATCATTAACAAAAAAAAGAAAATGGAAATAATAATTATATCTAAGTTGCTAAATGAAATCATTTTTTCTCACTAAATCGAAATCTCTTATAAAAAATATTATTCCATTTTCAATTGTTAATTCAATTTTATCTTTTAGTGCAACATTGCTTGTACTTTCCTTTTTCCCGAATGAAAGTGATGATTTGTTCAGCTTATATTTTAACCCTTTTGATGTTATCAAAGTCTTTTCATCGAATCCATAAATTGAAACAGTTTCTCCTTCAACAGTAGATAAATTAACAATACCAGTCAATGGTGTTAATAATGATTTTTGATGGATAATTTTTATTTTAATTTGATTGTAAAATTTTAATACAATTCCAAGATTGCAAATAGTATGATCAAGCCTATCACCAGTTGCACCAAGTAACAAAGCTTCTTTAAAATTATTTTTAATGGCAAACTTTAAACATTTTTCAACATCTGTATCATTCTGTCTTCTAATTTCAATAAACTTTGATTTTCCTTCATAATGTTTTTTTGTTTCTTCATTAATTGAGTCAAAATCGCCAATTATAAAATTTGGTATTATGTTAATTTTTTTGGCTTTGTTTGCTCCACCATCGGCACAAATAATTGTATTATAATTTTTCTTAATTAAAAAATTAATAATACTTTTTTTTGGTAAATCGCCATTAGCAATAATCAAACATTTTTTCATAAATTTATTTTAACTCCAAATAAATAATTTCTTTCTGCAGCTGGAAAAAACTCTCCTCCAATTCCATAAGCAGCATAAAGATTATTTGTCAAATTATTAACCTGTAAATAAAGCTTTATTTTAGATTGAATGTATTCAACATCAAATTCATTTGATACAAATAAGTTAATTAAAAAATATGAATCAACTTTATTGTCAATGTAATCAGTTAGCTTTGGATAAATTCTTAAAAGTGATGGTAATTTTTCTGCATAATTATCAGTATAAAATGAACCAACATATTTTGTTGATAATTGTAAATAAAAATTATCATTAGAATATTTTATAATAGAATTAAAATATGAGTCTGGAAATCCACTTATTGAATTATTTTCTAAATCAATTTTTGCAATTACTTTTTTACCAGTTAAATCTTTAGTTTTTACAAAAGTATTTCCATTTGAAATTATATTTTTACTTAATGATGAATTTAATATTAATTCTAAGTTAGGTTGAATTTTATAATTAAATGTGGCTTCTATTCCATAATGAATTGTATTATCCATATTTCCAGTAATTGGCTGACCAAATCTATCTAATTGCCCTTTCTTTACAATTTCATCTTTAAACATCATGTAATAACCATTAAGTGAAAAAGATATTTTTTCATTATTATAATTTGCTCCAAGTTCAATATCATACATTTTTTCGGGTTTAACTAATGGTGAATTAAAATTATAACTTCCATCATTATTTAGTTCAAATTGCGGAAGTTCTCCACCACTCGATTCAGCTGCATCATAATAGTTTTTTAATCTGGGTTCACGTTGTATAAATGCAAAGCTTAAATAACCTGATAATTTATCATCATATTTGTAGTTAACACCAATACGTGGATTAATAAAAAAATGTTTAATACTAAAGTTATTATTCAAAAATTTTTCATTAAACAACTTATATTTATTATAAGCAAATTGTATTTCTGAAAGTAAATTTATTTTTTCACTAACATTATAATTTTCATTGAAAAATAAATTAATTATATCCTTACTTCCATTGTACTGATAATATTTAAATGATTTAGATAAATTTTCCGGTAAATTATTTGCATAGTTTATACTGCCCCAATGTAAAGAATTATGAAATCTGAATTCTCCTCCAACAATTAATTCACCATTGCTATGTTTTAGATTAAGTTTTGGAATCCAACCAAATTGTTTATTTTCAACCATTGCACGAATTAATGAATTGGTTGGATTTTCTTTTGGTGTGAACCCAAATTCCTTAGTCAATCTAAAATATGAAGTATCTGCCCACGAGGCATCATAATCAAAAAATCCATTTCCTAAAACTAAAAACAATGCAGAATTGAAATTCAAGTTATCATCAAACTTATATTGATTTAAAATTTCAAAATGTGGTTGTGAAAAATTTTCAATCTCTTCTGCTCTTCTTTCTAAAACATAAGTAAATGAATTCTTATCAGCTTCCCAATAAGAATAATTTTGTTTTCTAAGATTTTTATCTTTAATAGCAAATTTTGGTAAACCAGTATATGCTAAACCATCTGCAATTGGACCACCATAAATATTAATTTGTGTTGTTAAGTTATCATCAAATCTTACTGCCGAAATATGATATGATTTAAGATCAACCCAACTTAAATTTCTATAACCACTACTTAATGTTTGTGAAATTTTACCACTAAAAGAATACTTATTATTTATTAATCCAGATGAAAAAGAAACACCATATTTTCTTGTATTGTAACTTCCTATTGCAGTATTTAATTCTAAAAAGGATTTATCAGAAAAAGTTGAAGTTATAATATTAACTGAGCCACCAATTGAAGGATAACCAATAATTCCATTACCAGCTCCACGTTGAACCTGAATTAATTCACTGTTTTCAATTAAATCCGGAAAATCAATCCAGTAAACATTATGATCTTCAGGATCATTTTGAGGAATTCCATTTATTGAAACTGAAATTCTTCTTTGGTCAAAACCACGGATACTGAGATAATTATAACCAAGTCCATTACCATTTTCTGAATAAAAATAAGTTGATGGCAAATAACTTATTAATTCAGGAATATCTTGTGTAGAATAACTTTTAACAAATTCCTCTCGTTTAATTTTTGAAAAACTAATTGGAGTATTTTTTTTATCTGAAATAATTCCTTTAACTAATATCGTTTGAGAACTAAATAACTTACTTTCTAACAGAACTTCTTTTTTGCTTTGATTTAAAAAGTCTTTAACTAATATTATTTTTTTTACAAAACCGATGTGATTAAAAATAATTTTATCAGATAAACTGATTTCATCAGAAATTAAAAAGTAACCATTTTGATTTGATATAGCTGAAATATTTTTTCCTTCAATTAGAATATTACAGAAAGGAATTGGTTCTAAGTTTTCGAAGTTTAAAACTTTTCCTTCGAGAGATTTAACTTGTGCGGAAATTGAAATTGTAAAAAACATAAGAATAATTAAGCGTTTCATTTTATTACTCCTTTTTTAGTTTTAAAATGAAAAAGCCGTTTTGGAAAAAACTTGAAAACGGCGGGCTTAATTATTCCTGCCGTTTTCCTACGCTGGCATTACCCAGATCAGGTTCAAGGGTTTATTCTCAGCGCCTCTTGTTTTACGAGGGCACCCCTAACGACTCTTATTTATTAAAAGAACTATTGTTGAATTATTATTTTTTGACCAACTTTTACTTTTTCATCTTTTAAATTATTCCAAGCAATTAGATCTGCAACTTTAACTTTATAATTCTTAGCAATCGTCCATAAACTTTCACCTTCACGAACATAATAAACTAAATTTTTTTCATTTTCATTTTTACTTTTTTGAACCGAATATATTATCAAATCTTGACCAATTTTAATTTTATCACTTTTTAGTTTATTCCATTCCTTCAGATCTTTCACAGAAACATTAAATTTATTTGAAATAGTTTCCAATGATTCACCTTCTTGAACTTTATAAAGTGTTGCTTTTGCTGATATTTCATTTGTACTTTCTTTTTTTGGAGAATTTGATATCGAAGTTGATTTGTTTTTACTTGTTTCGTCTGAGTAAATAATTAATTTTTTACCTGCTACTAGTTTATTAGTTTTTAAGTTATTCCAATTTTTAATTTCAGAGATTGAGACATTATAATAATCAGCAATTTCACTAATCGTCTCACCACTTTTAATAGTATGATTAATTAAGTTACTTCCTGTTCGATATGAATTATCACCAATTGAATTTATTTGTTTGTCTTTAATAACTAAATTTTGACCAACTTTTAAATTATTTGAAGAAAGACTATTCCAATTTTTCAATTGTGCTATTGTTACATTAAACTTTTGAGCAATTTTTCCTAATGAATCACCTTTTTTCACTTTGTAAGTGCTTGGTTTATTATTTGAAGCAACACTTACATTACCTTTATAATCAGCAGAATAAATTAAAAGTTTTTTACCACGACTAATTGTATTACTGGTTAAATTATTCCAATTTTTTATTTGTGAAACTGAAACTCCATATTTTGCAGCAATTGATGATAAAGATTCACCTGAACGAACACGATGCTCAATATATGAATCACCATTATTTGTAAGAATTAAATTTTTCCTTTCATTTTCAGACATATTATTAATGGATGAATAATAATCTACTTTTTCATTAGGAACATAAATAGTTAATTCCTGTCCTACTCTTGCTCTTGAAGTATAAGGTAAATTGTTCCAATTTCTGATATCAGAAACTCTTACGTTAAACATATTTGAAATATCAACTAAGTTATCATTTGTTTTAACAATATATTTAACAGGAGATTTTCCTTCCGGAACAATATATTCAATTGTATCATTTTCAGTTGAGTAATTTTTTGTAGTTAATGCATCATTTACAGATGATGATATTTGTAAACTATATGTTGGTTTATTGTCATAAGATTTTATTTCATCTTCTATTGCGGGAAGTTCATCGGTGTTAATAACTAAATTAATTTCATCTAAATCAGAAGCAACCGGAATTTTAATTTCAGTCCCTGCTACTAATTTCTTTTTGACATTCAAATTATTCATTTCTGCAAGTTTTGAAATACTAACATCATACTTTCTTGCTATTTGAGAAATTTTTTCTCCTGGTTTAACAATGTGTGTAATAAATTGAACTTTAGCTTCATCAGGAATATTCCTTACATTTGCAACAAATGCATCAAAGGATTTTGCTGGAATTTTTAATGGATAACCTCCTTCATAACTTGGAGGAGTTGAGTTTTGAGTAAGCTCCGGATTCATTTCTCTTAAAAGTTCAACACTTATGCCGGCACATTTTGCCAGAATGTTTAGATCATATGCATCATTAATTGTATAAGTAGCATATTCGTGTGGCTTTTCATATTGAATATTAGTAAAACCATATTTTTCAGGTTGGCTTGCAATTAAAGTTACTGCTATATATTGAGGAACATAACTTCTTGTTTCTCTTGGTAAATATTTTCTAATAGACCAAAAATCAGATGCACCAGATCTTCTCATCGCTTTACGAACATTTCCTTCACCACTATTATAAGCTGCTAATGCTAAATTCCAATCACCTAATGAATAATATAAATCCTTCAAATGTTTAGCAGCAGCTCTTGTTGCTTTTTCGGGATCTCTTCTTTCGTCAATATGAAAATTGATATTTAAATCATATAATCTTCCGGTTCCTCTTATAAATTGCCACAACCCAACGGCTCTAGCCCATGAACGTGCAAAAGGATTTAACCCACTTTCAACCATACTTAAAAAAATTAATTGTTGAGGAACTTTTTCTTCTGCAAAAATTTTAGCCATCATCGGGAAATATTTTCCTGAACGTGAAAGCCAGTTCTCAATATGTTTCCTTCCTCTTCCAGTAAAATATTCAACCCATTGTTCAACGTATGAATTTACTTCTAATGGAAAATCACCAACTTTTACTACAACAACATTTTCATTTTTAATTTCTTTTTCAGAAACAACTAAAGAATCTTCTTCAATTTCAGTTCCATCAATTTTATTATCCATCCATTCTTTTAAAGCACTAATAGAAATATCATCAGGTAATTCCTCAAAACTTGAAACTAATTTTTGATAATCTTCAACAATTGATGTTTCTAATTCATCGAATGATTCATTTTTTTCAATTTCCGGATAATAACTTAATTTATTAATAGTAGATAACGCAGATTCAAAATAATTTATGGCTTCACTTTTAAATCCTAATTTTTGTTGATAAAGAGCATTTACATAATCCCGGCGAGCACTTTCTAACATTTGATTAACTAAAGATTTACTTTCCTGAGTTTTTAATGTGTCTTGCTTCGTGTAATAATTTGAAATGCTTTTTGAAGATGTTGAATTAAAAGATGTACAACCATTTAAATAAAGAAACAAGAATGCCATAATTGGCAAGAATAAAATTTTTTTCACACACACTCCGAAACTGAAAATTTTGATTGCAAGATAAACCTAAACGAAAATAATGTCAAGAAAGTATAAATCATAATTTTAATTATTAAAATATTTTGTTAAATAAAGTATAATTACGAATTTAGCACATCAAAAATTTTATTTTGAAATATGAAAAAAAATGATCTTGTAAAAATTGCAATTGATGCAAAGAAAAAAGCTTTACCTCAGTTTTCAAAATTTCATGTTGGTGCTGCGTTATTAACAAATGATGGAAAAATTTTTACTGGTGCTAACATAGAAAATTCTTCTTATGGGTTAACTCTTTGTGCTGAAAGATTAGCTGTATTTAAAGCATTGCACGATGGAGAAAGAAACTTCAAAAAAATTGCAATTGCAGCCGATTCCGAAAATTATATTTCACCTTGTGGTGCTTGCAGGCAAATTATGATTGAATTTTGTGGTCCTGAACTTGAAGTAATTATGATTAACTCTAAAGGAAAACACAAAACTGTTAAAATGAAAGATTTACTTCCCTATTCATTTGATAAGGAGTTTTTGAACAATGAGTGAGTTTACTCCACATTCTTCGCCCATTGATACGGGTTGGATAGAAGTAATTGCTGGCTGTATGTTTAGCGGTAAAACTGAAGAATTAATTAGAAGATTAAGAAGAGCAAAAATTGCCAAATTAAATGTGAAAGTATTCAAACCTAAAATTGATAATCGTTATTCTGATAGCCAAATAGTTTCACATAATGAACAATCTTTGCCATCAATAATTGTTGATAATCCATTTGAAATTTTAGATTTATCTGAAGATGCACAAGTTGTTGGAATTGATGAAGCACAATTTTTTTCAAATGATTTAATTGATGTTGCAAATAAATTAGCTGATAATGGTAAAAGAGTAATTATTGCTGGTTTAGATATGGATTATAGAGGAATACCTTTCGAACCTATGCCACAGTTATTAGCTATAGCAGAGTATATAACAAAAACCTTAGCAATATGTGTTAATTGTGGTAACCCTGCCGATAGAACTCAACGTAAAGTTGCTTCAAGTGAAAGAGTTTTGGTTGGCGCCGCAGATAGTTACGAAGCCCGTTGTCGAAAATGTCATTTTATTCCTTAATTAAAAAGGTGAATTATGTTTTTTGTTGAAAATCTTTTAAGAGGTTTATTAGGAATCTTTGTATTAATTGGTGTTGCATTTCTTTTTTCTAATAATAAAAAAAGAGTTAATTGGAAATTAGTTGCTACTGCAATTGGAATTCAAATTTTATTTGCGATATTTATAATTCATTCAGAAACATTAAGAAGTTGGTTTTTTATTCTTGGTTGGCCAAAAGATGTTATTAATGCAATTGGTTCTGGTGTTGTTGCTTTATTAGGATTTACAATGAAAGGCGCTGAATTTGTTTTTGGAAGTTTAGCTGTTAATTCAGGTACAAACAGTTTAGGATTTTTCTTTGCTTTTCAGGTTTTACCAACAATAATTTTTGTTTCAGCATTAACTTCAATTCTCTACTATCTTGGAATTCTTCAGCTTGTTGTAAAAGGAATGGCTTGGGTAATGGCAAAATTGCTTGGGACAAGTGGTGCTGAATCTCTTTCAAACACAGCAAATATTTTTGTTGGTCAAACAGAAGCACCATTATTAATAAAACCATTTATTGAAAAAATGACTAATTCAGAAATTCTAACAATTATGGTTGGCGGAATGGCTACAATTGCTGGTGGTGTTATGGCAAGTTATATTCAAATGTTGGGACAATCATTTGCTGATCTTCATAAAATATCATTAGAACAAGCTCAATTAAAATTTGCTGTTCAATTATTAGCTGCAAGTGTAATGGCGGCTCCTGCTTCTTTAGCAGTATCAAAAATTTTGTATCCGGAAACTGGTGATCCTGTAACTAAAGGAACTATTAAATTAAAAGTAGAAAAAAACGCTTCTAATGTAATTGAAGCAGCAGCTACTGGTGCAAGCGATGGTTTACATTTAGCTTTAAATGTTGCAGGAATGTTAATTGCTTTTATTGCTTTGATTGCTTTGTTAAATTCAATTTTTACAGGACTGGGTGATTTATTTGGTGTTAATAATTATTTGATTCAGAATTTTGGGCAACCACTTTCACTTCAATTAATTTTTGGAACAATTCTTCGTTATTTAGCTTTTGCAATCGGAGTACCCTGGAGTGATGCTTTTAATTTTGGAAGTTTGATAGGTACAAAAATAGTTTTAAATGAATTTGTTGCTTATGCTGATTTAACTACATTAATAAAACAAGGTGTTATGAGTGAAAAAGGAATAATGATGGCTACATATGCACTTTGTGGTTTTGCAAATTTTTCTTCAATTGCAATTCAAATTGGTGGTATTAGTCCACTTGCTCCTTCACGTAAGAAAGATATTTCTGCTTTAGGATTAAAAGCATTACTCGGTGGAACAATTTCAACTTTATTAACAGCAACTCTTGCAGGAATTTTAGTACAATGATAAACATGAATGCTCAATATCGTTCAACTTATGAAGAACTTGTAAAACAAATTCCATTTCAACCTGAAATTTGTTTAGTGCTTGGAAGTGGTTTAGGTGAATTTGCAAACAAAGTTAACACAGTAAAATCAATTCCAACTTCATCATTAGTAAATTATCCAAAATCAACCGTTGAAGGTCATCAAGGTTATCTTCATTTTTCTGAATATATGAATAAAAAGTTGTTAATTGTTCAGGGCAGAATTCATTTTTATGAAGGATATAGAATTTCACAATGTGTTTTGCCAGTCTTTTTAGCTTCAAAATTAAATTGTGAACATATTTTACTTACTAATGCTGCTGGCGGTGTAAATACAAATTTTAAACCAAGCGATTTGATGTTAGCAACTTCTTTTAATGGTATAAATATAAAGAAAGAACTAAGTGAATTACTTGGTGTAACTTCAATAAAGCAAAAAAATAATTTCATCAATTTCCCTTCACAAAGTTTCAATGAGATAATTAAAAAATCAGCTTTAGAAGAAAAAATTCATTTAAAAGAAGGAGTATATTGGTTTAATAAAGGTCCCGCTTACGAAACTAAAGCTGAAATACAAATGATTTCTAAATTTGGCGGTGATGCTGTTGGAATGTCAACTGTTCATGAAGCAATTTATGCATCGACACTTGGATTAGAAGTAGCATCAATTTCTTGCATAACAAATTATGCTGCTGGTCTTTCTCCAAATAAACTTTCACATCAGGAGGTAATGGAAACTGCAGAAATTGTTAAAAAAGATTTTGAAAGACTGGTTAAAAAAACTATTGAGTTGCTTTAAATAATAAAAATGAAGCGGCAGTAATAATTGCCGTTTCACTTCTTAATCTGTTTTCTGTTAATCTGATTTTGTTTTCATCATTGATTAATTCATACTCTTTTTCAGAAAATCCACCTTCGGGACCAAAAATAAAATAATTTTTGTTTTCTACATCTATATCAATTAATAATTGAAAATCTTTTTCAGCAGATTGATCAAAAATATATTTATTACCTTCTAATAAAATTAATTCATAGAAATTTTGTTTATAACCAACTGCTGGCAACCAAGAATTTAGAGATTGCTTCATCGCTGATATTAAAATTTTTTCCCAACGTTGAATTTTATTCCCTTTCGCTATTGCTCGTTCAGAATCATAAATAATAAAATTATTTATCCCTAACTCAACACATTTTTCTAATGCGAATTCAAGTCGTTCAATTTTTTTTAAATGTGGAATACAAAAAACAATGTTTGAATTCTTTTGTAGGAAGAATTTACTTTCTATAATTCTGGCAACTAATTCTTTTTTTGAAATTGATTCAATAACTGTTTTAGCGATAGTTCCTTTGCCATTTGTAATGAATATTTTATCACCAACTTTATTTCTCATAACATTTACAGAGTGATGATATTCTTCTTTATCGAGAATAACAATTTCATCTGTAAAATTATATGAATAATATAATTCTATATCAGAAAGAATATCTGTTTGCAATTACAAATTCTCCTTTTCCAAATTTATTAAACGAATATTCTAATCTTACAATTTCAAATGGTAGAATTAAAATTATTAATCCAATTCCATATCCCGAATTAAATTTACTTAGTTTAATTTCATTTATATTTTTATATGTAATTCCTGAATCAAAAAATATCGAAGTATAAATTCCAATTCTTGCGGAAGTCAGACTTTTTGGAATTAAAGGTAAATCAAAACTAAGGTTCCATTCTTTGAGAATTGGTAAAGCAACTTCATAAGAAGTCAAAAATGAATTCTGCCCTTCGAAAAATAAATTATTATAACCACGTATTTTATCTTCATAGCCGAAATAAGAATAATCATATAAAGGAATATTTTTACCAAAGGTGTTTCTTAGAACAAATCTTTCTTTTAAAATTAAATTAGAAAATAATTTTTGATAAAATCTGAAATCATTTTTAATTATGCTATAATAAACATTCGATAAATTAAAACCTTTATGAATAAAATTAATAAAGAAATAATTTCCTCTTTCAGGATATTGCTTTAAATCTCTTGTATCGTTGATAAAATAAAAAGATGTATAAGGAACTCTATCAATTTCACTTTTTGAAGCCATAAATAATTTTGAGTTTCTTAATTCAGTTTGAATATAATCATACCCTAAAGTTAATCCATATAAATTAAATTGATTTAACCTTTTGAATAAACCAATATTTGACTTAATTATTTTATAACTAAAATTTTGTTTTAAATAACTAATTGCTTGTTCATTTTTATTTTTTGATTTATAAAAACCAATTCCAATTGATAGACCAATTTTCTCATCATAATCTAAAGCAGGATTAACATATTGAAATAATAAAAATGGATTATACCCCACACCAAAAATTGCGTGTAAAACTTCGTTTCTTCCTCTGAAATTATTCCAGACTAAATCAATTCCAAATGTTAAATTTTTTATTGAATTTTTTTCGGTGATCCAAAAAGGAATTGGATAAATGTACCAGGTTTCATCAACTTTTATAATTACCTTAGATCTCAGCAAAGAATCAATTCCAACTTCAACACGGTTAAAAAGTCCTAAACTAAAAATTCTTTCTTTATTAAAAAGTAAAATTTTATTATCAACAGAATCTCCAACAGAAAAAGTTAATTCACGTAGAATGATAAAATCTTTTGTCCTTGAATTTCCATGAATTTTGATTGAATCAACTTTAATTTTTTGATTTGTCTGAAGTGAATCAATTTTGATATTGTCAGCAAAAAGATAAAAAGGAATAGATAAAAAAAATAAGAGTATTTTGATCAATAACTTTTGCATAAATTATAATATACAGCTATACACATATCTTGAAAAGTTACAATTCCTTTTTCAATAACTGGTTTAACTGCTTCATCATTTCTTATACCTTGTTGTAACCAAAGAGCTTTTGGATTTACTTTTAACACATCATCAATTATTTCAGGAATAAATTCGGAACGTCTAAAAACATTTACAATATCTATCTTAAAAGGAACAGAAGTGAGATTGGGATAAACCACAATCTCACCTGATTTTTGTATTAAAGGATTTACACCAACAACATTATAACCATTTCTTAACATCATATGAGCTATTTCATAACTTGTTCTTAAAGGATTATCAGATAATCCAACAACTGCAATAGTTTTTGAAGTTATTAAAATTTCACAAGCTAATTTTAATTCTTCCATTAAACTTCCTCATATTCTGAAATTGGTAAACAGCTACATACTAAATTTCTATCACCATAAGCATTATTAACACGTGCAACACTTGGCCAGAATTTATTTCCAATAATATTTTTTACTGGAAACGCAGCTTTGTTTCGTGAATATGAATGATTCCATTCATCGTTAACAATATTCAACTCAGTATGTGGTGAATTTTTAAGAACATTATCTTCCTTGCTTACAGTTCCATTTTCAATTTCTTCAATTTCTTTTCTGATTGAAATCATAGCTTCAATAAATCTATCTAATTCACTAAGAGGTTCACTTTCAGTTGGTTCTACCATTAATGTACCTGGCACTGGGAAAGAAACGGTTGGAGCATGAAAACCATAATCAATCAATCGTTTAGCAATATCTTCAACTTCGACATTTGCAGAATATTTAAATTGACGACAATCAAGAATCATTTCATGAGCACAGAATCCATTCTTGCCAGTGTAAAGAACAGGATAATATTTTTCTAATTTACTCTTTAAATAATTAGCATTAAGAATTGCACACTTAGTTGAATGAGTTAAACCTTCTTCTCCAAGCATTTTAATGTATGAATATGAAATCAACAAAATACCAGCGCTACCAAATGGAGCAGAAGAAACAGCTGTAATTCCATTTTCACCACCAACATTTAAGTAAACATGATTAGGTAAAAATTTGCTTAAATGTTTTGCAACAGCAATTGGTCCAATTCCGGGTCCTCCACCACCATGAGGGATTGCAAAGGTTTTGTGTAAATTCAAATGGCAAACATCTGCACCAATTTCAGCCGGACTTGTTAATCCAACTTGTGCATTCATATTTGCACCATCCATATAAACTTGTCCACCATTTTGATGTATAATTTCACAAATCTCTTTTATACTTTCTTCAAACACTCCATGTGTTGATGGATAAGTAACCATTAAAGCTGAAAGATTTTCTTTATGTTGTTCTGCTTTTAACTTCAAATCATTTACATCAATGTTTCCGTTTTCATCACAT
Organism: Melioribacteraceae bacterium; assembly: GCA_026417375.1. Taxonomy (GTDB): domain Bacteria; phylum Bacteroidota; class Ignavibacteria; order Ignavibacteriales; family Melioribacteraceae; genus Stygiobacter. The sequence goes on along the minus strand of JAOADJ010000036.1, from coordinate 86,386 downwards.
TTTACAACAATAACTTTGCTTCCAGCCATAACAGCACTTGCAGGGTTTGTTCCATGTGCTGAAGAAGGTATTAAAACAATATTTCTATGTCCTTGCCCATTATATTTGTGATATGCTCTTATTACCATTAATCCAGTGTATTCACCTTGTGCACCTGAATTTGGTTGTAATGATACAGCATCAAAACCGGTGATTTCACATAAATCTTTCTCTAATTCTTTTATTAAAGTTTGATAACCTCTTGCTTGTTCAATTGAAGCAAAAGGATGTAAATCGCTAAAAGATTTCCAACCAATTCCAAACATTTCTGAAGTTGCATTTAATTTCATTGTGCAAGAACCAAGTGGAATCATTGAACCAGTTAAAGATAAATCCTTCTTCTCTAAACTTTTAATATATCTTAACATTGCTGTTTCTGAATGATAAGAATTAAAAACGGGATGAGTTAAATATTCAGAAGTTCTCTTTAAATTTTCTTGTATGCTTTGAAAATTATTTGAATTGAAATTTACAAGTTTATTGAAATCGAAATTTTTATTTAAAACTTTTGAAAAAATATTTAGTATTTCCTGAATATCATTTATAGTTGTTATTTCAGAAATTGAAATTCCAATTTTGGTTTCATCAAAGTATCTGAAGTTAATTTCATTTTTCTCTGCTTCGGTTTTAATTTGATTTAATATTTCAACAGAATTAACATCAACCTGTAATGTATCAAAATAATATTTGTTTAGTTGATTTATTCCTAAAGATTTTAAACCATTATCCAAAAGTTTCGTAAGTGAGTTAATTCTATCAGCAATATTTTTAATACCATCTTTTCCATGATAAACAGCATACATACTTGCCATAATTGCTAAAAGAACCTGAGCCGTACAAATATTGCTTGTAGCATGTTCACGCTTTATATGTTGTTCCCTCGTCTGAAGAGCCATTCTTAAAGCTCTGTTTCCATTTGCATCAACTGAAACACCAATAATTCTTCCGGGGATTTGTCTTTTGTATTCATCTTTAGTTGCAAAGTAAGCGGCGTGTGGACCACCATAACCCATTGGAACACCAAATCTTTGAGTTGTCCCAACAACAACATCAGCTCCAATTTCTGCAGGAGCTTTTAATAATGCTAATGACATTAAATCTGCAGCAACAATTTTATTAATTCCTTTTTGTGTTGCTAATTCAAAAAGATTTGAATAATCTTCTATCTCACCGTTACAAGTTGGATATTGAACAATCAAAGCAAAAACATCATCAGTTAATTCATTTTCATTTAATTCTGTTATTCTTAAACTAATACCAACAGGTTCACTTCTTGTTTTTAAAACATCTATTGTTTGTGGAAATAATTTGTTTGAAACAAGTAAAACATTAGAATTTTTTTTATTTGATTTTCTTGTAGAGAAAAGCATTGACATTGCTTCAGCTGCAGCAGTTGCTTCATCAAGTAAAGATGCATTTGCAATTGGTAATCCTGTAAAATCAATAACCATTGTTTGAAAATTAAGTAGTGCTTCCAATCTACCTTGAGATATTTCTGCCTGATACGGAGTATATTGTGTGTACCAGCCGGGGTTTTCTAAAATATTTCTTTTAATTACACTTGGTGTTATTGTCGGATAATAACCAAGACCAATGTAAGATTTGAAAATTTTGTTTTGTGATGCAATTTTTTCAAGTCGTTCTAATAATTCAGTTTCTGTTAAAGCCGAGTCAATTTTAATTTTTTCATTTAATCTGATTTGGCTTGGAATTGTTTTGTCAATTAAATCGTTGAGAGAATTTACGCCAATTTCAGCACACATTTTTTTAATATCATTTTCATTAATTCCAATATGGCGATTTACAAAAGAATCATTTTTAAAGTTTAACATAAAATTAAAATCCATTTGTGAAAAATTAGTTTTTTATACTCGAAATATAGATAAAAGGGATAATATGAAAAGAATAGTTTAACTATGAATTTTTTGAAGAGCTTTTCGTGATGCTTCTTGTTCAGCTAATTTTTTGTTTTTTCCTGAACCTTCACCATAAATTTCATTACCAATAAAAACCTGAACATTAAAAATTTTCTTATGACTCGGACCTGCTTCATTAATTACTTTATAATGCGGATTTGGTAATTTTTTAGCATGAGTATATTCTAATAATTGACCTTTATAGTTTTTATCAATCAAAAATTCAGTTTTGAAATCAAAAGATTTAATAATGTATTTATAAATAAATTTCTCTGTAGTTCTAATTCCTTTATCTAAGTAGATTGCAGCAATTAAAGATTCAATAGCATCAGCCATTATAGTTTGAAATCCCTCTTCTGATCCTCTTAAATATTTTTGATTGTACAAAATTAGATTTTCAAGTTTTAATTCTTCAGCAGATTTATAAAGATGATATCTATTTACAATTGCAGATCTTACTTTAGTTAAAAATCCTTCATCCTTTTCAGGAAATTTTTTAAACAAAAATTTTGCAACAATCATATTTAAAACAGAGTCGCCTAAAAACTCTAATCTTTCATTTGATTTATTCAAGGATGGATTTACTTCAAGATATGAACGATGTGTTAAAGCTTTTAAGTATAAATTTGGATTGGAAATTTTAACTCCAACTAACTTTTGGAGAGAAATAAAATTTTTTAAGAAATTTTTATCAAGATCTCTTTTATAACTTTTTTTTAAGAAAAGAAACCAAATTTTACTTTTGATGTAACCAAACAATTTTATCCTTCAAACTTCTTAAATAAAATTGAAGCATTATGACCACCAAATCCAAAAGTATTACTAATAGCATAATTTAATTCTTTTTGAACTGCAACTTTTGGAGTGTAATTTAAATCCAATCCTTCACCCGGTTCATCGAGATTAATAGTTGGAGGAATTAAAGAATTTTTAATAGCCAAAGCAGTAGCAATTGCTTCAACAGCTCCAGCAGCACCAAGTAAATGACCCGTCATTGATTTTGTAGAACTTACAGATAATTTATAAGCATGTTCACCAAAAACAGTTTTAATTGCCTGAGTTTCATTGAGGTCGTTTAATTCTGTTGAAGTACCATGAGCATTAATATAATCAACTACTGAAGGATCAACCGAAGCGTCTCTTAAAGCTTCTCTCATTGAGCGGACAGCTCCTTCACCACCTGGCGGTGGAGCAGTAATATGAAATGCATCACCTGTTAAACCAACACCAACAATTTCAGCATAAATTTTTGCGCCACGATTCAATGCATGTTTTAATTCCTCAAGAATAATCAATCCACCACCTTCTCCCATAACAAAACCATTTCTATCTTTATCAAAAGGACGAGAAGCTTCCATCATTCTATCATTCCAGGTTGATAAAGCTCTGGCAGAATTAAATCCACCAACAGACATAGGAGTAATTGGATATTCTGAGCCACCGGTAAACATTATATCAGCAGAACCACGTTGAATAAGAATAAATGCATCAGCAATTGCATGAGAAGATGTAGCGCAGGCAGAAACTGTTGAATAATTTGGTCCTTTTAATCCATATTTAATTGATATATATCCAGCAGCAATATCTGGAATCATCATTGGAACGAAAAATGGACTTATACGTTTTGGACCGCCTTGTAAAAATTGTGTATGTTGATCTTCAAAAGTTTGAATTCCACCAATTCCACTTCCGAAAACAACACCAGTTAATTCCAAATTAATTTTGGATAAATCTAATTGAGAATCTTCAAGAGCCATTGCAGCAGAAGCTAATGCGTAATGAGTATAAATATCCATTCGCTTCATTTCTTTTTTATCAATATAAACTGAAGCATCAAAGTTTTTAACTTCGCATGCAAATTTTGTTGCAAAGTTTGTAGTATCAAATTTTGTAATTGGTCCAGCACCATTTCTTCCGGAAATTAAACCTTCCCAAAATTCATTTACATTATTTCCTATTGGTGATACTACACCAATTCCTGTAATTACTACTCTCCTTTTGCTCATTTGATTCCCAAAATTTTATTAAAAGAATATAATTTTATGTCAGTCTTTGTAAAAATTAAACAAAGACTGACAATTCAAAAGAATTATATAATGATTTATCCTAATTTTTCTTTAAGATAATTAATAGCATCGCCAACAGTGCTTATTTTTTCAGCATCTTCATCTGGAATAGAAATATTGAAAGCAGATTCGAAACCCATTACAAGTTCAACAATATCAAGAGAATCTGCACCGAGATCATTAGTGAAAGAAGCTTCTGGTTTTATTTGTGATTCTTCTACACCAAGCTTATCAATAATGATTTCTTTTACTTTTGCTTCAATGTCCATTTTTTCTCCTATTATGGTTTTACATTAGTTTATTAATCAATGGAAACTACATCACTAAACCGCCATCGACGGTTAAAACTTGTCCAGTAATATAATCTGAATCGCTACTGCTCAAAAATATAACTGCTTTTGCAATATCTTCAGCTTTGCCTAACCTTTTTAAAGGTACATTATTTAAAATTGCTTGTTTTTGCTGTTCATTTAATTTATCTGTCATATCGGTTTCTATAAATCCTGGAGCAATACAATTTACATTAATGTTTCTGCTGGCTAATTCTTTAGCATTCGATTTTGTTAATCCAATTACACCAGCTTTTGAAGCAACATAATTTGCTTGTCCCGGGTTTCCAATTATTCCTACTACTGATGAAATATTTACTATTTTACCAAATTTCTGATTTAAAAATGGTTTTAAAATAGCTTTTGTATAATTAAATACACTTTTAAGATTTGCATTAATTACTGTATCAAAATCCTGTTCACTCATTCTCAATAACAAATTATCCTTAGTAATTCCAGCATTATTAACCAATATATCAATAGAGCCAAACTTTTCCAAAGTAAATTTTACAACCTCTTCAGCTTGAGAAAATGATGAAGCATCAGCTTTGAAACCAATTACTTTTACATTTTCATTTGAAAATTCTTCTTCAATTTTACGGGCAATTTCTTCTGAACTATGGTATGTAAATACTACATTGCAACCATTTTCAGCTAATTCTTTTACAATTGCTTTTCCAATTCCTCTTGTTCCGCCAGTTACTATAGCTTTTTTATTAAGCAGCTTCATGATTTTCTTTAATATTTAGTTTTAAAAATTCTTTTCTATATTCATCTAATTCATTAAATCCTTTTTCTCCTAAAAGAAATTTTAATTCATTTTTGCAAGTTTCAAAAACAGTAGAAACCTGATTTTCTTTTTTATTACAGTAATGCATTCTTTCCAAATGTTCATCATCAATTGTTAATTTGCCTTCAAATATAACTAATGGAAATAAAATACAATATAAAGGTTTGTATTTCCATTTATCTTCACCATCTTCAATTGCAATTTTTTGGAGCGTGCAAAATCCTTGCTTATCAAGAAAAACACATTTGCCATTATAAACTTCAGTTCCAACAGCAATACCAGATGGAAAATCGTTATCTTCCTGTTCCTCTTCAAACCAATCTTCAACGATTTTTGTTTGAGAGTCATCCATCGATTTTAAAATTCTATCTTTTTTAGAAATTATTTTCTCATATTCAGATTTATCTGTATAAACACCATAATAGCAACATTCACCTGAGCAAATACACACATCGCAAGCACGAACAAACTTTTGAGTAAAGATCAAAGGATCGATTATTAATCCATTTATAATTTTTTGATTATTCAAATTCATAAATACTTTTCTACATCTGAAAATTTATCAATTCCAAAAACTTTAACATCAGGATTTATTCTTTTTACCAAACCTTGTAAAACTTTTCCGGGACCGATTTCATAAAATTCAACTGCTCCATCATTTATCATATTTTGAATTGTTTCTTCCCAACGTACTGGTTTTGTTAATTGTTGATTTAGCAAATCTTTTATTTCATCTTTGGACTGAACAGGTTTTGCTGTAACATTTGCATAAACGGGAATTTTTGCATCATAAAAATTTGTATTGTCAAGTTCTTGCTTGAGTCTGGTTCTTGCACTTTCCATTAATGGTGAATGAAATGCTCCACTAACAACTAATTCTTTTACTAATTTAGCACCTTTATCTTTAGCCAAAGCCATCGCAGATTTTACTCCTTCAACCGAGCCGGAAATTACAATTTGTCCAGGTGAATTAAAATTAGCACACTGAACTACGCCATCTTTCGAAGCTATTTCACAAATTTGATTTAAAGCTTCGGCATCAAGACCAACAATAGCAGCCATTGTTCCTTTCCAATCTATACCTGCTTGTAACATTGCTTCACCACGTACTCTTACTAATTTTACTGCATCATAAAATTGAATAGCTTTTGAAGCAACTAAAGCAGAATATTCACCCAATGAATGCCCTGCTGTCATATCGAAATCTAATGTTCTTATAATACTTGATAAGATTACACTATGTAAAAATATTGCTGGTTGAGTTATATCAGTTTGTTTTAAAGATTCTTCAGGTCCATAAAACATAATTTGAGAAATTTTAACACCAATAGCTTCTTCCGCAGTTAAAATCATTTCTTTTGCTTCAACGGAATTTTCAAAAAGATCTTTTGCCATTCCAACATATTGAGAACCTTGTCCAGGAAAAATAAAAGCTCTTTTTCCCATTATGCTAAACTCCATTTTAAATAAATAGCGCCCCAGGTATAACCAGCACCAAAAGCTGATAAAATTAAATTATCACCTTTTTTAATTTTTCCATCTCTGTAATACTCAGTTAAACATAAAGGAATGGTTGCAGCTGTTGTATTTCCATATTTGTGAATATTAATCATTACTTTATCTTTAGAAATTCCCATTCTTTCAGCAGTTGCATCAATAATTCTCAAATTTGCTTGATGAGGAACCAAATAAGCAACATCGTCTGAACTTAATCCATTTTTTTTCATAATATCATAAGAAACATCAGCCATACCTTTTACTGCAACTTTAAAGACTGCTTTTCCATCCTGATAAATATAATGCCATTTTTTATCGATTGTTTCATGTGTTGCAGGATTTAAACTTCCACCTGCTTTCATATGAAGTGCATCTTTTCCGCTACCATCAACAAATAATAATTGATCAATTATACCAAACTCCATTGATTCTGATGGTTCTAATAAAACAGCGGAAGCAGCATCACCAAAAAGCACACATGTATTTCTATCGGTGTAATCTGTAATTGAGCTCATTTTATCAGCACCGACAACTAAAACTTTATTGTAAGAACCACTTTCAACAAGACTTGCACCGGTTTTTAATGCGAATAAAAATCCTGAACAAGCTGCTGAAAGATCGAATCCCCAAGCATTTTTAGCACCGATTTTATCTTGAACTAAACAAGCAGTAGCCGGGAAGAACATATCGGGAGTAACAGTTGCAACAATAATGCAATCAATTTCTTCAGGTTTTACTTTTGAATTATTAAATAAATCTTGACAAGCACGTGCAGCTAAATCGCTTGTAGCACCATCTTCAATTATTCTTCTCTCTTTTATTCCGGTCCTGGTGATAATCCATTCATCATTTGTATCAACAATTTTTTCAAAATATTTATTATTTAAAATTTTAGGAGGAACATACATTCCAACCGCAGTGATAGTAGCATTTCTTAGTTTATTCATAATTATTTAATGCATCCTCAAATTTTGAAAGTAAATTTTTGTCATACATCTCTTTAGCTCTTAGAATCATATTTTTAATTGCTAAAGGTGAACTTGAACCATGTCCAATAATTGTTATTCCGTTTATTCCTAAAAGAGGTACGCCCCCGTATAAATCCGGATTTAAGGGACTTAATGCTTTTTTCAATGTATTTTTGAATAATCCAATTTTAATTTTTTCAAATAAACTTGTGTCTGCATGTTGTTTAAGTAAGTGTTTCATAAATCCGGGAACACTTTCACCAAATTTTAGAAGTATATTACCAACAAATCCATCACAAAGAACAATATTGCATTTTCCATTTAAAATATCTCTGCCTTCAACATTACCAATGAAATTTAATTTAGTTTGTTTCAATAACTGAGCTGTTTCTTTAACTAGTTTATTTCCCTTTTCTTCTTCTTCACCAACACTTAAAAGTGCAACAGAAGGATTTTGAATATTATATAATTCTTTAACAAATATGCTACCTAGAATTGCATAACCTAGAAGATGTTGAGGTTTAACATCTACAAAAGCACCAACATCAAAAACAAAAGTTGCATTATTTTTACTTGGAAAGAAACTACCAATAGTTGGTCTTTCAACGTTTTTCAATCTCCCCATAAGTAAAGTAGAAACAGCAGCAACAGCACCAGTATTACCAGCAGAAACAAAAGCATCAGCTTTTTTTTCTTTTACTAAATTAGCAGCAACTACAATTGATGAATTAGGTTTTGTTTTAATAGCTTCAGTTGGTTTATCATGCATATGAATGATTTCTGGTGCATGATAAATCATATTTTCATCGATAGATAAATTTTCATTTTTAGCAGTCTGAAGAATTTTATCTTTATTACCAACTAAAATAATTTCGAAATCATCAGATTCTTTTAAAGCATTTAAAGAACCAATAATTTCATGCTTAGGGGCAAAATCGCCCCCTAAAGCATCAACTGCAATTTTGCATTTTTTTTTATTTGATTCCGTCATCTGAAAAATATTATTGTTCTGGAACGAACATTGATTTGCCAGCGTAATAACCACAATTTGGACAAGCTCTATGGCTTAATTTAATTTCACCACAATTTGAACAGCGAGCTAAGGTTGGTGCAGTTGCTTTATAATGAGTTCTGCGCTTATCTCTTCTTGTTCTTGACATCTTACGTTTCGGATTTGGCATTTTTCTAACCTATTTTTTGTTATTTAATTTCTCTTTTAATATTTGCAAAGGTTCCCAAACATTATTTGTAGTTTCATTTTGACAAGTACAATTATCATAATTAAGATTTTTACCACATTTAGGACATAGACCTTTGCAATCATCTTTACATAATTTTTTCAATGGAATAGATAATTCAGAGTATTCAAAAACATCTTCTGTAATATCTATTTTGTCAGATTCAGTTGATAAATATTTAAAATTAAAATCATCTGTTGATTTATTACTTTTAGAAAAAATATAACTCAAAACAAAATGGTTTGTAAATTCTTTATCAACTTTTTCTGTGCAACGATCGCATTCAACATGTGAGTGAATTGTTAAATTACAATCCAATACAATTTGGTGAATGCTTTTATCCATTTTAATTTTAACTTCAGCATTTCCAAAGAACGAATCATCTAAACCTAATTTCTGAGTTGATTCACTTAAATTTAATTCATGAATGCCGTCAGAATAATTTGTATATTTAATAATCATTTCAAGAAGTTGAAAAAATTGGGTCAAAATATATGCACCTAAACTCTTATAATCAAGAATTTGCTTATTTTTGAATAAAGTGTAAAAAATTGATGATTTTATTTTTATCTCTTTTAGCAGCGATTATTCCAATGTCTATTTATCTATTTTTTATTTGGAAAATGGATAAATATGAACCAGAGCCTATTAAGTTTGTTTTATTACATTTCTTTTGGGGTGCTTTTGGTGCTATAATTTTTGGTATAGTTGGTTCTTCATTTCTTGGTATGTTTTCAAATTTATTTTTTAATATTCCAACTGAAAAAATAGAATCAACAAATATTTCATCAGTTTTATTTGCACCAATAAGCGAAGAATTTGCTAAAGGTATTTTTTTAATTTTTTCAAGTCGTTCTAAAAAATTTGATAATGCAACAGATGGAATTGTTTATGGTGCTGCAATTGGTTTAGGATTTGGCATGACAGAGAATTTTCTTTATTTCATTTCTTTTACTGAAAGTATCAAATCTTGGATTATTTTAATTGTTATTCGTTCATTATTTTCTGCTGTAATGCATGCAATTTCAACAGGAATATTCGGAGCAATTTTAGGTTTAACTAAATATTGGTCAAATATTTTTCGTTTACCAATTATTTTGATTGCATTAATTTTTTCAATGTCAATTCATTCTTTTTGGAATTTTAGTGTTTCAAATTCAGAGACTTATTTTTTTGGTTTTATTACGATGATTTTATTAATCTCTATTTTCATTCAAACATTAAAACTTGCTGCTAAAAATGACAAAAAGATTATTTTAAACGAGTTGCAAGATGAAATAAAAAATAACTATTTACCCGAAGTTGCATTAAAATTTTTCTTAACTAGAATTTATAACTCAGATTATAAATTAACACGAAAAATTTTGAATATGTTGGTTCATTTAGCTTTTACTAAAGTTAAGTTTAAAAAATCACATGGCACTACTAAAGAATTTTATTACAATGAAATTTTGTATTATAGAAATGAATTAAATAAATTTTTTGAAATTATTCAGAGATAAAATGGCAATAGGTATTTTTGGTGGTTCTTTCGACCCAATTCATTTCGGACATTTATTACCAACTTTATTTATTAAAGAGTATAGAAAACTTGAAAAAGTTTTTTTCATTCCAAGTTATATTTCTCCACTCAAACAAAATTCAAATTCTGTTGAAGATTTTCACAGACTTAAAATGGTTGAACTTGCAATTCAAAATATTGATGGTTTCGATATTTCTGATTTTGAATTGAAAAGAAAATCAGTTTCATATACAATTGATACAATTATTGAATTCAAAAAATATTATGATGACATTGAGTTAATAATTGGTTATGATAATTATCTAGTATTTGAAAAATGGAATAAACCAGATGAAATAATAAGTAAAGTCAAAGTTATTGTAATGAAACGTCATTCGGATAATTTTGATAACCAACATAATCGTTTTAAAGATAAAATGATTTTTGTTAATACACCTACAATTGAAATTTCATCTACGGAAATTCGAAACAGAATTAAAAACAATTTAAATATAGAATACTATCTTCCACATACTGTTATAAAATATATTTATGAAAATGGGTTATATAAATGATTAATCTTGTTGAACTTTCAGAAAAAATTTTTATTAAAGACAAACGTTCAATTTCAAAAGCAATAACAATAATTGAATCCGAAGAAAAAAATGCAATTGATTTGTTAAAATTAATTCACAATAAAACTGGTAATGCATACAAAATTGGAATTACTGGTCCACCAGGAGCCGGTAAATCTACTTTAACAAATGCAATTACTAAGTTTTTATTAATACAAAATAAATCTGTCGGAATTATTGCCGTTGACCCAACAAGTCCTTTCACTGGTGGAGCATTATTAGGTGACAGAGTTAGAATGAATGAGATTGGAGTCAATCCAAAGGTTTTTATTAGAAGCATGGCAACACGTGGAAGTCTTGGAGGATTAAGTAAGAAAACTATTGATGCCTCCGAAATTTTAGATGCGGCTGGTTTTGATTTTATAATTTTTGAAACTGTTGGTGTTGGTCAATCTGAACTTGATATTGTAAATGCAGCAGATACAACTATAGTTGTTTTGGTCCCTGAATCGGGTGATGCAATTCAAGCTATGAAAGCTGGTTTAATGGAAATTGCTGATTTATTTGTGTTAAATAAAAGTGATAGACCCGGAGCTGATAGCGCATTGATGGCATTAAAAACTATCTTAATGCTTAAAAACCATACTGATGAAGATTGGTTACCAAATATTGTTAAAGCTGTTGCATCAGAAAATAATGGCATTGAAGAAATAATAAATGAAATTTATAAACACAAAAATTTTTTAATTGAAAAAAATATTTTAAACCGAAAGAGAGCTAATCAATTAAAAATTAGAATAAAAGAAATTGTTGAAACTTTTTTAAGATATGATTTATGGAATGAAGAAAATTTAACCGAATTAAATAAATATTTATTAAATCATTTTGAAAAAACTATTTCACCATACGAAGTTGCTGAAAAATTAATTATTAATTTTAAAGAAAACTTAAAGAGTAAATATGATTAACCAATCAAACTTTGTAATAGAATTTAACGAAGAACAAATCGCTATTAAAGAAACTCTTAAGGATTTTGCAAATAAAAAAATCAAACCACACATTTTAGAATGGGATGAAAAACAATACTTCCCTATTGGTGTAATAAAAGAACTTGGTGAACTTGGCTTTTTAGGAATACTTGTCGATGAAAAATATGGTGGCTCAAATTACGGATACGTTGAATATGCTTTAATTGTTGAAGAACTTGCTAAGATTGATCCTTCAATTGCACTTTCAGTTGCAGCTCATAATGGTCTTTGTACAAATCATATTTATTTATTTGGTAATGAACTTCAAAAACAAAAGTATTTAACTGATTTAGCAACAGGTAAAAAAATTGGTGCGTGGGGATTAACTGAACCAAACAGTGGAAGTGATGCAATTGCAATGAATACAACAGCAGAACTAATTAATGATAAATTTATTTTAAATGGAACAAAACAATTTATAACTCATGGTGCTTCTGCCGAAGTTTATGTTATTATGGCTATTACTGATAAAGCTAAAGGGAAAAATGGTGTTTCAGCTTTTATATTGGAAAAAGGAATGAAAGGATTTTCAGTTGGTAAAAAAGAAAATAAACTTGGAATGAGAGCAAGTGAAACAACACAATTAATTTTTGAAAATTGTGAAGTACCAACTGAAAACTTAATTGGAAATTTAGGAGAAGGCTTTGTTCAAGCTATGAAAGTTCTGGAAGGTGGAAGAATATCAATTGCTGCACTAAGTAATGGACTTTCTCTTGGTTGTTTAGAAAATTCAATATCATATTCAAAACAAAGAAAACAATTCAATAAAACTCTTTCTGAATTTCAGGCAATTCAATTTAAGTTGAGTGATTTAGCAACTGAAATTGAAGCCGCAAGGTTAATGACTTATAAAGCTGCAAAATTAAAAGATGAAGGGGAACCAATAAATGACATTGCAGCTAAAGCAAAATTATTTTCAAGCGAAGTTGCATTGAAAGCAGCAAACGAAGCAGTTCAAATTTTTGGTGGATATGGTTTTACAAAAGATTATCCAGTTGAAAAATTTTACAGAGATGCAAAACTATTAACTATCGGTGAAGGGACTTCTGAAGTACAAAGAATTGTAATCTCAAAAAATTTATTGAAAGATTAATTATGAAAACTATTGGCAATCAAATACAACTTAACGAATCAATTCAAAGTAGAATTTCATATCATAAATCATTAATTGAAAAAATTGAATCAATCAGAGAACAAGTAAAACTTGGTGGCGGGAAAAAAGCAATTGAAAAACATAAATCAAAAGGAAAATTAACTGCAAGAGAAAGGATTAATAAATTAATTGACATTGATTCAAAATTTTTTGAATTAAATACTTTTGCTGCTTATGAAATGTATAATGAATATGGTGGTGCCCCTTCAAGTGGAACTATTTTCGGTATTGGAAAAATTCATAATCGCGATTGTGTAATTGTTGCAAATGATGCAACTGTTAAAGCTGGTGCTTGGTTTCCAATTACTGCAAAAAAGAATTTACGTGCACAAGAAATAGCAATCGAAAACAATTTACCAATTATTTATTTAGTTGATAGTGCAGGTGTTTTTCTTCCTCTTCAGGATGAAATATTTCCGGATAAAGAACATTTTGGAAGAATTTTCAGAAACAATGCAAAAATTTCTTCGATGGGAATTCCACAAATTGCTGCTATTATGGGTCCTTGTGTTGCTGGTGGTGCATATTTACCAATTATGAGTGATGAAGCATTAATTGTTCAAGGTGAAGGTTCAATTTTTCTTGCGGGTTCTCATTTAGTTAAAGCTGCAATTGGTGAACAAATCGATAATGAATCTTTAGGTGGCGCACTAGTTCAATCTAATATTTCTGGTGTAACAGATTATATAATGAAAAATGATGATGAAGCTTTAGAAACAATCAGAAATCTTGTTTCAAGATTTGGGAAAAATCAAAAAGCAAATTTTGATAGAATTGAATCATTTCCTCCAAATTATTCTCAAGAAGATATTTTAGCAATTTTACCTGAAGATACAAACAAACCTTATGATACTTATGAATTGTTAGCTCGCTTGGTTGATAATTCTGAAATTGATGAATATAAAACTGGTTATGGAAAAACTTTAATAACAGCATATGCAAGAATTGATGGCTGGGCAGTTGGAATTGTTGCCAATCAAAGAAATATTGTAAGAACTGAAAAAGGAGAAATGCAAATTGGTGGTGTAATTTACTCCGATAGCGCTGATAAAGCAGCTCGTTTTATAATGAATTGTAATCAAAGAAAAATTCCTTTAGTTTTTTTGCAAGATGTAACCGGATTTATGGTTGGTAGTAAAGCAGAACATGGCGGAATAATTAAAGATGGAGCCAAAATGGTTAATGCTGTTGCTAATTCTGTTGTTCCAAAAATTACTATTATAGTTGGAAATAGTTTTGGTGCAGGCAACTATGCAATGTGCGGTAAAGCTTATGATCCAAGATTTATTTATGCTTTTCCGAATTCAAAAATTGCTGTAATGGGTGGAGCTCAAGCAAGTAGTGTTCTTTTAGATATAAAACTAAAACAAGCTGAAAAAGAGAATAAAATTTTTAATGATGATGAAAAACAAAAACTATTAAATGAAATTAAAAATTCTTATGAAAGCAAAAGTAATCCTCTTTATGCTGCTGCAAGATTATGGATTGATGAAATTATAGACCCAACTTTAACACGTTATTATATCTCAAAATCAATTGAGTTTGCTGATAATAATCCTGAAATACCAAAATTTAATGTCGGAGTAATTCAAACCTGAAAATCGAAAGACAAATATTCATAATCATTTTTTTTATTTCTTTTTCTTTCTTATATCCTCAAAAAAATTATGAAAAAAATTTTTATGGTGGTTTATTTTATTTAACAGATTATATTACTTCAAATGAATTTTCTTTAATTCAAAATGATTTGGAAAAAGTTGATTCTCTTTTTTCAAAAGCAATTATATTTTTTAATTATGATGTTTCCGAAGCACTTTTGTGTCTAACTTTTTCTTCTTTACCATTTAACAAAATTGAATTAAAAATTTTTTCAGCGAAAATAAATATTCCTCTTCCCTCTCCTAATAAAGATACATTTATAAAAAGATTAAACAATTTACCTTCTAAAATATTTTTTGATACACCAAATAATTCTTTCGGTGATAAAGATAAACTTTCTCACTTTTTTGGAAATGCATTTTTAAGATATAATTTTTCACCTTTCAACATTTCAAAATTTATGGGTATTTTTGTTGAGATTACTGAAAGTAATTTTTTTGCAAATGGAAATTTTGATTCCAAAGATTTAATTGCAAACAATTTAGGTGAATTTTTCGGAGAAATGTTAATGATTGACTTAAAAAGTAAACCTTCAAAAGCATTGTTAATTTATCAACTTTTATTTTTCAGAGATAAAATATGAAATCAGTATTAATCATTGACGATGAAATAGAGATTTGTAAAAGCATTAAAATGATTTTGGAATTTGAAAACTATTTTGTTGAATATACTACAAATCCATTGGAAGGATTAGAAAAAATTGAATATGGAGAGTTTTCAATTCTTTTGCTTGATATAAATATGCCTTCAAAAAATGGATTTGAAATTTTAAATTGGATTAAAGAAAAAGAAATTGAAATAAAAACAATAATTATATCAGCTAACAGTAATATAGAAAACGCAGTTAAAGCAACTAAACTTGGAGCATTTGATTTTTTAGAAAAACCAATTGAAAGAGATAAATTAGTAATTGCTGTAAGAAATGCTGCAAATCAAATTTCATTACAAAAAGAAAACAAGAAACTAAAAAACGAATTACTTTCGGCAAATAAAATAATTGGTAACAGTAAAGCAATTCTAAATATTTTAGAAACAATTTCTAAAGTTGCAAAAACAGATGCCAGAATATTAATTACAGGCGAAAATGGAACTGGAAAAGAATTAGTTGCTCAGGAAATTCATAGACAAAGTTTAAGAAATAAAAAAGAATTAATTGAAGTAAATTGTGCTGCAATACCACAAGAATTAATTGAATCAGAATTATTTGGACATGAAAAAGGTTCATTTACTGGCGCAATAAAACAAAGAATAGGCAAATTTGAATTAGCAGATGGAGGAAATTTATTCCTAGATGAAATTGGTGATATGAGTTTACAAGCTCAGGCTAAAGTATTAAGAGCAATTGAAGAAAATAAAATTGAAAGAGTTGGTGGGACAAATAAAATTGATGTAGATGTCAGAATTATTTCCGCAACTAATAAAGATATACAAGCTGAAATTTCAAAAGGTAATTTCAGAGAAGATTTATTTCACAGGTTAAATGTTATCCCAATTCATATTCCTCCTTTGCGTGAAAGAAAAGATGATATACCTTTACTTGTTGAACATTTCACAAAATTAATTTGCGAAAAAAATAAATTTCCTCTTAAAACTTTTACAAATAGTGCTGTTAAAACATTACAAACTTTTTCATGGAAAGGAAATATCCGCGAACTCAGAAATGTAATTGAACGAATTGTAATTATGTCATCTAAAAATGAAATTACTGAAAAAGATGTTAATTCATTTTACTCTGGTTCTAATTCAATTACAGATGATCTTTTCGACATTAACAATAGTTTTCAGGATTTCAAAGAAAAAGTTGAAAGAGCATTTATAATTAAACAATTGAATGCAAACAACTGGAATATGAGTAAAACTGCAGAAATTTTAGGAATACAACGTAGTCATCTCTATAATAAATTAAAAAAATATCAAATTGAGAAGGAATAATTATGGCTGAAACAATATTTGCTAAAATTATTCGTAAAGAAATTCCTGCTAATATTGTTTTTGAAAATGACACAGTATTAGCATTCAAAGATATTAATCCACAAGCACCTGTGCATATTTTAATAATTCCCAAAACTACAGAAATTGAATCAGCAAGAGATTTGAAATCAGAAAACCATTCAAAGTTGCTTGGTGATTTATTTGATGTCGCAAATGAAGTTGCAAAGAAAATGGGAGTTTTTGAAAGTGGGTTTAGGTTAGTATTAAATTCCGGAGCAGATTCAGGTCAGGAAGTTCCACATATTCATCTACATCTTCTTGGTGGAAGAAAATTAACATGGCCTCCGGGATGATAAAATATTTTTAATGATCCATATTAATTAATTGCTTTGTCTGCAATATCTTTTCTGTATTGCATACCATCAAAATTTATTTTTGATAAAGCATTGTAAGTTATTTCTTTACATAACTTTAAGTTATTACTGTTAATTGTTCCGACTATATTTAAAACTCTACCACCATCAGTTAAAATTTTGTTGTTTAATTTTTTGGTACCGGCGTGTATTATTGAAATATTTTCACATTTATTTGCATCATCAATTCCAAAAATTTCTATTCCCTTTTCAACTTTATCTGGATATCCTTTTGAAGCAAGTACTACACATACAGAAGTTTTATTTTCTATTGAAATTGAATTTTTATTAATATTTCCATTGGATGCAGAAAATAATAGTTCAAGAAAATCTCCACTTATTAAAGGTAAAACAACCTGAGTTTCAGGATCGCCAAAACGACAATTAAACTCAACTACTTTCGGTCCTTCAGAAGTCATCATAAGACCACAATAAAGACAACCGACAAACTTTGATTTATTTTCATTCAATGCTTCTAATGTTGGTTTAATAATTTTATCCGAAATTATTTTATAATCATTTTCATTTACAAAAGGAGTTGGAGCATATGCTCCCATACCACCAGTATTTTTACCTTTATCTCCATCAAAAATTCTTTTATGATCCTGAGCAGCTGGCAAAAGAACAAAATCATTACCATCAGTTATAGCAAAAACAGATGCTTCCTGCCCTGTCATATATTCTTCAATTACAATTTTTTCACCTGCTTTGCCAAATGAAGAATTTACAAAACATTCTTTCACTGCTTCTTTTGCATCTTCATAAGTTTCAGGAATTATTACACCTTTTCCTGAAGCAATACCATCGGCTTTAATTACAATTGGATAACTTACTCTTTTCAAATAGTTTAATGCATCATCATAATTTTCTTTGTGAAATACTTTAAAGCTTGCAGTTGGTATATTGTATTTCATCATTAAATTTTTTGCAAAAGATTTTTCCCCTTCTATTCGTGCTGCTGCTTTTGTTGGACCAAAAACTTTGATATCATTTTCTATTAATCCTTCTGCTAAACCCATTGTCAATGGTTTTTCAGGACCAATAATTACTAATTCAATTTTATTTTCGGTACAAAATTTTACTATTCCATTAATATCATCACTTTTAATTGGAACATTCGTTCCCAATTTTTCAGTACCCGGATTACCGGGTAAAATAAATAACTCATTCAACAAATTACTTTCAGAGATTTTTAGAGCAATTACATGCTCCCTTCCGCCACCACCAATTATTGCAACTTTCATTCTGCCCTCAAATAAAATTGAAATGCAGTTGTTAATTGTTCAGTTAATTTTACTCTATCATGTTTTTCTACAAAATCTTCGTTTGGTTTTGGTAATTTATTTTGGACATATAAATTATAGATTTCTTTAATTGCATTTTTAATTTCATCAATGTAATCTGGATTTGTAATGAACGAAGCTCCATATTCTTTTAAAGCTTGTTTTGCAGCACCTTCTGGCACACATCCAAGTATTGGTTTTCTTGAACCAAAATATTCAAATAATTTACTTGTAGAAATAGTTTCAGCATTTTTTGTATTACCTATCATCATCCATAGTACATCACTACTTTTTATTCTTTTTATAACTTCATCATGTTCTAAATATCCATACTCAATAACATAATTTTTTAAACCTAATTCATTAATTAATTTTTGATTTTCTTTCCTTAAATGACCGATAAATTCCAGTTCTATATTATTTGCAATTTCAGGAGAATCAATTGTCAATTCCTTAAATGCTCTTAAGAAATATTCGGGAGTAATATTTTCATAAAATATTCCGGCATAAGTTAATTTCATTTTGGAATTTAATTTCTTATATGGCTCATACTTTTGAAAATCTTCACTATCATATCCATGCGGAATTATAATTACATCATCATATTTTAAAAATGGATAGCTTAATAAAATCTTTTCTTTGATTTTTCTGTTAATGGCAACAATTTTTTCTGTTTGCTTTAACGAAACATATTCAAGTTTTTTGTGTTTGTATTTATGGTAAGGAGTAATATAAAAAGCAAAATGATTTTCGTACCACAAATCCCTGTAATCAACAAATAAAGGAAGATTAAATTCCTTTTTCAATTTTGCAGCCATTATGAATTGTGAATAAGGAGGGACAGAAACAAAAATCATATCAAATTTTTCTTTTGATAATTTTTCTTTAGCAATTTGATATGCCTTTTTAGACCATGATTTTTTGTTATCAGGAATAAAAAAAGTTTTACTTAGTCTTGAAAGTAATTTTCTAATAAATTCTTTTGGCATACTTACAGTTTTATATTTTGCACCAAGAATAGAATTAATATCAAAAGCTTCTGTTCTTATAATTTCAACGCCAGCTTCTTCAGCTTCTTTTAATAGTGATAAATCATGTGCATAATAAGCAACATTTCCTGTTGTAATAACTGTAGGTTGCCAATTATTTTTATGCATGTATTTGGTAAATTTTAATACACGTTGTACACCACTTAGTCCCATTGGGGGATAATAATATGCAATAATTAGAACTTTGTACATAAGAATTATAATTTATGAGTAATTTGATAATTAGGAGCTTCTTCAGTAATTAAAACATCATGCGGATGACTTTCACGTAATCCAGCGTTTGAGATTTTTACAAATTTAGTTGTTGACTGAAATTCTTTAATATTTTTTGTACCGCAATAACCCATTGCTGCTCTTAATCCACCAACAAACTGATAAATTGTATCAGCAAGAATACCTTTATAAGGAACACGTCCTTCGATACCTTCCGGAACTATTTTTTTAATATCTTCTTCAACATCCTGGAAATATCTATCGCTGCTACCTTGTTTCATTGCACCAAGTGAACCCATTCCACGATAAACTTTAAAACTTCTTCCTTCAAATAAAACTTTTTCACCGGGGGATTCTTCACAACCGGCTAGCATACCACCCATCATAACAGTATCTGCTCCAGCTGCAATTGCTTTAGCCGCATCTCCGGTTTGTTTTACTCCACCATCTGAAATTACCGGTATCTTTCCTTTTAAAGCTTGAGCAACTTCTAATACAGCACTAATTTGTGGAACACCAACACCGGCAACAACTCTTGTTGTGCAAATTGAACCGGCACCAATTCCAACTTTAACTGCATCTACTCCAGCATTATAAAGTTCAATAGCTGCTTCTTTGGTAACAATATTTCCAGCTATTAATTGAAGATTAGGGAATTTTTTTCTGATTGTTTTTATAACTTTTAATACACCTTCAGAATGACCATGTGCTGTATCAATTGTAATAACATCAACATTTGAATTTATTAATGCTTCCACTCTTTCAATAGTATCTTTAGAAACACCAACTGCAGCACCAACTCTTAATCTTCCTAAATCATCTTTACATGCGTTTGGAAATTTTTTCTTTTTTAATATGTCTTTATAAGTAATTAAACCTTTAATTACACCTTTTTTATCTACGACTGGTAATTTTTCAATTCGATGTTTGTGAAGAATTTTTTGTGCTTCTTCTAATGTTGTTCCAAGTGGTGCAGTAATTAAATTTTCTTTTGTCATTAATTCGTAAACTGGTAAATCTTTATTGATTTCAAAGCGTAAATCTCTGTTGGTAAGAATTCCAACCAATTTATTATTTAAATCAACAACAGGAATTCCGGAGATATGATATTTTGACATTATTGCTTCTGCTTCACGTATTGATTTATCTGGTGTAAGTGTAATTGGATTTACAATCATTCCGCTTTCAGATCTTTTTACACGGTCAACTTCTTCAGCTTGTTTTTCAATGGACATATTTTTATGAATAAAACCAATTCCACCTTGTGCTGCCATAGCAATTGCCATTTGAGCTTCAGTTACAGTATCCATTGCTGCGGAAATGAAAGGAATATTTAATTTAATTTCATTTGTCAATTTTGTAGTAATGTCAACTTCTCTTGGAAGCACAGCTGATTTTGAAGGTACAAGTAATATGTCATCAAAAGTAATTCCTTCAAAGCTTATTTTATTTTTCATCATATCTCCGTTTTAAATTAATTATCAAAAGCAGCAAATCCTGTAATATCTTCACCAATAATTAAAGTATGCATTTCATGAGTTCCTTCATAAGTTTTTACCGATTCTAAATTATTCATGTGTCTCATGACCGGGTATTCATTTAATATTCCATTAGCACCAAGAATTTCTCGTGCAACACGTGCGATATCTAAAGCTTTTTCACAATTATTTCTTTTTGCCATTGATATATGTGTGAACTTAGCTTCATTTTTATCTTTCATTCTACCCAATTGCAAATTTAATAATTGAGCTTTTGTTATTTCTGTTATCATGTAAACTAATTTTTCTTGAGTAATTTGATAAGCAGCAATAGGTTTACTGAATTGTTTTCTTGACTTAGCATATTCAAGAGCAGAATCGTAACAAGCCATCATTGACCCAACAACTCCCCAGGCAATTCCATATCTTGCCTGAGATAAACACATCAAGGCAGATTTTAATCCACGAGAATTTGGCAATAAATTTTCTTCAGGTATAAAAACATCTTGCAAAACTAATTCAGAAGTTACTGATGCTTTTAATGAATGTTTACCTTTCATTTCAGGAGCTTCAAAACCTTTAGTACCTTTCTCAACTAAAAATCCATAAACAACACCATCAAGTTTTGCCCACACAACTGAAATATCAGCAATAGTACCATTTGTTATCCACATTTTTGCACCGTTTAAAATATAACCTCCATCAACTTTTTCAGCACGTGTAATCATTCCTCCCGGATTTGAGCCATAATCTGGTTCAGTTAAACCAAAACAACCAATTTTTTCACCAGTAGCTAATTTTGGTAACCAATAACTTCTTTGTTCTTCACTTCCAAATGTATAAATTGGATACATAACCAATGCACTTTGAACAGAAACAAAACTACGAAGTCCACTATCACCTCTTTCTAATTCTTGCATTGCTAATCCATAAGCAACATTGTTCATTTCAGCGCATCCATATTTCTGTGGAAGTGTAATTCCAAATAAACCCATTTCACCTAACTTTGGTATTAAATGATCTGGAAATTTTTCATCGTGATAATACTTTTCGATAATCGGAATCACTTCGGCATCAACGAAATCACTTACAGTATCTCTAACCATAATTTCATCTTCACTTAGTAAACTTTCAATATTGTAATAATCAACTTTGTTAATTAATGTCATGTTTCACCTAAAAATTGTGTGCTCAAAAATAAAGAAGGTTACTGATTCAAAAAAATTATTCTTCCTTTGCTAGATCAAAGTTTTTTAATGAATTGTAAATTGAATCGTAATCGTATCCTTTGGATATAAGATGTGAAATAATTTTTTGTTTTATTTTTCTTTTATCAGTTTCTTTGTTTTTTAATTGGTTTAATTTTTTTTTGATGAGTGTATTTATATTATCATTAAAAGTATTATTGTCAATAGAAGAAATTATTTTTTGAGTAATCTCGTTATTTATTCCTTTATTTTTAAGTTCGCTGACAATTTTATTAATTCCAATTTTTCCTCTGCTGATTTTTTCTTTTACAAATTGTAAAGCAAATTCTTCATCATTCAAATAGTTTTGTTCATTTAAATGAAAAATTGTTTTATCAATTATTTCTTTAGAATAATTTTTCTTTTGCAATTTTAATTTTAGTTCTTTTGTAGAATGAAGTCTTCTTGCCAAAAATCTGAAAGCTGAATCTTTACATTTAACAAAACTGCTCTCCTGTGAGAGCAGCTTCATCAATTCAATTGATATTTCTACATCTTTATGAATTCTAAAATCAACAAAAGTTCTGTAATCAATTAAAAAGTCAGAATTATCATCCAAGGTAATTAAAATGTTATTTCCTTTTCTTTTTAATGATAAAATTTTCATTTAGATTTTTTTGTTTTAGGTTCATCATCTTTAACAACTTTTTGTTCTTCTTTAATCATGCCAAGAGCTTTTTTAACTTCATATTCCAAAGTTTCAAGTAATTTCGGATCGTCTAACATTTTTTGTTTTAATTGTTCTCTTCCTTGGAATCTATCTTCTTTGTAAGTAAACCACGCACCACTTTTTTTCAGGATTCCATGGTCAACAGCTAAATCAATAATATCACCAGCTTTACTAATTCCTTCATTATATAAAATATCAAATTCAACTTCTTTGAATGGTGGAGCTACTTTACTTTTTGCAACTTTAACTTTTGTTCTGTTTCCAATTACATTATTTCCATCTTTAATAGCAGCTACACGTCTGATGTCTAATCTAACAGAAGAATAGAATTTTAATGCATTACCACCAGTAGTTGTTTCCGGGCTACCAAACATTACACCTATTTTACTTCTCAACTGATTAATAAAAATTACACATGTTTTTGATTTACTAATTGCACCAGTAATTTTTCTTAATGCCTGAGACATTAAACGAGCCTGCATTGCCATTTGAGGATCCCCCATATCTCCCTCAATTTCGGAACGTGGAACTAATGCTGCAACAGAATCAACTACTATTACATCCAGAGCATTACTGCGAATTAATGTATCAACTATTTCTAAAGCTTGTTCGCCAAAATCGGGTTGTGAAAGTAAAAGATTTGTTGTATCAACATTTAATCTTTTGGCATAATTAACATCAAGAGCATGTTCGGCATCAATAAATGCAGCTAATCCACCAAGTTTTTGAGCTTCGGCAATAATATGTAAACATAATGTTGTTTTACCAGAAGATTCAGGACCATATATTTCAACTATTCTGCCACGTGGAACACCACCAATTCCTAAAGCATAATCAAGTGATAAAGAACCTGTAGGAATTGCTTCAACTTGTGTTACAACTCCATCACCAAGTTTCATTATTGTTCCTTTTCCATATTGTTTTTCGAGGTTTACAATTGTATCCTCTAAAATTTTTATTCTTTGATCTTTTTCTAATGACATTTTTTACTCCTATTTCAATTGAAATTCTTTTAATGATTTATATACTGAACCTGTTTTTAATAATTCACTTTTAAACAAATGAATTTTATCTGAAACAAAATTAATATTATCAAATTTTACTTCTTTGAGGAAAAGTAATTCGTCTATATGATTTAAATTTTTTATTCTTAAAAATGTTATGTGAGATTTAAATTTTCTTTTTTCTTTTTCAATTCCAAATTGATTAGTTACTTCATCAATTTTAGAAACTAATTCAAATAAATTTTTATTTTCTTTCAAACCGAGCCATAATATTTTCGGATTTTCATCTTTCCAAAAAAATCCGAATTTATCTAATCCAAGATCCAATTTATTAAATCTTTCAAATGTTTTATTTAATTCTTCAGTCAATAAATTAATATTGTTTTCTTCGAAGTTACCAATGAATTTTAAAGTAAGATGTAACTTTTCTTTTGGTTCCCAATTTATTTTATCAAAAGATTTTATTTTGCTTTTAAGCTTTTTAAATGCAATTTCAATAATGTCTTGAGGAATTTCTAATGCTATAAAAGTTCTAATCGTCATAATCAATTCCAAGAAGATGTCTTCTTAACATTTCTAATGCTGCCTGAGAAGCACGATCTTTATTGAGTAACCGATTATCACCGAAGTGAAATTCTTTTGCTGTACAGATTTTTTCGTCACATAAACCAATATAAACTAATCCAACTGGTTTTGTTGGTGTTGCACCAGTTGGTCCCAAAATACCAGTCACAGCCAAACCAATATCAATACCACTTATTGCTTTGACTCCTTCAGCCATTTGACGACAAACTTCTAAACTTACAGCACCATATTTTTGAATTGTATCTTCTTTTACATGTAATAATTCAACTTTAGCAGCATTACTATATGTTATTACTCCTCTTTCAAAAAATTGACTACTTCCAGAAACATTTGTTATACGAGAAGATATTAAACCACCAGTGCAGGATTCAGCAACCGCTAATTTAAATCCTCTATCAATCATTAATTTTGCAATCACTTCTTCAAGCTGATCATTGTCTTTTCCATAAATATATCTGCCAACCAAGGAACGAATCTTTTGTTCAATTTCATCTAATTTATTATTTGCTTCTTCAATAGAATTACCTTCGATATTTAATCTCATTCTTACGCCAAATTGATTTGGAAGAAAAGCTAATTTATTCCCTTCCATAAGTTCTTCTATATTTCCAAGTTTATCGTATAAAACAGATTCAGGAATTCCTGTTGTTAATAAATTTTTTCTTACAATAATTTTTTTATTTTGATTTTTTTCTTGGAGTTTAGGTAAAACAAAAGATTCCATCATTCCTTTCATTTCATAAGGAACACCGGGCATAACAACAAAAACTTTATTTTCTTTTTCTATCCAAAAACCTGGTGCGGTTCCTCGTGAATTTCTTATCGGTGTTGCAATTTCCGGAATTAATGCCTGATCTTCATTTGTTTTAGTAAGTTTTCTGTTTCTTACTTCAAAAAACTTCTTAATATCGTCTAAAACATTTTCATCAATAATTAAATCTGTTTTGAAAAAATCTACCACACATTTACGAGTAACATCATCGTGAGTCGGTCCGAGTCCACCAGTAACAATTACAATATCATTAGAATCATAAGTTCTTTGAAATTCCTGAATAATTTGTTTTACATCATCACCAACAACGCTTGTACTACCAACATTAATATTAATTTCAGATAATTTTTCTCCGATCCAAGCAGCATTGGAGTTGATGATCTGACCAATTAAAATTTCATCACCAATTGTAATAATGTGTGCTTTCATTTTATCATATTTATTTAGTTATTAAATTGAAAACATATATTAATAATTGAAGAATAATAAAAGAATAAATTCCAGCAGCAATATCGTCTAATAAAACTCCCCAACCATTTTTTACTTTTTCTAATTGTTTAGCTGGAAAAGGTTTAACTATATCCAAAAATCTCCAAATAAAAAAACCAATAACAATCCACCATATTTTTTTTGGAACAAATAAAAGTGTTAACCACATTCCAATAACTTCATCATTAGTATATTCTTTAGGATCGGGTCCATATTTATTTTCAAATTTAATTGCAATAGGAACACCAATAACTATAAAAAATGAAATAAAAAAAATCATAATAGTTGGATTTTCGAAACCAGGTATTAGATAAATTAAAAGAGCTGCTAAACTTCCAAAAGTTCCACTAGCTTTATTTACGTATCCTGTATAAAACCCTGAGCCAATTAAATTTTCTAAAAAATTAATTTTCATTTATGAAGAGTTTTTTTATTGTTGTTCTATTTGCAAATAAATAGGTACACCCGGATAAAACTGTTATTAATGTTACAAACAACATCGAATAATAAATTAAATTATTATTCATCAAACTGATTATTATATCATTAAAATTATTTTTAATATAATCAATTGAACTGAATGAATAAACTAAAAGTAAATAGTATAAAAAAAACATTTGGAAAAATGTTTTAACTTTTGCGAAATAACTTGTTGTAAATGTTACTTTTTTATAGTCTGCATAAATTCTAAGCAAAGTTATCAATGCGTCTCTTACAACAATTAATAAAACCATCCATAATTCAACCAGACCAACTGAAACAAAAGCAAAAAAAGCAGTTGAAGTTAAAATTTTATCAGCAAGAGGATCCATAAATTTTCCCCAATCAGTAATATAATTAAATTTACGGGCAAGCCAACCATCATACCAATCGGTAAGAGCTGCAATAATAAAAACAATTAATGATATTTGAATTAATGTAGGTTCTCCACTAATAAATAAGAAAAGGAAAATAGGTGTTAAAATTATTCTAAGTACAGTTAATTGATTTGGGAGAACCATATTATAAAATATTTTCTGAAATATTTTTTAAATAAGAAAATTCATAAAAGCCATTACTATGATCATCATTCCAAATAATATTTAATGCATAAGAACCAACCATATTAATTTTTTTTATTGTAATTTGATTTTGAGTATAAACTTCAAATTTACCATGATCATTCTCTCTTTCTTTTTCACAATAAGCACAAGGACAAAATTTTCTTAAATCTGAAAGTTTAATTTTTGAAAGCATTTTATTATTCCACTCAATAATCATTTGCGAATTATTTACATTAATATTAATTGGTATCATCCTAAATTTTCTCACCAGTTAAAATAAATAATGCTTCTTCATATTTTTTAGAAGTATTAAAAATAACATCTTCTGGTAATTTTGGAGCAGGTGGTTTTTTATTAAATCCAATTGATATTAAATAATCGCGAACATATTGTTTATCAAAACTATTTTGTGTTTTGCCTTTTTCATATTCAGTTAAAGGCCAGAAACGAGATGAATCAGGAGTTAAAAATTCATCAATTAAAATTATTTTATTATCATAAAATCCAAATTCCATTTTGGTATCAGCAATAATAATTCCTTTTGAAAGAGCATAGTTATATGATTTAATATAAATTTCTAAAGCTTTTTCTTTTATGAAATTAAATACATCATTACCAATTAAATTTTTTGCTTCATTTTCAGAAATATTTCTATCATGTTCGCCAACATCTTCTTTTGTTGAAGGTGTAAAAATTGGTTCAGGTAATTTTTCAGATTCTAATAAATTTTTTGGTAATTCTATATCACAAATTTTACCGGTTTTTTGATAATCAATCCATCCGGAACCAGAAATATAACCTCTAACAATGCATTCAATTGGAATTAGTTTAGCTTTTTTTACAATCATCGAACGATCATTTAATTCTGGATATGCTAAACATTCTTCCGGAAAATTATTAAAATTTGTTTCTACAACATGATTCTCAATTATATCTTTTGAAAATTCAAACCAAAATTTTGAAATTTTATTTAGAATCTTACCTTTATTTGGAATTCCATCTTGCATAATTACATCGAATGCTGAAAGTCTGTCTGTTGATACAATTAAGAAATGTTCCCCAAGATCATAAATATCACGAACTTTGCCACTTTTAACAAAATTTAACTTAGGGAAAATGTAATCAGTTAAAACATTCATAGGGTTTAATTTTTTGTTGAGTTAAAATAAGAATTTTTAAATGAATTAATTCTCAATTTTATGAATATGACATTGGCAGGTTTCATAAATTTCTTCATAGTCATAGTCAATAGTTAATTCTTCCCCTGCTTTAATATCACATTCTGCAATTAAAAAAAGAGATGATTCATTTCTATCTTCTACATAACAATTTGGTTCACAAAGATGATTAAGATTTTTTAAGAGCGGATTGTTTGATGTGTCTATATAATTATCTCCATTCCAAAAGATGTAAACATTACCTTCTTCTTCTTCTCTTCTTACACATTCATTTTCATCAATAACTTCTCCTTCAATAACACAAATAATACTATCTTTTGGAATATCAACTTTAGTAAACAAACCTTTTCCATGTAAAGGAGAATCTTTAACTTCAAGAAAATTTAAATAATATGGATATTCAGTTGTCATTGTATGCTCAAATTGAAAAGGGATGATTTCTCATCCCTTTGTGGTGGGCAGAGACGGAATCGAACCGCCGACACAAGGATTTTCAGTCCTTTGCTCTACCGACTGAGCTATCTGCCCAAAATTTGTGCGGACAAAAATAAATAAATTATTCTTATCCGCAAAAATTTTTTCAAAAATTTTTACATAATTAAAGCCATAATTGCTTTTTGTACATGTAATCTATTTTCAGCTTCATCAAAAATTACACTATTTGATGAATCAGCAACTTCATCAACAACTTCATCTCCACGATGTGCTGGTAAACAGTGCATAAATAAATAATCTTCTTTAGCATATTTTACTAATTCAGGATTAACCTGATATTTAATGAATTTCTTTTTTCTTTCTTCAGCTTCTTTTTCTTGTCCCATACTTGCCCACACATCAGTATAAATTACATCAGCATTTTTAACAGCCTCAATTGGGTCTTCAAGAATTTCAATTTTGCTTCCCATGTATTTTGCATTTTTCATTGATTCATCAACAACAAAATCTAATGGTTTATATCCACTTGGTGAAGCAATTGAAATATCCATACCAATTTTAGAACATCCATGTAATAAACTATGAGCCATATTATTACCATCACCAATGTAAGCTAATTTTAATCCTTGTAATTTTCTTTTCTTTTCCAGAATTGTAAATAGATCTGTTAAAACCTGACAAGGATGATGTAAATCAGTTAATCCATTGATTACAGGTATTGTTCCATATTTTGCTAAATCAATTACATCCTGATGGTCAAATGTTCTTATCATAATTCCATCTAAATATCTTGAAAGAACTTTTGCTGTATCAGAGACACTTTCACTTTTCTTTAATTGCAAATCATTTTGATTAAAATATAACCCTATACCACCAAGTTCATAAATTCCCACTTCGAATGATACTCTTGTTCTTGTTGAAGGTTTTGAAAAAATCATTCCAAGTTTTTTACCTTCAAGAATATGATGTTTTTTACCAATTAATCTTTCTTGTTTTAATGATGCACTTAAATCAAATATTTGATACACTTCTTCAAGTGTTAAATCATTAATTTCAATAAGACTTTTTCCTTTCATGTTAACTGCCATAATTCACCTTTTTATTATTAATAAAGTTTTTCATAATCAGTTTTATTTTTTTTCATTATCCAAAAAGTAGGTTTTTCATCAATAAATTTTAAATCCAAAAATTCTTTACCAAATAATTTTGCAATAATTCCAATTGGCGTTAAAATAAAATAGAATAAAATGATTAATATTAATCTTGAAACAAACCATCCAAGCGCAAATGCAAATCCCATCCATATTTTATAAATATTTTTTAGACCATCTGGGAAAAAGATTCCTGAAACAACTAATGCAAATCCTATTACATAAAAAATTAACTGGAAATATTGAAAATTATTTTTCCAATGAAAAAAAATTGCAACTATTAAAAAAATTAAACCTATTGTAACACCAAATTTTCTTAATGATTTTTTTGAAACATCAAGGTTTTTTATTTCGTTTTTTACATCATTAATCCAGCTCATATTTCTGCTTCCAATCTATATCATCATGAAATTGTGGTTGTTCTTCTTTGTATAAGATAAAATTTCCTAAAGTTAGAATATCAATTTCTGTTCTCATAAAACATTTATAAGCATCTAATGGTGATTCAACAATAGGTTCACCTCGAACGTTAAAAGATGTATTTACAATAACAGGGCAATTTGTTTTTTCATAAAACCTTTCAATCAATCTATGATAAACAGGATTATCAATTTTGTTCACGGTCTGAATTCTTGCAGAATAATCCACATGAGTAACTGCAGGAATTTCAGAACGAACAACATTTAATTTTTCAATTCCCCAAAGTTTTTTTTGTTCTTCTGTCATCTGAAATTGTTTTTCCTTTTTAACATCAGCAACTAAAAGCATATAAGGACTTTCTCTATCAAGTTCAAACCATTCTGAAACTTTCTCTGCAAGAACTGATGGTGCAAATGGACGAAAGCTTTCTCTGAATTTAATTTTTAAGTTCATTTTTTTTTGCATTTCAGGATTTCTTGCATCACCAATAATAGACCTTGAACCTAATGCGCGCGGACCAAATTCCATTTTACCATTAAACCAACCAATGATTTTACCATTTGCAATTTCATCAGAAATAGTTTCTATTAGCTCATCCTGATTTACTTTATGAAAAGGAATTTTGTGTTTTGATAAAAACTCTTCAATTTCAAAATCTGAATATTCAGTTCCTAAATAAGATCCTTTTTGTAAATCTCTACCATTTTTCTTAATTAATGGTTGATCAAAATACATATAATAACTTGCCAGTGCAGCGCCTAAAGCACCACCTGCATCTCCTGCAGCCGGTTGAATCCATATATCTTCAAAAATATTTTCTCTTAAAAGTTTTCCATTACCAACACAATTTAATGCCACTCCACCAGCCAAGCATAAATATTTTTCTCCTGTTGTTTTTTTAACATGTTTTGCCATTCTAATCATTATTTCTTCAGTTACATCCTGCAGGGAACGGGCTAAATCCATTTCTCTTTGGGTTAATTTACTTTCTGGTTTTCTTGGTGGTCCGTCAAATAATTCAGAAAATTTATTATTGGTCATTGTTAGACCAGTATTATATTTAAAATATTCCATATTCATTTTGAAAGAACCATCATCTTTTAAATCAATAAGATATTTATAAATCTTATCAACATATTTTGGTTCTCCGTAAGGAGCTAATCCCATTACTTTATATTCACCTGAATTAACTTTGAATCCCGTGAAATAAGTAAAAGCAGAATAAAGTAATCCGAGTGAATGAGGATAATGTAACTCAGAAATTATTTGAATTTTATTTTCATTACCAACACCAAAAGAAGAAGTTGCCCATTCACCGACACCGTCAATAGTTAAAAAAGCAGCATTAGTAAATGGAGATGGATAAAATGCAGAAGCAGCATGCGATTCATGATGTTCCGGGAATAAAATTTTTCCTTTGTAATTTAATTCTGAAGCAATTAAATCTTGCATCCATAATTTTTCTCTTAACCATAATGGCATCGACATTAAAAAAGATTTTATTCCTTTTCCCGGAAAGCTTAAATAAGTTTCAAGAAGTCTGTTAAACTTAGTTATTGGTTTATCATAAAATGCAACGGCGTTTAATT
The DNA here is from genome assembly GCA_026417375.1 of Melioribacteraceae bacterium. GTDB lineage: Bacteria > Bacteroidota > Ignavibacteria > Ignavibacteriales > Melioribacteraceae > Stygiobacter. The sequence continues at coordinate 54,676 of JAOADJ010000036.1, read as the reverse complement.
GTTCAACATTAATTTTTGCACTTTTCAAACAAAAATTAATTGCATTCTTAGGGAAATTGTGATCATGTTTGATTCTTGTGAATCTTTCTTCCTGAGCAGCTGCAATTATTTCACCATCTTTAATTAAACAAGCTGCTGAATCATGATAATAAGCTGAAATTCCTAATATATATATACTCATAATCTTTTATTCGCTTTCAAAAAACCTCGCAAAATTACATCATTATATTTTTTGATAAAAATTAATTCGGAATGATTCTCGTTCCACCATTTTCATTTAATAATTCTTCTTGATTTGTAATTAAAGCTTCTTTGCCTGTTTTTTCAACAAAATTAATTGCGGCTAAAATTTTTGGTCCCATGCTACCGGAACCAAATTCACCATTTTGATAATACATTTTAGCTTCATCTAAAGTAACTTTATCTAAAGCTTTTTGATCTGGTTTATTAAAATTAATATAAGCTTTAGGAACATCTGTAATAATGCAAAAAAGATCAGCATTAATTTCAATAGCTAAAAGTGAAGATGCTAAATCTTTATCAATAACGGCTTCAATGGCTTCTAAATAACCAGTGTCGCTGTGCCAGTAAACAGGAATACCGCCTCCTCCAGCACCAATTACAATATGTCCTTTGTCAACTAAATCTCTAATAACCTGATTATTCATTACTTCTAAAGGTTGTGGTGAAGCGACAACCCTTCGCCAGCCACGTTTTCTGGCATCTTCCTTAAAAACCCAATCATTTGCTTTACTTAAAAGTTCAGCTTCTTCTTTTAAATAATATGGTCCAATTGGTTTTGTTGGATTTTGAAAAGCTGGATCATTAATATCAACTAATACTTCGGTAATAACAGCAATTACATTTTTTTTAACTTTATTATTATTAAGAGCATTTCTCATCTGACGATCAATCATGTAACCGATTCCCCCCTGAGAATCGGCTACGCAAATATCGAGTGGCATTTTAGGAATTTTATATTCCTTATAACCAGCTTCATTTCTTAGTAAAATATTTCCAACTTGTGGTCCATTGCCATGGGTAATAACAAGCTCCCAATCATTTTTAATCCATGGTATTAACTTTTCACATGTATCCAAAGTATTTTTTTCTTGTTGTTCAATTGTACCAACTTCATCAGCTCTTAGTAAAGCATTTCCACCAAATGCTACAACTGCTACTTTTTTCATAATAAACCTTTTTGTTTTAATATTGTTTCTAGATTTAAATCACCAATTTCATCTAGTTCATACATTACTCTTGTATTAGGTTTATTAATTTTTAATATTCTACCTAAATCGATTGGAGTTCCAATAATAACAGAATCACAATCAGTTCTATTTATTGTTTCTTCAAGATCTTTCATTTGTTGTTCGCCATAACCCATTGCAGGAAGAAGTATTCCGATTTCAGGATATTTATTATAAGTTTCTGCAATTGAAGCAACAGCAAAAGGACGAGGATCAATAATTTCTTTTGCACCTAATCTTTGTGCTGCAACAGTACCAGCACCATATTTCATTTCACCATGAGTTAAAGTTGGACCATCTTCAACAACTAAAACTCTTTTACCTTTTATTAATTCAGGATTATCAACAGTTAAAGGAGAATTTGCATCAATAACAATTGCATTTGGGTTTACTTCTTTAACATTTTTATGAACAATATCAATTCCTTCTTTAGAAGCTGAATCAACTTTATTGACAATAACAACATCAGCTAATCTTAAACTTGTATTACCCGGATAATATCTTAATTCATGACCTGGGCGATGTGGGTCTGCAACAGTTATGGTTAAATCTGGTTTATAGAATGCAAAATCGTTATTACCACCGTCCCATAAAATAATATCAGCTTCTTTTTCTGCTTCATGTAAAATAGCTTCATAATCAACACCGGCATAAATTACTCCACCGCGAGCAATATGTGGTTCATATTCTTCAATTTCTTCAATTGTACAGTTGTGAATTTTTAAATCTTCTAAAGAAGCAAATCTTTGTACTTTTTGTTTTACTAAATCACCATAAGGCATTGGATGTCTTACAGCAACAACTTTTTTACCAGCTTGTTGTAATAATTTTACAACTTTTCTTGAAGTTTGAGATTTACCGCAACCTGTTCTTACTGCAAGAACAGCAATAACAGGTTTTGTACTTTTTAACATAGTTTCTTCAGCACCTAATAATCTAAACGAAACACCAGCAGCATTTACAATTGAAGCTTTTGTCATAACGTATTCAAAAGGAACATCTGAATATGAAAAAACAACTTCATGAACATTTAATTCGTGAATTAATTTTACTAAATCTTTTTCTTCATAAATTTTAATTCCATTTGGATAAAGAGGACCTGCTAATTCTGCAGGATAAACTCTTCCTTCAATATTAGGAATTTGAGTAGCAGTAAAAGCGACAACATTATAATTTTCGTTATTTCTAAAAAAGACGTTAAAGTTATGAAAATCACGTCCTGCTGCACCCATTATTAATACATTTCTTTTTGTCATAATAACCTCTTATTTTGTTTTTTATTCTACAGTAACACTTTTTGCTAAATTTCTTGGTTGATCAACATTTAAACCTTTTTTAACAGCAACATGATATGCCAAAAGTTGAAGTGGGATTACTGTTAAAATTGGTGTTAAAATACTATGTGTTTCAGGAACACGAATAACATGATTAACCATTTTTTCAATTTGATTATCGTCTTCGTTAACAATTGCAATAATTCTTCCTTTTCTTGCTTTAACTTCTTGTATGTTGCTTACAACTTTATCATATACAAAATCTTTTGTAGCTATAAAAATTACAGGCATGTCATAATCAATTAAAGCAATAGGACCATGTTTCATTTCAGCAGCAGGATAACCTTCTGCGTGTATGTAAGAAATTTCTTTCATCTTTAATGCACCTTCAAGTGCAACCGGAAAGTTATATCCTCTTCCTAAGTAAAGAAAATTTTTAGCTAATAAATATTTTTCAGCAAGTTCCTCAATAAGTGAATTTTGTTTTAATATTTTTTCAACTTTTTCGGGTAATTTCTGAAGTTCAGAAATAACTTCTCTTCCCTCTTCTAAACTCATATTTTTTCTTCGAGCTAAAAGAAGAGTTATAAGTGAAAGAACTACAAGCTGAGAAGTAAAAGCTTTAGTTGAAGCAACACCAATTTCTGGTCCGGCATGGATATAAACACCAGCATGGCTTTCTCTTGCTATAGAACTACCAACAACATTACAAATTCCTAAACATAAAGCACCTTTCTTTTTAGCTTCTTTAAGTGCTGCTAATGTATCAGCTGTTTCTCCACTTTGTGAAATAAATATTACTGTATCATCTTTTGTAATAATTGGATTTCTATACCTAAACTCAGAAGCATAATCAACTTCAACTGGAATTTCAGCATATTGTTCAAGCATGTATTCACCAACTAATCCAGCATGCCAGGAAGTTCCACAAGCAGAAATTAATATTCTTCTCGAATTCAATATTCTATCTTCAAATCCTTGCAAACCACCAAGTTTTGAAATTCCTTCTTCAAATACTAATCTTCCACGTAATGAATTGTATAAAGATTCTGGTTGATCCATTATTTCTTTTAACATGAAATGAGGATAACCACCTTTGCTAATTTCATCAATTCCAATATCAACTTGATTTATTTCTTTTATTATTTCTTCATCCTGAATAGTTTTTGTTTTGAAACAATCGGCTTTAACTTCTGCAATTTCTCCATCTTCAAGATATACAACCTGGCGTGTGTGAGCTATTAATGCATTAACATCGCTTGCAACGTAATTTTCTTTTTCCCCTATTCCAATAACTAATGGTGATCCTTTTTTAGCTACAATTATTTTATCACTTTCATGTTTATATATAACTGCAATACCATAAGTACCTTCTACCTCGTTAAGAGCATAACGAACTGCATTGAATAATGAATTTTTCAATTTTAAATAGTGGTCAATTAAATGAGCTAATACTTCTGTATCAGTTTCACTAATAAATTCATAACCTTCTTCAATTAATCCTTTTTTAAGAGATAGATAATTTTCTATTATTCCATTATGTATAATGAAAAGAGTTTTATCTTTATTTATATGAGGGTGAGCATTAACCATACTTGGTTCACCGTGAGTTGCCCAACGTGTATGACCAATTCCTAAATTACCCTGAATGTTTTCAGAATATACTATTTTTTCTAAATCAGAAACTTTTCCTTTTTCTTTGATTAGTTTACATTCATTCGAATTTATGACTCCGATTCCTGCAGAATCATAACCTCTATATTCTAATCTTTTTAACCCTTCAATTAAAATTGGAACACAGTTTTTGTGACCAATGTAACCCACTATGCCACACATAGTTTTCTCCTTTTTTAAATAAATGATAAAAAATTGAAATGAAAATGCGAAAAATTAATGGTCAGGGCAAGGACGTAGAAGAAGCGGGTTTAATTTTCTAAAATTAAAATTTGTTATTGAATTAATGTAATTCATAATTATTAACTTTTTTCACTACTAATATATTAATTTATAATAAACCTAAAAAATATTATTGAGTTAATAGTGAAATTTTTTGTATTAGTAAAACAAAAAAGGGATTATTTCTAATCCCTTTTGTACACCCGGAAGGATTCGAACCCTCAACCTTTTGATCCGTAGTCAAACGCTCTATCCAGTTGAGCTACGGGTGCATAATTTTTCATCGCAAATATACTATTAGATGAAGAAAGTTACAAAGTATTTAATGATAGGATTTTATTTTTTATTATGTTTTCAAAAAATATTTTTAAAATTATGTTATTTGATGAATCTGTATATAAATTTATGTATGCTGCTTTAATGGAAGCAGAAAATGCATTTAATAAAAATGAAGTGCCAATAGGTGCAGTTGTAGTTTATCAAAATAAAATTATTGGCAGAGGTTTTAATCAAACAGAAATGTTGAAAGATTCAACGGCACATGCAGAAATGATTGCTATAACATCGGCAACTAATTTTTTGGGTAATAAATTTTTGGATGAATGTGATTTATATGTAACAGTTGAACCATGCGTTATGTGTAGTGGAGCAATTTTATTATCAAGAATTAGAAATGTTTATTTCGGTACATTTGAGCCAAAATTTGGTGCAGCTGGTTCTTTATTTAATATTTTAGATTCAGAAAAATATAATCATAAACTAAAAGTTTTTTCCGGGATTTATGATAAAGAGTCTAAACAGCTTTTAGAAAATTTCTTCAAGAAAAAAAGAATAAGCTAATAGTAATTTTGCAGTTTTTTTTTAATTAACTAAGTTTGCTTTGCATTTCAAAATTAAAATGTGATAAATATGAAAATTATAATTTTTGGAGCGCCCGGAGTTGGCAAAGGAACACAAGCAAAAATTTTAGCAAACAAATTAAATATTATTCATGTTTCAACTGGTGATATTTTACGGGAAGCTATTAAAGCTGAAACTGAGCTTGGCAAAAGAGCAAAAGAAATAGTTGAAGCTGGTGAACTTGTACCAGATGAAATTGTTGCTGGTATTATTAAGGATGTTCTATCAGATGAAAAAAGTAAAAATGGTTTCATTCTCGATGGATTTCCCAGAACAGTTAATCAAGCAATAATTTTAGAAAAAATTTTTAATGAATTAAATATAGCTGATGTTAAACTGGTTAAACTTGATGCTTCAGATGAAATTATTATTGATAGAATTGTTAATCGTTTGGTTTGTAGTACTTGTGGAAATATTTTAAATAAAAATTTAGTTACAGAAAATTTTAATTGTCCTAATTGTAATACTTTGAATAGTTATTATAAAAGAAAAGATGATGATGAAGAGGTGATAAAAAGAAGACTTAAAGTTTATCGTGAACAAACAGAACCAGTATTCAATTTCTATAAAGACAAAGCAAAAATGATTGAAGTTGATGGCACTAATAAAATTGAAACAGTTACAAATGATATAATTGAAAGATTAAATTAATTTTATGCAGGCTGTCAAATTATTTTATTTGACAGCTTTAATCTCATCCTTTTTCCTAACAACCACTTTTATTGCTTTACCATTTTCAAGCCGTATAATTTTAGCATTCACTTTTCTTACTAATTCATAATTATGTGTTGCTAAAATTATTGTAGTTCCTCTTTGATTTATTTTTTTTAAGATTTCAAGTATTTCATCTGATGTTTCTGGATCTAAATTACCTGTTGGTTCATCAGCTAAAATTAAAAATGGTTCATTAATAACAGCTCTAGCAATTGCAATTCTTTGTTTTTCTCCACCGCTTAATGTATCAGGATAATTATTTTGTTTGTGTGCTAAACCAACATCGGTTAGTGCATGAAGAACTTTTCTTTTAACTAATTTTCTTGGTGTTCCTACAACTTCTAAAACAAAGGAAAGGTTTTCATAAACTGTTCTATCATTTAATAATTGAAAATCCTGAAATACAACTCCTAATTTTCTTCTTAATAGCGGTAAATCTTTTTCACGAATTGAATCTGAAGTAAAATCACCAACCTGAACATATCCGGAGTCTGGTAATAAATCCATATAAATTAACTTCATTAAAGAAGTTTTTCCAACACCACTTTTTCCAATAATAAAAACAAATTCCCCTTGTGTTACATGGAGATTTAAATCATTAAAAACAGGTTGATTTGAATAATTAAAAACCACATGACTGAATGTTAGCATTTTGATTTCTCTTCTTTAAAACAAATTGAATTCTTTCAGAGTTTGGGTTTGCATCTTTAAAGGAAAAAGCTTCGTAACACATTGATACATAAAAATTCGATTTAGAAATCATTTCGAAATATTCTTCGTAACTGTAAATTTTTTGAATATGTGTTTCTTCTATTTTTGTTCCATCTTTAAATTCTAACAGAAATTTATTTTGATGTACTTTTCTGATAGAATTATAACGACTAATCTGTTCATATTTAATATTATTATAAATCCCTTTTCTATTTAAATATTTTTGATATTTCAAACTATTATTTTCCATACTAACATCAAAAGTAAAAATTCCATCATCATTTAAAATAGAATCAACTTCACTCAACATTTTTAAGAATTTATTTTTTGTTGTGAGATAATTAACGCTATCAAAACAAGAAAAAATAAAATCAAATTTTATCTTTATTGGTAAATTCAAAAAGTTACAACAAATTTTATTTTTAACTTTAGGTGATCCATTAAGAAGCATATACTTTGATAAATCTGAAGCAACATAAAATTTAAATTTCTTATTTATATGATAAGCTAATTTGCAATTACCTGAAGCAAGTTCAAGTGTATAAATATTTTTTTTATTTAATTGTTTAGAGATTTTATAAATATAATTTGCCCACATTTCATAATCTATAAATCTCATTAAATGAGAATAAATTGAAGAAATTTGGTTGTAAATATTCTCATTCATTTTTAGATCTATTACTAATAATCTTTTCTGCCCATTTCACTGCGGAAATCATACTTGATGGTTTAGCTATACCAAAGTCAGCAATGTCAAATGCAGTTCCATGATCAGGAGAAACTCTAATGATTGGCAATCCAGCTGTATAATTTACACCATAATCAAAACTAAGCATTTTAAACGGTATTAGAATTTGATCATGATAAATACCAATTATAGCATCATAATCTTTATAATTTTTGTTTCCAAAAAATGCATCTGATACATAAGGACCGAATAAATTATTTTTTTTAAGTTTTTTAATTGTGGGTATTAATATTTTATTTTCTTCGTTTCCTATTCTCCCATTTTCACCATTATGAGGATTTAAACCAAGTATTGCAATTTCCGGAGATTTAATATTAAAATCTTTTATGAGAGATTTCTCTAAAACATCAACACAATCTTTAATTTTTTCAAATGAAATTAATGAACTAACTTTCTTAATTGGGACGTGAATTGTTAAAAGAACAGCTTTCATTTTATTTGAAAGAAACATCATTAAATATTTTTTTGTATTTGTAAGCGAAGCATAAAATTCTGTTTGTCCCGGATAATTAATACTGGCAAGTTCAAATGATGTTTTTGAAATTGGAGCTGTGATTACAGCAGATCTTTTTATATTCGAAATTAATTTATAAGATTCTTCAATTGCTTTTGCTGATGTTAACCCTGATATTTTTGTTGGCTGACCAACATTAAGTTTAACTTTACCTATATCTAAAATTATAATATTTTTTTTTGAATCAATTACTTCATTAAAGTTTTGTAAAATTTTAAACTCAAATTCCGGATTTGTAATTGAAGCAGCATGTTCAAATACATTTGATGGACAAATAAAAATAATTTTCCTTTTTGAAGGATTTTGAATTTTGTTTATTGTTTTAATAACTATTTCAGGACCTATACCATTTATGTCGCCGCAAGTAAAAACTAAGGTATTCATTCAATATTAACTATTCATACTCAATAAAAATTCTTTATTATTTTTTGTGCCTTTCATTTTATCAAGAACAAATTCCATTGCTTCAGTAGAATCAAAATCAGCAATTAGTTTTCTTAAAATCCAAACTCTGTTTAATTCTTCTTCTCTTAATAACAATTCCTCTTTGCGAGTACCGGAACGATTAACATCAATAGCTGGGAAAATTCTCTTATCACTTAAATTTCTATCAAGAACTAATTCCATATTACCAGTACCTTTAAATTCTTCAAAAATTACTTCATCCATTCTGCTACCAGTATCAATTAAAGCAGTTGCAATAATTGTCAAGCTACCAGCTTCTTCAGTATTTCTAGCTGAACCGAAAAATCTTTTAGGTTTATGTAAAGCATTTGCATCAACACCTCCAGAAAGAATTCTACCGCTATGAGGAATAACAGTATTATGAGCTCTAGCTAAACGAGTAATTGAATCAAGTAGAATAACAACATCATCACCAGCTTCAACCATTCTTTTTGCTTTTTCTATAACCATATTAGCAACCTGAACATGTCGTTCAGCAGGTTCATCAAATGTTGAACTTATAACTTCTGCCTGAACAGATCTTTGCATATCAGTTACTTCTTCAGGTCTTTCATCAATTAAAAGCATTATAATTTTTACTTCGGGATGATTTCTTGTCAATGAATTTGCAATTTTTTGTAGTAGAATTGTTTTACCGGCTTTAGGTGGTGAAACTATCAAACCGCGTTGTCCTTTTCCGATTGGTGATAATAAATCAATAATTCTCATTGAGTATTCACCCGGAGCAGATTCTAATTTCAATCTTTTTATTGGATATAACGGAGTTAAATTATCGAAAAGAGTTCTTTCACGAATTGCTTCCGGATCTTTGCCATTTACTGCTTCAACACGTAGAAGTGCAAAAAATCTTTCCCCTTCTTTTGGAGGTCTCACTTGTCCACTTACAAAATCACCAGTACGTAATAAAAATCTTTTAATTTGAGATGGAGAAACATAAATATCGTCTGGTGATGGTAAATAATTATAATCTGCAGAACGCAAAAAACCATAACCATCCTGAAGCACTTCTAAAACACCTTTTGAAAAAGTTAATCCATCTTTGGCAGATTGTGCTTCAAGAATTTTAAATATTAATTCTTGTTTACGTAGATCGCTATATCCTGTTAATCCGAATTCTTTTGCAATCTTGTATAAATCAACAATTTTCTTTGATTGCAAATCTGAAATATCCATTGGCATATATTGTTACCTATTATTTGTGAAAAAAAATTTGATTTGTTTACTCGATTTTCAATTTTCTTGGGGTAAATTGTTATTGGTTAATTGATTTAATTATTTCAGTAGAACCTTACTGAGGTACACTTGAAAATTAATTTACTATTCATAAAATGTCAAGTTTATTTTGAAATAATTTTAGATTTTATTTCTCCCAATAAATACATACTCCCCAAAAAAACTAAACAATTATTTTTTTTATTATTTATAAAATCGTTTAAATAATTTTCCGGACTATGAATTTGACGTATTATAATATTTTCCTTTTTCCCTATTTCTTTAATATCGAAATATCTGGCTGATCTTTCAAAATTTAATTCATAAAAATAAATTTCATCGAAATAATCTTTTAACATCTTTATCATTTCAATTGAATTTTTATCTTTCATTACACTAAAGATTAAAATTCTTTTTTCATAAAATTTTTCTTTCTTAAACTCTTCAATAAAACTTTGGATACCTTCCGGATTATGTGCAGAATCAAAAATTACTTTAGGAAAATTATTGTAAACTTCATATCTACCTTGTATTGAAGTGTTTTTAATTACTTTTTTAATTCCATTCAAAATTTTATGTGACTGAACTTGAAAATTTTCATCAATTGTCTTAATTGCTAAAGCAGCATTATATAACTGATGTTTTCCTAATAATGGAGTTTTATAAAGATTTATGTTAAAATTTTTACACTTAACTAAAAGTGAAAAATTATAATCTTCAATAAAATCAATAACTCTAAATAATTTGGATTTTCTTTCCTGAGATATTTTTAGAATTACATCTTCAGCATCTTTAGGAAGTTTGCCTATAAAAACTGGTTTTTCATTTTTAATAATTCCACCCTTTTCAAAAGCAATTTGTTCAAGTGTATTTCCTAAGTGTTCAGTATGTTCTAAACTAATTGAAGTAATAATACTTGAAATTGGCATAATAACATTTGTTGCATCTAATCTTCCACCTAAACCTGTTTCAATCACTGCATAATCAACTTTTTTTTCATCAAAATATTTAAATGCCATTGCAGTTGTAATTTCAAAAAAAGTTGGTTTTTCATTTTCTACATATTCATTAAGATTATCAATAAAATCAATAATGTAATTATCTTCTATCTCTTTACCATTAATTCTAATTCTTTCATTAAAATTAACAAAGTGTGGTGATGTATAAAGTCCAACTTTGAAACCCATTTCCATAAGTATTGAAGCAATAAAAGAAGATGTACTTCCTTTACCATTTGAACCAGCAACGTGAAAACATTTTAAGTTATAATGAGGATTGTTAATTTGATCTAAAAGTTTCTGAATGTTTTCTAAGCCTAATTTTATACCGAATTGATGTAATGAAAATAGTTTTTGTAAGACTTTTTCTTTTTCCATTTTAAATTACGTAAGAGCCAACAAGTGAAGAAATATTTTGAATATTTTGAGATTTACAATATTCTTTTAAACCATCAACAATTTCATTACTAACATTAGGATTAATAAAATTTGCAGTTCCAACTTGAATTGCTGATGCACCTACAATCATAAATTCAATGGCATCTTTCCAATTCATAATTCCACCAATACCAATAATTGGAATATCGACTGTTCTTTTTATTTCTAAAACTTTTGCAAGTGCAATTGGTTTAATTGCCGGACCTGATAATCCACCAGTAACATTTTTTATTTTTGGTTTTCGTGTATAAATATCGAAAGCAGTACCGACTAATGTATTAATAGCAGAAACTGCATCGCCACCTTCTTTTTTTACTACTAGTGCAAATTCAGAAATTTTAGGAACATTTGGAGATAATTTAACAATTATTGGTTTTGATGTTTCTTTTCTTACAGATTCAGTTATTTTTCCAACCCATAAAACATCGTTGCCAAAAATTAATCCCCCATCTTTTACATTTGGACATGAAACATTTATTTCGAAAGCAGTAATAGAATTTTCATTATTTAAAATTCTAACACATTCAATATATTCTTCCAGTGTGCTTGCTGCAATATTACAAATTATTGTAGCATTTAATTTTTCAAGGAATGGGATTTTTTCTTTTATAAAAGTTTCAACTCCAACATTTGCTAATCCAATTGCATTTAACATTCCTGATGGAGTTTCAACAATTCTTTGAGGTGGATTCCCTTTTCTTGGTTTCAAAGAAATTGATTTAGTTACAATTCCACCTATTTTATTTAAGTCTGTGAATTCAGAAATTTCATTACCATATCCAACTGTTCCACTTGCAAGCAAAACAGGATTTTTAAGTTTTAGAGAACCAATTGTAATTGTTAAATCAATTTCACTCATAAAATTATTTCCTTCGCATCGAAAACTGGTCCATCTTTACAAATCAATTTATAATTGTTATCAACTGTTTCAATAGGACAACCTTGACAAATTCCGAAACCACAAGCCATAACACTTTCAAGTGCTAATTCACATTTGATATTATTTTCATTTGCAAATATTTGAAGGGCTTTCAGCATTGGTGAAGGTCCACATCCAAATATTTTAATTTTCTGTTTATCTAAATTTTTAAGATTTATTTTTAACAAGTCTATTACATTTCCTTTTAGTCCAATGCTTCCATCATCAGTCGAATAATTAATATTTAATAAATTCTTATCATAGATATATTCTGAATTGCGAGCGCCATAAAAGGTAATTATACTTTTATTTACCATTGATTTTGTTAATAAAGGAAATGGTGCTACGCCAATTCCACCAGCAACTAAAACAGCTGTTTCAAAATCTTCATTTATGTTAAAACCATTGCCAAGTGGACCAATGATATCAACAATATCTCCGATTTTTTTTTGAGACAATAAATTAGTTCCTTCACCATGAACATCAAATAAAAAGTAGATTGATTCATTTTCAATGTAGTGGATACTAAATGGTCTTCTAAGTAAGGGAAAATCATTTTCGGAAACTTTTATATTACAAAATTGTCCGGCTTTTCCTTTTGTTGAAATATTCGGACTTAATACTTTCAAAAGGAAAATATTTGATTTTACTTTTTCAATTGATTGTACAATACATTTTTCAATTATCATTTTAGATATTAAAATGTAGATAATAAAATTTATCTGGTATAAAAATGTTTTTCAATTTTTTGATGTTAACAATTTATTCTTTGAAGTTTTTTTCTTCTAAGAGTTTGATTTTATCTAATCTTCTTTGATGTCTTTCTCCTAAAAATTTAGTAGTTAACCAAACATCAACAATAGATTTAATTGATTCATCACCTAAAGATTTAGCACCAAGAACTAATATGTTTGCGTTATTATGTTCACGCGAGCTCCGTGCAGAAAATTCATTATAACAAGTGGCAGCACGAATTCCTGAAAATTTATTTGCTGTAATTGCAGATGGAATTCCAGTGGCATCTAAAATAATTCCACAATCAAATTCTCCTATCTTTACTCTTTTAGCAACCTGTATTGCAATATCGGGATAATCAACCGCATCTTCTGTGAAGGTTCCAACATCAAGAATATCGTAGTTTTTTTGTTTTAAATAATCATAAACTATTTTTTTTGTTTTAACACCTGTATGGTCAGAGCCAATAATTATTTTCTTAAATTCTTCTTTATAATTTTCAACAGTAATACTGTTAACAATTTTTAATCCCTCTCTTTTTATTCTATCAAAAGCTAAGGGGGTAATTAAATCATCCTTTGAAATTAAAATTTCTTTACTTCCCTTTTTAATTAATTGAAGAATAATATCTTCTGTTACTAACCTTTTCATAAAAGATTTGTCCTTTTATTCATCTTCAGATATTCAACAATTTGTCTGACTTCCTGAGCTTTATCTCTTCTGCAAATTAACAAGGCATCGTCAGTATTTATAACAATTAAATCTTCCACACCAATTGTTGCAACAAATTTATTTTGTGAAAAAATATAAGAATTAAATGTATGTTCAGTATAAACATCACCAACAATTGCATTTCCATCATCATTTTTATTAGCAATTTCATAAACTGCTTCCCAGCTTCCAACATCATTCCAATAAAATTCTGCTTTAGTTAAATAAACATTATCTGCTTTTTCCATAACACCATAATCAATTGAAATACTTTTAAGTTGACCATAAACATTTATTAATTCTTTTTCAAAATCATTTGTATCAATTTTATTTTCAAGATAATTCAAACCATCATATAAATCAGGAAGAAATTTTCTTATAGCATTAAGAATAGCATCAACACGCCAAATAAAAATTCCTGAATTCCATAAAAAGTCGCCAGCTTCAATAAAATTAATTGCTGTTGTTAAATTTGGTTTTTCTGCAAATGTTAAAACTTTGTAAATATTATTTGATACTTCATTTTCATCAAACTGAATGTATCCATAACCCGTTTCTGGTCTTGTTGGCTTAATACCAATTGTCAATAATCCATGTGATGAATTAGCGAAATCACATGCATTTTTCAGACAATCTCTGAATAATTCATCATCTTTAATAAGGTGGTCTGAAGGTAAAGTTATAATTACAGCTTCAGGATTTTTCTTTTTTATTAAAATTGAAGCTAATCCAATGCAAGCCGCAGTATTTTTTCCGAAAGGTTCATCAATAATATTTTCTTTTGGTAATTGAGGTAATTGTTCAATTACAGTTGGTTTTTGAATTTTATTTGTAATTACAAAAATATTTTTATTATCAACCAATCCATCTAACCTTTTCACAGTATCTTGTATCATTGTGTTTTCACCAAAAATCTTTATCAATTGTTTTGGTTTTTTTTCTTTACTTCTCGGCCAAAATCTTGAGCCAACACCACCAGCCATTATTACTGCAAAAATTTCCATTTAAATTCCTTTTTGTTTTGATAAAATAGTTTTTCCAAAATTTTCAGCACGGTTTAAATAACTAGTTATATCAACTTCTTTATTTTTAACTAAAACAACTATCACTATTAAACATGCTCTTAACGACTCTATCACATTTATACTCGGAGCTATTCTTTTTTGATTAATTAAATCCAAACCTTTCGCAAGAATTGAATGCATTTCATAAATCATTTCAAAATTCATTTTTTTTGATAACTCAGCATTTTCTTGAATTATTTTAATAAATGAATTCATTTCTCCATCAGTAAAATTAAATTTTAATACTCTATTCAAAAATGAATCAATTTCTTTTATGGGTTTAATAATTGTTTCATGATAATTATCAAAATTAATTTTAGTTTCTCTTTCGAGATCATTCATAATAATTTCTTCTTTAATCTCATCTGCTTTAGATCTTTTAGGAACTTCAATTACATCTTCTATTTGAGTTGATGTACCTTTAATTTGAAACTCGGGTAAGTCTTGTGAAGTAATTTTTGGTTCAAATCTTTTGAAAATTTCTTTTATGTTTACCGGGGTTAAAACATCAAGAGCAAGATTTAATTCTCTTACCAATGAAAGCGCATGTTCTTTAAATTTTTCTGATAGCTTTAGAAAATCAATTTTTCCGTTATCAATATAGTTATATATTTCATGTAATTTTATTCCAAGTTTCGAAAGCTCAGTAATTTTTTTGAAATTTTTTATTTCTTCTAAAATATCTTTAGAATCGTTTAAACGTTCTTTTAAAATGGCTACAGTTTCAATTTTTTCTGAACTTAATCTTAAATTGTTGGCTGCTGTAATAATGCACTGAATTATGTATTGTTTTTCGAAATCCAATTTGATTTTATGAAAAGTGTAAAATTGATATTGAAATGTAATGAATTTTAATCATTTTTTTAATTTTAATTCACAAGAATATTTATATTTTTAACAAATATTATTACAATAAAAAACAAAAAATGGAGTTAAAATGTTAATAACTACAACAAACACAATTGAAGGTAAAAAAATTGTTAAATACTTAGGCTTAGTATCCGGAGAAGCAATTGTTGGAGCAAATATTTTTAAAGATATTTTTGCAAGTATAAGAGATATTGTTGGGGGAAGATCAGCTGCATATGAAAAGGAATTAAGAACAGCAAAAGATATAGCTATCAATGAAATGATCGAACAAGCAAAGCTTCTTGGTGGAAATGCTGTAATTGCTGTTGATTTAGATTATGAAACCGTCGGACAAGGTGGATCAATGTTAATGGTTTCTGCTTGCGGTACAGCTGTAAAAATTGAAGACTAATTTTAAATTAGGTTGTTTCAAGTTATTAGATTCCTTGAAACAACCTTTAAATTAATTTTCATGTTTTACTTTGAATCCTTTTACCATCCATCCTTTTGCTAAAAGTAACCCAATTGGACTAAGAACTGCAATAAATCCATAAATCAACCACATAAATTCAGTATTCATCATTTCTTTAGGAGTATTAGCCGGACAATAATTCATTAAGAACCAACCAGAATATAAACTTGTTATAATTTTAGTTAAGAACCATGGAAATTGACCAATACCCATATAAATGCCAGTCATATTTTTAGGTGCAATTTCTGCAACCCATTGTAAAAATCTTGGTTGCCACATTGCTTCGCCTATTGTCATTATAAAAAGATAAAGTAATAAATTTGTTAAGGAAGGTCCCATTGCCAAAATAAATGTTGGTAATGCCATAACAAAAGTTCCGATGATCATCATATTATAAGTATTCTTTTTTGATGTCAATGCTGCTACCATCGGTGTTAATATAAAAATTAAAATTGGGTTTAGATTTACAAAAAATTCAAAATTTTCCTGAACAAATCCATCGAATGCTCTGCTAGTATAAAGTGGCAAAGTCAACCAATTGTGAGCAAATAAAGTTTGCACCGGAATCAGAATAAAAATGAAGTATAAAAATCTTAAATCTTTTAGAGGAAAATTTTTTATATAGAATTTCAATTTTTCTTTAGCAGACATTTTACTTAATTCATCATCATCTTCAACTTTATTATTTTTTTCAATATTAACTTCATCGATTGCATTTTTTACTGCTTTTTTAGACATGATAAAATAAACAACAATCCAACCAACAATAGTTAAAGCAACATAAACCCAAAATACTCCAAGTATGCCAAAAGATTTTCTTACTGGTGGAGAAATTAATCCAGGTAAAAATCCTCCCAAATTCATTAAGGCATATAACATTGCATAACCCATTGCGGCTGTTTTTTCTGTAGTTAACTTTTTAACTCCAGCATAACAAGCGGGTTGATAAATTCCATATCCTATGATAATCCCTAATATTCCAAGCATTGAAAAAATATGTGCTGAATTTCCAAAACCTGATACTCCAATTTGTGGAGAAATAGTTAATAAAATTCTTCCGACTAACATAAAAGAAAGTGAATAAAGGAGTGCTTTTCTTAAACCAATAATATCTACAGTTGCACCTAAAAATAACATACTTAATGTAATACCAGCAGTTAATACTCCAACCATTCTTCCAGCTTGTATATCATCAAGTGAAATAAAATCATTGAAATAAATTGCTAGTAACCCAACTATACCAAAATAAGTTAAGCCTTCGAGTACATAAGAAAGATTTAAACCAAATAAAGCTCTGGAAGTATGGAACAAATCTTTAAAAGGTTGAATTAATTCTTTTACTATGTTTTTCAATAAACCAATTTGATTTTCATTTTCCATTATAACCTCATTATTGAATAATGTTGACTTCCGGTTCTAGATTAATATTAAATTTTTCATAAACAGCATTTTTTATTTTATTTGAGAAATTTAAAATTTCATTACCTGTTGCATTTCCATAATTAACAATAACTAAAGCTTGCTTTTCATAACAACCAACATTTCCATCTTTCTTTCCTTTGAAACCGCATTTTTCAATTAACCAACCTGCGGATATTTTATATTTATTTTCAACTTTGAAAAAACTTATATCAGGATAATCTCTAAATAGTTTATTAAAAGTAATTTCATCTATTTCCGGATTTTTGAAAAAACTTCCTGCATTACCAAGACTTGTATAATCAGGTAATTTTGAATTTCTTATTTCTCTAATAATTTTATTAATAAGTTTCAAATCTATTTCATAAATGTTGTATTGACTTAAAGCATCCTTTAAAGATTTATATTCTAAATTAAATTTTTTATTTCTTGATAATTGCAAATTTACTTTTGTAATTAAGAAATCATTTTTCAATTTTTTAAAAACACTAGTTCTATAACCAAATTCTGTGGTAGAAATATTAAATGTTAAAAAGCTATTCTTTGAAAATGAAAAACCTTCAAGTGAATAAAAAACATCCTTTAACTCAACCCCATAT
Organism: Melioribacteraceae bacterium; assembly: GCA_026417375.1. Classification (GTDB taxonomy): domain Bacteria; phylum Bacteroidota; class Ignavibacteria; order Ignavibacteriales; family Melioribacteraceae; genus Stygiobacter. Next base: position 36,788 of record JAOADJ010000036.1, on the reverse strand, counting down.
GCTCCAATATTTTGTACCGGAGCAGCACCAACGGTACCAGGTATTGCTGTCAAATTCTCAATTCCATAAAAATTATTTTCAACACAAAAGGTCACCAAATTATCCCAGCTTTCACCAGCTGCTGCGGATACAATTACTTTACCTTCATTACGATTGATAATTTCAATTCCACTTAAATTATTTTTTATTACTAATCCATTAAAGTTATTACAAAATAATAAATTACTACCACCACCTAATATTATTTTTTTATCATAATTTTTTAATATTTCCTTTAAATAATTTATTTCTTCCAATTGATTCAATTCAAAAAAAGAATCAGCAAAAACATTAATTCCAAAAGTATTATATTGTCTGAGGTTTACATTTTTTTTAATCATAAATAATCACAAATTTTTCCAGTTCTGAACGATAATTTTATTACCATTAGAGTGAAGCAAAATTGCTCCCGATAAATCAGTTCTTAATATTTCAGCTTTTATAGATTTTAATTTTTTGATAACATCAATATTCGGATGATTAAATTTGTTTCCTAAACCGGCACTAATTAATGCATATTTTGGTCTTACCTTTTTAATGAATTCAAAACCTGAACTTGTTTTGCTACCATGATGACCAACTTTAAGAACATCTGATTCAAGAAATGAATTGTATTTATCGACATAAATTTTTTCCATCTTTAAACCTAAATCTCCAGTAAATAAAATTGAGTTTTTTCCGTAAACTAATTTAAATAACCCACTTTTATCATTTATTGATTTTGCTTTTTTTTCAATCAATGAATGATTTAACACATACAAATTTACATTACCAATTTTGATTTTTTCATTTTTATAATAAACTATTTCTGTGTTTTTTGATTTTATAAATTTTTCTAATAAAAAATCTTTTTTCTCATCTTCAATCAATTTTGGTTTATAAATTTTTTCAATTCTATTTTCATTTATTAAAGATAATAATCCCATAAAATGGTCAGAATCAATGTGAGAAATAAAAGCATAATTTATTTTATCAATACCTAATTTATTTAATAATGGTATAATTATTTTTTCTCCATTATCAAATTTATTATCAGCATTACCGGCATCTATTAAAGCAAACGTATTATTTGGAAATTTTACCAAAAATGAATCACCCTGCCCAACATCTATTGCCATAACTGACAAAACATTATCTGGTAATAATTCTTTATTATCAATTTTTTCATATACATAAAAAATTAAAATTGTTGTTACTACAAAAATTGTTTTTGTTGAATATCTCTTAAAATATTTTATATAACTTAAAATCATTCCTAAACAAAGAAAAAATAAAATTCCATCATATAAAGAAAATGGTTTTACATTTACTGATGAAAATTTTAAAGTTCCTAATTCATGAACAAAATTCAACATTAAATAAATTAATAATTCGTTGAAAGATGAATAAAACTGAGCAAATTGAATTGAAATTGATGTTACTATAACTGATGCTATTCCTAATCCAACAATAAATCCCACTAAAGGAATTACAACTAAATTTCCAATGAATGATAGTATTGAAAATTTACTAAAATATGCTATTGTAAATGGTAAAGTGCCGATTTGTGCTGCTAAAGTTGTAGCCAAATATAAAAACAATATTTGTAAATATTTTTTGGTGGTAATTGATTTTATTTTATTATTAAAATATGGAGCAATTATTATCAAAGATAAAATTCCAGAAAATGATAATTGAAAACTTGGATTGAATAAATCTTTTGGATTAAATAATAAGATTAAAAATGATGCGACTGACAGTGAATTAATACTATTAGATGCTCGACCAAATAATGGCAAAACTAATATTATTATAGCCATTATAGTTGCTCTTACAACTGGTGCCTCCATACCAGTTAAAAACATGTAGAATATTAAACCAATAATTGTTAAAACTGTTTTTAGATATAAATCAAAACGATTAAATAAAAACATAAAGATTATTATAATAAACCCAACATTTAATCCCGAAACAGCAAGAATATGAACAACGCCAACATTAATAAAATCTTCATTTATCTGTTCATCTATTTCTCCCCTATCTCCTAAAATCAGCCCACGTAAAAGATTAAATGAAGTTTTATTATATATTAAATTTATTTTTTCATCAATAATTTTTCTAACCTGAAATATAGAATTCCAAAAAATTGATGTTCCTTTATCAACAATTCTTATATTCTCTATATTATAAACATTTGTAATAAATGATATGCCACTTTCATTTAAATATTTCTCATAATCAAATTCAAATGGATTTCTTTGATTTCGAGGTCGAATTATTGTTCCTTTTAATAAAATTTTATTTCCAATTCCAATTTCATTGTAAATATTTTTTAACTCCGTTTTGCTTTCATAAATATTACATAATGTTTTATGATTATTAATTTTATTTTGTTGAAAGTTTAATAAAGAATCTATTTTAATTTCTAATGACAGTTTTTTTTCTTTAATTAATCTAATATCAATTATTTCTCCAATTACCTCAACATTTTTCATTTTAAAATCACTAAAAGGATATTTTATTTTGCTCTTAGATGAAAATATTAATGATATACAACCAATAACAAATACTAATAGTAATATCAGTAATTCTTTAAATTCTTTTGAGTATTTTTTTTTGATTGAAAGGAAAAATACAATTAGATATAAAGAAAGAATAAAAAATAATATTAATAAATCTACTTTAATAAAATTCTGAATAAATATACCCAAGGCGAAAGCAATTGAATATTTTATAAAAGGAAAATCTTTCAACTGAAAGTCTCCATAATTGCTTTTTTTATATCAAAGAGAGATTTAATTTTTTTTGATAAGGTTTCAGCATCCGGCCCGGATGATAAACCTAAAGCAGGATTTAAAGTATGCATTTTAATTGACAAGTCTTCATAATTACCATGGTCAGAGCAAATTAGAAGATTCATATTATCAGGTAACTTGCCAATTACATTAAATAAAAATTCGTCTAACACATTTGAAAAATATTCCAGTTTATCAGAATGTCTTCCATGTCCAAGATGATCTGTATGAAATATTTCAAACAAAGTGAAATGATTTTTTTTAGCAATTCTAATTAATCTATTAGCTGCTGTAGATGGTTTCAAAATTTTTAAATTGTATCCAAGTTTTGATTTAAGTCTTTCATTATCAATTTCGGCGCTTAATGCTTTAGCTTTATGTAAGTCAGATATATTATGCAAAGGAACATTACTTAATAAACAACTCAAAGTTGTTACACTCAATCTTTGCTTTCCAGAATTAACATAGTCAAAAAATATTTTTGGATATGCATTTACGAATTCAACTTTTTTTCTTTTCTTTTTTAATTCATAAAAAATGTTTTGTTTTTTAATGACTGGAATTAAAGTTGAATACGGATAAGGACCGAAATGTTTACCAATAAACTCTGATGCATTTATTCCGCAAAAAATTGAAGTTTGACCTGTCCCACTCAATGGTATATCTGGAATTCCCATTTGTGCATCAATTGGAAAAACAAAACTATTATTATTTTTGAGATATGGTTGATCAATGGTTGGAATATCGCCAAAAATATTTTTGAATGTTTTGAAATTGAATCTAAAAAATGGGTTATTGATTTTATCTTCTTTACCAATTCCTACACCGTCAATAAAAATCATTAAAAATGGTTTCAAGTTTAACTCAATTCTTTGAATCAATAATTATTGTAACCGGACCATCATTATGAATTTCTACTTTCATCATTGCACCAAAAATACCTGTTTTAACTTTATCATCTCCAATATTTTGTTTCATTTTTGAAATAAATTTTTCATAAAGTGGAATTGCTATATCAGGTTTTGCGGCTTCAGTAAAACTTGGTCTATATCCTTTTCTTGCATCGCCATACAAAGTAAATTGCGATATTATTAAAACTTCTCCATTTGTTTCAGAAAGAGATAAATTCATTTTTTTATTTTCATCTTCGAAAATTCTAATATATGAACATTTATCAGCTAAATAAATAGAATCCTTTTCTGTATCATCATTTCTAATTCCTAGTAAAATTACCATTCCATTTTTTATTTCTTCGAAATAATTTTCATCTAAAATCTTTACACTTCCATAACTCACTCTTTGAATTACAGCCCTCATTTTTTAACTCCATAAATTACTCTGTCAATATTTTGAAAATCCTTTACAATTTTTATTTGATTAAAATTTTCATTCATTAAAAATTCCACAACTTTTCTTTGATTATAACCTAATTCAAAAAAAAGATAACCATTTGGTTTTAACCATTTAATAGATTTATCAATTATTAATTTATAAAAAGTTACTCCATCATTATTATCTGTCAAAGCAATTTTGGGTTCATAATTTTTAACTTCATTTTGTAATGTTTGATATTCATTAACTGAAATATAAGGTGGATTTGAAACAATAATATCAAATGAATCATTTTCGATATTAAATTTATTTATATCTTCATTAATGAAGCTAATTTTTTCATCTACATGATTGTTAATTGCATTTTGTTTTGCAACTTCAATTGCTTCAACAGAAATATCAATTGCGGTTAAAATTGGATTTGTTAAATTTTTTGCTAAACAAATTGGAATTATTCCTGAACCGGTTCCAATATCTAAAATTTTTAAATTTGATTTCGATTTATTTACTGAAATTATTTCTTCAACTAATATTTCTGTTTCAGGTCTTGGAATTAAAACAGAATTATTAACCATGAATTCTAAGTTATAAAATTCAACCTTACCTAAAATATATTGTAACGGTTCATTGTTCCCTCTTCTGCGAATAAAATCTCTGTATTTTATAATTTCATTTTCTTTAAGAGGTCTATCAAATGAAAGATACAAATCAATTCGCTTACAGGTTAAAATATTGGCAAGTAATAATTCGGCATTTAATCTTGGTGATTCAATATTTTTTTTTTCAAGATATGAAGTTGAAAGATTTATTGCTTCGAGAACAGTTAACATTATTTTCCAAAAAAATTAATGGCAAAAATAAAAAACTATTCTTACAGCAAAAAAATTATTTCTTTTTATAATTTGCTAATAAATAATCTGCAACAGCTTCGGCTTCACTAGGTTTTAATCCTTGATTTGGCATTGCAGGATATTCAGGATTTACTTTAACTGGATTAAGAATAAATTTTACAAGCTCAGCTTTTTTACCTTCATATTTGGGTAAAACATCATTGTGTGCTGGTCCGACAAGTTTTCTGTCAAACTGATGGCAAGCAATACATTTTCCATTGTAAATATCTGCGCCATTAACTGTAACTTTTAATAATCCAGCTGATTCAATCAGATTCTTTTCATAATTAATATATTCATTAGATAAAAAAGCAAAATGTGATTTTGTAGATGTATCAAAAACACTTTGTTCTTTTACTACATTGAGAAATAATGTGATGAAAAAAATAAAAACTATCGACGTAACATATTTCAAACTATCTTCTTTTAACATTACATAAGTTAAACTAACTATGAACAATACCAATATGAAAACAACAACTATTAATCCAAAAAAATTAAATGAAAGAGATAAGACAGGCTTTGAAAAACTATTTAATAAAATTAATAATGGATAAATTAAACTAAATGATAAAAGAATTTTTAATGAAAAGTTTTTTAGAAAAGATTTTAATTCTTCATCATTAATCAATTCTTCGGAATTAACTCTAAAATATTTATAAAGAATAATTAAAGAAGTAATAATTAATGAAATAATTATGAATTGTAAAAAATATGTTATAGAATTAATTGAAAATAATTCGACAAAAAAACTTCTGTTATTATTCCAATTATTTAAATCAACAGCTAATTGTGAAGCAACTGAATAAAAATAAATAGCAACTAAGAGCAAAAATAAACCATACTTTCCTGATTTAAGGTATAAAATATTAGTACTGGATTTATAATGTTGAATTTCTGTTTTAACATCATCTGATTCTATATTAGATTGGTCAGCAAATTGAAATATATCTCTTAAATGAATTGAATACTTAAAAGAATAAATAAATATTAATGATATAAATAAGAATATTGCAGACCAGAATAAATACAACGCAATGTTAATATTTGTAAGGTGTAGAAGTTGAGAATATCCGAACATGGCACTCAATAATGGAACTATAGCAAATGTAAACGAAGCACCTTTATTAAAAGTCGCCAAATCAATTATTTTTTTTACAGCTAAATAATATTTTTTTTCATTTGTTTTATTAAATCTATTCCTGAAATAAATTGATAATATCAATGAACCTAAAAGTAATCCAGCATAACCAATAAATAAAAAGTGAGTAAGAACTAATAAATATTTTATTAATTCCATATGATGAGCAGATTGATGTAAAACTATTTTATCTAAAATTTCCATATTGAACACCATTAAAAAACTTTGATTATTAATTTATCAATTGAAATAATTATTATAACAATTAGAACATAAAAGTTAATCTTCAAAAAAGCTTTTCTAAAAATTAATTTTTCAACATAGTTTGTTAAAATATTTTTTGTACTAAATAACAACCATAATCCAATTAAAAAAAGTAAAATGAAAGTTATTGGTCTGAAAGAAGTATCAAATAAAGGAATTAAAAAACAACTAACAACCAAAGCAGCAATCCAAACAAAAGTAATTCTACTTATTTGTAATGAGTTATAAATTTTAGAAATAGAAGGGAATCCTGCTTTTTCATAATCGTTAGAATGAATAACAACTAAAAGCCAAAAATGAGGTATTTGCCAGATAAAAAAGAAAAAAGCAACCATTAAAATTTTTGTATCAAATAAATATCCACCGCTTGAAACCCAACCAATTACAGGTGGTATTGCACCAATTAACGCTCCGGGAATAACAGCTAAAGCAAATTTTCTTTTTAAGGGTGTATATAACAAATTATACCAAACAGCAGCAAACCAACCTAAATATAATGCAGTTTCATTTGAACTTAAGTATAAAACAACAGAACCTATTAATAAAAGATTTACACCAATTAACAATACTGATAAAGGGTCAATACGATTTGATGGTATAGGTCGGTTTTTTGTTCGTTCCATTAAAGCATCAAATTTTCTTTCCTGAAAATGATTAATTGCTGAAGAACCTGATGCTAATAAAAAAACACCCAAGACAGGCAAAATCAATTCGAAATCAATTGTACTTTTATGCAATATATACCCAACTGAACTTGATAATGCAACAAAAAATGTAATTCTAAACTTTCCTAGTTCTGGAATTAGCGAAATTTTATTAATTATATATTCAAAAATACTTTTCATTACTTCTTATTGTACCATTGATCAAATTTATCTTTAGGAATAACTTTAACCATGCTATACATTGCAGAATGATTTAACCCACAATATTCTGCACATGCAATATCATAATCGCCTATTTCTTTCGCTGTAAATCCAAGATATGTAGTTTTACCATTAATTATATCTTCTTTAATTCTAAAAGCTGGTATATAAAACGCGTGATTAACATCTTGAGAATGCATCTCTAATTTAACAGGAGTATTTAATGGAACATATAAAGTATCAGTTTGTTTTCCATTTTCATATTTAAATGAAAATTTCCACATTCTTGCTGTAACTTCTACTTTAAATGAATTTTCCGGAATATTTCTAATTTCTCTAAAACTTGTATATCCAAAATAGAACATTGATAAAACTAAAATTGTCGGTATAACAATCCATGTAACTTCTAAAGCTGTATTATGTTCTATATCTACTGGTTGATGCCCTTTTTTGCGATTATACTTAAAAACAAAATAAATCATTGTTGCAGTAATTCCCAATAAAAGAATTACTGAAATTCCTACAATATATAACATTACAAAATCAACAGATTCTACATGTACGGTTGGTGCTTGTGACATTTATAAAATCCTTATCTAAATAGAAAATCTGAAAATGTTAAAACAAAAATAATTAGAAGAGTCATTCCACTTAAAAGAAGAAATACTTTAAAAATTTTCTCTTCAAATTTTATATGCATGAAAATATTTATTACTAATGCACTTTTGATTGCAGCAATAAACATAGCTATCAATAATGTATATTTACCTAAATCAATACCGGCAATAGTAACTGTAATTGAAGTAAACATTAATAATGCAAGCCAAACTAAAATGTATGTATTATATCCGGGATGTTTTTTACTATGTTCCATAATTAACCTATTGAATTAAATAAAATAATGGGAATAAGAAAATCCAAATTAAATCTACCAAGTGCCAGTATAAACCAGAATTTTCTAACCTAACGTAATTATCACTTGTAATAATATCTTTTTTAATTTGTCTTTTTATTATATACAAAATTATCATTCCTATAAGAACATGTAATCCGTGTAACCCGGTCATAACATAATATAATCCATAAAAAAGAATCTGACCATTTGGTTTTTCCAATAATTCTTTTGCACCAGGATAAATTCCATGAGCAAATTTAGTTGACCACTCAAAGTATTTATTTACCATAAAAAAGAGAGCTAAAAGTAAAGTTGCATTTAAATAAACAATTGATAAAAATTTATTTTTATTTTGAATTGCAGCGATTGATAATGCAACTGTCAATGAACTAGTTAAAAGAATAATTGTATTTAAAGTACCAATTCCGGTATGCAATTCAAGTGCAGCTAATTTAAATTGTTCCTGATTTTGGAATCTATAAACAGCATAAACTAAAAACATTCCACCAAAAAGAAGAACTTCTGTAAAAAGGAATAACCACATTCCCATCTTTGCGCCAACATCATCACGATGAACATGACTATTTAAAGCTACATCATGTGAATTATTCATTCTTCATCTCCTTAAGTTGACTAAAATCATAAGGTTTATGAGTAATTGTTGGAATTACTTCAAAATTTTCTTGTATTGGTGGAGAAGCAATATGCCATTCTAAAGTAACTCCACCCCATGGATTTGAAGTTGCTTTTTTCCCTTTTATCAAAGCATGAATTAAATAACCAACAATGAAAAATATTGTTCCGCCTAAAATCCAAGAACCAAATGTTGAAATTTTTTGTAATGATTCAAATTGTGGTAAATAATCATAATATCTTCTTGGCATACCCATATAACCCAAAATAAACTTTGGGAAATAAAGTAAATTAAACCCAATGAAAAACAGAGCTACTGCTATTTTAGATAATTTTAGATTATACATTTTGCCAAACATTTTTGGAAACCAATAATGAAGTCCGGCAAAGAAAATAGTACCAGTTCCACCAAACATAACATAGTGAAAATGAGCAACAACAAAATATGTATCATGAACGTGAATATCTGTTGCAAGAGAACCTAAAACCAATCCTGTTAATCCACCAATAGAAAATAAAAAGATAAAAGACATAACCCACAAAAATGGTGGTTGAGGATCAATTGAACCTTTATACATTGTTGCTACCCAGTTAAAAACTTTTACGCCACTTGGTAAAGCAACAATAAAAGTTAATAAAGAAAATACCCAACGAGCAGTATCACTCATTCCACTTGTAAACATATGATGAGCCCAAACTAGATACCCAATAAATGCAATTGCAAGTGAAGACATTGCTATAGCATTATAACCAAAAATTGTTCTCCTTGAAAAAGTTGGAATAATTTCTGAAACAACACCCATTGCGGGTAAAATCATAATATATACAGCCGGATGTGAATAAATCCAAAACATATGTTGATATAAAACAGGATCGCCACCTAATGCCGGATCAAAAATTCCTACTCCAAATGCTCTTTCTATTATTACTAGTAAAATTGTAATTCCAACAACTGGAGTGGCAATTATTTGAATCCATGCAGTTGCATAAGTAGCCCAGACAAATAAAGGCATTTTAAAGAAATTCATTCCAGGAGCACGTAATCTATGTACTGTTGTAACAAAATTTATCCCGGTTAATATTGATGAAAAACCTAAAACAAAAGCTGCAAAAATTGCAAGAGAAACGTTTGTACTTGTTCTTACACTGTAAGGAATATAAAATGTCCAACCAGTATCAATAGGTCCACCCGGTAAAAACAATGATACTAAAGCAAGAATTGCTCCAATCATATAAACATACCAGGAGAGTAAATTTAATCTTGGAAAAGCAACATCTTTTGCACCAATTTGAATTGGCAAAAAGAAATTTCCAAATATTGCTGGTAAGCCGGGCACTATAAAAAGAAATATCATTATTACTCCATGAAGAGTAAATAATGAATTATAAGTTTGTGGATCCATAATTGTTTTACCAGGTGCAATTAATTCTAATCGCATTAATAAACCAATTATTACTCCAACTAAAAAGAAAAATAAAATTGCTATTAAATACATTAATCCGATTTTTTTATGATCGGTTGTTAATAACCAGGATTTTATACCGGAATATTTATTTGTGCTTTGTTGAAGATAATTTTCGGCTACAGCATTAGCCATCTAATTCTACTCCTTCATTCTTGTTTTTATTTTTTCTATAAACTACAAAAAAGGCAAATATGCCAACTCCAACCAACATTATAGTTCCAACAATTCTTGTTACATTTAATGTATATTGTCTTCCTTTCGGATCATAACTAAAACAATATTCTAAAACTTTAGAGATAGTTGGATTTGTTTTACCTGCTTTGGCTTCAATTAATGCCATCTTAACATCGAATGGATTAAACTGAGTACCAAACAAATATCTGCATACTTTTCCATCTGGTGAAATTGAAATTAATGTTCCAGCATGAGAAAATTGTTTTTCGTATGGTTCAAAATAGTATCCGACAGTTTTTGTTAATTTTTGAATTGATAAACTATCACCAGTTAAAAACATCCAATCATTTTCATTTAATTTTTTCTTGATTGATTTTAAATAATTCACTTTCCATTTATTCGAAACTTTTGAGTCTTCATGATGATCAATACTTAAACTTATAACCTGATAATCTTTTCCAATTTCTAATTGAATTTTATCAATTAACCAAGCCAATTCATTTTGCAAAGGTGAACAGATTCCGGGACATTCATAATATACCAATGCTAATAAAGTTGGTTTATTGATTATATCTTTAAGCTGAATTAATTCACCATTTGAATTTGTAAAATTTAATTCTAGTGGAATTTTTACTCCAAGTTTTTCAACTACACCAATTTTTGGTTCTTGTGCAAAATTAATTTCTGAGATCAACAAAAAAATTATTATTAGATATTTTTTTAACATTTTATTAAGATAATATTGTTTTCAAGTAAGTATATAAAATACTTAATTCATCTTTTTTAAGTTTTGTTATACTAAGTTTAAATCCAAAATTGATTGGATTTGAACTAACATTTGATATAAAAGCATCAACATTTTGATTTTTATTAAAGTTTATAAAAGAAGTAAAAACTTTCTTCAAATTATCAGAATTTTGTTTTAATAAATTTGCACCAACATTTTCATTAGAAGCATCTAATAATTTAATTGCATTTTTAATTTTCTTTTCATTAACAGAATTTTCTTCAATTAATATTTCTTCAGCTAATTTAATTGGAATTTGGGATGGTACAACTGTTCCTTTTGATAACTGATATTGATTATCTAGTTGTGTTAATTCTTCTTTTTTAATTGCAGGAAATTCAGCAAAAGTTCTTATAAAAGAAATTATTGCAAATCTGTCAGCGGGTGGTAAATATTCATATGCAGCCATTCCATTTTTGATAATCCCTTCTTGCAGAGTTTTGTACATCATATCAATTGTTCTACCATTTGTCCAACCATCTTTATTATGAAAATTTCTTGGTTTTGGATTTAAAGTTGCACCAGCTGAACCATTTCCAAGTCCATTTTCTCCATGGCAACTTGCACAATTTGCTTTATATAAATCTTTACCTTTATTTATAAAATCAGTGGTAGGTTTTTCAACTAATGCTAAATCAACTGCAGGAGAAATTCCACCTTTCTTTGTTGATAATTCTTTTTTAAAGTAAGTTGAATCGACTATTAATCCAACTGGTTGTTGATTGAATGAAATTTCACTTAAATTTTTTACATAATAAATTCCCAATACAACTAATAAAAAAATAAAAATTGGGAATATCCATCCGAACATTCTTAATGGATTTGTAAAAACTTCTTTGAAATTAATTTCGTCTTCTAATTTTCTTTTTGTATTCATAGTGTTTTATAATCTAAAATCAATACCACGTTTTAATTTTGGATCGCCAATAGCGACAAGATTTTTTCTTTTTGAAAGTTCATTAAAAATTAAAATTAAAGCTCCAATAATTAACATTGGAAACCCTAACTCGAACCAGCTAAAAACTACTCCACTTCTCGAATAATTTGGCATTACTAAAAAGTATAAATCATAAAAATGTGCAAACAAAATCCAGATGGACATAATTTTTAATCTTTTGGGATCCATTTTAGATGGTTGAGTTAATAAACCAAAATAAGGAATTACAAATCTTATGATAATTAATCCAATTGAATATGCAATCCAACTACCTTCCCATCTTTGTAAAAACCAAAAAGTTTCTTCAGGTAAATTAGCATACCAAATTAAAAGGAATTGACTAAATGCTATGTATGCCCAAAAATTTGTAAATGCAAACATTAATGCACCTAAACTATAGTAATGATCCGAACTCAATCCTTTAACTAAATATCCATGTTCATTTAAATAAATAACTGCAATTGTTATTGTAGCTAATGAGGCTAAGATAGTACCCGAGAAATAATAAACTCCAAAAATTGTTGAAAACCAATGAGGTTCTAAACTCATTAAAAAATCAATTGCTGTGAAAGTTATTGTAATTGCAAATAGTGGGATAAAGATTGCAGAAATTTTAATATTCTTTGTTGTTAATGATTGTTCTTTTGAAAAATCCTGCTTCTCAGAATTTTTTGTAATAAATCTTTGAAACAAAATCCAAATTAATAGAAACCCTAAAATTCTTATAAGGAAGAAATTTACATTTAAATATGGAGCTTTCTCTTTAAGAATTTTATCACTGTTAACAACTTCAGGATGTGTCCAATGAAAAACATCATGTAGATTTAGAAGAATTGGAATAAGAATAAATGGTAATACATAAACACCATAAGTTAAAAATTCAGCAATTCTTCTGAATGGTGTACTCCAAACAGCTCCAGCCAAATATTCAATTGATACAAAAAATAATGAACCAATTACAATACTAATTAAAAAAGTAAAACCAATTATATTATTAAAAGTCATTCTTGCTGGACTAACAAAATAACCAGCTATTACTAAAACAATACCAAATATTAATAAAGCTAAACCAACTGATTTTACTTTAGGTGAAAATTCTTTTTTCTGATATTCAATTTTTGTTTCAGAACTCATTTTATATCAGACTCCTTAGCATTCATTGCTCTTTGTAATACTCTTATATAATTAATTACTGCCCATCTTTCATCTTCTGTCAATTGTGTTGAATAAGAGGGCATTACATTTTGACCTTCAGTTATAACAGCAAAAATTCTTCCATCACTCCAGGATCTTAATTTTTCGGAGTGCAAACTTGGTGGATTTGGAAATTGTCCATTTAATCTGCTTTGTCCCGTTCCATGATAATCATGACAAGGACTGCAATAAGTATCATATTTTTCTTGTCCTAATTTCAATGAACTTTTTGAAACTGGAATTGGGTTAATTAATTTTTCGCCGGCTAAATCTGGTTTACCATAAAACTGATATGGTAAATGTCCCCTTGCAATTGTACCTTCAACAGGTGTTCTCATTCCAAAACCATCTGAGAAAATCAAACTTTTCTGTTGAACATTTTGCCTTTCCTGTTCCATCATCCAATTAAAAGGAACCATAAATAAAAGTTTATTATACACAAAATAAACAGCGCCAGAATTTAATATAGCAACTACAACTAAAAATAAAATAAACTTTGGTTCAAAAATTTTATGCTTATGATTAATTTCATCATTATCCCAATAAATTGGTTCTAGTTCAGAAGCATTTAAACTTTGAAACAAGTTTTTAACTTCATTTTCATTATACTTTTCATCATCAGCTAAAATTATAATTCCATATTTATCAGATGAAACTTTTTTAAGATATTCAGTGCCTTGTAAGGGATGACTATTATTTGGAAATTTAAAGAAAATAAAGAGCATTGCTAAAACTGTTGCTATTGATGCAGATAATACTGTTACTTCAAAAACAACAGGAATATAAGCCGGGAAAGAGAAAAAAGGTTTTCCACCATAAACAATTGGATAATCAACTGCACTCATCCACCACATGGTAAGAATTGCAGCTAATGCACCGGATAAACCAACTATTAAAGAAATATATCCTAGTTTTGATGGTTTAAGTTTCATAGCATTATTCATACCATGAATTGGATATGGTGTGTTTACATCATATTTTTTATAACCATGTTCAGCAACTGTTTTTGCAGCTTTAATTATATCATCTGGTTTATCAAATATTGCTGAATATCCATATAAAATTTTATCACTCATTTATAACCTTGTACATTTAACATTTTAATGATCGTGATGAGATGGTTGCGCTCCATCTACTACAGCTTTTACTTCTGCCATTGAAACAACTGGTAATGCTTTTGTAAATAATAAAATGAATGTAAAGAAAAATCCAAAGCTTCCGATTAATATCATAAAATCTACATAAGTAGGTTTATAATATGCCCAACTTGATGGTAAAAAGTCATTTGCAAGTGATGTTACAACTATTACAAATCTTTCAAACCACATTCCAACATTTACAAAAACCGCAACAATAAACATTATTGGAATTGACCTTCTTATTTTTTTAAACCAAAACAATTGAGGAGAAACTACATTGCAAGTTAACATTATCCAATATGCCCAGGCATAAGGACCGAATGCACGATTAATGAATGTAAATTGTTCAATTGGATTACCAGAATACCACGCTATAAAAAATTCCATTCCATAAGCATATCCAACTAATGAACCAGTCAAAAGCATAATCTTATTCATTTTTTCAAGAGTATCTAAAGTAATTATATGTTCATAATGGAAAATTTTACGTACAATAATTAAAACATTTTGCACCATTGCAAAACCGGAAAAAACTGCTCCAGCAACGAAGTATGGAGGAAAAATTGTAGTATGCCAACCGGGTAATATTGAAACAGCAAAATCGAAACTAACAATAGTATGAACTGAAAGAACTAATGGAGTAGCAAATCCGGCTAAAATTAAATAAACCATTTCATAATGTTGCCAATGACGATTTGAAAATCTCCATCCTAAAGAAAAGATTGAGTAAATTGTTTTTTTAATTTTGTTTTCAGTTTTTTCTCTTAGAATTGCAAAATCCGGAATTAAACCTACATACCAGAAAATTAAAGAAACTGTGAAATAAGTTGAGACAGCAAAAACATCCCAAAGCAAAGGTGATGTAAAATTAACCCAAAGAGAATGTTGATTCGGGTAAGGCATTAAATATAATGGTAACCAAAATCTTCCAATATGAATTAAAGGGAATAATGCAGCTGTCATAACAGCAAAAATTGTCATTCCTTCTGCAAATCTTGCTATACCTGTACGCCACTTTTGTCTAAATAAAAAGAGAATTGCAGAAATTAATGTTCCAGCATGACCAATACCAACCCAGAAAACAAAGTTGACTATATCGAATGCCCAGCCAACAGGATTATTGTTTCCCCACATTCCAATTCCATAATAGAATGTTAGTCCTAATCCGATAACAAAAAATCCTAACATTCCTAACGTAATTGAAAGTGCAATTAAAAAGTTTTTATTTGGTTTTGTTTCAAGAGGTTTGATAATTAAATCATCAAGTTCTCTTAAAGCTGGTTTTCCTTCAACAACAGAAATTTCATGTGAATAATCTACTGCGCTCAAATTACTCCCTCCGAATGTGTATTCCGAAGCTTTGCTATATATGTAACATTTGGTTTAACATTTAATTCTTCTAAAACATGATAAGATAAATCATGCTTTCTAAGTTTAGCTACTTCTGAATTTATGTCATTAGCATCACCAAAAGAAATTGCATTTGTCGGACATGCTACCTGACAAGCAGTTTTAATATCATTTCCATTTAATGGTTTGCCATCTCTTATTGCATTGGAACGTGCTTCCATTATTCGTTGAACACAGAATGTACATTTTTCCATTACACCACGTGAACGAACCGTTACTTCAGGATTATGAACCATTGCTGTTAAATTGTTTTCATAATAAGAATCTTCAAAATGATCTCTGAAATTGAAAAAATTATATCGACGTACTTTATATGGACAGTTGTTTGAACAATAACGTGTACCAACACAACGATTATAAACCATTTGGTTCAATCCATCTTCACTATGGTTTGTTGCATTTACAGGACAAACATTTTCGCATGGTGCATTATCACAGTGTTGACACAACATTGGTTGATTACTTACTATTGGTTCTTCCGGTGTTCCTGAATAATATCTGTCAATTCTCATCCATTGCATTTCTCTTCCAACAGCAACCTGATCTTTTCCAACTACAGGAATATTGTTTTCAACATTACATGAAGTTATACAAGCTGAACAACTTGTACATTTATTCAAGTCAATTGCCATTGCCCATTTATTGCCTTTGTATTCATGTTCTCGCGTTATAGAAACCAATTCATGCTTTTCTTCATGTAAAAATTTAGGATTTTTTTTGTACTCCTCTACAGTTCCTTCTTGAATAATTTTTCTTACCCGATGCAAGTCCTTAACAAATGTATCATCAAGTGAATGATGTTCCTGAGTGGAAACTAATTGATATTTACCATCAACTTTTTTTACCGAAACATTTTCCACAATTAAAGATAAATCTTTTGAAATCAAAGGAATTACATTAACACCAACATCTTTTCCAACTTCACCAATTATTGAACGACCATAACCTAATTCAGTATGAATTATATTATCACTCATTCCAGGTTGAACCATAACTGGTAATATTACTTTTTGATTATTATGAGTTATTTCAACTAAATCATTTATTTCAACATTTAGTTTCTTAGCTAATTTTGGAGAAATGGCAGCATAATTATCCCATGTAACTTTTGTAACAGGATGTGGCGTTTCTTGTAACCAACCATTATTTGCAAATTTTCCATCACCTATGTAATAACTTTCTGTTAAATGTAAAGTAAATGATTCCTTGTTATTTGTATTATTTAATTTAGATAATGATGAAGTATTAAACTTTTTAGGAGTTGAATCACCCTCAAATTTTACAACTCCATCGTGAAGAGTTGTTTGCCAAAATGTTTTTTGATCTGTTAATGGTTTTAATTTATTATAAATTAATTCATTAAAATTGTTAATTAAATAAAGTCTGAAATCATTTACATCATATTTTTGATTTATCCATGACAATAAAATCGATTCTTTTTGTCTTGTATTAAAAATTGGATTTATAACAGGTTGAAGTGTTGAATATACATTTGTTTTATTAAAAGCATCACCCCAACTTTCTAAAATGTGATTTATTGGTAAAGTAATATTACTTGAGTATGAAGTTTCATTTTCTGCTTCTGTTAAAGTAATTACATTTTTAACTTTTTTAAGTGCTTCTTTATATTTAAAAGATTGTGGCAAATTAAAAACCGGATTTGAATTCAAATGAATTAAAACATCAACTTTTTCAGAATTCATATCATCAATTAATTCTTCAATTTCCTTAGCTGATGCTATTTGATAATATGAATCTAAATTTTCCCAATCATATAAATTATTATTACCAAGTAATTCATTTAAATAATTAACTGCGATGTGAACATCTTTTGATAACGATTCTCCGGCTTGGATTATTGATTTACCTTTGTGTTGAGATAAATCTTTTAACAAATTATTTATCTTTTCTTTTGAGCCAAATTTTTCAACTGAATATTTTGATACTAAATTTTTAACAGCAGTATCAACTGAAATTACCTTAGCATCAGACAATTCATTAATTATAGCATAAATAAATTCTAATTGTTGATTAGGTGAAATTCTTAACCTATAATCTGCCATCATACCAGTTGCACTAAAACGGCCTTCAGCAACATATAATCTATTAACATCTAATTTTTTTACTACTTCTCTTTTTTCAGAAAAGAGTCTCATATTTTCAACAAAATTTCCTTCATTACCTAAGAAATCAAAATCTAAAGAAAGAATAATTTCTGCTTCATTCCATTTAACAGAAGGAATTTCATATGAACCATACGATTCAAACCAAGCATCTCTTTTATTTTTATCGTTTACGAGTGAATATGAATAAACTTTTGTAGTCGGATATTTAACAGAAAAATCATTCAAAAGCTTTTTCAAGGTAGGTGAAAAAATTTTATCAGTAAAAATGACTATTTGCTTATTGTATTTTACTGCATTGTTTAATGCTTCAATAACTTTGAAATCAGCTTCTTCCCAACTTATAGTTTGATTTCCAAATTTTGGTTCTTTTAATCTTTCAGGATCATAAAGACTGAGAATATTTGATTGCCCTTTAGCACAAATTTTTCCTTTATTAACAGGATGATCTGGATTTCCATCAATTTTAATGGGTCTTCCTTCACGCGTTTTAATTAAAATACCACAAGCTAAAGAACAAGCTGTACAAGTTGATGCATAATAATTTGCTTCGCCCGGTAAAATTTCTTCTGGTCTTTTGTTATAAGGAATTATTTCTCCTTTATCGCGATAATCGGAACAAGCTGTTGTTGCTAAAGCAGCTGAAGAAGATAATACAGCTAAAAATTTTCTTCTCGACATTCCTGAAAGTTTTGAAGAATCAAAATTATCGACAACCCCTTCTAAGAATTCATCATGTTTTGCTTTAATACTTTCAGGACTATTATTATAATCAGAAATACTTTTCCAATACTTATTTTTTTCGAATGATGAACTCATCTTAAAACCTTATTTCTTTTTATAGCATCAGGATTAATTTTAATATTAATTTTTTCTTCGGAAGCTTTGTTTAATGATTTAATAAAATTTATTGGTAATGCAGAAATAACTGTAGTAAACAAAGCTGTTTTAGTTAAAAAAGAAAAAAACTTTTTACGATTTAACTTTTCCATATGATTACCTATGACAAGCCCAACAATTTTCTGGACCCTTTTTAATTTCTTTCACATAAGGAACAAATTTTTCAGGTTGACGATGACAATCTAAACAAGCTGTCATTGTCCATGCTTTAACTTGTGATACAACTTCCATCTGTTTTACATCACCATGACATGTTTCACATTGAATACCTTTATTAACATGAACACTATGATTAAAATATGCATAGTCAGGAATTTTATGTATTCTTTTCCATGGAATTGGAGTTCCTTCATCATAATATTTTTTAAGTTTAATAATTTCAGGACGATCTTTTCTTGCGAGTGTATGACAATTCATACAAATATTAGCTGAAGGAACTAATGCATGTCTTCCCTTTTCAGTGCCTACATGACAATATTTACAATCAATATTCATTTGTCCGGCATGAAGTTTATGAGAATAGTTTATCGGTTGTTCAGGTGAATAACCAACTCCATCTCTTTCGGCTCTTGATATGTAAAAAGTCAAGATGAAGGAAACAGCAATTACAAACAAAGTTAAAGGTAATCGAATTTTGAGAGCGTAATCCAGTACGGTTCTCTTCATTTAGTACCTATAGTAGATAAAGTTTATAATTTAATTAGTTTGAAAAAGATTTTATTAAAAAATAAGATACGTTGTATAATTTATTCAAAAATTACATGTGAAAAATAGTAAATGATATTTTATTAACAAAGTTATTTTTTAAATAAATAAAAATTTATTCTACTTTTTTCTTTCAAGAATGTAATCAACCAAATCTGATAAAGTATTTTTAATCATTTGATTTTCAAAAATGTTTAATTCATCTTTTGCTTTAACACCAAATGATCTTGCAGCATTTTCAGAATATTCAATTCCACCATTTTGAATTACAAAATCAATTACTTTATTAACATCCATATTTTTTTCTTTTTTCTTCAAAACGGATAAAATTTCATTTGCAGTTTTTTGATTTGAGTTTTTTAAGGCAAAGATAAGTGGAAGAGTTAATTTTTTTTCACGAATGTCACCACCAAGAGGTTTTCCAAGAATTGTTTTTTTTCCAACATAATCTAAAATATCATCTCTTATTTGAAATGCTATACCAAGATATTCACCATAATTCTTCATTGCATTAATTTTTGATTCATCGTTTGAAACAGCCCGAGCACCAATTTCGCAACAAGTAGCAATTAGGGATGCAGTTTTATCTGATATAATTTTATAATAAGTCTCTTCATCATTATTTAGTTTTCTTGTTTTACTTGACTGAAGTAATTCACCTTCGGACATTCTTTTTACTGTGTTAGTTATAACTTTTAAAAAGTCAAAATCTTGTCCATCAACGGCAATCATTAATCCTTTAGCTAAAAGGTAATCACCAATTAATACCCCGGCTTTATTTTTCCATATTGCATTTATTGAAGGTAATCCTCTTCTTGTTTCTGATTCATCAACTACATCATCATGCACTAAAGTAGCAGTGTGAAGAAGTTCAACAAGTGTAGCTCCTCTGTAAGTTCTATCTGTTACTTCACCAATAATTTTACTTGATAGAATGACAAGTAATGGTCTTATTTTTTTACCTTTTTGTTTGAGTAAATATTTAATAATAATATTTACAATTTTATTTTCAGACCAAATTGAATCTCTGAATTTTTGATTAAAAATTTCTAATTCATTGTTTACAACTTGAGTGATTTCTGAAAGGTTTAGATTACGCACTTTTTCTCTGAAAAATTTTTGAAACCAAAATACTTATTTCATATAATATTATCAAAGGAATTGCTAATAACAATTGAGAGACTGGATCAGTACCTGGTGATAAAATTGCTGATAGAATCATAATTCCAACAATTGAATGACGACGATATTTTCTCATGAATTTAGGAGTTAATAAGCCAATTGTTGAAAGAAAAAATGACAACATTGGAAGTTCAAAAACTAAACCCGCACCTAATATAACACTCAAAATAATTGAGAAATATTCATCAATTGAAAAATTGTTTTCAATAGTTGAAGAACCAAACTGTGCTGCAAATTTAAGAGTTAAAGGTAACATAACATAATAAGCAAATATAACTCCACTTAGAAAACAAAAAGTTGTGAAAATAACGATCCACTTAATATATTTTTTTTCTTTTTGTTTTAGTGCCGGGGCAATGAATTTCCAGATTTGGTAAACTACATTCGGAAAGCTTAATATCAAACCAATAATAATTGCAACTTGAAAGTATATAAACAATTGACCGAATGGTTTAAGGTTTTGTAGTTTTAATCCAGAAGTTTTTGCAGGTAGTAATAAAATTTGTTCTATAAAAAAATCAATAAATATCCAAGCTACGATTGTACCAATAACAATTCCAATCAGAGAATAAATAATTCTCCAACGTAATTCTTCAAGATGATCGAGAAAAGTCATTTCAACTTCTCCCGATTCATCATTAATTATTTTTTCTTCATCATTCACTTTAACTTAATTCTGGATATAAGGGGAATTTAGAACAAAGTTCAGCAACTTCAGTTTTAATTTTTTTTAATTCTTCTTCATTTTCAACATTATTAATTGCTCTGTTAATAAAAGAGGCAATTATTTTCATTTCATTTTCTTTCATACCGCGTGTTGTAACAGCTGGTGTACCAATTCTAATTCCACTTGTAACAAATGGGCTTTTAGTATCAAATGGTATCATATTTTTATTTACTGTAATTCCAGCAAGCCCAAGTGCAACTTCAACTTTTTTACCGCTTAAATTTTTATTAGTCAAATCAACTAACATTAAATGGTTATCTGTACCACCTGATACAATATTGAAACCATAATTAATTAATTCATTTGCTAAAGTTTTTGAGTTTTTAATTATTTGTTCAGCATAAATTTTAAAAGAATCAGAAAGAGCTTCGCCAAAAGCAACTGCTTTTGCCATTATAATATGCATCAAAGGTCCACCTTGAATTCCGGGCATAACCATTCCATCTATAATCTCACTCATTAATTTTAATCTATCACCTTTTAATGTTTTAATTCCAAATGGGTTTTCTCTGTCTTTACCCATTAAAATAATACCACCACGAGGACCACGAAGTGTTTTATGAGTTGTAGAAGTTACGACATCACAATATGGAAGTGGATTATTTAGTAATCCTTTTGCAATTAAACCAGCTGGATGAGCCATATCCATCATTAATAAAGCACCAACTTTATCTGCAATTTCTCTAAACTTTGAATAATCCCAATCCCTTGAATATGCACTTGCCCCCATTACAATAAGTTTTGGTTTTTCTTTTTTTGCTAAATCTTCAATTAAATTGTAATCAAGTAGCTGAGTTTCTTTATTTAATGTATAACCAACAGAACGATAAATTTGTCCGGAAAAATTAACTAAAGAACCATGTGTTAAATGTCCACCATGATCTAAACTTAATCCTAAAATTGTATCGCCCAGTTTTAATAAGGACATATAAACCGCCATATTAGCCTGGCTTCCGCTATGAGGCTGAACATTTACATATTCAGCCCCGAATAATTTTTTTAATCGTTCGCGTGCAATATCTTCAGCCATATCAACAAATTCACAACCACCATAATATCTTTTACCCGGATAACCTTCAGCATATTTATTTGTCAAAACGGAACCAGCAGCTTGTAGAACAGCTAAAGAAACAAAATTTTCTGAAGCAATTAGTTCTAAGTGTGTTTCTTGTCTTTGCAACTCAAGTTTTGAAACATTAAAAACTTCTTCATCTTTTTGTAAAAAATTGTACATACTTTATTCCATTTTATTTTAATTATTATCTTTCAATTTGTATGAACCAAAGTTCACCAAAACTTAATGAGAAAGTTAATCTGTATAAATTTTCTTGAATTAAATTTTTATTTGTAGTTCCTCTTTTACCATATTGAAAAGCAATGTCTAATGAATTTTCATAGCTAAGTGGTAATGAACAACCGGCATAAACTGAAAATTGGTTAATTGATTCACCATTAAAAACATAAGGAGTTTTTTCATAACTAACTGCACCACGTATCATTACTAAACTCCAATAATCATTAAAAACAGCATTTGGATGATATTCAACACCGAAACTAAATTTTGAAACATCTTGTAAATTTTTACTTTTAATATTTCCAAGTTCGAACTGACTCATTTTTTGTGTCATATAATCTAAAGTAAAAAGATAATTATCAGTAATTCTAAATGAAGCACCAATTCCAAATCTTAAAGGTAAATTACTTTTTATTGAGCCACTATTTGCAGCATAAGTACCAATAATTGAAATATAAGTACTTGAAGAATCAGCTTTTAATTTTACTTGTGGTGAAAAAGAAAAACCAATATAAAAATCTTTGAAACTACTTTCACCAAATAATTTGCTTATATCACCTGAAATTAAACCTGCTGTTAAACCAATTCCATGATAACTAAATTGTCTTTTGAAAGTTGCATCGTGAAAACCTAAAGTGTCACTAAAAACAATATCAGAGTTATTATTAATTTCACCCAGGTAATAATCGAATGAAGCACCAACAGAAAAATCCAAAGGCAATTTAACAGAAGAACCAAAAAACAATTTTTGAATTCCCCCTTCGCCAATATATGTTACTGAATGTTCCGGAACCAATGAACTTTTTTCAGATGATAAAACCTGATATGAAACTAATGAATAAGGAGTTAAACCTGTTACAAAAGAGACACCATTTTCTCTGTCGATTGGAAATCCTAAAGTTATTCCATTAAAATAAGTTGTTGAATTAAATACACTTTTTTGAGATGAGCTATAATTTAAAGCATTAACATAAATTCCAGATTCAAATCTTGTTAATCCAATTTTATTCCATGCAGCTGGATTTATATTACTTATAAATTCTCTATCCGATATTGAATAACCAAGTTCACCTAAACCAATTCTTCTTGCGCTATATGCATATCTAAAATCGCCAAGTCCATATCTTGAAAATATTGAACCACCACCGGCAATTAAAACTGATTGTAATAAAATTAGTACTATTAAAATATTTATTTTTTTCATATTCATTTTTTCGCATAAATTATTTTTAAACGAGGACGTAAAGCTTTGTTTGTTTCTTTACTGTTGTAAAAAGCAATTAATGATGTTGCAGAATATTCATCTGTTAGAGATAATTTTAAGCCCTGATTTATTTCTCCTTTCAACCATTTTTGAACCATCCAGGTCAAATCTCCACTATAAATATTTGAGTTTGATTGTTTTGATAATGTAATATTATATAAACTATCACTCGTTAGTTTTTTGGAAACACTATCAGCTAGAATTTGAACATCAATTGAATCTGAACTAGGTGAACCATCAAAACTATTTTTATCATCTTTAGTTAATTCTAATGTTGCTTTATTTACAATAATATTAGTTGGCAACTTTGAGAGGTCAAACGATAATATTGCTCGTAAAGCATATGAAGATTGTAAGTAAAATAGATTATTTAACTTCGTCAATTTTCCTGAAACAACATGATTATCTAAAAATGGAGAAACATTAAGCGTATCTTTGAATACTGGAATAGGTGTTCTTTCAATTGCATAATTTAGAACAACTGATGTTGAAATTTCTTCACTTGAATAAACTGCTTTAAAGCCAATCATTCTTTGTGTATTGGATGTTGGTTTTAATATAATTCCATAATTTTTTGTTAACGTGCTGTCATAAGTATATCTTAACCACGATTCAACAACATTCAGGGGAAGTTTAAATGTTATTAATGTATCTGTAATTTTAATATTAGTTGAAATATTATTTTGATCATATTGTAAATTTTTTAAGCTATCTCTGTCAAAACCAATTATACCCCATTTATTTCTGATTTGATGAACAGTAAAATTGAATGGTAAATTTTTATCACCAAGAAAATAATTTGGTTTCATTGAAACCCATGTATCAGAAATTTTCAATTGATTATTTTTTAAGCGGGTTACTAATGTATCAATTAAAGTTGGTCTGAATAATAATAATATGTAAGATTCTCCGTAAGAAGTTTTTCCAAGAATTATTCTATCTGATGATCCAAGCTTAATATTTTCAACATATGAATATGAATTTTGAGGTGTGTCTTCTTTAAATGTATCAAATTCATTAAAAGTAATTTTATCATCGTTTGGAATTAAATTTTCACCAACAGAAGTAGGACTATCACTACAAGAGTAAAAAAACAGAACAACCGGAAACAGTAATAACAATATTTTTTTCTTCAATTATTTCCTCCGAAATCTTTTATAATAAATTCGCAAGCTTCTAAAAAGTTATTTGCAATATAACTTGGAAAAATATTTTTCTTTTTTAATTGTTCTAATTCTTTATCAATTATTTCAGAACTCAATAAAATTGATTTTACACCAGCATTAAAACCTGCTTCAATATCACTGCTTCTATCACCAATCATATATGATTTGTTCAAATTTATGTTTAATTCTTTTGAAGCTTTTAAAATCATAAATGGTGAAGGTTTTCTACATTTAGATTTTTCCTCATCATCATAATCAGGATGAAAAGGACAAAAGTAAAATGCATCAATTTCAGTATTGTATTCTTTCAACAATAATTGAATTTTTTCATTAACTAAATGAACATCATTTAAAGTCATCAATCCTTTTGCAACGCCTGCCTGATTTGAAATGACAACTATCTTAAAACCAAACAACTCTTTAAGTTTCCGAATTCCTTCCGGCACATGTGGAAGAATTATTACATCATCCGGATTTTTAACATAATTTGTATCTAGATTGATAGTCCCATCTCTATCAAGAAAAACTGCATTATACATTTTTATTCAGTAAGCTTTTTATATAATTCAACATATTTTTTAGTTGAATTCATCCAGGAAAAATCTTGTTGCATTCCATTCTGTTGAATAATTTTCCAGGTTTCTGGTTCTGTTGTAAAAATTTTGATTGCTTCTTTAATTTCTTTCAACATGTCTTTGTGGTTATAATTTTCAAATACAAAACCATTACCCGTTTTATTCTTTGGATTAAATGGTTGAACTGTATCAGCTAAGCCACCAGTTTTTCTAACAATTGGAACTGTACCATAAACCAAACTATACATTTGATTTAATCCACAAGGTTCAAATTTAGAAGGCATTAAAAACATATCACTTCCAGCTTCAATTAAATGTGCCAGTTCATCATCAAAACCTATAAAGCATGAAAATTTATCATGATATTTTGAAGCCATGTTCATAAAAAATCTATTATATTTTTTGTCACCGGTTCCTAGCAAAACAAATTGAATATCCAATTTCATTAAATCCGGAAAAACTTTTTCAATTAAGTCCATTCCTTTGCTGTCAATTAATCTTGTTATCATTCCAATTACTGGTGTTTCTTTTTTGAATTCAAAATTAAAATTATCAGCCAAAGCTTTTTTATTTTCAATCTTTTTATCTAAACTTTTAATTGAATACTTCTGAGCAATTTTATTATCTGTCTCAGGATTCCAAACTGAATTATCAATTCCATTTACAATTCCATAAACATCTTTTTTCCTTTTTGAAAGCACTTCTTCTAAACCTTGAGCAATTTCTTTTTGAGTGCAAATTTCTTTAGCATATGTTTCACTTACTGTATTAATCATATCAGAGTAAACTAAACCAGCTTTCATAAAATTAACATTACCTTTGTGCAAAATTCCCTTTTCACTATTGAATTCTTTTGGTAAACCAGTTTTTTCAAATGTTGATTTTGGAAAAATACCTTGAGCCCAAAGATTATGAATTGTAAATAATATTTTTATGTTCTTCAAATTAGGATCTTTATCTAATAATGCTCTTAAATATGGTGCGACCATTCCACATTGCCAATCATTTAAATGAATAACATCAGGAATCCAAAGTAAGCGTTGAATCAATTCAAAAACCGAACGAGCTAGTAATATGAATCTTTCATCATTATCGGGATAATCTTCATTTGTCAATGGATCACTATATAAGCTATGCCTGCTTCCAAAATATTCATGGTTATCTAAATAATATATTTGTACACGTGTTTTTGGTCCAACAAGAAATGAAGAACGAAGAGAAAAAACAACATCTTTTTCACCGATTTTTATCGGAATATCTTTTAATCTAACAACTTCATGAATCTTAAATTTTCTTTCATCAATAGCACCATATTTTGGAACAACTAATCTAACAGTATGACCAAGTTCCTGTAATTTTTGTGGTAAAGCTGAAGATACATCGGCTAACCCACCCGTCTTAATAAAAGGATACACTTCTGATGTAACAAACAGAATATTGAATTTTTTACCGGAAGGCATTATCAAAGATCCTTATTTTTTAGTACGCAAAATTAAGAAATTCATTTAGCCTAACCAAAAAAATTAGCTTACTAAGTTTTCTTTTATCTATTTTTCGAATATTATTTTTATAGAATTTGGAATTCTTTTTATGCTTACTTTAATAAAAAATGCAACTCAAATAATTACAGTTGATACTAAAGGGAAAAATTATAAACGTGGGAACGAAATGAAGAACTTGTTTCCACTTTTTGATCATTCAATTTTAATTGAAAATGGAGTTATAAAAGACTTTATACCAAATTCAAAAAAAATTAATGTTGACGAAGAAATTGATGCTTCAAATTGTATTGTTTTACCCGGATTAGTTGAATGTCATACACACTCTGCTTTTGCCGGTTCCCGTTCAAATGAATTTTTAATGCGATTAAAAGGTGCTTCTTATGAAGAAATTGCTGCTGCTGGTGGTGGAATTGTTTCAACTATGAAAGCTGTTCGTAATTCTTCTTTTGATGATTTATTAAAATTATTAAATCCAAAAATCAATCATTTTATTTCACAAGGTGTTACTACTTTAGAAATTAAAAGTGGTTATGGGTTAAGTTTTTATGATGAAATTAAACTTTTACAAGTTATTAATTACTTTAAAAAAAATTCACGGATTAATATTATTCCAACTTTCTTAGGAGCTCACACTTATCCACCTGAGTATAAGAATGATCATAAATCATACATCGATTTAATTATAAACCAACTTTTACCTTATATAAAAGAAAACAATTTAGCAGATTCCATAGATGCTTTTCTTGAATCTTCAGCATTCAGTTACGATGAAGTCGATCAGATTTTTAATGTGGCAAAAAAACTTGGTTTTAATTTAAGGTTACACACAGACCAATTTAATTCAATTGGCGGCATTGATTTAGCAATTAAACATAAAATAAATTCAGTTGATCATCTTGAAGTTATTAATGAAAATGATATTGAAAAAATTTCAAAATCAAAAATTGCAACTGTATTATTACCGGGTGTTTCATTTTTCTTAGATTATCAATATGCTCCGGCCAGAAAATTAATTGATAAAAATTCAATTGTAGCATTATCAACAGATTATAATCCCGGTTCTTCACACATTCCTAATATTCATCTCATTATGCAGTTAGCTGCTTTAAAATTAAAAATGGAAATTGAAGAAATTATTTCAGCAGTAACTATAAATTCATCTTATGCATTAGGGATTTCAGATAAAACTGGAAGTATTGAAATTGGTAAAGAAGCATCATTTTCTATTTTTTCAGCGAAAGATATTTCAGAGATAATTTATAATATTGGTTATAACTTAATTAAATATACAATAAGCAAAGGAAAAATTATTTATTCAAATTCGGAGTTAAAATGAAAATTATTGAATGCGTTCCAAATTTTAGTGAGGGTAAAAATCAAAAAACTTTCGATTTAATAAAAACAGCAATTGAAAATACAAAAGATGTAAAACTATTAAGTTTAGAACCTGATGCTGATTACAACAGAGTTGTTGTTACAATGGCTGGTAATGAAATTGGAATTTTAAATGGAGCTATTAATGCTTGTAAAGCAGCGGCTGAACAAATTGATATGCGAACTCATAAAGGTGAACATCCAAGACTTGGGGCTATTGATGTAGTTCCTTTTGTTCCTGTTTCAAATGTTACAACAGAAGAATGTGTAAAAATATCTGAAGAGTTTGCAAATATCATTTCAAAAGAATTAAATGTTCCTGTTTATCTTTATGAAGCTGCAGCAAGATTTCCAGAAAGAAAAAGCTTAGCTAATATTCGCAAAGGTGAATATGAAGGATTAGAAGAAAAATTAAAAGATCCATTTTGGAAACCTGATTATGGCGAACCAATTTTTAATCCTAAACTTGGTGCAATTGTTACAGGTTCAAGATTTTTTTTAATTGCTTACAATGTTAATATCAATTCAACAGATGTAAATTATGCAAAAGAAATTGCTGAAGTATTACGAGAAAGTGGTTATTCTAAAAAAGATGAAAATGGTAATATTATTAAAGTTGACGGAAAACCAATTAAAGTTCCCGGCAGATTAAAAGAAGTAAAAGGAATGGGAGTATCACTTGAAAAATATAATATTACTCAGGTTTCAATGAATTTGACAAACTATAATGTTACTCCAATTCATATTGCATTTGAAGAAGTTAAAAAAGAAGCAAAAAGACTTGGTGTTGAAGTTAATGGAAGTGAAATTGTTGGATTAGTTCCACTTCAAGCGTTAATAGAAGCTGGTAAATTTTATTCCAACAATAAAGAAACAAACGAAAAAAAATTAGTTGAAATAGCTATTGAAAATTTGGGATTGAGTTCATTAAATCCTTTTAAACCGGAAGAAAAAATTATTGAATACATGATTTAAGGGTGAAAAATGGAAACAACAAAAACATTACAAAATTATTTAGATGAATTATCATCAAACTCTCCTACTCCAGGAGGAGGAAATGTATCAGCTTTATGTGGCTCATTGGCTGCAAGTTTAGGTATTATGGTTTGTAATTTAACAATCGGTAAGAAAAAATATTCAGATGTTGAAATGGAAATGATTTCTTTAAAAGAAAAATTGGAATTATTTCAAAAAAAATTTATTTATTTAGCAAATGAAGATAATCTTGCATTTGATAAAGTAATGGATGCATTTAAACTCCCTAAAGAAAGTGATGAAGAAAAAGAAAAAAGGAATCAAGAAATTGAGCAAGCTACAATAGGTGCTGCTGAAGTTCCATCTAAAGTAATGCAAACAGCAAAAGAATTATTATCACTTTTGCGTGTTATTATGGAAAAAGGTAACAAAAATTCAATTTCAGATGCCGGCGTTGCAATTGCATTGATTGAAACTGCTTCAAAAGGAGCTTATTTAAACGTGCTGATTAATTGTGCATCATTAAATAATCAAATAATTGCACAAGAAATTAAAAAACGTGCTGATATTTTATTTAATGAAACTATCAATGAATGCAACACATTATTGCAGAATATCATTCTCTCATTTAACAAATAAAATTTATGAATACATTTTTAAGATCGTTCGCTACAATTATTCTCATAATATTTTCATTTAATAATCTTTATTCTCATAATGTTTTATTAGGTATTGATGTATTAGAAAAACAAAATTTTTCTATTCTAAAAGGAAAAAGAGTTGGTTTAATTACAAATCAAACAGGTGTAAATAGTAAACTTCAAAAAACTATAGACATTTTAAAGAATGAAAAAAGTTTTAAGTTAGTTTCTGTGTTTGCACCGGAACATGGTGTTAAAGGGTTAGTCGGCGCAGGTCAGTTGTTTGAAAGTTTTTTTGATTCAACTGATGGAATAATGTATTACGCACTTTATGGCAAAACAAATAAACCAACTAAACAAATGCTTTCAGATATTGATGTTTTAGTTTATGATATTCAGGATATTGGTGTAAGATCTTATACATATATTTCAACACTTGGTTTAGCAATGGAAGCAGCCGCAGAAAACAATATTGAATTCATTGTTTTAGACAGACCAAATCCTCTCGGCGGAATTAAAATTGAAGGAAATGTTGTTGAAGAAGGATTTAAATCATTCGTAAGCCAGTTTGAAATACCATATGTATATGGTTTAACTTGTGGTGAGTTAGCTACTATCTTAAATGAAAAAAAATCAATTGGCAATAAATCAAAATGCAAATTAACTGTAATTAAAATGAAAGGTTGGAGAAGATGGATGAAATTCAGCGATACAGGTTTACTCTGGGTTCCAACTTCTCCAAATGTTCCTCAGAAAGAAACACCTTTTTATTTGGTTGCAACTGGTGTATTAGGAGAACTTTTAGTTTTTAATATTGGTATTTCTTACACACTATCATTTGAGGTTATAGCTCAAGAATGGATAAATGCAGATACTCTTGCTAAAAAAATGAATGATTTAAAACTAAAAGGAGTTTTATTCAGACCAATTTCATTTAAACCAAATTTTGGTGATTTAAAAGATAAAATAATGAATGGAATTCAAATTCATATTACTGATTTTAATAATGTTAATTTACTCGAGTTACAATTTTATTTTATGCAAGTTCATAATCAATTATATCCAGAAAAAAATCCATTTGAATTATGTTCTTCTAGTCGAATTAATATGTTTGATAAAGTAATGGGGACAGATAGAATAAGAAAAGAATTTTCAAAAAGATTTTTGGTTGAAGATATTAAACCAATTTTAGATAAAGATATAAATTGGTTTAGGGAATTATCAAAAAGATATTATTTGTACAATTAGTTTTAATACAAATGATTATTTTAATCTGAATTCAATATCACCAACAGGCCATCTTGCTCTTAAATTTAGTGTATCAGGATAAAAATAAAATTCTTCTGAGTAGTTAAATGGATTAATTTTCCCATAATCATATTTTTCATTTTTAATTTTATCCTTAAATGCCCAAAGTAAATATTTATCCGGGATAACTTTTTCAAAATTAAATTTGTTTTTCTTTTTCAGATTAAGAGAATAATTATTTTTATTGTTAACCGATTTAAGATTAAAAACAACATCGCTGGAATCACTATTTTCTATTTGACCTGATGCAGCCGAAAAATCGAGTTCAGAATTTGTTGTAATTGTGAATTTATATGTTGTATCAACAGTTTTTTTTGAAAAATCTTTAAATCCTTTTGAGTCAAAATAAATAAAATAATCACTTGCTTGTTTTAGTTTTGAATCAATTTTAATTTCAAACAAAGCATCATCAATTTTTGATAGAAAAAATTGTAAACTATTTTTTTTAGTGTCTTCAATTTTTATTCTTGAAATAATATCATTCAACTCAACAGCATCAGCAAATTGAATTTTTAATTTTGGATTTTCATAATCAACTTTATCATTTTCAAAACTACCATAAACTTTCGTGGGTTTATTTATAGTTGTATCTAATTCATTATTAAATAAAAATTGAATTTTATCTTCGTCAGTTTTATTACCCAATAAATCAAAAATGTTTTTTGCAACTAAAAAATAATTTTGAAAAGTATTTTCCTCATCAAAGGCAAGATAAAACTGTTTTGGTTTTGCATCATATTTGTAAAAATATTTAGCATTTATTTTAATATTACGAGTTGAATCAAATAAATAAAAATTATTATTAGAAATTTTAGAACTATCAATTGGTTCTGTAAATTCTACTAACAAATGATTTTTATCTTTCATATAAGCTGATGATAACCTTGGTGAAATTGTATCTTCTTTAGTCATAAGAAAATTAATTTCATCATAAACTTGATTTAATGAATCAATTTTAACTTGCTTTGATTGAATACCAAATTCATCTTCATTTGAATTGTAAAACATATCCTGAGATTTATCTTTCAGAGCTAAAATTTTATAATCACCATTTCCTAATCCATTTAACTGAAATTTTCCATCAGCTCCCACCTGAGAAATATAATTTGGCTTTTCACTTTCTGGTTTAATCTGTTTGATATTTTTGTATGCATAAATCAAAATTCCAGATGGATTTTCAGAATAAACTTTTCCTGAAATTTTTGCAGTATCTATCTTATTACCTGTTGAAAAAGTAAATGTATATGGTTTTGCAAGTTTATTTCTATTATTTAGATCAATAACATCAGTACCAACAGTAACAGTATAAGTTGTGTTTAGCAACAGTGTATCACGAAATTCAAGGTATAAAGTTTTTCCAGACCAGTTATATTCAAATCCATATTTTAATGATGGTGAAATAAAAATTGCATTTTGTACAGATAATCTATCTACATATTCACTGAATTTAATTTTGATTAATTGCTCATTAAAATTAATTGTTTTATTTGAAGGATAAGTTTCAATTATTTCAGGTGGAATTTTATCTACTTCACCTCCACTTGGTGCAATTTGATTTGCACATGACCAAAATATAAGAGATGTAATTAGCAGTAAAATTAATTTTGAGATCTTAACCATTGTCTATACTTTATAACATTTTGTAAATGTTCATTATAAGTTGCAGCAAATAGATGCGAACCATTTCCATCTGCTACAAAATATAAATAATTATTTTTTTCCGGATAAAGCGCTGCTAATATTGCTTGTTTTCCCGGATTATTAATAGGTGAAGGTGGTAATCCAACATATTTATAAGTATTATATTTCGATTCAATTGATAAATCTTTTTTATAGATAGTTTTATTTTTCCTCTCTCTAATTAAAAAAGATATAGTAGGATCAGCTTGTAGTGGCATACCAATTCTTAATCTATTATGATATACAGCTGATATTTTTGCAAATTCATCAAAGTTATTTGATTCAGCATCAATTATTGAAGCTAATGTTAATAATTGATGTTCATTTATTTTTAATTGTTTCATTCTTTCTTTTTTATCTTCAAGAAACTTTTTCATCTCTTTACTTAATTTCTTCAAAATATTTTGTGAATTCATTGATGAAGTAAAAAAGTATGTTTCAGGCAAAAGATATCCTTCTAAATTTTCAACTTCTAATCCTAAAGAAAAAATAAATGATTTACTTTTTGAAAGACCAATAAATTCAGTTGAATCAATACCTAATTCATTTTTTAATAATGAAGCCAATTGAAATTGATCAACACCTTCAGGTATTGTTATTTTTTTCTGAGAATATTTAACATTACCACTTAATATTTCTACTAACTGAAAATAATTTAATGACTTATCAAAAATGTATTCACCAGCTTTAATTTTTTTATCTGCTCCTTTCAAAAAAACTGCTATTCTGAAGTTTAATTTATTTGGAATTATTTTTTTTGAATATAGTGAATCTGTTATCTTTTCGAGAGTATCCCCTTCTTTAATTTCAAATTCAATTGGATTTGAAAAACTAAATTTATTAGGAATAATAAAAGCAAAAAATAAAACCGCAATTACAAAAAATATCCAAACTATTAAAAGATAAAATTCATTTTTTGTAACAAAAATTTTGTTGAATAATTTTTTCATCAGATAATAAATGTATTGTTTAATAAACCTGGATAAGCATTATAGTTCAAATCATATTTTAATCCTGCTTCAAAAAGTTTTTGCCCACGATAAGCAATCATTGCACCATTATCTCCACAATATTCCAAAGCAGGTGCAATAAAACTAACATTATTTTTTTTTGAGATGTCATTTAATTTTTCTCTTAAAGCTTTATTAGCAGCAACTCCACCAACTAATGAAATTGATTTTACTTTATAATTTTTTAATGCTAATTCAACTTTTTCTGTTAAAGCATCTACTATTGAATTTTGAAATGCAAAAGAAATATTAGCTAAATCATTTTCTGATATTTTATTTTCGCCAAATTCTTTTTGAATAAATCTTAATACAGAAGTTTTTACTCCACTAAATGAAAAATCATATTCACTTTTTAATTTAGCAACAGGGAATTTTATATTTGTTTCAGAACCATTTTCAGCATATTTCTGAATTAATGGACCACCGGGATAACCTAAACCAAGTAGTTTCGAAACTTTATCAAATGCTTCTCCTGCTGCATCATCTATAGTGCTACCAAGTTTTTTAATCTTTAAATCATTTTCCACATAAAGTAATAAAGTATGACCACCTGAAACAACTAAGCATAAAAATGGAAACTCTGGTTTTTCTTTCATTAAAAATCCTGAAAAAATATGTCCTTCGATATGATTAACAGGTATGAAAGGTTTGTTTAAAGAATATGATAATCCTTTTGCAAAAGTTAATCCCACTAATAATGCCCCAATTAATCCGGGTCCGGCAGTAACAGCAACTACATCAATATCATTGATTGAAATTTTTGCTTCTTGAATTGCTTTTTTAAGAAGTGGTAGAATCATTTGAAGGTGTGCCCGACTTGAAAGTTCAGGCACAACTCCACCATAAATTTTATGTATATCCTGCGATGCAACTAAATTTGAAAGAACATTTCCATTGCTAATAATAGCAACTGATGTTTCATCACACGAAGTTTCAATACCTAATACATTCATTAATTAAACGAAAAAATACTTTTAGTTATGTACCATGCAATATTTGGATTTTCCTGTAAACGACGAATTGAATATTTATACCAATGTTCTCCAAAAGGAACATATATTCTAATCTTGTATCCATCAGCATTAATTTTATCTCTTAAATTTTCTTTCACACCATATAGCATCTGAAATTCAAATTTATTTTTTGGTATGTTCATTTCTTTAATCATTTTATAAGCATTTTCAACTAAGTAATCATCATGAGTTGCAATTCCAACATAGTTGCCATCAGTTAACATTTGTCTTAAAATATCAAGAAAATTATCACGAACTTTTTGATAATCTTTATAGGAAATTTCTTCCGGTTCAATGTAAATTCCTTTACATAAACGATAGTTTGTGCCGATTTGATTTAATTTTTTTACATCATCCAAAGTTCTCTTTAAATATGCCTGAACAACAATACCAACATTATCATATTTTTCTTTTAATTTTTTAAACAAATTAATTGTAGCATCAGTAAATGGAGAATCTTCCATATCAATTCGAACAAAGTTATTATAACTTTTAGCTCGTTCAACAATTTCAACTAAATTATTGTAACAAAATTCTTCATCAATTGCTAAACCTAATTGAGTTGGTTTTAATGATAAATTTGAATTAAGATTATTATTTTTTATTGTATCCAGAACAAGCAAGCATTCATTTTTTGCATCTTCACATTCTTTTTTTGTAGTAACAGCTTCTCCTAAAACATCCATTGTTGCTAAAATTCCTTTTGAGTTTAATTCTTTAACAACCCTAACCCCATCTTCTAATTTTTCACCTGCAATATATTTTTTTGCAAAAATATAAACGACAGGTTTTGGTAGTAATTTTACAAAACTTACAATAACATGATTAATTGGATTCACAATTTCACCTATAAATATTTTTTTAGTGGTGTAAAATTAGGAGTGGCATATCTCTAAAGCAAGGTAAAGTAAATCTTTAAATTAATTTTTTAAGATTGGAATTAATTGTCAAAAATTAATCACAACGGAATATTACAATGCTTTCTCCTGGGATTAGAATCAACTTTAGACTTTAAAAGTTGAAAAGCATTAACAATTTTTAATTTTGTTTCACTAGGAATAATTACTTCATCAATATAACCGCGTTCAGCAGCAATATATGGATTTGTAAATCTTTCAATATAATCATTCAATACTTCATTTAGTTTTTCTTCATGATTTTCTGAATTTGAAATATCTTTTTTGAAAATAATTTCGACTGCACCTTTTGGACCCATCACAGCAATTTCTGCACTTGGCCAAGCAAAATTAAAATCTCCTCTTATATGTTTTGAATTCATTACATCGTATGCACCACCATAAGCTTTGCGAATAATGACAGTTACTTTAGGAACTGTTGCTTCACAAAATGCAAATAATAATTTAGCTCCATGTCTAATAATTCCGTTCCATTCCTGTTCAGTACCTGG